>NZ_JAQTMS010000065.1 GCF_028714215.1 Rhodoferax sp. | reverse complement strand
CCGGTCCGCATGACCAAGTCCTTGCATCAAATAGGCCATATAGTGGTCGAATTCTTTGGCAACGCCCATCTCATCCCCTTGAATGGAAAGATAAACGTATCATGCCATATTTTGTGACACAGTAAGATTAGGCAGAATCGCATGCGTTGCCTAAAACCGGCCTGAGCAGTTACGAAAGATCAATCAGTTGAGGGCAATCTTCTTGTTTTCCTTGTAGGTATACAAGGTCATGGAGGGGTTCTTCAACTCGCCATTGGACTCGAACTGCACCTTGGTCGTAACGCCTTGGTAGTTGGCGTCAGCCAGCTTCGGCAGGTAAACCTTGGGATCGCTACTGTTGGCACGCCGCATGGCGTCGACCAGGACGTGCACTGCGTCGTAAACGTAAGGGCTGTAGACCTGGAATTCTCCAGGGTACTTGGCGTCATAACGAGCCCTCCAGGCTTTACCCCCAGGCATTTTGTCCAGCGAGGCCCCGCCTTCGGCACAGATCACGTTGTCCAGCGTTTTGGCGCCGGCAGCCTGCTTGATCAGGTTTAACGAGCAGATGCCATCGCCACCGAAGTACTTGACGTTGGTCAGACCGAGTTGCTCCATCTGGCGCAGCATTGGGCCGGCTTGAGAATCCATGCCGCCGAAAAACACGCCTTCGGGCTTCTTGGCCCTGATGGCGGTCAGGATGGCCATAAAGTCAGCGGCCTTGTCGGTGGTATATGACTGATCGACTATGGCGATGCCTTTCGAGCTGGCGGTCTTCTTGAACACCTCGACGATGCCTTGACCGTAAGCGCTGCGGTCGTCAATCACGGCGATGCGCTTGAGGTGAAGGACGTCGGCAGCGTACACGGCCAAGCCGGCACCCAGTGCGTTGTCATTGGCCAGCAGACGGAAGGTGGTTTTGTAGCCAGGCTTGGTCAGGTCGGGATTGCTGGCGGACGGCGTGATGTGGGGAATGCCGCACTCGTTGTAGATCTTGGCGGCAGGAATGGTGGTGCCGGAATTCATATGACCCACGACGCCGGACACTTTGGCGTCGCAGAGTTTCTGCGCGACGGCTGTGCCTTGCTTGGGCTCGGCTGCGTCGTCTTCAGCCATGAGTTCAAGTTTGACCCTCTTGCCGCCAATCACCACGCCGGCGGCGTTCAAATCGTCAATGGCCAGGCGGGCGCCATTTTCGTTGTCTTTTCCGTAGGAGGCCTGGGCACCGGAAATCGCGGCAGCGTGACCAATTTTCACAACCATGTCTTGAGCCATGGCAACTGTTGCACCCAAACACGCAATCATGCAAGTTGTCGAAATGCGATTTATCTTCATACTAATCTCCTCTTGGTTAAGTGAAAAACGGACCGATCCGGGAAACCGGCAGGGCGCCATTCCGCCGCGCTGCTGTGCTTCGACCGCTAAGGCGGCAAGTGCCCGCCATAGAGGGGGAACCTGGCGCACAGTTGCGCCACACGCCTGGTAAGCACTGTGTTTGCCTGCGCATCCGGATCACCTGCTGTCCTGAGCGCGGCAGCGACGATGTCGGCCACCTCGCCGCATTCGGCCTCGCCCATGCCGCGCGTCGTGATGGCCGAGACCCCCAGACGCAGGCCGGTGGACTGGGAGAAGTCTTCGGGATCGCTCGGCAGCAAAATCTTGTTCGCACCGATACCCAGCGTGTCGAGGCGACGGGTTGCGGCAGCCCCGTCAATCGCGAGTGGGCGCAGGTCCGCCACGACAAACGGCGTGTCCGTGCCGCCGGTAACAAGCACGATACCCTGCTTGGTCAGCGCGGCGCCAAGCGCGCGCGCGTTAGCCAACACCTGCGCGCTGTAGCGCAGGTAGCCGGGCTGCAGCGCTTCATGGAAACTGACGGCCTTGGCCGCCATGAGCTGCACCAGCGGTGTGCCCTGCAACCCGGGGCAGACGGCCGCGTCGATGCGCATCGCAAGGGCGAGGTCGTTGCTCAGGATGAAGCCACCACGCACGCCACGGAAGTTCTTGTAAGTCGTCGAGGTGATGATGTCCGCGTGTGGAAACGGGTGCGGGAATAGACCGGCCGCGACCAGGCCCGCAACGTGCGCGATATCGACCATCAGATGCGCGTTGACTGATCGCGCGATGGCGGCGAAGCGCTCGAAGTCGATCGCGCGCGGATAGGCCGTGGCCCCAGCGATGATCAGCTTCGGCTTGAATTGAAACGCCTGGCGCTCGACATCGTCGTAATCGATCAGGCCTTCCGGCATACGCACGCCATAGTGCACCGCGTTGAACCACTGCCCCGAAAGATTGGAGGCTTCGCCGTGGCTGAAGTGTCCGCCGGCCGAGAGCTTCATGGCTAACACCGTATCACCCGGGCGCAACAGCGCCAGAAAGATCGCCTGATTCGCCTGAGTGCCCGAGTGCGGCTGGACGTTGGCGAATCGGGCGTTGAAGAGTGCGCAGGCGCGTGCTATCGCCAACTGTTCAATCGCGTCCGCGTTTGGCGAAGGACCATGGAAGCGCGCGCCAGGGTAGCCCTCGACAGTGGTGTTGCCGAGGATCGAGCCGGACACCTCAAGTTGTGCTGCGCTGACGTAGTTCTCGGACGCGATCAACTCCAGGCGCTGGCTTTGGCGCAGCGACTCGGACGCAACCAACGCAGCGATTTCCGGATCCACGAACTCGAGCGCAGACTCGAAGTGATTGCGTTGCCGAGGCGACATATGGGTCACGGGGCAGCCTTCGCCCGCAGGCAGTCATCCGATGCTGTGACAAGCGGCGTGAAATCACGCTCATGCTGGAACACCAGCGGCTGGTTGTCGGTCATACGGGTCATGCGGTTGCTCACCGGGTTGACGATGGATGAAGCGATGCGACGGGACCAGGGCGAGATGTTGGCTCCGGACACGTGCAGCAACAGGTCACCGAAGATCAGCCCGGTGCCACGCGGACCCTTGATTGAAACCAGACCTGTCTTGTTGACTGTCTCGCGCACGACATCGTTCGGCACCGTCCACAACTCCCAAGCCTTGCTGTCAACGTTCTTGACCGATGACACTTCCATTGAAGACACGTCCATTCGCTGCGAACCGGGCGCAAAGTACAAGGGGCCGTTGAATTCCGTCACGTCATCCAGAAAGACATGCAGATTCAACGCCAACGGCAATGGAACGCCGTCACGGTTGTGATGGGTCGCAAAGTCGGTGTGCCATTCATAGCCGGCACCGACAAATGGGGCCTTCAGGTTGATCTTGCATTGCTGCAGGTAAAGCGGCGTGTCCTCGCCGAGAATCTGCCGGGCCGGCTCCAGTAGCCTGGGGTGGCGTGAGAGCAGATCGAAGACGCGGCTGCGTTTGTGGATCGAATGCAGGTTTCTCACCTCCTTGCCGCCTGCTTCGAGGGCATTCTCCGGGCGCGTCTCGGCCAGCAGTCTGTCGATCTCAGCAGTCAGGAGGTCGACCTCTTCGTTTGAAAACAAGGAAGGAAGGATCAAAAAACCTTGTGTCTGGAAGAGGGTCATCTGCTGTGGGGTTAGCTTCATCGTCGTTGGTCCTTTGAGTCAAGTTGATGCAGGTCATCCGGACTGCATATGAAACCTAATGGTAGTGAACGTGTGTTGGAATTTGGCACCAAATATTCCAACAAATGTCACTTCTGTTAGAGTTTTATGCTTAGAGACTGAATATCGGTGGACAAAATGACTCCTCCCCCCCTAGACCGAATAGACATCCGGATCCTCGAGGCATTGCAAGAGGATGGCCGCCTGTCAAACGTGGAACTGGCAGCGAAGATCGCGCTATCACCAACCCCATGCCTCAGGCGAGTCAAGCAACTTGAGCAAGACGGGGTGATAGAGCGTTACCGAGCGCAATTGAACAGACGCAAGATTGGTTTGGCGATTACCGCGTTCGTCCACATCAATCTCAACAGCCACGGGCCGCAAGCAATCAAGGCGTTCCTGGCCGGCGTCGCGCTGATCGACGAAGTCGTCTCCTGCCATGGCATTACCGGGCCTATCGATTTCTTGCTCGAAGTGGTAGCACCAAGCTTGGAGGACTACTCCAATGTGACGCTCGGACGCCTGGGCGGGTTACCGGGGGTCAAGGCACTTCAAACCAGCTTCGCCCTGCGCTCGACCAAGGATGGTCATCGGCTACCCTTGACCCAGTTGGCATAGGCACGAACCCGGGATATGTACGCTCGCAGTAGGCCAGCAAAAGCCCTGCGCCGGAACGAGTTCGTCTTCCCTGCCATGGAGAAGATTCGCGTTTCGATGCAAGCACTTCTGTCGACGCCGATACGTTTCTCGGCAGCGAACGTCGTGGGTGCACCGAATATTTACCGTCGGAACCAAGTTTGGGGGAAAAGTGGCGCCTGTGAACGCATTTTTGCAGGGAAAAGTGGCGATGCGGCCGCGCTGGCACGTGCCCGTGAATGGTGGGGTGGCAAGGGCGCCACGCCCGTCAAGATCGTCGACGATGGAACATCCGTGTCTGCTCCCGCAACGGGCCTTATATGGCATATCATTTATGAGGAATGTCCACAGGCGGAGATCACGCCTCTGTGCCTGGAGTGCGGTACCCAGCCCACGATGCAGGTGTTGAAAGCGCTTCGGGCCGAACAATGGTTGACGCTTCATCCCGATGCGCCGGTCGCACAAGCAGCGGGTATCAAGCGGGGCCTGCGCGATGCCTTCTATGTCGACACCGCGGCGTGGAAGGAAAAAATCGTCGACCAGGCGCGCCAGGCGATGCTGCAAGCACTTTCACTGTAAGAGCGGTCTAAAGTCATCTCGTTGATTCGCCAAAATCGGCAGCCCCCGGGGTCCGCCATTGGCATGTGGGATCAACTCTCGACTTGTACAAACGTTTGGCTCCGTTGCGACGACGGTGCAGGCGTGCACGAGGGTCCCGATTGGCATCGCACGGAGTGTGATCTTTCTCGGTGAATCCCTGACACTTGCGTCGCTGCCAGATCCATGTTCGACAGACGTCCATCCTCTTGCAAGACGTCGAGGACTCCGATGTCGACTCGCTCCAAGAGGGTGTTGGTCGTTGGCAGGTAAGCCACCACAACAGTTCCAGCAAGCTCGATAACATCGCGCCACTATAGTCCTGCCTGATCGCTTCGGACACACATTTCAACAGTGCCGTAGTCTAATTTGGTTCACAACTTCCCCGGCTTCCAGCGTTTCAGCAGCAGCGCATTGCTCATCACGCTGACCGAGCTCATGGCCATGGCCGCGCCGGCCACCACCGGGTTCAAAAAGCCCAGCGCGGCCAGCGGTATGCCGGCCACGTTGTAGGCAAAAGCCCAGAACAGGTTTTGCCGGATCTTGGCGACGGTGCGGTCCGAGATGTCCAGCGCCGCCGCCACCAGCAGCGGGTCGCCGCGCATCAGCGTGATGCCGGCGGCGTGCATGGCGACGTCGGTGCCCCCTCCTCCCGGGTTCGCCATGGCCATGCCAACGTCGGCGGCGGCCAGTGCCGGCGCGTCGTTGACGCCGTCGCCGACCATTGCCACCACGTGGCCGCCCTCCTTCAGCCCCATCACTTTCGCCGCCTTGTCGCCGGGCAGCACCTCGGCCAGCACTTCGCCCTCCAGCGGGCGCAGGCCCAGGCGCAGCGCCATGGCCTCGGCGGCGCCCCGGTTGTCACCCGAAATCATCACGGTCTTGATGCCGCGGGCCCGCAGTGCCGCCAGTGCCTCTTTGGCGCCGGGCTTGGGTTCGTCGCCAAAAGCCATCAGGGCACGCAGCGTCAGGCCTTGCGTGGTGCGTTCGGCCAGGGCCGACACGGTGGCGCCTTGCGCTTGCAGCGCGGTGGCCTCAACCGCCATGGCGTTGATGTCGATCTTGAGCTCTTCCATCCAGCGCAGGCTGCCGAGCAGAAAACTGCGCACACCGACCTCGCCTTCGCTGCCGCGGCCCGGCACGGCGCGCACATTGTCCGGAGCGGCGAAGCTCAGGCCCAGTTCCTGCGCGCGGCTGATGACGGCGCGTGCCAGCGGATGTTCGCTGCCGCTTTGCAGACTGGCCGCCGCCTTCAAAACTTCGTCTTCCACCATGCCAGGCGCCACCCGCAAGGCAGTCAATTTGGGGCGGCCCACGGTCAGGGTGCCGGTCTTGTCAAAGGCCACGATGTCGACCTTGTGCGCCAGCTCCAGCGCCTGCGCATCCTTGATCAGGATGCCATGTTGCGCGGCGACACCGGTGCCGGCCATGATGGCCACCGGCGTCGCCAGTCCCAAGGCGCAGGGGCAGGCGATCACCAGCACTGCCACCGCGTTGATCAGCGCCAGCTCGAACGCGTGGCCGCTCAGCCACCAGCCCAGCAAGGTGGCCAGCGCGATCAGCAGCACCACCGGCACAAACACCGCGCTGACCTGGTCCACCAGACGCTGGATCGGCGCCTTGGCGGCCTGCGCGTCTTCCACCAGGCGGATGATGCGCGAGAGCACGGTCTCGCTGCCGACTGCGCGCACCTGCATCACGACGCGGCCCTCGCCGTTGATGGAGCCGCCGGTCAGCGCCGCCGCCGCCGGGTCGCCGTCGGCGCCCGGCAGCGGGTGTTTTTCCACTGGCAGTGGCTCGCCGGTCAGCATCGACTCGTCGACCTGGGTTTGGCCTTCCAGCAGCACACCGTCGACCGGAAAGCGCTCGCCCGGTTTGACCACCAAGCGGTCGCCCACCAGCACCTCGGCCACCGGCACATCCACTTCGCCGTCCAGGCCGACCAGGTGCGCCACGTCCGGGCGCAAGGCGTGCAGGGCGCGGATCGCCGAGGTGGTCTGGTGCTTGGCGCGCTGTTCCAGCCACTTGCCCAGCATCACCAGCGTGATGACCAGCGCCGAGCCCTCGAAATACAGGTGCACCATGACACCGGGTTCGGCCGACAACCAGAGCCACATCGACAGGGCCCAGCCGGCCGTGGTGCCGATCGACACCAGCAAGTCCATGTTGCCGCTGCGCGCCTTGAGCGCATGCCAGCCCGCTTTGTAAAAGTGCGCCCCCAGAATGAACTGCACCGGTGTCGCCAGCGCGAACTGCAGCCAGGCGGGCAACATCCAGTGCAGACCGAACCATTCGCCCAGCATCGGTAGTACCAGCGGGCCGGACAAGGCCAGCCCCATCGCGATCGGTGCAAAACCGGCCCAGGGCGAGGCGTCTTCGGCCAGCACCGCGGCATCGGCAGCGCGCGGCTCATAGCCGGCATCGCGCACGGCGCGGCGCAGCCGGGCCTCCATCTGTTCACCGGGTGCCACCACGATGCGCGCCGACTCGGTGGCCAGATTCACCGTGGCCAGCTGCACGCCGGGCACTTTTTTCAGCGCTTTTTCGACCCGCGCCACGCACGAGGCGCAGGTCATGCCGCCGACGCCAATGTCCAGCGAGACGGCGGCGGGCGAAGGGGGTGCAACAGTATTCATGGCTGTCATCCTAATCCTTCCCATGATGGCAAGGTCAAGCCCGGGTGCATTTCAACCCTTGGTGCAACAAAGTCGTTGCCGGAGGCTTGACCTTGCCATGGTGGTAAGGTTCACGCTATGCTGCGTACCAAAGTTTTACATACAGGAGTATTTTCATGAAACAAACCTTTACCGTCACCGGCATGACCTGCGGCCACTGCGAAAAAGCGGTCACGCGCGCCGTCAAACAAGCCGACCCGCAAGCCGAAGTCGCTATCGACCGCTCCGCCAACAAGGTCGAAGTGCAGTCGGAACGGCCGCGCGAACTGCTGGCCCAGGCGATTGCTGAAGAAGGCTACGCCGTCGCCGCATGAGTGCCAAGGCACCGGTCCAGGCCGAGATGCTGGACAATACCTTTTGGCCGGTCGCCATTGGCGCGGCGGCACGGCTCTCGAAGGTGTCGGCCAAGATGGTGCGCCACTACGAAGCGCTGGGCTTGCTGCCGCTGGTGGCGCGTACCGACAGCGGCTACCGCCAGTACACCGAGGCCGAGGTGCGCACTTTGCAGTTCATCAAGCGCGCTCGCGAGTTGGGTTTTTCGATGGCCGAGATCGCCGAACTGGTGGGTTTGTGGCACAACCGCAAACGGGCCAGCGCCAGCGTCAAGCGCATTGCCCAGAAGCATGTGAACGAGCTGACACAGCGCATTGAAGCGATGCAGGCGATGCAGCGCACCCTGGCTTCCCTGCTGGACCACTGCCACGGCGACGAACGGCCCGATTGCCCGATACTGGACGATCTGGCCGGCCACCGCTGCCAGGCCGCGTGATGGATTCCGCTGCACTACCGGCAACCCTCTACCCCGCTTTGGCGCAAGTGCGTCCGGCGCTGGCCGAGTTGAGTCCGGCGCTGGCGCCTATGCAGGTGCCGGCAGGCACTACTTTGTTCAGTGAGAATGAACCCTGCCAGGGTTTTCCGCTGGTGATCGATGGCGAGATCAAGGTCTCGCGCAGCTCGGCCGACGGCCGTTCGCTGGAGCTGTACCGGGTGCTGCCGGGCGAGCTGTGCCTGGTGTCGTCAGCTTGCCTGTTTCGCAGCCAGCCGCTGTCGGCGCATGGCAGCACCAGCAAAGCCAGCACCGTGTTGCTGATTCCTCCCGACATTTTCTGGCGCTGGCTGGAAACGCCGGCATTTCGCAATGAGGTGCTGGGCTTGTTTGCCGAGCGCATGACCGATCTCACCAGCCTGATTGACGCGGTGGCTTTTCAAAAACTTGATCGGCGCTTGGCACTGGCCCTGCTGGGCCATGGCCAGCGTCTGGCTATCAGCCATCAGACGCTGGCCAATGAGCTGGGCACGGTGCGCGAAATGGTCACCCGGCTGCTGCGTCGCTTTGAGCGCGAGGGCTGGGTCGCGCTGGGCCGTGAACAGATACAAATCATCAACAGCGCTGCCTTGCGTGACTTCAGTCACAGACGCTGAAGCCAACCAGGCGTCTAATCCGGTCATCAACAACTTCTTGAGGAACACCCATGAAATCAAACGTCGGCGGCATCGACCGCATTCTGCGCATCGTGGTGGGTCTGGTGCTGATTGGTTTGACCCTCAACGGCAACATCGGTGTCTGGGGTTGGCTGGGCCTTGTGCTGGTGGCCACCGGTGCCATCGGCTGGTGCCCGCCTTATGCCATCTTTGGCTGGAGCACTTGCGCGACGAAAAGCAAGGGCTGATGACGGCCTGACTGCGCTATGGCGCCGCACGCCGCAAGTTCTGCAGCATGTCCAGCACCATAGCATCCAGGCCGTACTCGGCGCGCCAGCCCCAGTCGGTCTGTGCGGCCTGGTCATCGATTGAGCGCGGCCAACTGTCGGCGATGGCCTGCCGGAAATCAGGTTGGTACTGCATCTTGAAACCTGGAATGTGGCGCTCGATGGCCGCCGCGAGCTGGGACGGCGCAAAGCTGATGCCGGCGAGGTTGTACGAGCCACGTTCACGTATACAGTCGGCGGGCGCCTCCATCAGCTCTATCGTTGCCCGAATCGCATCGGGCATGTACATCATCGGCAGCGCCGTGCTGGCTGCCAGAAAACTGGTGTACTGGCCTTGTTTCAGTGCCGCGTGGAAGATCTCGACGGCGTAGTCGGTCGTTCCTCCTCCGGGCAAGGTCTTCCAACTGATCAAACCCGGATAACGCAAACTGCGCACGTCCACACCATGGTTGCGGTGATACCAGGCGCACCAACCCTCACCGGCGAGTTTCGATATGCCGTAAACGGTGCTTGGGTCCATCACGGTTTTTTGCGGCGTACGGTCGCGCGGCGTGGAAGGGCCAAAGGCAGCGATGGAACTGGGCCAGAAGACGCGCTGCAACTTGTGGCTGCGGGCGATCTCCAGCACATTGAGCAAGCCCCGCATATTCAGATCCCAGGCCCACCTGGGGTGTTTTTCGGCGTGCGCCGACAAAGCCGCCGCCAGCAGATAAATCTGCGTGATGCGATGACGCTCCACCACCTCGATCAAGGCACCGGTATCGGTGGCGTCCAGCAGTTCGTGCGGCAATCCCAGGACCCGCCCAACGGGCACCAAATCGCTGGTGACCACCGCATCGGGTCCGTGGCGTTGCAGCAGCGCCTGGGTCAACTCGGTGCCGATCTGGCCGTTGGCGCCGATGATCAGAATACGGGTATCCATGGGCCGCCCCCTAGACCAGCAGGCCCAGTTCGCGGCCGGCCTGCGCAAACGCGGACACCGCGCGTTCAAGATCTTCGCGCTGGTGCGCCGCGCTCAGTTGCACCCGGATGCGCGCCTGGCCCTTGGGAACCACCGGGAAGAAGAAGCCGACCACATAAATACCCAGTTCCAGCAGCCGCGCCGCCAGTTGCTGCGCCAAAGCGGCGTCATAGACCATGATGGGTACGATCGGATGTTCACCCGGTTTGATGTCAAAGCCGAGCTGCGTCATGGCGCTTCGAAAATAGCGCGTGTTGTCTGCCAGCTTGTCGCGCAAGGCGGTCGAGCCCTCCAGCAGGTCCAGCACGGCAATCGTGGCACCCACGATGCAGGGGGCAAGCGTGTTGGAAAAAAGATAGGGGCGCGAGCGCTGACGCAACAACTCGATCACTTCGCGCCGCGCGCTGGTGAAGCCACCCGAGGCGCCGCCCAGCGCCTTGCCCAGCGTGCCGGTAATGATGTCGACCTTGCCGAACAGACCGCGATGTTCATGCGTGCCGCGCCCGGTAGCACCCATGAAGCCGCTGGCATGGCAATCGTCGATGCCCAGCAAGGCGCCATATTGGTCGCACAAGGACCGCATGCTGCCCAGTTGCGCAACGGTGCCATCCATGGAGAACACGCCGTCGGTGAAGACCAATTTGTAGCGCGCGCCGTCGCTGGCTGCCTGGCGCAGGCAAAGCTCCAGATCGGCCATGTCGTTGTGCTTGTAGCGGTAGCGTTTTGCCTTGCACAGACGAATGCCGTCGATGATGGAGGCATGGTTCAGCTCATCGCTGATGACGGCGTCTTGCTCGCCCAGCAGGGGTTCGAACAGGCCGCCGTTGGCGTCGAACGCCGCCGCGTACAAGAGGGTGTCCTCGGTGCCAAGAAAACGCGACAAGCGCGTCTCCAGTGTCTTGTGCAGATCCTGTGTGCCGCAAATGAAGCGCACCGAGCTCATGCCATAGCCACGCGTGCGAAGCGCCTCATGGGCGGCCGCGATGACGGCTGGATGCGACGACAAGCCCAGGTAATTGTTGGCGCACAGGTTGAGCACAGCGTGCGAGGATCCGTCACTTGCCAGAGTCTGAATTCTGGCGCCTTGAGGGCTGGTAATCACCCGCTCCGCCTTGTACAGGCCGGCGTCCCGGATAGCCTGTAATTCAGCGCTCAGGTGTCCGTAAAAATCCCGTGTGTTGGTCATGATTTCAATTCCCCTTTTTGTCAGGCACAATGGCGATTCCGTGAATCTCTGCAAGTTTCAGTATATCGAACAATGTCCAGTATATAGGATTTTTGTATGACAAAGCACTCCGCCAGGATAGTCACCAATGAGCCCCCGCGCGTCGGTGATACCTTGGCTACCCTGCGCCAGGCGCAGTCGCTGTCGCTCGATGAGTTGTCACGCAAGGCGGGTGTATCGAAGTCGATGCTGTCGCAAATCGAGCGCGCGCAAGCCAACCCTACGGTGGCCGTGGTCTGGCGGCTGGCCAATGCGCTGGGTGTGCCGATGGGGGATTTGCTGGGCAATTCCCGACCGCCGGCGGCGCCAGCCATTGAGCTGGTTGCCACGCACGCCACGCCATCGCTGCGCAGTCCCGACGGTTTGTGCGAGTTGCGGATTCTGGGTCCGATCGAGCTGGCTGGCCAATTCGAGTGGTATGCACTTTCCTTGCAGGTTGGCGGCGCGCTGGAATCGCAGGCGCACGAGCACGGCACGCGCGAACACCTGACGGTCATCTCCGGTTCGCTGGAAGTGGTTTCAGGCGATGCGCAACAGCGTCTCAAGAACGGGGAGACGGCGCGTTACGCGGCCGACCGGCCGCACACGGTTCGCAATCTCGGGAAAACAGCGGCCAGCGCCTGGCTGGTGGTGAAGCACCCGGCCTGAAGTGCCATCGGGACACAAGCCGCATTTGGTCAGGCGGGCAGCAGCTCGCCACCCAACGCTTCCAGCAAATCGGGCAGCAGTTTGCGCAGTTCACCGGTGGCGATGGCTGTATCGGCATCGAAACCATCGTCCTTGCCGCTGGAGGCGCCTTCGAACACCACTTCCAGAAATGCCAGCTTTTTGAGTTGCAGGCTCTCGGTCAGGACAAAGGAGACGCGGTCGTCCCAGGTCAGCGCCAATCGGGTCGGCAGCTTGCCTTCCATCACATGTTTTTTGACTTCGTCGTTGTCCAGCGGGTGGCGTGAATACCGCACCTGGGCCTTGGATTCGTCGGCCGCCTTCAGTTCGCATTCGCGGTCGACGCTGAAGCCGGCCGGCGCCTCCTGGCTGGTCAACCACTGAGACATGGCGGCAGTCGGTGAAACCCGGGTGTTGATCAGGGTCAAGGCCAGGCCATCAAGGGACTTCACCAGTGCCGTCACCACTTCATCCGATTTGGCCTGACTGGCGGCATCGATGACCAGCAGTTGCGCCTCCCGGTCAATCCATACGCCGACGCTGGACTGTTTGGTGAACGCCATCGGCAGCAGTTCCAGCCGGATGTCGTCCCGGATGTCGCGGGTTTCCTTTTTGCCCGGTTTGCGCCCGCTGCCGGCCTCGATCTGGGCGACGCGTTCTTTCACCTTGCGCGTCACCACCGAGCCCGGAAGGGTGCGGGTTTCTATCATCAGTTTGAGCATCAACTGCCCGCCCACCGCCTCCACCAGCGGGCCGTTCGCCTCGCCCCGGGGCTCGATCCAGCCCAGCGATTTCTCCTGGCTGGCACCACATTCCACAAAGCGCGCACCTTGGAGGCCCTCCTCCATCTGCGCCACGCTGGCGGACCACCCAGGTCCGATTCGATACACGATCACGTTCTTGAACACTTGCACCCTTTTTGAAGATGGATTCGATTGCCGAAACGTCGATCATCCCATCAAATCGGGCCGAATCTTTTGCGCAACTTTACAAACCCTCATCCGGGGCTCACGCAACAGATACAGATACAGCCGACACTGGAGCTCAGCCTGATGCCAAGTTTCGAGCGTCAGACCTATTCAAGAGGAAGCTCACATGAAATCAGCCTTTAAACCCTTGTTGCTGGCCGCCATTTTGACCAGCGCGAGTTTTGTTGCCTTTTCGCAAGCTCCCGGCATGGGGCCGGGGGGTGCCATGATGGGCGCCGGCCCCATGCACCAGGGCATGGGCCATCCCGGCATGGGCAGGATGGATCCGGCCAAAATGCAGGCCCGGATGGAAAAGCGCCTGGCCGTGCTGAAAGCGGTGCTCAAGCTGACACCGGCTCAGGAAGGCGCCTGGACCAGCTTCACGGCGTCCTTGAAGCCGCCGGCCGACCTGCAGGTCAAACACCCTGACGCCATCGAAATGGCCAAGCTGACCACACCCGAGCGCATCGACAAGATGAAGGCCGTGCACACCCAGCACATGAACGACATGAACGCCGCCATGGACAAGCGGGCTGAAGCCACCAAGACCTTCTACGCCGCGCTGACGCCGGAGCAGCAGAAAGTGTTCGACGCCAGCACGCTGCGCCATTGGGTTTTTGCCGGTCACAGGGGTGGCCCGCGCGACGGCAAGGGTCCGCTCCAGCCCAAGCCATAAGCCGGATCGCAGGCCACTGTCAGGCAAGGCCGGTGCTCGCAGTCAGCGGACACCGGCCTGTTTCATTCAAGCCAGCAGTGTTTTCAGCTCGCCACTGTCAATCAGTTTGATCAAGTCATCGGCGCCGCCGACCAGCACACCTTTCACAAATACCATGGGCATGGTGGGCCAGCCGGTCCAGAGCTTGAGGGCATTGCGTTGGCGCCAGTGGTTGAAGTAATTGCCGTACTCCAGGTATTGGTAGGCGACGCCGGCGGCGTCCAGCGCTTGACGCGCTTTTTTGGGAAATGGGTTCATGCCCATGCCCACCACCAGCACCGGATGTTTGGCGACCGCAGCCTGAACTTCACGCACAATGGCTTGTTCGTGGTTGGCGATTCTGTCCCGAATGGCGGGATGAATGTTCGATTCGTCAAGTATCGGACGGGGCATGGCAATCTCCTTGCGGCGGGGAAACCGGCATTATGCGTCGCCACCCGCAAGCCCTAAAATCCGGGCTTCCATGTTGTTACCGTTACCGTCAAGGCCTGGCTGATGTTTGGTTATTCAGAAGAACAAATCGCAGCCTTCGGACTGACCTTCGGCGTCGGCGGCTTCATGCTCTACATGCTGTTCATCATCGGCCACCTGGCCTGGGAGTCCAAGGCTGGCAAATTTGGTACCTTTGTCCTGTTTCTGGGTCTGGCGTTCGGCATGACCGGTTTCGCCGCGAAATACCTGATTCAGTGGGTCATCGGGATCAAGTGAGTGATAGAAAAATGTCTCTTGTGCCATCGCCCGGTTGGCCCCGTGTCTCTTCCTCAAAACCCAGCTCCCTGGCCAGTTTGAGCATCCGCTCGTTGCAGTCCAGTACCGTGGCCACCAGCCGCTGCGTGCCTTGCGTGCGCAGATAGGCAATCATCTTGTTCATTAACAAGAGTCCCAAGCCGCCGCCTTTCAGCCCGGAGTTGACGATGACACCAAACTCGGCTTCCACGTTGTCTGGGTCGGTGATGGCGCGGACCACGCCCAGCGTTTGCGGCTGACCGTCGGGGCCGTCGGCCAATGCCACAAACGCCATCTCGCGGGCGTAATCAATTTGCACCAACCGTGCCAGCTCGCTGCGTTCCATGGTCCGTTTGCTGTAGAACACGCGCATGCGGACGTCTTCCGGGTCCAGTTGCTGCAGAAACGCCATGTGCAGCGCCTCGTCCTCCGGGCGAATCGGCCGCAAAGTCAGGTTCCGCCCCTGCCACTGCAGCGTTTCCTCCAGTTGCGCCGGGTACGGCCGGATGGCGAAATGGCTCGCTCCTGCCGGCGCGCTGGCGCTCAGGCGGATGCGGGCATCGAGAGCCATGGCGCCCTCGAAATTGACGAGCAAGGGATTGATATCGAGTTCGGCGATCTCCGGTATTTCGGCCAGCAACTGCGACACCGCCAGCAGCACCCCATGCAGCGCTGCCTGGTCCACCGCCGGAGAGTCACGCCAGCCGGCCAGCAGGCGCGCCACCCGGGTGCGTGAAACCAGGGCCCTGGCCAGCGGCAGGTTCAGGGGCGGCAAGGCGACCGCTCGATCCGCCAGAATTTCAACCGCCGTGCCGCCCTGGCCAAACAGAATCACCGGGCCAAACACACTGTCAATCGTGCTGCCCACAATCAGCTCCTGCGCGTGGGCTTTTCGCACCATGGCCTGTACCGTAAAACCCTGGACCTGGGCTTTCGGTTGTTCGCGCCGAACCCGTTCCAGCATGGCCTGCGCAGCCTCGCGCAACTCGACTTCATTCGGCAAATCGAGGACCACGCCACCGACGTCCGATTTGTGCGAAATGTCGTCCGACAGGATTTTCAACACTACCGGAAAACCGATGCGCTGGGCCGCAACAGCCGCCGCCTCCGGCGTTGCCGCCGCGCGCAGTGTCGGCACCACCGGAATGTGGCAGGCGCTCAGCACCGCTTTGGCCTCGAGCTCGGTCAACTGTTCACGGCCACTGGCCAGCGCGGTTTGCACCAGCGCCCTGATGCTTGCGGTGTCGGGACGACGGTCGGCCAGCAGGGCGGGCGGTGCTTCCGTCAGTTCGGCCTGATTGTGTCGGTACCGCACCAGCATGGAAAAAGCGCTCACCGCCTGCTCCGGCGTGTCAAAGTTGGCAACGCCGGCGTCCTGAAACAGTTGGCGCGCCTGCGCCACGGCCTGGTCACCCAGCCAACAGCTCATCAGTCGTGGTGCCGTACCCTGCGGATGCTGCGCCAGCGGCACCAGGGCGCGCGCAATGTCGGCGCTGGGCACAATGGCGGTGGGGGCGTGGATGAACAGCACGGCACCGGTGGTCGGATCGGCATGAAGAATTTTCAGGGCCTGTTCATAACGCAGCACCGGCGCATCGCCAATGATGTCAATGGGGTTGCCATGCGACCAGTTGGGCGGCAGCACCGCATCCAGCGCCTGTCGGGTCGCCGCGCTGAGTTCGGACAGTTTGACGTCGGCGCGGGCCGCCGCATCGGCCGCCATGACACCGGCGCCGCCGCCATTGGTAAGAATGGTGATGGCATCGCTGCTGTTGTTTCGAAAGCGCGACAGCATCTGGGCCGCCAAAAACAGCTCCTGCAAGGTATCGACTCGCAACATGCCGGCGCGCGCAAAAGCGGCATCAAATACCATGTCGGAGCCGGCCATGGCCCCGCAGTGTGATGTCGCCGCCCGTTGCCCTTGCGGCGAGCGCCCGGCTTTCACCACGATCACCGGTTTGTTGCGGGCTGCGGCGCGCGCCGCGGACATGAACTTTGCCGCGGACTCTATGGATTCGGCGTACAGCAAAATGGCCCGGGTTTTGGCGTCGCTGGCCAGATAGTCCAGCATGTCGCCAAAGTCCACGTCAGCATGTTCTCCCAGCGATACAAAATGCGAAAACCCGATGCCCCGTCCTTGCGCCCAATCCAGCATGGCGGTCACCAGGGCGCCCGACTGCGAGACAAATGCCAACTCCCCGGGCCGTGCATCGATGTGCGCAAAACTGGCATTCAGGCCTTTGTGCGGCGCCAGCAGCCCCATGCAGTTGGGCCCCAATATGCGCAACAAGTGGCCTTGTGCCGCTTTCAACATGGCCAGCTTCTGTCGCTGGTCCATGCCCGCTGTCATGACGACGGCAGCGCGCGTACCCAGCTCGGCCAATTCCTTGATCAGTGCCGGTACCGTGGCGGGCGGCGTGCAAATGACCGCCAACGCCGGCACCGACGGCAAATCAGAGGCGCGGGCCAGCACCGGGTGGGCGCCAAGCACGTGGTATTTGGGATTGACGGCGTACAGCGTGCCCTGGTAATTGCCGGCGCTGAGGTTGTGCCAAACCGTGGCACCGACACTGCCGAGGCGCAGGGAGGCACCAATGACCGCGATCGAGGTCGGCTCAAACAGCGAGTCGAGGTTGCGGATGCTCAAGGCGCGAGCCCCTGCCGTTTCAGCCGAACGGCCGGACCCCGATCAGCAAGCCGTGCAACCACATGGCAAAAGCGAGCCAGGCAAGCAGCCCGACGACCACCGTGATGGCCGTCGCGCCGGCGCTGCCGGGCGGGTATTGCGTGCCGGCAACACGATCGAGCCGACGGGCTGTGCTGAAGTCGAAAACAGCCCACACCAAAAATGAGCCGAACAGCAGCACATGCGCCAGGTTGCCATTGGCCAGCAAATGGGCCAGGGCCCACACTTTGGCCGCCAGCACCATGGGGTGGTGAAGACGTGCCTTGATGCCGTTGCCGGGCACGTAGGCCGCCGCCAGCAGCACGAATGAAACCAGGGTCAGCAGCGCGGCCAGATGGCGCATCGCCAGCGGTGGGCTCCACAGTTGCACCGGTTGTTGTCTGGCCAAGCCAAAGCCCCATACCAGCAGGCCAAAACCTATCAGCGACGCCACCGAATACAAGCCCTTCCACGGTAGCTCGCCAAGGCGCGAGCGGGTTTGTGTGCGCCAGTCATCGGCCACGATGCGCACCGAATGCACACCCAGAAAAATAATCAGACCGAGAATCAGATAAGTCATGAGAGTTCCTCAACAGAAGCAAAAAGCGACACCACTATAGTCCGGATCAGGGTTCATCGGGGAAACCGGTGCGAGGCCTATTGCATTACAGAATAGTTTGTTTACACTGCACTTCAATGTCAACCCATAAACTGGAGCTTTGATGAAACCCGTTCAAGAATTATTAAAGAATCGTGATTCAACGATTTTTCAGGTTGGCCCTTCGATCACCGTTTTTGAAGCGCTCGGACTGTTGGCCCAACACGGTGTGGGCGCCATGATTGTGCTGGACCAGGGCAAGCTGGTCGGCGTGGTGTCGGAGCGCGACTACACCCGTAAAGTTGCGCTACAGGGAAAAAATTCGAAGGAAATCACAGTGGCTGACATCATGACCCGCGAAGTCGTCACGGTCACGCCCAACACCGGCACCCGGGCCTGCATGACACTGATGAGTCAAAAGAACATCCGCCACTTGCCGGTGGTGGAGGGGAGCAAAGTGCTGGGCATGATCTCGATACGCGACATCATGAACGACATCATCGCCGGGCAAGAGCAAACCATCTCGCAACTGACGAATTACATCAGCAGCTGATGGTTGGGACAGGGGACGCCCACTTCGTGGGGCCACAGCCAGCCCTGGTCAGACGTCAATATTGCCAGCCCGCAATGCGTTGGTTTCGATGAAGTCGCGGCGCGGCTCCACCTCGTCGCCCATCAGCATGGTGAAGACGCGGTCGGCTTCGATGGTGTCGTCGATCTGTACCTTGAGCAGGCGGCGCACGGTCGGGTCCATGGTGGTTTCCCACAACTGCGCCGGGTTCATCTCGCCCAGACCTTTGTAGCGCTGGCGCGAAGTGGCGTGTTCGGCTTGTGCAATCAGCCACGCCATGGCTTCACGGAAGTCGGCCACTCTTTCCTCTTTTTGGCGCTCGCCTTCACCGCGCGTCACCTTGGCGCCGTCGCGCAGCAAACCCTTGAAGGTATTGGCCGCTTCGGCCAGCGCAGCGTAGTCGGAGCCGTGCACAAAATCCTGGGTCAGGACGCTGCTCTTGACGTTGCCGTGGTGGCGCCGGCTGATGCGCAAGATCGGCTTGTCGGTGCGCGCGTCAAACTCGCCGGCCACTTCGGCATCGGGTAGTTTGGCTTGCAGCGCAATCGCCGAAGCTTGCGCATCGGCTAGCGTGTCCAGGTTCAGCGCCACGCCGT
This sequence comes from Rhodoferax sp., assembly GCF_028714215.1. GTDB lineage: Bacteria > Pseudomonadota > Gammaproteobacteria > Burkholderiales > Burkholderiaceae_C > Rhodoferax. The sequence goes on along the minus strand of NZ_JAQTMS010000065.1, from coordinate 11,848 downwards.
CGGCCACCGAACGCAGTGCTTCGGCGTCCATGAAATTGCGCAGACGCGCAATCACCGCTTGTGCCACCTGGTGTTTGCGCGCCAGTTCGGCCAGCGTGTCGCCGCTCAGCGTGGTGCCGTCTTCGCCGCCGGTATGGACCGAGGCATTGACCAGTGCAATGCGCAGCAAAAAGCTGTCCAGCGCGGTGCCGTCTTTCAGGTACAGCTCTTCCTTGCCGACTTTCACTTTGTACAGGGGTGGCTGTGCGATGTAGATATGACCGCGTTCCACCAGTTCCGGCATCTGGCGGTAGAAGAAGGTCAGCAGCAGGGTGCGGATGTGGGCGCCGTCAACGTCGGCATCGGTCATGATGATGATGCGGTGGTAGCGCAGCTTGGCAACGTCGAAATCGTCGTTGCCGGTGCTGCCGCCGGCCTTGCCGATGCCGGTGCCCAAGGCAGTGATCAGGGTCAGAATTTCGTTGCTGGTGAGCAGCTTCTCGTAGCGCGCCTTTTCCACGTTCAGGATCTTGCCGCGCAGGGGCAGGATGGCCTGGAATTTGCGATCGCGGCCCTGCTTGGCCGAGCCGCCGGCCGAGTCACCCTCGACGATGTAGATTTCGCACAGCGCCGGGTCTTTTTCCTGACAGTCCGCCAGCTTGCCCGGCAGGCCCATGCCGTCGAGCACGCCTTTGCGGCGCGTCATGTCGCGCGCCTTGCGGGCCGCCTCGCGAGCCCGTGCCGCCTCGATGATCTTGCCGACGATGATCTTGGCGTCGGCCGGGCGTTCCTGCAGGTAGTCGTGGAGCAAGCGGCTGACGATGTCTTCCACCGGACCGCGTACCTCGCTGCTGACCAGTTTGTCCTTGGTCTGGCTGCTGAATTTGGGTTCCGGTACTTTCACGCTCAGGACGCAGCACAGGCCCTCGCGCATGTCGTCACCGGTTACCTCGACCTTGGCCTTCTTGGCCAGTTCGTTGTCGTCGATGTATTTATTGATGACGCGCGTCATGGCGGCGCGCAAGCCGGTCAGGTGGGTGCCGCCGTCACGCTGCGGGATGTTGTTGGTGAAGCACAGGACCTGCTCGTTGTAGCCGCTGTTCCATTGCATCGCCACCTCGACGCCGATGTTGGTGTTCTGATCGCTCTGGCGGTCCCCCATGGCGTGAAAAATGTTGGGGTTGAGGACGGTTTTACCTTTGTTGATGAAGTTGACAAAGCCCTTGACGCCACCGGCGCCCGAGAAGTCGTCTTCCTTGCCGCTGCGCTCGTCCTTGAGACGGATTCTGACGCCATTGTTCAGGAAGCTGAGTTCGCGCAGACGCTTGCTCAAAATGTCGTAGTGGAAGTCGGTGTTGATCTGGAAGATGTCCAGATCCGGCAAAAAATGCACTTCGGTGCCGCGTTTTTCGGTGTCGCCTATCACTTTCATGGGCGACACCTCGACGCCATTGACCAGTTCCGTGATGCGGTTCTGCACCACGCCCTTGCTGAACTCCATCACATGCACTTTGCCGTCGCGCCGGATCGTCAGGCGCAGCATTTTGGACAGGGCGTTGACGCAGCTCACGCCAACCCCGTGCAAGCCGCCGGAGACCTTGTAGCTGTTTTGATTGAACTTGCCGCCAGCGTGCAGCTCGGTCAGGGAGATTTCGGCGGCGGAGCGCTTGGGCTCGTGCTTGTCGTCCATCTTCACGCCGGTGGGAATGCCGCGGCCGTTGTCCACCACTGACACAGAGTTGTCGGAATGAATGGTGACCAGAATGTCGTCGCAGTGGCCGGCCAGGGATTCGTCGATCGAGTTGTCCACCACCTCAAATACCAGGTGATGCAGGCCGGTGCCGTCCGATGTGTCGCCAATGTACATGCCGGGGCGTTTGCGCACTGCCTCCAGGCCTTCCAGAATCTGGATCGAGTCCTCGCCATAAGCCTCCGAGGCGCCGGCCTGGTTGGCGTCAATGGTGGGTTGAAAGTTGGAGCTGTCGGTGCTTCCCTCACCCGTGTGGACTGTGTCCTCGCCATGTTCAGGGTTCTGAACTGGCTTGTTTTCTTCGGTCATCGCTTCTCTCTAATCAGTTGAGGACAGGGCTTGCTCGTTGCGCGCAGCCGCGTCCGTCCCGCAAGGTTTCAATAATTTCTCAGATTCTCATCGGCATTACGACGTATTTGAAAGTGTCGTTGTCGGGGATGGTGAAAAGAGCCGAACTGTTGCCGTCGGACAGTTCCAGCTTGACCATTTCCTGGGTCATGTTGGCCAGCGCATCAATCAGGTAGGTGACGTTGAAGCCGATCTCGATGCTGTCGCCGTTGTAATCAATATCCAACTCGTCCACGGCCTCTTCCTGTTCCGCATTGTTGGACGCCACACGCAAGGTGCCGGGGTCGATGTTCAGGCGTACGCCCTTGAACTTCTCGCTGGTCAAAATGGCGGTGCGCTGCAAGGTGGCCAGCAAAGCGGTGCGACCCAGTGTGATGCAGTTCTTGTGGTTTTTTGGAATGACGCGGTTGTAGTCGGGAAACTTGCCTTCGACCAGTTTGGTGACGAACTCCATGCCGTCAAAGCTGAACTTGGCCTGATTGTTGGCAAACTGCATCTCAATGGCGCCCTGTGCATCAGACAGCAGCCGCTGAAGTTCGATAACCGTCTTGCGCGGCAAAATGACTTCCTGCTTGGGCACATCCACGTCCAGCGTGGCCGAGGCAAAGGCCAGGCGATGGCCGTCGGTCGCCACCAGGCTCAGTTGCTTGCCTTCGGCGACGAACAGAATACCGTTAAGGTAATAGCGGATGTCATGCACGGCCATGGCGAACGACACCTGGCTCAGCAGGTCCTTGAGTGTCTTTTGCGGCACACTGAAGACCGGCCCGAAACTGGCGGCTTCCTGCACCAACGGAAAGTCTTCGGCGGCCATGGTCTGCAGCGTGAACTTGCTTTTGCCACCCCTGAGAATAAGCTTGGCGGCGCTCGATTCAAGTGACACCGTCTGATCCGCCGGCATGGTGCGCAGGATGTCGATCAGCTTGCGCGCGCCTACCGTCGTCGTGAAGTCGCCGGCATCGCCATCGAGTTCGGCATGGGTGCGAATTTGAATCTCGAGATCGCTGGTGGTCAGTTGCAGCGATGTACCGGTTTTTCGAATCAGTACGTTCGCCAGAATGGCCAAGGTGTGCCGACGTTCGACGATGCCGGCGACGGATTGCAAAACCGCTAATACTTTATCTTGTGTGGCCTTCAGGACGATCATGTCAACCTCTTGTTAAATATCTGCAAATCAAATTGATAAGGGACGCTAAGGGGGTTATTGCAAATACCGCCATTTTCCCCTTTTTTTCCTGCAATTTAGCCCTTGAGGGTTTGTTCCAGCACGTGAAGTTGCTGGTTCAGTTCTGTCATTTGCTGGCGTTCACCACCGATCTTGCGCACCGCATGCAACACTGTGGTGTGGTCACGTCCACCAAACAATTCGCCAATTTCCGGCAAGCTTTTTTGCGTCAATTCCTTGGCCAGGTACATCGCAATCTGGCGTGGCCGTGCAATGCTGGCCGGCCGTTTCTTGGAATACATGTCGGCGATCTTGATTTTGTAGTAATCGGCCACCGTTTTCTGGATGTTTTCCACCGAAATTTGGCGGTTCTGAATGGACAGCAGGTCGCGCAGCGCTTCTCGCGCCAGCAGAATCGAGATTTCTTTCTGGTTGAAACGGGAGTAAGCCAGGATTTTGCGTAAAGCGCCTTCCAGCTCGCGCACATTGGAGCGCACGTTCTTGGCTACGAAGAAAGCAACTTCTTCCGGCATTTCGATGCCCTCCACCCGTGCTTTATTAATCAAAATTGCCACCCGCATTTCCAGCTCGGGAGGCTCGATGGCTACCGTCAGGCCGGAGTCAAAGCGCGATACCAGTCGCTCATGAATATCTGTCAGGCCCTTGGGATAGGTGTCGCTGGTCATCACAATGTGCGACTTTTTCGCCAGCAGTGCCTCGAACGCATTGAAGAACTCTTCCTGCGTGCGTTCCTTGTTGGCAAAAAACTGAACGTCGTCGATCAGCAACAGGTCGAGTGAATGGTAGCGTTCCTTGAACTCGTCAAAAGTCTTGCGTTGATAGGCCTTGACCACGTCCGAGACAAATTGTTCGGCATGGATATAGAGAACCTTGGCCGTTGGTCTGTCGTTCAGCAGGCGGTTGCCCACGGCGTGCATCAAGTGAGTTTTCCCCAGGCCAACACCACCGTAAATAAACAGCGGGTTATACAGATGACCCGGCATCCCCGAGACATGCATGGCCGCGGCGCGGGCCATCCGGTTGGCAGTACCTTCAACCAAGGTTTCAAAAGTCAGGGAGGTGTTGAGCCGGTTCTTCAGACTGTTGGGCGTGCGCTCTTCCCCAATCTCGTTGGACTCTTCCATCGGGATCGGTTCCACCGAACGTTGAGGTAAATTCCCCTTGGCTACCGGTTCCCGCGCCGCCAGTGCCAACTCGACCTGTACCGATTGACCAGAGAGCTTCTCCAGCAAGGTGGAAATTCGGTTGTTGTACTGGGCCCTGATCCAATCCAGTTTGAACCGGTTGGCGACAAAAATAGTGACTTTGGAGAGGTCGTCCGCAACTTCTGCCGACAAGGGTTTTATCCAGGTATTGAACTGCTGTTCGGGCAGTTCCTGAGCCAGCTGGTCGATGCAACTCTGCCACAGGCTTTGGCCAGCGTCCTGACCCGTAAAGCCTGATCTACTGGCGTATTGTCCCTCTGTCATTGTTCGTACCAACTTCTGTGGATAGTTTTCGATTATCGCGCTGCGAATTGTAATTTATCAAGATTTTATCCACAAGTCGAAAGAAGAGGCCCCCAGTTCCGGTCCTGCCAGTCGCGGCCGACACAAGGTATTGCCGGCATGGCGAAAATTTGCGATAATCTCCGGTTCCCCTGGCTGTGTTGGGGGAGACACGACTGTGGCCCACTCTGATAGATTATCAGCGGGTCGTCATTGAGCCCTTTAGGATTTTCGATATGAAACGCACTTACCAACCTTCCAAGATTCGCCGCGCCCGCACCCACGGCTTCCTGGTTCGCATGAAAACCCGTGGTGGTCGTGCGGTGATTAATGCCCGTCGTGCCAAGGGCCGCAAACGTCTGGCTGTCTGATTTCAGTTGCCCATACAGTGCGTCACTGACCGGCAGTTCTGGCGTTACCCGCAAAGTGCAGCGACTGACAACCCGAAGCCAGTTTCAGGCTGTGCTGGCTGGCGGCACGGTGGCCAGGACGCCACATTTTGTCTTGCACCGCGCTGGGCTGGCTATGGCCATTGCCAAGCAGAACTCGCCTGAGGCACCAAGAGAGTCGTTGCGGGCGCGCTGTATCGTGCACGAGGTCTGGATTGGCGCCATGGTGCCCAAGCGGTGGGCCAAACGAGCCGTCACGCGCAACGCCATCAAGCGCCAGATTTACAGCGTGAGCACTGATTTTGAGTCAGCCCTTCCGGTCGCCGCCCATGTTGTGCGTTTGCGGGCCGGTTTTGGTCACCAGCAATTCATCAGCGCCACTTCCGATATGCTGAAAGCCACTGTTCGCCAGGAGTTGCAGCAATTGTTCGCGGACGCCGTGGCGCGCCCGGCGGCGCCCCTGGCGAATGATGTTTCATCGTGATCAAGACCCTGTTGATGGGCCTGGTCAAAGGCTACCGTTTGCTGTTCAGCCCCTGGCTGGGATCGTCCTGCCGGTTTGAGCCCACTTGCTCCGCGTATTCGTTGCAGGCCTTGCAACTGCATGGGGCCGCAGCGGGTACCTATATGACGCTGGCCCGGCTTGGTCGCTGCCACCCCTGGTGTGTGGGCGGGCTTGATCCCGTGCCGACCGTAAAACCCCGGCTCTTTACCCAGCTGATTCCCTCTTCCACTCAAAAGAAGTCTTCATGAACGATATTCGCCGCACCATTTTGTGGGTGATTTTTGGCTTTTCCATGGTTTTGCTGTGGGATCAGTGGCAAGTTTATAACGGTCACAAAGCAACCTTCTTTCCGGGTACCAGTAAAACAGCCGGAACAGCCAGCCCACCCGCGTCCGCCTCCAGTGTTCCAACCGGAGTGCCTGCGGCCAACGCGGTGGCGCCGAGCGCAGCGGTCGCGGGGGTTGCGGCGCAGAGCGTCGCTGTTGCGAATGCGCCGACGCTGCCTCATGAACGCCTGGTGGTGACAACGGATGTGCTTAAACTGACCTTTGACACCGAGGGCGGATCGCTGGTTCGCACCGAGTTCCTCAAGCACGTTGACATGACCGACAAAGACAAGCGCTTTGTTTTGCTGGATGAGAATAAAGACCGGACCTATGTGGCCCAAACAGGCCTGATCGCAGGGGCGGCGGGTGGGGCCTTCCCGACCCACAAGACCGTCATGAGTGTCGCACCGGGTGAACGCAGCCTCAAGAACGACGCCAAAGAGTTGATCGTGCGCTTTGAGTCGGCTGAACTCGGTGGTGTCAAATTGGTGAAGACTTTCACCTTGACCCGAGGCGCTTATGCGATTGCGGTCAAACATGAGGTGGTCAACGTCGGTGCCGTTGCGGTGTCGCCGCAACTCTATTTGCAGTTGGTCCGTGATGGCAACAAGCCCATGGGCGAGTCGTCCTTCTATTCCACGTTTACCGGACCGGCGATCTATACCGATGCCAAAAAATACCAGAAGGTGGAGTTCAAGGACATTGAGAACAACAAAGTCGATATTGAAAAGAGCGCAGGAAACGGCTATGTGGCAATGGTGCAGCATTATTTCGCCAGCGCCTGGCTGCTGAGTGACGGTATCAAGCGCGATCTGTTCATGCGCAAAGTTGACACCAATCTGTATGCCGTGGGCATGATTACCCCGCTCAACGATATTGCACCGGGTGCCAGCAAGTCGGTAGAAGCAAAATTCTTCGCCGGCCCGCAAGAAGAAAAAGTGCTTGAATCACTGGCACCCGGGCTGGAACTGGTGAAGGACTATGGCTGGCTCACGATCCTGGCCAAGCCGCTGTACTGGCTGCTTGACAAGATACAGACCCTGATCGGCAACTGGGGCTGGTCCATCATGGCCTTGGTGCTGTTGCTGAAGGTGGCGTTTTACTGGCTCAACGCCAAGGCCTATGCCAGCATGGCCAAGATGAAGGCCATCAACCCGAAGATCACCGAAATGCGCGAGCGCCTGAAGGAAAATCCGCAGCAGGTGCAGCAGGAGATGATGCGCATCTACCGCGAGGAAAAAGTCAATCCGATGGGCGGCTGTTTCCCGATCATGATTCAGATCCCGGTATTCATCGCCCTGTACTGGGTTCTCCTGTCGAGTGTCGAGATGCGCAATGCGCCGTGGGTGATGTGGATTCACGATCTCTCATCACCCGATCCGTTCTACATTCTGCCGATCGTGATGACCTTGACCACGGTGCTGCAAACAGCCCTCAACCCGGCGCCGCCGGACCCCATGCAGGCCAAGATGATGTGGTTCATGCCGCTGGCCTTCAGCGTGATGTTCTTCTTCTTCCCGGCTGGTCTGGTGCTGTACTGGATCACCAACAACGTATTGTCGATTGCGCAGCAGTGGGTCATCAACACCCGCATGGGCGTGCCACCGCAGTTCAACCTGCCCAAGTTCTAACGGCCATGGCCCCGTCGCTTGCCACTTTGTGTGCGGCGCGAGGCCTTACTGGCGGCGCCTGAGTATGTCTCTGCCGCGTCATCTGGACTCGATTGCGGCCATTGCCACCGCCCCCGGGCGCGGCGCGGTCGGGATTGTGCGGGTCAGCGGGAAGAATCTGGAAGCGCTGGCGCAGGCAATGTGCGGGCGGCGGCTAGCGCCGCGCGAGGCCACCTACACCGCTTTTCTCGACCATGCTGGCCAGGCCATTGACCATGGCTTGGCAATCTATTTCAAGGCCCCCCACTCGTTCACTGGCGAGGATGTACTGGAGTTGCAGGCCCATGGTGGGCCAGTGGTGCTACAGCTGTTGCTGGCGCGCGTGATCGAAGCAGGCGCCGAGCTCCAGAAGTTGGACCCGCAACCCCGGTTGGCGGGATGGCGGGTCGCGCTACCAGGCGAATTTTCCGAGCGTGCTTTTCTTAACGACAAAATCGACTTGGCGCAGGCGGAAGCGATTGCCGATCTGATCGATGCCAGCACCGAGGCGGCGGCGCGTAGCGCCAGCCGTTCCCTGTCTGGCGCCTTCTCGAAAGAAATCCATGCCCTGCGCGACGCCTTGCTGCAACTGCGTCTGCTGGTGGAGGCAACGCTGGATTTTCCGGAAGAGGAAATCGATTTCCTGCGCAAGGCAGATGCGCAGGGGCAGCTATTGAAGTTGCAGCAAATTCTGCAGGCCGTGGCGCAAAGCGCGCACCAGGGAGTCCTGCTGCGTGAAGGCATCAAGGTGGTGATCGCGGGACAGCCCAACGCAGGCAAGTCGTCGCTCCTGAACGCGTTGGCCGGAGCCGAGCTGGCGATTGTGACGCCGATTGCCGGCACTACCCGCGACAAGGTGCAGCAGACCATCCAGATCGAGGGTGTGCCGGTGCATGTGATTGACACGGCGGGCTTGCGCGACAGTGACGATGAGGTCGAAAAAATTGGCATCGCCCATGCCTGGGATGCCATCGAAACCGCTGACGCCGTATTGTTTTTGCATGATTTGACGCGCCAGCATGCTGACGATTACAAGGCGAATGACGCCGTCATTGCCGCCTCTCTGGCGCAAAAATTGGCTCCCCGGGTGGCGGTTATCGATATCTGGAACAAGGCAGACGCGGTAGTGTCGCCGCTGCGCGATGATGGGCTGATCCTGTCGGCCAAGACCGGCGCCGGCATAGACAGCTTGCGCCGCAAGCTGCTGGAGATTGCGGGTTGGCAAGCGGCCCCCGAAGGCACCTATATTGCCCGCCAGCGGCATGTTCAGGCCTTGCGTCGGGTGGCTGACCATTTGATGGAAGCCAGTGCTCATTTGGCGGCTCACGCTGGCGCGCTGGATTTGCTGGCGGAAGAACTTCGCCTGGCTCAGAACGCCCTGAGTGAAATAACCGGAGAATTTACTTCCGACGATCTGCTGGGCGCAATCTTTTCCAACTTTTGCATCGGCAAATAGCCCGTCTTCAGTGCCCGGCGAAATCGATTAGGGTGAAAAGCGGCAGACCGGCGGCCTTGAGTTTGTCCGAGCCACCAAGCTCCGGCAGGTCCACAATGGCGGCCCCCTCGATCACTTGAGCCCCCAGTTTTTCCAGTAACTTCATGCCCGCCATCATGGTGCCGCCGGTGGCGATCAGGTCGTCAATCAGCAGTACCCGGTCATTCGGCCGGACGGCGTCAGTGTGGAGTTCAACGGTGGCGCTGCCGTACTCCAATTCGTAGGTTTCTTCCACCGTGGTGAATGGCAGTTTGCCTTTCTTGCGTATCGGCACGAAGCCCACATTCAGTTCGTAGGCCACCACGGCGCCCAGGATGAAGCCACGCGCATCAAGCCCGGCCACCACGTCGGGGCGCATGGCCGGGTCCATGTAGCGATGGACAAAAGCATCGATGAGCACCCGAAACACCTTGGCTTCCTGCAACAGCGGCGTGATATCGCGAAACTGCACACCCGGTGCCGGCCAGTCGGATACGGTGCGGATGTGATCTCTGAGGTACTGGTTGACACTGAGGTTTTGCATGGCGCATCGGGCTGGGGTTTGAGTACGTATTGTGCCTTGTGCCGGGCGCTGGCCGGTCTAACCCTTGAGCAATTTCTGCTCGGCCAACACCAGTGATTCGGTCTTGCCCGAGAGAAGCAGCGTGTCGCCATCCTCAATCAGGGGATCGGTTGCGATGGCTATCACCTTGCCACCGCGTCGACGCAAGCTGACGATGCGAACCTCCAACCCGTAGCGGGCCAGATGGCTGACCGCTTCGCCAATGCATTTGGCGCCCGAGGGCAGTGTCAGTGAGGTCAGGCGTTCCTGGTGCAGTTCATCCGCCGAGTTGTCGTCGGCGCCATGGAAGTAGCCTCGCAGCAGGTTGTAGCGCGCATCACGCTGCACCTGCACGATCCGAAGCACGCGTCGCATCGGCACACCGACCAAGGCCAGGGCATGGCTGGCCAGCATCAGTGAACCCTCAATCGCTTCCGGCACCACCTCGGTGGCGCCCGCTTGTTGCAGCCGCTCGAGATCATGGTCGTCCTGCGTGCGCACGATGACCGGAACCTGGGGTGCATGGGCCCGGGTATGGGCCAGCACCTTCATGGCACTCGGTACTTCAAGGTAAGTGATGACCACGGCACTGGCGCGCGCCAGACCGGCCGCAATCAGCGCCTGGAGACGGGCGGCATCCCCAAAGACAACCGAGTCGCCAGCGGCGGCGGCCTGGCGCACCCGATCCGGGTCCAGGTCCAGCGCGATGTAGGGAATGGCTTCGAGTTCCAGCATGCGCGCCAGGTTCTGTCCGCAGCGACCGAAGCCGCAAATAATCACATGCTTGTTGACATTGATCGACTTGCGGGCAATGGAGGTCATTTGCAGGGACTGCTGCAGCCACTCGCTACTGACCAGCTTCAGCACAATGCGGTTGCTGTACAGAATGATGAAAGGTGTCGCCAGCATGGACAGCACCATGCTGGCCAGTATCGGATTCAGCAGCGCGGGCGGCACCAGTGCGTTGGTCTGGGCCAGGGTCAGCAGCACAAATCCGAATTCACCGGCCTGCGCCAGATAGAGCCCGGCACGTAACGACACGCCGGCGGGGGCACCCAGGCCGCGCGCCAGCAAGGTCACCAGCACGGCCTTGAACAGCACCGGCAGCGTGACCAACAGCAGCACCAGTGGCCACCGCTCCAGCACCAGCCGCCAATCCAGCATCATCCCGATGCTGATGAAAAACAGACCCAGCAGAACATCGTGAAACGGCCGGATGTCAGTTTCGACCTGCTGTTTGTATTGGGTTTCGGAGATCAGCATGCCGGCAATGAACGCCCCCAGTGCCAAACTCAAGCCGGCCAGTTCGGTCAACCAGGCCAAGCCCAAAGTGATGAACAACAGGTTGAGCACAAACAGCTCTTCGCTCTTGCGCCGTGCCACCAAGGTCAGCCACCATCGGATCACACGCGGCCCGCCGACCAGCAGCAAGGCAATCAAAATCAGGGCCTTGAGTGCCGCGACCGCCAGTGTTTCGAACAGCCGCTCGCCGGTGGCGCCCAGCGCCGGGATCAGTACCAGCAGGGGAACCACGGCCAGGTCCTGGAACAGCAAGATTCCCATGACGCGCTTGCCGTGTTCCGATTCCATTTCGAGTCGCTCGGTCATCAGCTTGACGACAATCGCCGTGCTGCTCATGGCCAACGCGCTTGACAGTGCCAGAGCCGTTTGCCAACTCATGCCCCATAGATTGGGTGCAACGAGTGCCAAACCCAAAGCCGCCGCCGTGCCACCCAGCATGGTCAGAAGGACCTGAAAAGAGCCCAGCCCGAACACGTGGTTGCGCATGGCGCGCAGCTTGGCCAGGTTGAACTCCAGTCCGATGACAAACATCAGGAAGACGACCCCGAACTCACCCAGATGGCGTACGCCGTCGGCATTTTTTGCCACAGCCAGCGCGTTGGGCCCTATCACCACGCCGACCGCCAGATAGCCCAGCATGGGAGGCAGTTTGAGAGACCGGCACGCCACCACCCCCAGCACGGCGGCCAGCAGGTAGAGAAGCGTGAGTTCAAGCGGGCTCATGCCCGGATACTAGCAAGTCGCGCGGTCGTCTATAAAATGACGCCATGGTGCGTCGTGAAGCGAAGGAACAATTGATCCCCGATGGGGGAGGGTGTACCTTGGCCAGCTGCGCCACTCCAACGGGTGAAAGTCCCGTCTCGCAAAGCGTCGGTGCGGCGAGTAGCAGAC
>NZ_JAQTMS010000064.1 GCF_028714215.1 Rhodoferax sp. | reverse complement strand
GACAGGCTTGGTCCGGGTCGCCGTAGCCGATGCGCCGGCGGGACTGCCCGCGCTGGGCGGCGCCCCGGGGCAGCCGCCGTCGCCTCGGCCAGTGGCGCTGCTTTTGCGGCAGGCGGCACGGCATCAGTCGATGCTGCCGTCTTGCTGTTTCTGGGAAGCGGCGCAGGCAACAATTTCGAGACGCTGCGACTGATCCATTCGGAGGTGTTCATGCCGGGCACCCTCTGTTCGCGTCAGGGAGAAGGACGGGTCTGTGCCCAGAGCCACAGGCCTATACCGCCCGCAATCATGGGCAGACACAACCATTGCCCCATGCTCATGCCCAGCGACAGCAGGCCAAGATGCGCATCGGGCTCACGGAAGAATTCCGCGGCAAAGCGAAACACTCCGTAGCCCAACAAAAAGGCCGCCGCCACCTGGCCTTGTTTGTGCTCCTTGCGCGCATACAACCACAGTAACACGAACAACAGCAAGCCCTCGCCCAGAAACTGGTACACCTGCGACGGATGACGCGGCAAATCACCCGCGCCACGAAACACCATGCCCCAGGGCAAGTCCGGGCTGCACACGCGTCCCCACAGTTCACCGTTGATGAAGTTGCCGACGCGCCCGGCGGCCAGACCGGTAGGCACGCAGGGCGCCACAAAATCGGCCACCAGCAGCCAAGGTTTGCTGCGCGAGCGGGCGAACCAGATCATGGCGGCAATCACCCCCAGCATGCCGCCATGAAAACTCATGCCACCTTGCCACACGGCAAAAACCTCCAGCGGATGGGCCAGGTAGTAGAGTGGCTTGTAAAACAGGCAGTAGCCGATACGCCCGCCCAGCACCACCCCCATCACACCCATGAACAAAATGTCTTCCACGTCCTTGCGCGACCAGGCCGCCGCCCCCTTGAACGAGGCAAACGGCTCATGTCGCAGGCGTCTGAACCCCAAGAACACGAACAACCCAAAAGCAGCCAGGTAGGTCAACCCATACCAGTGAACCGCCAAGGGGCCAAGTTGCAGGGCGACAGGATTAATTTGTGGATGAATCAGCATGGACGGCATTGTGCACGCAAGTCGTCTGGCCTGGGATGCTCCGGCAAATCCTGGTCTTCCCGGTTCTACACTCACTCGCTGATCACATCCTTTGCCCTATTTGATAACCAACCGACACCATGACCCAGTTCCTCAGCGCCCAGGAGCAGTTTCTGGCAGACTTCCACGACCGAAATGCCGGTGTCACGACACGTGCCTACCAATCCCTGCCGGTGGCCATTGGCGGCAAGCCCTGCGCATCGTCGTACCAATGTCTGGCGAACCTGGTGGCGGCCGGCGACGGCGGCCACACCGTGCTGGACCTGGCGTGCGGTGACGGCTACCTTCTCTGGCTGCTGGCGCAGCAGAATCAGCCGCAACCAACCCTGATCGGGATCGACCTGAGTCAAGGCGAACTGGCGGCGGCGCGCACCCGACTGGGCGCATCGGTCACTTTGCTTCAAGGCAAAGCGCAGGCTCTGCCCCTGCCGAGCGCCTCGGCCGACTACGTTCTGTGCCATATGGCCTTGATGCTGATGGAGCAACTGGACCAGGTACTGGGCGAGGTCCAGCGCGTGCTCAAGGACGGCGCCATCTTTGCCTTTCTGGTGGGCGCCCGGCCGCCCCCTGGCGTGGCCTTCGATCGCTACCTGGCGCGGCTCCAGGCCATCAGGCAGCGCCACCCATCGAGCAGCCTGATTTTTGGCGATCGGCGGCTTCGCAGTCCCGAGGACATCCAGGCCTTGCTGGCGCCTGGCTTCGAGCGGGTGGTGATTGAAGAGTTGGTCATGCCACGCCGCTATACACCGCAGCAGTTGTGGACCTGGTTCGAAGACATGTACGACCTGCACCTGATGCCGCCGCAAGAACGCCAGCAGTTTCGCGACGAATATCTGGAAGAGATCCAGGCCCTTCGCGATGACGATGGCAAACTGGCGTTCACCGACAGCCTTCGACTGGTAAGCGCCGTAGTCCGTAAAATAGACTAGGCAAGCCACCAGCCCAGCGCCTGTATCGACCTGAAAACCACAACCGCATCACACGAGAGCTCCCATGGACAGCAAACCCGTCATCCTGAATCCGCGCAGCAAGAACATCACCGAGGGCAAGTCGCGGGCACCGAACCGCTCCATGTACTACGCCATGGGTTACCAGGCCGAGGATTTCAAGAAGCCCATGGTCGGTGTCGCCAACGGCCACAGCACCATCACACCCTGCAACAGCGGTTTGCAAAAGCTGGCCGATGCCGCCATCGCGGCGATCGAGGAAGCTGGCGGCAACGCCCAGGTGTTCGGCACCCCCACCATTTCCGACGGCATGTCCATGGGCACCGAGGGCATGAAGTATTCGCTGGTCAGCCGCGAGGTGATCTCCGACTGCATCGAGACTTCCGTGCAGGGCCAATGGATGGACGGCGTGCTGGTGATCGGCGGCTGCGACAAGAACATGCCCGGCGGCCTGATGGGCATGCTGCGCGCCAATGTGCCGGCGATTTTTGTCTACGGCGGCACCATCCTGCCGGGCCACTACCAGGGCAAGGACCTCAACATCGTCAGCGTGTTCGAAGCTGTTGGCGAAAACGCCGCCGGCCGCATGAGCGACGAGGATTTGCTGGAGATCGAACGCCGCGCCGTGCCCGGCCCCGGCTCCTGCGGCGGCATGTACACCGCCAACACCATGTCGTCCGCCTTCGAGGCGTTGGGCATCTCGCTGCCCTACTCCAGCACCATGGCCAACCCGCACGACGAGAAGGTCGATTCGGCCCGGGAATCGGCCAGGGTGCTGATCGAGGCCATCAAGAAAGACCTGAAACCGCGCGACATCGTGACCCGCAAGTCGATCGAAAATGCGGTCGCCGTGATCATGGCCATCGGCGGCTCCACCAACGCCGTGCTGCACTTTCTGGCGATCGCCCACGCAGCCGGCGTAGAGTGGTCGATCGACGACTTCGAGCGGGTGCGCCAGAAGACCCCGGTGCTGTGCGACCTCAAGCCCAGCGGCCGCTATCTGGCGGTCGACCTGCACCGCGCCGGCGGCATTCCGCAGGTCATGAAGACCTTGCTGACGGCCGGCTTGCTGCACGGCGATTGCATCACCATCACCGGCCAGACCATTGCCGAGGTGCTGCGGGACGTGCCCGCTGCGCCGGCAGCGTCCCAGGACGTGATTCGTCCGCTGTCCAATCCGATGTACCGCCAGGGTCACCTGGCGATCCTGAAGGGCAACCTGGCGCCCGAGGGTTGCGTGGCCAAGATCACCGGCCTGAAGAATCCGGTGATAACCGGCCCGGCGCGCGTCTTCGACGACGAACAATCCGGCCTGGCGGCGATTCTGGCCGGCAACATCAAGGCCGGCGATGTGATGGTGCTGCGCTACCTGGGCCCGAAGGGCGGCCCCGGCATGCCCGAAATGCTGGCCCCCACCGGGGCGCTGGTCGGGCAAGGGCTGGGCGAGTCGGTCGGTCTGATCACCGACGGCCGCTTCTCCGGCGGTACCTGGGGCATGGTGGTGGGCCACGTAGCGCCCGAGGCGGCAGTCGGCGGCACCATCGCCTTCATCCACGAAGGTGACTCCATCACCATCGATGCGCATCGCCTGCTGCTGCAACTCAATGTCAGCGACGAGGAAATAGCCAAACGCCGCGCCGCCTGGACGGCGCCGGAGCCGCGTTACACGCGCGGCGTGCAAGCCAAGTTCGCCTTCAACGCTTCCACCGCCAGCAAAGGCGCCGTGCTGGACAATTATTGAGGTCTTGCGGGACAGACCAAGGCTACAGGAGCGCAGCGAGTGAGCTTGCTCTGTCCTCAACTCGAACCGGGATGTCGGAAGTCCACCTTGCGGGACAGACCGCAGCTACGCGAAGCGAGCAAGTTCTGTCCCCAACCGTGCGGCCTCGTCAAGGCTTCTTTTTTCTGGCCTGCGTTCCTATGGCGTCGCGGCTTCTGTCGATGCGTTCCTGTCGCCGCGCGGTTTCACGTTCCATGGCCTTCTTTTTGGTGTATCCCGACCAGTCCGCCCAGGACCACCAAAGCACGGCAAGGCCAAAAGGCGACAGCACCAGCCACCAGTTCCAGGCGGCTACCGGGCCTACTGCAAAATATTTCATGACTAGAAGAACCAGCCCAAGTCCCAGTAAATACACGGTCTCTCTCCTGTGGAAAAGCAATTGGCAAGTCGGCAGTGACGGACCAGGGTCGGTCACTACAATGCCCTTGGGCAACTGTAACCCAAGCCATGAGGGAAAAATAATGAGACTGGCTGTCTTTGTGTTGGTTACGACAATTTCGCTTGCGGCACCGGCGCTGGCCGATCAAGCCTTGGCCAAGTCAAAGAACTGCTTCTCCTGCCACGCCATTGATAAAAAAGTGGTGGGCCCGGCGTACCAGGACGTGGCAAAAAAATACGCAGGTCAAAAAGACGCCGTGGACAAGCTGGCCAACAAGATCATGAAGGGTGGCGCCGGCGTTTGGGGCGTGGTACCGATGCCGGCCAACAGCCAGGTCAGCGAGGGGGAAGCGAAAAAACTGGCGGCCTGGGTCTTAACCCTGAAGTAATTTATTCACAGGCCGACCTGTCTGGCCTTCCCCCCTTGGCATCAATAGGTGTGGCCCAACTGGGTCAGAATGGCCGGGTTCTCAAGGGTCGAGGTGTCCTGGGTAATTGATTCCCCCTTGGCCAGCGAACGCAGCAAACGCCGCATGATCTTGCCGGAACGGGTTTTCGGCAGGTTCTCACCAAAGCGAATGTCCTTGGGCTTGGCAATCGGGCCAATCTCCTTGGCCACCCAGTCCCGCAGTTGCTTGGCAATGGCGTGCGCCTCGTCGCCGGTCGGACAAGGGCGCTTGAGAACCACAAAGGCGCAGATGGCCTCGCCAGTCAGGTCGTCCGGCCGCCCCACCACGGCCGCCTCGGCCACCAGATCGGTCTTGGCCACCAATGCCGATTCGATCTCCATGGTGCCCATGCGGTGGCCCGACACATTGAGCACGTCATCAATGCGGCCGGTAATGCGGAAATAGCCCCGGTCTAGACTGCGCACGGCGCCATCGCCGGCCAGGTAATAGCTGCCCCCCATTTCCTCCGGGAAATAGCTCTTCTTGAACCGCTCAGGGTCATTCCAGATGGTGCGGATCATGGACGGCCAGGGCCGTTTCACCACCAGCATGCCGCCGGAACCGTTGGGCACGTCATGGCCCGCTTCATCCACGATCGCCGCCATGATGCCCGGCAGCGGCAAGGTGCAACTGCCTGGCACCAGCGGTGTGGCACCCGGCAGGGGCGAGATCATGTGGCCCCCTGTCTCCGTTTGCCAGAAAGTATCGACGATGGGGCAACGGGAACCCCCGATGTTTTTGTAGTACCACATCCAGGCTTCCGGATTGATGGGTTCACCAACCGTGCCCAGAATCCGCAGGCTGCTCAGGTCGGAGCGCGCGGGATGCGCTTTTTCGTCACTCTCGGCCGCCTTGATGAGGGAGCGGATGGCGGTCGGCGCGGTGTAGAAAATGCTGCACTTGTGACGCTCTATCATCTGCCAGAAGCGGCCCGCGTTGGGGTAAGTCGGAATGCCCTCAAAAATGATCTCGGTGGCCCCGGCGGCCAGCGGACCGTAGGCCACATAGGTGTGACCGGTAATCCAGCCGATGTCGGCTGTGCACCAGAATACATCGGACGGCTGCAGGTCAAAAACCCAGTCCATGGTCAACTTGGCCCACAACATGAAGCCGCCCGTGGAATGCTGCACGCCCTTGGGTTTGCCCGTGGAGCCGGAGGTGTAGAGGATGAACAGCGGATGTTCGGCGCCAACCGACACTGGCGCACATTGGGTGCTTTGACCGGCCAGAGCCTGCGCAAAAGTGAGGTCGCGTCCGCTCACCATTTGGCAGGCGGTGGCGGTGCGCTGGTAGACGAAGACCGTCTTGATCGACTCGCAACCACCCAGTGCCAGGCCCTCATCCACGATGGACTTGAGGGGCAACTCCTTGCCGCCGCGCATCTGGGCGTTGGCGGTGATCACGGCCACGGCACCGGCGTCGATCACGCGCTCCTGCAGCGCCTTCGCCGAGAAGCCGCCAAAGACCACGCTGTGCGTGGCGCCAATGCGGGCACAGGCCTGCATGGCAACAACCCCTTCCAGCGACATCGGCATGTAGATCAGCACCCGGTCGCCCTTTTGAATGCCGTGCGCCTTGAGCGCGTTGGCAAACTGGCAAACGCGCGTCAGCAGTTCCCGGTAGCTGGTTTTTGTGACCGTGCCGTCGTCAGCCTCGAAAATCACGGCTGTTTTATTTTCGACCGGCGTGCCCATGTGCTTGTCCAGGCAATTGGCCGAGGCATTGAGTTCACCGTCTTCAAACCATTTGTAGAAAGGTGCCTGGGATTCGTCCAGGGTCTTGCTGAAAGGCTTGCTCCACACCACGTTCTCGCGCGCCAGTCGGGCCCAAAAACCTTCAAAGTCGGCCGCCGCTTCGGCGCACAAGGCGTTGTAACCGTCCATGCCGGAAATGCGCGCGGCTTTCACGAACGCTTGGTCAGGCGGAAAAACGCGGTTCTCGACCAGGACAGACTCAATGGCGGTGGATGGTGCACTCATGGGTAAGACTCCTCTCGTTGATTTAATCTGTCCGCCACTTTCACGGTTTCCACTTACAGGCCACTGACTGGCGTCAAACTTACTTCATTTAGCACCATGGGAGCCGCCTGTAGCAGAGGTGCTACTGGTTAAACTTGCCGGCGTTGTCACAAATTCTCCGTTTCCGCCGACCAACCGAGGTTTTACTTCACCATGACCACCATCCGCCAGTCCGACCTGATCGAGTCCGTTGCCGCCGCCTTGCAGTACATCAGCTACTACCACCCGGCCGACTACATTGCCCACCTGGCCCGCGCCTACGAGCGCGAGCAAAGCGCCGCGGCCAAGGATGCCATTGCGCAAATTCTGACCAACAGCAAAATGAGCGCCACCGGGCACCGTCCGATTTGCCAGGACACCGGCATCGTCAACGTGTTCCTGAAAGTCGGCATGGACGTGCGGTGGGACGGTTTCACCGGCAGCCTGGATGACGCCATCAACGAAGGCGTGCGCCGCGCCTACACGCACCCCGATAACACGCTACGCAAGAGCGTGGTGGCGGACCCGCAGTTCGAGCGCAAGAATACCAAGGACAACACGCCGGCGGTCATCTTTACCGACATCGTGCCCGGCAACAAGCTTGAGGTGACAGTGGCCGCCAAGGGCGGTGGCAGCGAAAACAAAAGCAAGATGTACATGCTCAACCCGAATGACTCCGTGGTCGATTGGGTGCTGAAAACGGTACCTACCATGGGCGCTGGCTGGTGCCCGCCCGGCATCCTGGGCATCGGCATTGGCGGCACCGCCGAAAAAGCGGTGGTGATGGCCAAGGAGAGCCTGATGGACAACCTGGACATGCACGAGCTGCAGGCCAAAGCCGCCAGTGGACAAAAGCTAACGCAAACCGAAGCCTTGCGGATTGAATTGATGGACAAGGTCAACGCGCTGGGCATTGGCGCGCAAGGCCTGGGCGGCCTGACCACGGTGCTGGACGTCAAAATCAAGATGTACCCGACCCACGCGGCAGGCAAACCGATTGCCATGATTCCGAACTGCGCCGCCATGCGCCATGCGCATTTTGTGATGGATGGCAGCGGCCCGGTCTATTTGACTCCCCCGTCGCTCGATACATGGCCCGATGTGCAATGGGCACCCGACTACATCAAGAGCAAAAAAGTCAATCTCGACAGCTTGACCAAGGAAGAGGTGGCGAGTTGGAAACCGGGTGACACCTTGCTGCTCAACGGCAAGATGCTGACGGGTCGCGATGCCGCCCACAAGCGCATCAAGGACATGCTGGCCAAGGGCGAAAAGCTGCCGGTAGATTTCACCAACCGCGTGATTTACTACGTTGGCCCGGTCGACCCGATCAAGGGCGAAGCGGTCGGCCCGGCCGGCCCCACCACCGCCACCAGGATGGACGGCTTTACCGAGATGATGCTGGCCGAAACAGGCTTGATTGCCATGATCGGCAAGGCCGAGCGCGGGCCGGTCGCGATCGAGGCCATCAAGAAACACAAGAGCGCCTATCTGATGGCCGTCGGCGGTGCCGCCTATCTGGTCTCCAAGGCCATCAAAACGGCCAAGGTATTGGGCTTTGCCGACCTCGGCATGGAAGCAATCTATGAATTTGACGTGGTCGACATGCCGGTCACCGTGGCGGTTGATGCGGGGGGCACCAGCGCCCACATCACCGGCCCGGCCGAGTGGCAGAAACGCATAGCAAGCGGCGAGTTCAAGGGAATCGGCGTCACCAGCGCCTGATCGCCACCCCCTTGCTACCAGATCGACTGGTACCGAACTACCACCCGGGCGTGAAAAAATGTTGATGCCAAGCTACTAGCGAATAGGTGGTCTGACGCCATTCACACTGCGGCTGGACGCTCCGAAAATTGACTCATCGCTGGAACTGATCAGCGATAACAAACTTTCGGAGAGTCCTCATGAACCGCAATCTGAGCCGCATTTTCGCCCTGACCCTGTTGGCATCCCTGACGCTGGCCAGCAGCCAGGTGTTGGCCGACGACAATGGATCCGGCAGCCAGGTATACGTCAAGGAAACCGCCACCGTCAGCGGCAAGACTCTCAATCTGGTGCTGCCCATCCAAAGTGGCGCGCATGATTACTTCAGCGGCTCGGCGAACATCAGTGTCGGCACGACATCGAGTAACGGTACGTCATTTCTGGCCTATTGCATCGATCCGTTTCAATGGTCTTCGTCATCCAGCTTGTCCTATAACGTTTCCAGCCTGAGTTCGTTGGGTAGCACGCAAGCGGCCGACGTCAGCAAGCTTTACTCCCAGTCCTATGCCAGTACCAGCGGCAACAGCGTCAATAGCGCCGCCTTCCAACTCGCCTTGTGGGAACTGGCAAAGGACGATGGGGTTCTGACCAGCGGCGTCGTACGCACCACGGACTCGACCAATTCGACGGTTGAAGCCGCCGCCAGCAGCATGATCAACAACGCCAAAAATGACGTGGCCGGTTCGACGCAATACGCCTTCAACCTTTACAGCAACGGCTATAAACAGGACTATCTGGTCGCGTCCATTGCCGCCGTCACGCCGGTTCCCGAGCCTGAGACTTACGCCATGTTGCTGGCCGGACTGGGGCTGATCGGATTCACTGCCCGCAGGCGTCTGCCGTCAAGGTAGCCGCACCTTCTTGCGGTCCTCCATTGACAAATGGTGTTACAAATAAAATGATCCAACCCGATGTCGCCGCCCAAAGCTTGCGCTACAGTTGGCAAAAAGAGGATCTAGCATGACCAAAGTCGCAACAAACACATCGAACAGGCATCGCCGGCACGCCAGAATCAGCACGGAACTGCCAACTTGCGTCAAAGGGATGCAGGGCGTCACGCGTGACATCAGCGCCAGCGGCTTGTATATCGTGCAAAGCAGCGAGCAAAAGATGGGCTCCCATATCGATTTCTGGGTCGACCTTGATACACCGGGCGGCAAATTGAAATTGTGTTGCGAGGGAGAAGTGGTTCGCGTCGAGGCCGTCGAAGGCAGGTTCGGCATCGGTGTCAAGATTCTGAGTCAAGTCATCAAGAGTTACGACTAGGAGCCCTAACCCGGATTGCCGCGGGACTGCGAGCTGCAGAAAACATAGAGTTCCAGGCGATTGGCGACACCCAATTTTTCGTAGATGGCGGCCAGGTGATTGCGCAGCGTATGTTGACTGATAAACAACTCATCGGCGATTATTTTGAGTTGTTTGCCGGACGAAGCCACCACCGCTTGCAGCACCTTCTCCTCTTTTTTGGTCAGGCTGGCCAATAGTTTTTCTTCCGGCGCCGCGCCCTTCGGTGCATGCGCCTTGGCGACGCCCAACAAAATGCGTGCGGTGGCGTCACGGTTCAGCCAAAGCTCGCCCTGGTGAATCTTCTCAATCGCGTTAAACAACATTTTGGGAAGATCATCTTTTCCCACTACCCCGCGCGCGCCCGTGATGATGGCCTGATCATGCAGGGCCAGATCCTTGTTGCCGGTCAAAACAACAATCTTGGCGCGACACTGGGAATGCAACAAGGGGATCAGATACAGGCCGCTATCCTCCCCCATGTCAAGTTCCAGAATGATGATGTCGGGGTCGTGCTGGCCGATCTGAGCCAAGGCTTCATCCCGGCTGGCGGCCACACCACATACCGCGAAGCGGGTGTCACTCTCGATCAACAATTTCAAGCCGGCAAGAACGATTCGCTGGCCATCAATAAGCAGTACGCGGATGGGATCTTTTACTGGCGGTCGCATTGTTCATTGAGCCTGTAGTGTCAGGCGGTTTCAGGCTGGGTCGAAAAGGTTGGATTCATTCAATTGAGCTGCCAGGAACTTCAATTCTCACGGGCCAAGCATCTTACCGCGATCTGATTGGCCGTCTTGAGCCCCAGGCAGGACCCTGCAATTTGGCCTATTTCTCATTTCACGGGCATCGCTTCTGGTCGCGTGCTGGCGCATACTACGGACCTCCCAGCAAGCACCAACCCAGGAAAGATCCATGACCATCTGCCCCATCGCCATCGTCGCCGGATGTGAAAAATGCCCGGCTTTCAAAATCTGCCCGCTCAAATCACTGCTGGGCGACGCACCCAAGACCGCCGAGACTGAAGCTGCCGGAAAGCCGGCGGCAAAGACCACCGCGGCGCGCAAGAAAAGCAAGAAATAAACCGCTGTCGCTCACCGCTTGGGTGGGCTGACGGCAAGTGCCGCACAGGCGGGATAATCGGCTCCCATGAATCCACTGCTTTCCCTGCTTCAGCCCTACCCGTTCGAGCGGCTGCATCAACTGCTCAACAGCGTCACCCCGAACCCGAACCTGCGCCCTATCAGTTTGGGCATGGGTGAGCCCAAACACCCGACGCCTGCGTTCATTCAGCAGGCAATGATCGATGCGCTGCTGAGTACGCCCAGCGGCTTGGCGACTTACCCGGCAACCGCCGGCGACATCAAGCTGCGGACTGCTTTTGCCGACTGGCTTAAACATCGTTATGACCTGGCGTTGGACCCTGCCAGCCAGCTGTTACCGGTGAACGGCTCGCGCGAAGCCCTGTTTGCACTGACCCAAACCATTGTCAATCCGGGACTGGCCAAGCGCGCCCCCGAACCGGCTCCGGTGGTGGTCTGCCCCAATCCGTTCTACCAGATTTACGAGGGCGCGGCACTGCTCGCCGGGGCCGAACCCTACTTTGTGCCAACCGACCCGGCGCGAAATTTTGCCCAGGACTGGGACAGCGTACCGCAAGCGGTCTGGTCCCGCACCCAGTTGCTGCTGGTCTGTTCGCCCGGCAACCCGACCGGCGCCGTGATGCCGCTCTCCGAGTGGGAAAAACTGTTTGCTTTGAGCGACCGCCATGGCTTTGTGATTGCCTCGGACGAGTGCTACAGCGAAATCTACTTCCGTGACGAGCCCCCACTGGGCGGCTTGGAGGCGGCGGCCAAGCTGGGCCGCAACGATTTCAGAAACCTGATCTCGCTCACCAGCCTGTCCAAACGCAGTAACGTGCCAGGCATGCGCAGCGGCTTCGTGGCCGGCGACGCAAGCATCATCAGGCAATTTTTGCTCTACCGCACCTACCACGGCTGCGCCATGAGCCCCGTGGTGCAGGCCGCCAGCATTGCCGCCTGGCGCGACGAGCAGCACGTGATCGAAAACCGGGCTCTGTACCGCAGCAAATTCGCCCAGGTCACGCCCCTGCTGGCCGAGGTGCTGGAGGTGGCGCTGCCGGATGCCGGTTTTTACCTTTGGGCCAAGGTCAATGGCAGCGACACGGATTTCGCGCGGGATCTGTTCGCTCTTTACAATGTCACGATTTTGCCGGGCTCTTACCTGTCCCGCACCCGTCAGGGTGCGAACCCGGGTGAGCAACGGATCCGCATGGCACTGGTGGCCGAAACGGCTGAATGTGTCGAAGCGGCACAGCGCATCGTCCAATTTGTCAAAACCCGAACTTGAACCGCACCGAAAGACACTTTTCATGACGCAACAACTGCAAAGAATAATTGAACTGGCGTGGGAAGGCCGCGCCTCCCTCAGCGCCGAAAACAGTCCCCAGATTCGTGAAGCGGTTGAACACGTGATCTCGGATCTCAACAACGGCCATTTGCGCGTTGCCACTCGCAACGGCATCGGTCAATGGACTACCCACCAATGGATCAAGAAGGCCGTGCTGTTGAGTTTTCGCCTGACAGACAACACCATCATCAGGGCCGGTGACCTGGGTTTTTACGACAAGGTGCCGACCAAGTTCGCCCACCTGGACGAAGAAGGCATGCGAGCAACCGGTGTGCGCGTGGTGCCGCCTGCCGTAGCCCGGCGTGGCAGCTTCATTGGCAAGGGCGTGGTTTTGATGCCCTCTTACGTCAACATTGGCGCCTATGTGGACGAGGGCACCATGGTCGACACCTGGGCTACTGTCGGATCCTGCGCGCAGATCGGAAAGAACGTGCATTTGAGCGGCGGCGTCGGTATCGGCGGCGTGCTGGAGCCGATGCAGGCCGGCCCCACCATCATCGAAGACAATTGTTTTATCGGCGCCCGCTCGGAAGTGGTCGAGGGCGTGATCGTGGAAGAAAACTCGGTCATTTCGATGGGTGTTTACCTCAGTCAGAGCACCAAGATTTATGACCGAGCCAGCGGCACCGTGAGCTATGGCCGCATCCCGGCCGGCTCGGTGGTGGTGTCCGGCAATTTGCCCAGTGCCGACGGCAAATACAGCTTGTATGCGGCGATCATCGTGAAACGGGTGGACGCCCAAACGCGCGCCAAGACCAGCCTCAACGACTTGCTGCGCGACTGAGCGCTGTTCTCCCGACCACACAGCACGAAAACAGGGGCAGCAACATGGCAGAAATCCGCGGTACCGGCACGATGGAGCGCATCCTTCGCCTGATGGGTGAAAAGAAGGCCTCGGACATCTACCTGTCGGCGCACTCGCCGGTACTGATCCGGATCAACGGGCAATGCGTGCCGATCAATAGCCAGATCCTTCCCCCCGACGGACCGCGCAATTTATTGGCCGAAATCCTGTCCCCCGAGCACATGCAGGAACTGGAAGAAAGCGATGAGCTGAACATGGCGTGGGGCCTGTCGGGGGTGGGTCGGTTTCGCATCAGCGGCATGCGTCAGCGTGGCACCCTGGCCGCCGTGATCCGTTTCATTTCGATTGACATTCCGCCGCTCGCCACCTTGTCGGTACCCCTGATCCTGGGTGAATTGGTGATGGAAAAAAGAGGCTTGCTGCTGATGGTGGGTGCCACCGGAACCGGTAAGAGCACCACCCTGGCATCGATGCTCGATTACCGCAATGAGAATGTGGCGGGCCACATCCTGACGATTGAAGATCCGGTCGAATTCCTGTTCAAAAACAAACGCTCGGTGGTCAATCAGCGCGAAGTCGGGATGGACACCAAATCGGCCCAGTTGGCCCTTAAAAACGCCTTGCGCCAGGCACCGGACGTGATTCAGATCGGCGAAATCCGCGATCGTGAAACCATGTCTGCCGCCATCGCCTACTCCCAGTCAGGGCATTTGTGTCTGGCCACCATGCACGCCAACAACAGCTACCAGGCGCTCAACCGGGTTCTGAGTTTTTACCCGGTGGAGGTCCGTCCCACCATGCTGGGCGATCTGGCCGCGGCCTTGAGAGCCGTTGTGTCGCAGCGACTGCTGCGCAGCACCACCGGTGGCCGCATACCGGCGGTGGAACTTTTGCTGAATACCAAACTGGTGTCCGAGCTGATTGAAAAAGGGGATTTTTCAGGCCTCAAAGAGGCCATGGAAAGCTCCATGACCGAAGGCAGCCAGACTTTCGAGCAGTCCATCGCCAGCCTGATCATGCAGGGTACTGTGGATCGCAAGGAGGGCCTGGCCAATTCCGACTCGCCCACCAATCTGATGTGGCGCTTGCAAAATGACTTCAGTGCCGCCGCCAAACCGGTGGAAGATGCGGAGGACCCGGACGACGAACCCTCCTTCACCGAAATCACGCTGGATGTGAAGCACTGAGTCGAGAGTGCGACTGTAGTCATGACTGTTTTTGAATTGATAGCAGCGGGAGAGCGTCAGCTCAGCGCGGCAGGGGTGGCGTTTGGCCACGGCACCAGCAACGCTTTTGACGAGGCCGCGTGGCTGGTTTTGTGGCAATTGGGTCTGCCGCTCGACACACCTCTGGATGACCCGAACGGCGTCTCCAGCCAGATACCCAGCGATCGGCAGCAGCAACAGATAGCCGAACTTTTCAGGCAAAGAATCGAATCCCGAAAGCCGGCCGCCTACCTGACGCAGGAAGCCTGGTTGCAAGGCCATGCGTTTTATGTCGACGAGCGCGTTATCGTGCCACGCTCCCTGATCGCCGAACTGCTGGTGAGTGGTGCCATCGACCCCTGGTTGAGCGCCGCCACGCATCGGGTGCTGGACCTGTGTACCGGCAATGGCAGCCTGGCGGTGCTGGCCGCCCTGGCCTATCCGGAGATCAAGGTGGACGCCAGCGACATCTCGGTTGACGCGCTGGCGGTGGCCCGCATCAATGTCGACCGCTACCAGCTGCAGCAGCGCATCACCCTGCTGACTTCGAATGGACTGGCCAGCGTCCACGGTCCCTACGACCTGATCTTGTGCAACCCGCCTTACGTCAACGCCGGCAGCATGGCCAGCCTGCCGGCCGAATACCGGGCGGAACCGGCGCTGGCGCTGGACGGCAATGCGGCGGGCGGCAGCGACGGCATGGACTTCATCCGTCAACTGCTGCACGACGCCTCGCCCCACATGACCGAACAGGCCGTGCTGCTGCTGGAAATCGGCCACGAACGCCAGCACTTCGAAGCCGCTTTTCCCCGACTGGAAGCGGTCTGGCTGGAAACCAGCGCCGGTGCCGACCAGGTCCTGCTGCTGACCCGTCAAGCACTGCTGGCCCAGCACAAACGCCGGCCGGACAGCCCTGGCCGGTCCAACCCGCAAACCACCGCGACGCAAGAAGATGACGTCGCTCAACCTCAACCGAACCCTGCCCCTTGATCACTCTTAAAAACGTCACTCTGCGCCGCGGTGCCAAAGTGCTTCTCGACGCCGCCAGCGTCACCCTCAACCCGGGCGAGAAAATCGGCCTGGTGGGGCGCAACGGGGCTGGCAAATCCTCCCTGTTTGCACTGTTCAACGGCAACCTGCACGAAGACGCCGGCGAGTACTACATCCCGCCCCAATGGCGCATGGGCCAGGTGGCGCAAGACATGCCCGAGACCGGCCAAAACGCGACCGACTTCGTGGTGGAGGGCGACAGCGTGCTGCTGGCGGCACAACAAGAGGTCGCGGCGGCGGAAGACACCGAAGACTACGACCGCATGGCGCACGCCTACATGGCGCTACAGGATGCCGGCGCCCATGATGCCCCGGCGCGAGCCCAGGCACTGATCCTGGGGCTGGGTTTCAAGACCACCGAACTGAGCAATCCGGTCAACAGTTTTTCCGGCGGCTGGCGCATGCGGCTGCAACTGGCCCGCGCCCTGATGTGCCCGTCCGAACTGCTGTTGCTGGACGAACCGACCAACCACCTGGACCTGGACGCGCTGGTGTGGCTGGAAGCCTGGCTGAAACGCTATGAAGGCACCTTGATCGTGATCAGCCACGACCGCGAATTCCTCGATGCCGTGACCAACGTCACGCTGCACATCGATGCCGCCAAATTGGTCCGCTACGGCGGCAACTACAGCAAATTCGAAGACATGCGCGCCGAGCAGATGGAACTGCAGCAAAACGCCTTTGCCAAGCAGCAGGACAAAATAGCCCACCTGCAAAAATTCATCGCCCGCTTCAAGGCCAAGGCCAGCAAGGCCAAGCAGGCGCAGAGCCGGGTCAAGGCACTGGACCGCATGGAGAAAATCGCGCCCTTGTTGTCGGAAGCCGATTTCACCTTCGAATTCAAGGAACCGGCCAATCTGCCCAACCCCATGCTGTCGATGACCGGCGTCAGCTTTGGCTATCCGCCGCCGGATGGGGCGCCGGCGGGCACGCCGCCCAGCGTGATCGTGCGCAACGTCAGCCGCTCGGTGCTAGCCGGCCAGCGCATCGGTATTCTGGGCGCCAATGGACAAGGCAAATCGACCGTGGTGAAAACCATTGCCCGGGAGCTGAAGGCCATCGGCGGCGAGATCACCGAAGGCAAGGGCCTCAACATTGGCTACTTCGCCCAACAAGAACTCGATGTTCTGCGGCCGCTCGATACGCCACTGGAGCACATGATCCGCCTGGTCAAGGATTTGAGCGCCGCCGGCAAGATCGCTGGCCAGGCGACCCGGGAGCAGGATCTGCGCAGTTTTCTGGGCACTTTCAACTTCGGCGGCGACATGGTCAAACAGGCCGTCGGCAGCATGAGCGGCGGCGAAAAAGCGCGCCTGGTGCTGTGCATGATCGTCTGGCAACGGCCCAATCTACTGCTGCTGGACGAGCCGACCAACCACCTGGACCTGGCGACCCGTGAAGCGCTCTCCATGGCGCTCAACGAATTCGAGGGCACCGTCATGCTGGTCAGCCATGACCGGGCCCTGCTGCGCGCGGTCTGCGACGAGTTCTGGATGGTTTCGCGCGGTGGCGTCGCGCCCTTCGACGGCGACCTGGACGACTACCAGCGCCACCTGCTGGACGAAGCCCGGCGCCAGCGCGAAGCCATCAAGGAAGCCGCCAGCAGCGCTGCCAAAGCACAGCGCAAGGCCCTCGCGGCGGCGCCGGTGCAGCCCAAAACAAAGAGCGCGCCCCAAGGCTCCCTGAAGCGGCAACTCGATGAAATCGAAGCGCGCATGGCGGTGCTCAATCTGGAAGGCGCAGCGCTGGAGGGACACCTGTCCAATTCACCACCGCTGGCCGAAATTGCCGAACTGGGCAGACGCCTGAAAGCCGTCAACGATGAATTGCAGAGCCTGGAAGAACAGTGGTTGACGCTGTCGGAGGCCTTGACGGTTTAACGGCCGAAACCGTCCTCAGCCCATGTGCAAGCCGCCATTGACCGAGAAATCGGCACCGGTGGAGTAGCTGCCGTCATCCGACGCCAGCCAGGCAATGATGGAGGCAATTTCGCTCGGCTCACCGAGCCGCTTGACCGGCACGGTGGCGATGATCTTGTCGAGCACGTCCTGCCGGATCGCCTTCACCATGTCGGTGCCAATATAGCCCGGGCTGACCGTGTTGACGGTCACGCCCTTGTTGGCCAATTCCTGCGCCAAGGCCATGGTGAAGCCGTGCATGCCGGCCTTGGCGGCGGAATAATTGGTTTGTCCGGCCTGACCCTTGGCGCCATTCACCGAGGAGATGTTGATGATCCGGCCCCAGCCCTTGTCCACCATGTCGGCGACCACCTGCTTGGTCACGTTGAACATCGAGTTCAGATTGGTTTCGATCACCGCGTCCCAGTCGTCACGCGTCATCTTGACGAACATGCGGTCCCGCGTGATGCCGGCATTGTTCACCAGCACGTCAATGCTGCCATGCTCCGCCTTGGTCTTGCTGAAAGCCGCCACGGTGGAATCCCAGTCCCCCACATTGCCAACCGAAGCATGAAAGGTGAAGCCCAGTGCCGCCTGCTCAGCCAGCCACTTGGCGTGGTCGCGGGTCGGGCCACAACCAGCGATGACGCGGAATCCTTCCTGGTACAGACGCTGGCAAATGGCGGTTCCGATGCCGCCCATGCCGCCGGTGACGTAGGCTACTTTTTGACTCATGGCTATGCTCCCAATAGATTGAGGAATCAGTGTTTAAGGTGTCACTATAGCGACTAATCTTCTTCCCCGCATGGCGGAATACACGGAGGTCAGCGCTTGCCCAGGGCCGCCTTCCAGTCGCGGAATACGTCAATGTCGAAGCCATCCGGATAAAACAGGTAACCAGGCTTATGACCCTTGGTATCGGTCACGCCGTATTGCCAGATAAATTCCTTGGTCTTGCGGTCTATCACCAGGACGCGGTCGCGCAAATCATCGACCACGAAGATGTCGCCGGTGTCAGGCAGTTCGCGGGCAATGCTGGAATGGTCCAGCATCTTCTCGCCCTCCTTGACGAAATACTCCCAACTTATTTTGCGGGTGGCCGGGTCGAAGATCACGATGCGCCCGGGCTTCCAGAAATCGGCCACGATCACCTGCTTGCCGTCCACCGTCATGAAGGCGTCCGACGGATAGCGGATGTTGGGCGCCTTGACACTCCACAGCACCTTGCCTTCGCGCGTGATGCGCGAGATCCAGGAACCAGTGATTTCGGTCACCAGAATGTCGCCATTCTCCAGTGGCGTGGCGCCGTTGGGATGGCCCAGCTCGTGCGGCGGATTGTGGCGGCATTTGCCGGGTGTGCCCCATTGCGTGGCAACGCTGTTGTCCTTGGGATCGATGATCAAAACACGGCAATTACGGATATCGGCAGTGATGAACTTGCCGTCGGCCAGCAAATGGGCATCGTCCGGATAATTCAGAAAACCCGGCGCCTTGCCGCGAAAGTCGGGGGTGCCATAGGTCCAGGTCAGCAGCTTCTTTTCGTAATCGACGATGTGCACGTCGAAGTTGTCTTCCTCGCTCACCGCCAGCAGCTTGCCGTCGGGGGAAAAGTTCACGTCCTCGTTGCCGCGGTAGATTTTCAAACCCGGTGAAGCAAACTCCCAGATGATGCTTTTGTCGGGCGCGATCTGAATCAGCCGGTTGTTGCGCCGGTCCGCAATCACAACCGGGTACGGCAGCGGCTTGCCCCACGACGGCACCGGGTTTTTCCGACTGCCGGTGACCGGCGGCACGGGTGGCAGCGTGACGCCGCTGGAGACGATACCGGCCCCGGTCATTTCTGCATTGACCGTCACCTCGATCCCGGGCGCCTTGGGCTTGCGCGGTCGGGCCAGTTCCTGCGCGGACGCCGAGCCGGCCGTGGTACTCAGGATCAGCAACAGCGCAGCCAGGCCCCTGCCCAGTGACCGGGATTGTTGTGTGTCTTGCTTCATGAATTGTTCCTTGTCTGGTGTGCTGTGTTGCAAATCTACGATTCTTTGTCTACCGGAGAGCTACCAACTCTCCTCGACGATGCGCCCCTGCAGCGCTTGCGGGCCTCGAATGTTGTCGGCGAAGCGCGCGCGCCAAAAGGCCAACTGCGGCGCCGACAGGGTCAAGGGCTGCTTCATCACCAGCCACGTCACACCCTCCGTGCAAGGGGCGGCCGTCAGAGAGCCCGGATAGCGGTAATAGGCGCGGCTGACGGGCAGCAAGCCACTGGCGTCAGCCGTGGCGTTGGCGACAAGGTGATCGCCGTCCGCATGCGCCGGTAGATGCGGCCACAACGCCGCCAGCGCCGGGTTCTCGGCACCCTGGCGAAACAACACCACCAGCGCCAGCAATTGGCCGGACTTGCTCTTGTGCAGCAAATGGGCCGCCATGGGGAACTCTTCGCCAGCCAGGCGGTCACCGCCGGGCGTGTGAAAGTGAAACTGTTGCAGCGTGAAAACTTCCCTGCCGATCAGCAGTTGGCTGGCGTTGGCAAAACGCACGCGCGCGGTATGCCCGTCATTGGCAATCTTCAACGCTGCCGGCCGGTAACGGAACTCCAGCGCCGGCAACTTGTGCCTGACCGGCGCCACGATGTCGATGGGCGACTGCCGACGGCCGGTTTGACACAGCGCACTCTCGGCGCTGGCCAGTTGCGGCAGCAGCAACAAGGCCAAGGCCAACCCGGCACTGGCTCCGCGCAACAACATAAAACGGTTCAACGCTCTATCGTCAAAGCCACGCCCATGCCGCCGCCTATGCACAGGGAGGCAATGCCCTTCCTGGCGCCGCGGCGCTGCATCTCATGCAGCAGCGTGACCAGGATACGGCAGCCGGAGGCGCCGATCGGGTGACCGATGGCAATGGCGCCGCCGTTGACGTTGACCTTGGAGGTATCCCAGCCCATCTGCTGGTTCACCGCACAGGCTTGCGCCGCGAACGCTTCGTTGATTTCCAGCAGGTCCAGGTCGGCCGCTTTCCAGCCGGCCCGCGCCAGTGCCTTTTGCGATGCCGGCACCGGGCCCATGCCCATCAGCGCCGGGTCCAAGCCGCTGGTGGCGAAGCTGGCAATGCGGCCCATCGGCTTGAGCCCCAGGGCGGCCGCCTTGCTGGCGCTCATCACCATCACGGCAGCCGCGCCGTCATTCAGACCGGAGGCATTGCCGGCGGTCACGCCACCGGCTTTGTCGAAAGCCGGCCGCAAAGCCGCCAAGGCTTCGGCATTGGTCTTGCGGTTGAGGTATTCGTCGGCGCCGAACAGAATCGGATCGCCCTTCTTCTGGGCCAGGCTGAGGGTGACGATTTCGTCCTTGAACTTTCCGGCGTCCTGGGCGGCAGCGGCTTTTTGCTGGCTGGCCAAGGCCAAGGCATCCTGCATGGCACGGCTGATGCCGTATTGCCTGGCCACGTTCTCGGCGGTGACGCCCATGTGGTACTGGTTGTAGACATCCCACAGGCCGTCCACGATCATCGAGTCGACCATCTTCCAGTCCCCCATGCGCTGGCCGTCGCGCGAGCCCTGCAGGACATGGGGCGAGGCACTCATATTCTCCTGCCCGCCGGCAATCACGATCTCGCTGTCGCCATAGGCCACCGCCTGCGCCGCCAGCATCACGGCTTTCAGGCCGGAGCCGCAGACGGCGTTGATGGTGAGGGCCGGGGTTTCCATCGGCAACCCGCTCTTCATCAGCGCCTGGCGCGCCGGATTCTGGCCGACGCCGGCCGCCAGCACCTGGCCCATGATGACCTCACCGATCTGGTCGACGCCCAGCCCGGTGCGCGCCAGCAAATCCTTGATGACCGCGGCGCCGAGCTCGGGAGCCGAGGTTTTGGCGAGGCTGCCGCCGAACTTGCCGACAGCGGTGCGGGCGGCTGAAACGATAACGATGTCTTGCATTTCTTTCTCCTGATAAAAAAAACTGTTCAGGCCTTTGCCTTCACGTAGCGACCGGGCGCCGCCTCGATCGCCTTGTATTTTTTGCCTTTGCCGTAAGTTTTGGGGGCGGCAATCTGCTTGCCGGCCTGGGCTTGCAGCCACTCGGACCAGTCGGACCACCAGCTACCCGGGTATTCGGTCGCTCCGGCCAGCCATTCGGTACTGGTCTTGGGAAACTTGCCGTCTTCACGTCGCCAGTGGCTGCGCTTTTTGCTGGCTGGCGGGTTGATGACACCGGCGATGTGACCGGAAGCACCCATGACAAAACGTTTTTTGCCGGGCAGCACCTGGGTCGAGGCGTAGGCGCCGCCAATCGGCACAATGTGATCCTCGCGCGAGCCATAGATGTAGACCGGCAGGGTCAGCTTGCGTAAATCGATCTTTTCACCGCATACCAAGGCCTGGCCGGGCTTGACCAGCTTGTTTTCGAGGTAAGTGTTGCGCAGGTACCAGGCGTAAAAAGGGCCTGGCAGGTTGGTTGAATCGCTGTTCCAGTAGAGCAGGTCGAACGGTGGCGGTGTTTCGCCCTTCAGGTAGTTGCCGACGACGTAGTTCCACACCAGGTCATTGGGCCGCAGAAAGCTGAAGGTACTGGAAAGGTCCTTGCCCTTCATCAAACCGCCCTGGCCCATTTCCTGTTCCCGGTATTTGACGAAGGACTCATCGATGAAGACGTCCAGAATGCCGGTGTCGGTGAAATCAAGCAAGGATGTCAGAAAGGTGGCGCTGGCCACCGGCTTTTGGCCGCGCGCCGCCAGCACCGCCAGCGCACAGCCCAAAATAGTGCCGCCGACGCAAAACCCCAAGGCATTGATGGTCTTGGCCCCGCTGATTTCCTGCGCGACCTCGATCGCCTTGATGGCGGCGTCTTCGACATAGTCATCCCAGGTCTTGTGCGCCAGCGAGGCGTCGGGGTTGCGCCAGCTGATGACAAAAGTGCGGTGCCCTTGCGCCACGGCATAGCGAATCAGGGAGTTTTCCGGCTGCAGGTCCAGGATGTAGAACTTGTTGATGCAGGGCGGCATCAGCAGCAAGGGCTTTTCATAAACCTTGGCTGTCAGCGGCTTGTATTCAAGCAACTGAAACAGCTCGTTCTCGAATACCACGGCGCCCTCCGTGGTGGCGACGTTCTTGCCGACTTCAAACACGCTTTCGTCGGTCATCGACACATGACCCTGGCGCAGATCGTGAATCAAATTGGTAATCCCCTTGGCGATGCTCTCGCCCTGGGTCTCGATTGCCTTCTTTTGCGCCTCGGCGTTGAAGGCCAAAAAGTTGCTGGGCGCGGCGGCGGCGGTCAGTTGTTCCACCGTGAAACGAATGCGCGCGCGTGTCTTGGCATCGGCCTGCACCGCATCGGCCAAGGCCATCAGGGTGCGGCTGTTGAGCAGGTAGGCGGCAGCCGAAAAGGCGGCCACCGGATTGGCGCTCCAGGCTTGCCCGGCAAAGCGCTTGTCGCTGGACTGTGCCGTGGCCTGTGTCCACAGACCGGCGGCGTCCCGCAGGTATTGCTGCTGCAACTGTTGCAGCTTCTCGGGCGCAAAACCGATCTGGGGAGTTGCTGTGGCGGGTGCCACCTCGGCCACGCCCAGGCCACCCAAATCCAGGTTCTGGAAGGACTGAAATACCTTGTTCCAGCCCTCGCTCAATACCTGTTGAAATTGTTGCGCCGATTGGGCCCAAAATTCAGGGGAGTCCTGTGTCATGCCATGTCCTGTCTAGTGCTGCACGAGAGTGTAAACCCGAGTATCTCAGGTCCGGCGATGCGGTGCCCCGTTGCGGCCCCGGGCGAGCCGGCTGGGACGGCGCGATTGGCCGGCCAACAGGTTTTGCCGCTTGGACTTCAGCCCAGCCAGATGCAGGCTGCCATGCGACCGCCGACGTGATCGCGCCGGTGCGAAAAGAAGCGTGCCGGATGGCTGACCGTGCACCAGTCGCGACCGCCATCGTTGCCATATATTTCCCGCACGCCCAAGGCCCTCAAGCGCAAGCGGGCCAGGCCGGCCAGATCGGCCCACCATTTGGCTCCGCCTTTTGGCTTGAACAAGGCCTTTGCCGCGGGATCATTGTCGACAAAGGCATGGCGCACCTCGTCACCCACTTCAAACGCCTGTGGCCCTATGCAGGGACCCAACCAGGCCATGATTTCAGCCGCCTTGGTGGAACTCCGGGCCGACCCCGGTGCACCGAAACAGGCCACCACCGACTCCAGAATGCCAACCCCGCCCGACCCCGCCAAACCGCGCCAGCCGGCGTGCGCGGCCGCCACCCGGCTCCCTTGCAGATTGGTCAACAAGACCGGCAGACAATCGGCCACCATGATGGTGCAGGCAACGCCCCTCTGATCGGTAACGCAGCCGTCCGCTGGCGTTCCGTGCGCTGTGGCGGCCGACAGCGTCACCACCTGCACCCCGTGCGGCTGCGATAAAAAAACCGGCTGCGCATCAATTGCCTGCGCCAGAATGGCGCGGTTGGCAGCGACCGCCGACGGATCATCCCCGACATGCAGTCCCAGATTGAGCGAGTCGTAGGGCGCCACCGACGTGCCACCAACGCGCGTGGTGCACAGCGCGTGCACTTGCGCCGGGGCCGGCCATTGGGGTAGCAGCCATTGGGGGTTCAGCTTCGGCTCGACGCAAGGTTCGCTGATACTCATGGGGCCGAGGATAAACCGAAAGTCGCCCGCTTCGAGCGCCGGCGCCATCGCCTGCGACACTTCAATCCCGCAAGCCGGCCCACCAGGATTTCACCGAGCGCCTGAGTTGCTGTCCGGCGCGCCAGACGGCGGAGTTGTGTACCTGCTCCAGAACACCGTCTTTCCATTTCTTCCAGCGCGGGTACCACCAGGCGAACCAGCGCAATTGCAGCAACGCCGGCTGCGTCAACTGGAACAGGCGCGCCAGCACTGCGGTGCCTCCGATCTTGGCACTCAGCAACAAGACCAGACCCAGCGTAGCCTGGCCTTTTCCAAACAGGTACAGCGCCAGCAATTTCACCGGCAGCAAGGCCAGCATCGGGACGCCGAAAACGAGCACGGCCCAACGCGGTGACAAGCGCGCTATCTTTCGCTCCAGCGCGGCCCACAGGGCCAGTCTGGCGAGTCGGCCAAAAGCGGCGGCCAGCGGCTCCCAGCCCCACTCCTCAAAAAGCAGCAAGGCCGCAATCAGCGGAAAGAACAGCGCCCGGAGAATTTTCCTGACGATCTTCATCCCTCACTCCGGCGCTGGGCCGCCCCTCCAGGGAAAAGCCTGGGGACCAGGTCAGGCAGCACGCGCATGCACCTTGTCGTAGGCCAGCAGCAACTTGCGGTGCATTTCGCAGCCTTCCAGCAGCAGCCCCGGTGCCGGCAGGCCCATGAAGCGATCGGTTTGCATGATCAGCGCATGCGCCTGCGCCACCGCGCCGGCACCGTACAGTTGGCGCAAGGCATCCAGGTAGGGACCGCTGTCGCCCATGTCGGCCAAGTTGATCAGGCACTCGATGCAGGCGTAAACCGCGCGCCGCTGCGGGTTGAGCTGATCGAAATGCCGAATCCAGTGGCAGCCCTCCAGCGTGGCCGCTTCGTCGCCGATGGCCAGCGCCAGCAAGGTCTTGAGTTCACCGAGGCGCAGGTCGCTCCAGAACGATCCCGGATCGGCCGCCAGCCCGATCACCGCCGCCACCGGGCGCTGATCGGCCAGCGCCGATTCATTCAGGGTGGCCAGCAGATCGGCGCACTCCTCGTCGTCCAGATCGGACAGGTTCAGGATCGCTTCGCGGATCGCGTTGCCGACGCTGTTGTTCTCGAACTCCAGGTCGTCCACCGGGTAGATTTCAGACATGCCGGGCACCAGAACGCGGCAGGCGTAGACCCCCAGGTGGGTGAAGTCGGCGATGTAGATGTCGCGCCCGTCACGCTGGATGCGGTCAATGGCCCAGGCATAGTCCTCGGCCGTGCTGTTGCTGAAGTTCCAGTCGCAAAACTCGTAATCCGGCAGATCCCCCAGAAACTTCCAGTGGATGACGCCGCTGGAGTCGACAAAATGGATTTCGAGGTTGGTGGAACTGGCCACCTCTTCCAGATCGAAACCCGGCACCGGGAAGCCGGCCAGGGCGTCCAGCGCGCGGCCTTGCAGCAATTCGGTCAAGGCGCGCTCCAGTGCAATCTCGAAGCGCGGATGGGCACCAAAGCTGGCAAAGCAACCCTGGTCCTGCGGGTGCAGCAAAGTCACGTTCATCACCGGGTACTGACCGCCCAGCGAGGCATCCTTGACCAGAATGCCGAAACCGGCCGCGCGCAAGGCATCGATACCGGCAGCGATGCGCGGATAGCGCCCAATCACCGCTTCCGGCACGTCCGGCAGGCAAATGCCTTCGCTGACGATGCGAAATTTGATGTGCCGCTCGAAGATCTCCGACAAGGCCTGGGTGCGCGCTTCAAACTTGGTGTTGCCGGCCGACATGCCGTTGCTCACGTACAGGTTGCCGATGATGTTGACCGGAAACCAGGTCACGGCCCCATCGCGCTGGCGCAGGTAGGGAATGGCGCAGATGCCGCGCTCCACGTTGCCCGAGTTGAACTCGACCAGATTGCTGGCGTCAACGCTGCCTTCCGGGTTGTAGAACTTGTGCAACTCGGGATTCAGCAATTCGGCCGGCCAGTTGCCGTCCGCGCCGATTTCGAACCAGCGCTCCTGCGGGTAATGCACATGGTGGCGATCCGCCACCACCGGCCCCAGGTAATAGTGGGTCCAGAAATAGTTGGTCGAGAGACGCTCAAAAAACTCGCCCAAGGCGCTGGCCAGGCAAGCCAGCCGGGTCGCGCCCTTGCCGTTGGTGAACAAGAGAGGGCAATCGCGGTCCCGGATATGCACCGACCAGATGCCCTCCACCGGATTAAGCCAGCTGCGCTCCTCGATGTGAAAGCCCAGCGCCTGGAGCCGGGCTTGCAAGGTATTGATGGTGGATTCGAGCGAGGCGTCTTTTCCGGGAATAAAGTTTTCAGTGTGCATGGGTGCCAGCATACCGCAGCAAGACCATCGATGGCGGTGACGCTAAACTCGCCCCACTGCCACTTGCAACCGCCCCACCGGAGACTTTCATCATGATCCTCGAACTTGCCGACATCCGTATCCCCCCTGGACAGAACGCCGCTTTTGAAGAAGCCATCGCGCGCGGCTTGAAAACCGTCATTCACCAGGTCAAGGGCTTCCAGGGCTACAAGGTCAACCGCGGCATTGAAAACCCGGAGCGCTACGTGCTGCAGATTTTCTGGGATACGCTGGAAGACCACACGGTAGGTTTTCGCCAGTCGCCGGCGTTTGCCCAGTGGCGCGCCATCGTCGGCCCGTTTTTTGCCGCACCACCGGTCGTTGAGCATTTCGAACTCGTCACTAAATCAGCCTGAAGAAAGAAGCCTTCCCATGAGCTATGTTTTCACGCCCGCCGCCACCGTGTCGGTCCCGGTGCTGGGCACCGCCGCGCGCTTTCCGGTGCACCGTATTTACTGTGTTGGACGCAACTACGAGGACCACGCCAAGGAGATGGGTTTCAGCGGCCGCGAGCCGCCCTTCTTCTTCATGAAACCGGCCGACGCGCTGGTCGTGGTCAACGCCGGCGAGACCGGCAGCATGCCCTACCCCAGCCTGACCAAAAACCTGCACCACGAAATCGAACTGGTGGTGGCGATCGGCAAGGGCGGCAAGGACATCAAGGCGGCCGACGCCCAGCAACACATCTTCGGCTACGCCGTGGGCCTGGACATGACACGCCGCGACCTGCAAAACGAGATGAAAAAACAGGGTCGGCCCTGGTGCATCGGCAAGGGCTTCGACAAGGCGGCACCGATTGGCCCGATCACCCCGGCAGCAGCGGCCGGCGACATCGGCAAGGCCGAAATTTACCTGCAGGTGAACGGCCAGGAACGCCAGCGCAGCAATGTCTCGAAACTGATCTGGAACATCGCCGAAACCCTGGAACACCTGTCAGCGGCTTGGGAATTGCAGCCCGGCGATCTGATCTACACCGGCACGCCCGAGGGTGTGGCCGCCGTGGTGGCCGGCGACACCATGCATGGCGGCGTGAGCGGGCTGGAACCGATCACGGTCAGCGTCAAGTAGGGCCGCATTACACTGCCTTCATGCTGCGCAAGCCGATCAAACACTGCAAAGACTGCGGCGCTGCCGCGGTCTACCGCATCCCGGACGACGGCGATACCAAGGAGCGCGCGGTCTGCCCGGTCTGCCACAGCGTTCATTATGAAAACCCGCTGATCGTGGTCGGGACCGTGCCGTACTGGGAAAACAAGGTCTTGCTGTGCAAACGCAACATCGAGCCGCGCTGGGGCAAGTGGACACTGCCGGCGGGCTTCATGGAACTCGATGAAACGGTGGCCGAAGGGGCGGCGCGCGAAACACTGGAAGAGTCCGGCGCGCAGTTCGAACTGGAAGGTTTTTTCTCCCTGCTCAATGTCGCCCGCGTCGGCCAGGTCCACATGTTCTACCGGGCCCGCCTGCTGAGCGACCGCTTCAATCCCGGCTTCGAGACGATAGAAGCACGGCTCTTTGACGAAGCAGAAATTCCCTGGGATCAAATTGCCTTCAGAACCGTCAAGGAAACGCTGGAACGCTACTTCCGTGACCGCGCTGCCGGCCAGTTCAACTTTCATGCCGTCGATATTGTTTGAGCTGGCGCCCGACCAACTGATTCGCGTCCAACTGTGGCTCTACCGCATTGGCGGCTATCTGCTGATCAACTTTGTCGATGACCCGGTCTGGTTGGCGCTGATGTTCTGCTGACTTTCGATGCTGCCCCGCTACCTTGTGCTTGACCTGGAAACCACCGGTGGCAGCCCGGTGCACGACCGCATCACCGAAATTGCCGCGGTTCGCATCGAGGGCGGGCGGGAAGTGGCGCGCTGGAGCACGCTGGTCAACCCCGGCACCCCGATTTCCTCCTTCATCCAGAACCTGACCGGCATCAGCAACCAGATGGTGCGCACGGCGCCGGCTTTTGAAGAGGTCGCCCCGCGCTTGCTGGAACTGCTGGACGGCGCCGTGCTGGTGGCCCACAACGCGCGCTTCGACCACGGTTTCTTGTTGAACGAATTCGCCCGTCTGGAGGTCGCCCTGCGCGTCAAGACACTGTGCACGGTACGCTTGTCGCGCCGGCTTTACCCGCAGCAGCGCAGCCATGGCCTGGATGCCATCATGCAACGTCATGGCCTGACGAGCAAGCAGCGGCACCGCGCCATGGGCGATGTCGACGTGCTGCTGGCCTGGCTCGAACTCGCCGCACGAGAACTGGGCGCGGAGAAAATCAGCCACCAGGCGCAGACCCTTCTGCAAGGCAGCGCCGCCCTGCCACCGCTACTGGAAACTCCGGTCGCCGACATTCCCGAGTCGGCCGGCGTCTACCTCTTTTATGGCGAGAATCCCCTGCCTTTGTACATCGGCAAAAGCGTCAAGATGCGCAGCCGGGTGATGTCGCATTTTCAGGCCTCCGGCCGGGAAACACGGGAAATGCGCATGGCGCAGGAAATCCGGCGCGTTGAGTGGATAGAGACCGCCGGCGAACTCGGCGCCCTGTTGCTGGAGGCGCGACTGGTGAAACAGAAGCAGCCGCTGCACAACCGCCAGTTGCGCCGCGAACGCGGCCTGTGTGCCTGGCGGCTGGCGGCCGACCCGCTGGCGCGGCCACTGCTGAGTCTGGTCCGCGGTGAAGACCTGCAACCCCGGGAATTCGGCCAGCTGTACGGTGTTTACCGCTCCAAAAACCAGGCCCTGGCGAGCCTACGCGAGCTGGCCGAAACGCATGCGCTGTGCCCACAGGCGCTGGGACTGGAATCCGGCAAGGGCCGCTGCTTCGCACAGCAGATCGGCCGCTGCAAAGGCGTCTGCTGCGGACAGGAAAAACCCGAACTGCATTACCTGCGGCTGCAACTGGCGCTGGATCAGCAAAAGCTGCGGCTTTGGCCCTACGCCGGCAAAATTGGACTGCGAGAACACGATCCGCGGACCGGCCGCACCGACATTCACTTGTTCGACCAGTGGTGCCACCTGGCCACCGTGCACGACGAAGCCGAGCTGGAACAGGCACTGAGCAGCCGCGGCACACTGGCGTTTGACCTGGACACCTACCGCTTGCTGGTCAAACGCCTGCTGCTGCCCGCTAAGATGGGGTCCGAGCTGATCCGCTTTGCACACCATGCCTGAGAACTCCATCGCCGTCCTTGCCTTACCGGAGGATCCGCGCCACAAAATTGGCGACGCGATCCTGCGCCTGGTGTTGTCGGTACCGGAGTCGAATGAAGGGACAGCTGTGCAACCGGAGCTACGAGCGCGCTGGCTTGGCCGCGCGGCGGCCCGGCAAGCCAGCCTGATGGCCGGATCACTGGCCTTGCCACCGGGTGTTCTGGGTTGGCTGACGATCCTGCCGGAACTGCTGGCGGTGTGGCGGCTGCAAGCACAAATGGTGTCGGACATTGCCGCGGTTTACGGCAAAAGCGCCACGCTGGGGCGCGAGCAAATGCTTTACTGCCTGTTCAAGCACGTCTCGGCGCAACTTTTCCGCGATGTCGTGGTGCAGGTCGGCGAGCGCTTTGTGGTACAGCGTGCCTCCCTGGTCTTCATTCAATACGCGGCGCGGACCCTGGGCGTCAAAGTCACGCAGAACGTGATTGGCAAAAGTGTTTCCCGCCTGCTGCCACTGATTGGTGCGGTGGGGGTTGGCGCCTATGCCTACTTCGATACCACGCAGGTAGCGAAAACGGCGATTGCGCTGTTCTCAAGCGAGATCGTCCTGGATCCCCAAGCCAGCTGAGGTTGGCGCCACCGCCATCAGGTTCTTTACTTGCCTGACGCGGGCCATCCGTTGCCACTGTTTGCGCTAGGTCATGCGCCGCGGCGCCAACTGCTGCTTTAATCAGCCACTTATCTCTCCCTGGTCACGCGGCAGAGTTCGGCCATTGGCAAGGAAACGGTACGCCAACCAGACTCGGTGCCTATGGTCAACCCGGACCTGGAGAGTGAAAAGTAGCGCCAGAAGGCTGGGTCCCAAAGAAGCGATGCGGTAGGCAATTTGTCATGCACAAGGCGTTTTCAAGTCTCCGGGCACGTGTCCTCCTGTTGATCGCCATTCCGTTTGCAGTACTGTTCGGCACCGCGCTGCACCATATGCTTGGCATGCGCCAGGACCAGCTGGCCAATGCCAGGACGCGCGTGCTGGATACGGCACGCGTGATGGCGCTAGAACAGCAGCGCCTGATCGAGCGTATCCATGAAATCCTCTCGTCGATAGCGCGGCTGCCCAAGGTCGGTCGGGAACTCCCATGGAACGAGTGCAACCGCACGTTCGTGGCGCGGCGTCAACTTGAGCCGAATCTGAACAACATTGTTCTGGCGCTCCCCAATGGCGACGTGATATGCAGTGCCACACCCGGTTCCGGGAGCACCAATCTGGGTGACCGCGACCATTTCAAGGCCGCCATCGAGACCGGTGAATTCTCTGTCGGCGGCTACCTGGTTGGCCGCGACACGCACAAGCCGGGAATCGGCTTTGCCCTGCCCTTGCTGGATGAGGCGGGCGTCCCCCGCGCCGTGATTGCCGCCACGCTCAATCTTGCCTGGCTGGAGCAGGAAGTAACCATCCCCCGGCAAAGCCGGGGGCTTTCAAATTGTGAGCCGCTCAAAGCGGCAAAACGGGGTCGCTAACGCGGCCCCAACCCTTGGTGCCACCGTTTCGGTGGCCGTTTATCTCCACAGC
>NZ_JAQTMS010000063.1 GCF_028714215.1 Rhodoferax sp. | reverse complement strand
CCTGCTCCAAATTCTCCGGTACAGTTTGACATTGGCGGTCCTATGTTGTGTTTGGCCTCAGATACCAATGACAACGCGCCTTCGGGCGGGACCGCCGACTCAGCCGTATGAAATATTCAGGCTAGCCCCTTGGCGACCAGACAGCGTGGCAGTGAGCAGTGTGTTCATCCACCAGAAGCCGAAGGTGGAGTTTGGCATCGGCCAAATCGAGATTGGCGACCTACTTCTGGTGCGGCAGCACTTCGTCACTGGAAATCCGCTTCCGCAGGGCTCGGCCTTTCTGCTTCAGGCCAAGACCTGCAACAACCCTGCGACTGGAAAGTTAAAGGGCAACGAAGCCGTTCAGTTCGAACTGTACCGTGACTGGCCGACCTTCACTTTTCCGTCCTATCCAGACTGGCTGCCGACGGGCGCCTCAAGCTGGAACTTCGGTGGCTCAAGCCAAACCGACCGAACCGGCTTGTACGGTGTCGTGTATCCGAAGGAGTTGCGGTACATAACCAGCCCTCGTCGAAAGCGGCGATTTGCAGATGACTGCGCCTGGGGCGTAGGGGCTCGAAAAGATTTTGGCGCAAGCGCAGGTTTCGGCACAGTGGACGCGTCGAAGCTCAGCCTCGGCGCCTTCATGGAAGGCTTCATCAGCGGCAGTCTTGGCAGGCCCTGGGCCATCCATCGCCGAGACCATTGGTCGCAGTTCGTCCAGCAAGTGATGCAACGGGCCGCAGACGAACGATGGACCTTTCCCGTTCAGCGAGCGGGAATCCGTTCCCGGGCTCGCCTTCAGTCAGGCATGCCACTGGCATCGTCGCTGAGCTTGGCCATCCAAGGTGCCGCCCTAAAGCACCTTCAAACTGGAGGCGGCATCGAAACGGTCATCGCCGTCGACGAATGGCTACAGAGCCTTGAAGGTGACGACGACGGGCAAGGTGCTGATGGCCCACCCAACGACCGCAATGCTGCGGCAGCGTCACGTCGCGGGGGTCTTTCCCTCGTTTACGTCGGCACGCTTGGGGACCAACCGCTCGACGACCTACCTCAACAATGAAATGAGGATGCATGCCACTGCTGACTGATTTCGACTGGCAGAGCAAGTACGACCCCGATGCAGGGAGTCTGATTGACCAGTTCTACCTGACCGCGCTGTGGTGTGCCCAGCGCTACGACCGGACGACCGGGTACTTCCGAGCCACCGCCCTGGCCATTGCCGCGCGTGGCATTGAGGGGCTGGTACTGAACACGGGCCGCATGCGCATGGTGGTGGGTTGCACCTTGGGGCAGCCCGAGGTCGATGCCATCGAGCGCGGCCAGTCGTTGAAGGACACCGTGGCCGTACGCCTGCTGTCGATGCCGCTGGCAAGCAGCAGTAAGAGTGAGCAGGAGGCCTTGGAGCTGCTTGCCTGGATGGTTGCCAAGGGCTACCTCGAAATCAAGGTCGCAGTGCCTTGCGACCAGAACCGCAACCCCATCCTGTCCGACGCCATCTTTCACGAGAAGGGCGGCACTATCGAAGACAAGACGGGCAACCGCATCGCGTTCGCCGGCAGTATCAACGAGACCGCGAACGGCTGGTTGCGCAACTGGGAGTCGTTCCATGTCTTCTGCGACTGGGACGGTGGCGCCAAGCACGTGGACGCCGAAGAACGCACCTTCGCCCAGTTGTGGGCCGACAGGTCCAGACGTGCCAAGGTGTTGGATGTGCCGTCGGCCGTCCGGGAGGACTTGCTGCGGTTCATGCCGGCGGACGGAGATGAACCTGAACGCCTGAAGCGCGCCCGCGTTGAGAGGCCGCCTGCAACGCCCGAAGATGGGGGTGGGCCGCCTGCGCCCGACAAG
Organism: Rhodoferax sp.; assembly: GCF_028714215.1. GTDB lineage: Bacteria > Pseudomonadota > Gammaproteobacteria > Burkholderiales > Burkholderiaceae_C > Rhodoferax. The sequence goes on along the minus strand of NZ_JAQTMS010000063.1, from coordinate 29,599 downwards.
CCGTTGAGTAGCGCCGAAGAAACGCGTAAGCAGGTATGGGACGTCATTTGGCAGGCCCCGCAGGAGCCTGGTGGCGAAGGCATTGCCGAAGCAACGAGTGCCATCACACCCTGGCCTCATCAGGTGCGCGCCTTCCAACGAATGTTGAGCCATTGGCCGCCACGGTTGCTCATCGGCGACGAGGTTGGGCTGGGCAAGACCATTGAGGCAGGCATGGTGCTTCGCTACGCTTGGCTGTCAGGCCGCGCCAAGCGCATCCTCGTGCTGGCGCCGAAGGGCGTGATGACACAGTGGCAGATTGAGCTTCGCGAAAAATTCAACTTGAACTGGCCCATCTACGACGGCAAATCGCTCAAGTGGTACCCGTCACCGCTGATGAAGGGCCACTGCGAACGTGAGGTGTCCCGCGACGATTGGCACCGCGAACCCTTCGTCATCGCATCGAGCCACCTGATGCGGCGCAGCGAGCGGCAGCGCGAGCTGTTGGAAGCGGCCGAGCCGTGGGACCTTGTCGTACTGGACGAGGCCCACCACGCGCGGCGCCGCAGCCCAGGCGCAACCAGGGAAGGCCCGCCCAACCTGCTGTTGCGGCTGATGCAGCAGTTGAACCAGCGGACAAAGGGGCTGCTGCTGCTCTCGGCCACGCCCATGCAGGTTCATCCTGTCGAGGTCTGGGACCTGCTGTCGTTGTTGGCGATGCCGGCGGCGTGGTCGCGCAGTGCGTTTCTCGAGTTCTTCCGGAAGACTGGCAACACCAACCCGTCGCATGACGACCTAGAATTTCTTGCAGCTTTGTTCCGTGCCGCTGAGGCGGCCTTTGGCCCTGTGCCCCAGGACGTTGCCGAGCGGCGTACGGTCGGCAAGAGCTCGCTCAAGGCCAGGAAAGTGCTTCGGGCCCTGCGCGACGTGGCCGCCACGCCGAGGCGGCAGCTCAGCGCCGACGAACGGCGCAGTGCCGTGGCCATCATGCGGGCGCACACGCCGGTGGCTGGCCTCATCTCCCGGCACACGCGCGACCTCCTTCGCGAGTACCACCGCCGCGGAATGATTGACTCGCCCATCGCCACCCGGATGGTGGTCGATGAGTTCCTGGACATGTCGCCGGTCGAGGAAGAGGTATACGGCGCCCTGGAGGACTACATCTCCTCAACGTACAACAACGCCGCGCAAGACAAGCGCAGCGCGGTGGGCTTTGTGATGACGACCTATCGCAAGCGCCTGGCATCCAGCGTCTACGCGCTGCGTCAAACGCTGGAAGAACGCCTGAGCTTCGTCAACGGACAGGCCAGCTTGCCCTTCGACCAGTTGCGGACGGCCGAAGACGCCGAAGACGATGAGGACGACAGCGGAGACCAGGCCGACGACGACGCGGTGTCGGCGCAGAAGCTGGTGGCGCTGAATCAGGAGGAAGGGGGCGACATCGAGCGGCTGTTGCAACTCGTCAAAAGCCTGCCTGTCGACAGCAAAGCCATCAGATTGGCAGAGGTTCTAAAGGCATTGCAGGCCGGCAGCTTCCACGCCATGGACAACTCGTTGCTACCGGCATACCCCCAGGCTATCGTGTTTACGCAGTACACGGACACCCTGGACTACCTGCGCGACTACCTCAAGCGCGAGGGGTTCTCCATCCTCTGCTACTCCGGCCGTGGCGGCGAGTGGTTGCAGCCGGATGGCCGCTGGAAGACCTTGACGCGAGAAGAAACCAAGCGCCGCTTTCGCCGCGGCGATGCCCAAGTGCTGGTCTGCACCGACGCTGCAGCAGAAGGGTTGAACTTCCAGTTTTGCGGGGCATTGGTCAATTTCGATGCTCCGTGGAACCCTATGAAAATTGAGCAACGAATAGGGCGCCTAGACAGGTTGGGGGCTCGATTCGAACGTATCTCAATCGTGAATCTCATGTACGAGGACACGGTGGAGACCGATGTCTATCGGGCGCTTCGAACCCGCATCGGCCTGTTCACCGCCGTGGTTGGCCGACTACAGCCGATTCTCTCTTCAATGCCGCAGCAAATCGCCGCTGCAGCCCTGGCCTCACCTGACAACCGCCAGCAAGCCCGAGCCAACCTGGTCGCCCACTTGCAGCAGCAGGCCGCGGAGCCGCCGCCGGATTCGTTCGACATCGACGATGCCATCGAAGGAGCGTTCGACCTACAGGAGCCTGCACCGGCGCCATATGGGCTCGCTGAGCTTGGCCGTTTACTCGACCGACAGCAACTTCTACCACCGGGGTGCGACACCAATAGACTCTCAGCGAAGGAGACCGTCTGGACCCAGCCGGGTTCAAAGCAGATTGCCGTAACGACAGACCCTGACTTCTATGAAGAGCATTCCGACTCTGTCGAATTCTGGACGCCTGGCAGCCCGGCCTTCCCCTCGATGCCTCCTGCAAGTCCGAGGGCAGGCAATCCCTTGCCGGGGCTTCGCGAGCTGCTTGAGCAGTGATATACGTAAGGTGAACGGTAGTGGTTCCCCGCGCATGTATTAAAGACTCTAAATACGTCAGAGTGGTACTGAGCCCCGCGCCAAGGCCTGGGGCTTTTTCGTGGATGAATAGTGCAGTGCTATCAGACGACGAAAAAGAATAGAAAAACTATGCCGCGGCGGTGTCTATACGGTTTTGAGGGATAGGCTGGCCGGCCGAAAAACTGTCTCCGCAGTCTGCCCTCATCCATCACCGCGGAGCGTTTGACGGAGACAAACCATGCAATCAAGCACAACAACCACAGCGCTTGCGGAGGCGTTCGACTTCGGCATCACCCCGGCAGCAGCTACTGCGCCGGCACAAACAGTCACTGAAGCGCTGGCGGCACTGCCCGAAATATTTCCCGCACAGTCGAAGCCGAAGGCTGCTGCCCCTTCCCCTGCATGGCAGACGACTAAGGAAGCGTTCGCGGGCGCGGAGGCTGCTATCAATGAGGGGCTACCCGAGGGCTGCCGAATGTCCATGGACTCGACACTCGACAAGACCGGCTTTCCGCACCCGCGCTTCAAAAAGACGAAGGACGGTTTCGAGATTTCTGGTCTCAAAAATAGCATCGAAAACTTGGCCTACATGCTCAAGGAATACGGCATCACCGGGCGCTACAACGAAATGCGCCGGTTGCGTGAGGTGGATATCCCCGGCGCGGTGTACTCCAAAGACAACATCTATGACCGGCAAATCGACCTCATCTACAGCTTGGCTGTTCGCAATGACATGACTTTCAGCCGCGACTGGATTAACAACGCGCTGTCCTCAATTTGCGAACAAGATTGCTTCCACCCCGTCAGGGAGTGGATTGAAAGCAAAGAGTGGGACGGGGTCAGCCGCATCGGCGACTTGATTGAGACGCTCAAGGTCGAGCCGCAATACGTAGCACAGCGCAATATGGTCATGCCGAAGTGGCTGGTAGGCGCAGTGGCCGCACTGTACAAGGCAGGGCCGGGCGTCAAGTTCGAGTGCGCGCTGACGATGCAGGGCGAGCAGGGCGAGGGCAAGAGCAGCTGGTTCAAAGCACTGTGCAAGCCGTCTTTAGGTGCGGTGCTGGAAAACTATCAATTGAACCCTGACAGCAAGGATAGCGTGTTCACACTTGCGGGCCACTGGATTGTGGAGCTCGGTGAGCTGGAAAGCACGTTCAGCAAGAGCGCCATGGGCAAGCTCAAAGGCTTTATGTCAAACAGCGCTGACAAACTGCGCAGGCCCTATGCAGTAGGCGACAGTGAGATGCAGCGGCAGACCGTAATCGGAGCGACTGTCAATAGGGCTGACTTTCTCATTGACGACACGGGCAATCGTCGCTGGTGGACAGTGCCGGTCAAAGGGGTCGACTTCATGCACGGGATTGACATGCAACAGCTTTGGACTGAAGTCAAAACGCTGGTGGACGCGGGGGCGGTGTGGCATCTGAACCGGGCGGAAAACTTGGCACTGTCGGGCGTGAATGACTCGTTCATGGCGTCCAGCCCAGTAGCCGAAAAACTGCACGCAGCATTTGACCTTACAAAGAAGCTAAAGGCGCCCACGCTGGCTCTGGTGGGCATGGAGCAAGATGCGGCCGAGTCGCACAACTTGGTGCGCATGACGGCTACCGATATGCTGGAGCTACTGGACTTGCCAATGGACAAGCGGCACACAGGGGAAGTCGGGGCAGTACTGCGCAAGCACGTCGGAGACCCGAAAAAGTCGAATGGAATGCTGGTGTGGACTCTGAAGCTGCGCACGTCCAGTGGAATGTTCTCCCAGGTGCCTGCAAGGTGCAGAAACCTCAGGACAGGCGCCGCCTGAACAGTGGCCAGCTCAAAGACTGCCTACGGGCGGTCTTTTCGTTAAGGGTACAGGCAAGGTCAAAGGGTAGAACGGAAAACGAGTTCTACCCTTAGCAAAAACCGATAGTTCTCCAGTGACACCGCACTAAATACAACTTCTTAAGGGTAGAAGGGTAGATAAATTAGAGGACTCCCGGATGGCTGCATTAAGCCGTGTTTGTATGTGGGCCTGGGTTTGTTGAAAAAACATCTACCCTCTACCCTGAATTTCAGTATGCTATTAAAATAGCATCATGACAAAGACCAAGCTTCCACCCTTTCTTGCGAAAGACGTTGTATCCCTTGCAAGTCTTGGCGTTGCCCAAAAGCTCGCGAGCTCAAAGAAGCCTGCCGGTAAGACTCAGCTGAATGTCTTGCTTGACGCCGGCAAGCGCAAGAAGTTCCGTGCGATTGCCCTGGCCTGGGACACGACCGAGCGTGCGCTGCTTGAGGCATTTATTGACCAGCTCCCTGATGTCACGCCGCAGGCCGTGGCCGCACCCAAGTCTGTTGCTTGGGCCAAGCCGCCTAAGGCGTAGGCGTAAAAAAGCCCCCGAGCCTGGAGCGCGGGGGCTGGTGGGTTGGGGTGTCAGGCCTTGGCGGCGGGTGCTTTCTTCGCCGGTTTTGCGACCTTGTCAGGTGCCTTTGCAATTGCCTCGGCTCTGAATTTCGCCTCTTCCCTCACTTTGCGCTGCAGGCGCTTCAGCTGCTGGGCACTGTCCGAGTTGTACATGTCTGCGCACCACACAACGGCAGACTCTTTCCCTGAATATTGCCGCGAGCACCCTCCGCTGATTAGCAGGTCAGTAGTACGTGCAGTGAACGCAGCCGCTTCCGTAAGCACTCCTGCAAAGCCATTACGCTTGTACCCTTCGTCAAGCATTTTCTTAAAGTGCTCATATGCAGCATCGCCTTTCGGCCCACCGTTTCTTGCTTCCTCTTCTGCATATACCTTTTTCAATTCTGTCTTCGTCATCTCTTGAAATGTCATGTCGTGTCCTCGTTGTGAGTCCTCCCTGTGAGCACTCTCAAGCGCGAGCATAACGGCAGAAGGGAGCTCATCCGGCTCCCTTACGCTTGACCTATGTCAACCCCCTTCGTGTTAGCACAACAGCCCCTCAGGCTTGTTCAGCTGCAGCACTTCCTCATTAAACGGCGCTGCCCATGCCCGTACCTTGACCAGTGCCTCGATGCGCCGCTGGTCGTAGTCACGCCCTGCGAGCAGGATGGGCACCGACAGCTTGCAGTCACGCTTCAAGCGCTCCACCGTCTGCACGTCAAAGCCGCGCACAAGCATCACGCCAAACGCCGGCGTCATGTTGTCAGGGTCCACGAGCAGAACATCAAGCCCAGCAAAGGCGCCCAGCCCCCAGGCGTCCGCTGCGAGGCCTCGTGGCCCAACTGCTCCCAGACCCTTTGCCTTGGCCCACGCGTGCGCGAGGTCAAGGACGGGCTGGCGCATTACCTGGCGGTCTGTCGCCAGGTTGTACCCCGCGCTGAAAGCTATCTGCAGGTGCGCGTCATTAAGCAGTTCCGCCGACCGGCTCGTCAGCACGTACGCGTGCGTGAGGCCATTGACGCGCAGTTGACGCGTCAGCAGCAACCTATCTGTGCGCAGGTCTGTGACAACTTCCTGCGCAGCTTTGAGCGCAGCTTTCGGCGCAGCTTGTGGCCAGCAAAGCTGTGCTATTTCGCGCGTTGTCAGGTAGCCAAACGTACCGACCGAGGTCAGGACGTCAAGCTGTTTTTTCGTAAGTTTTCGGTAGTCGCGCATGGGTAGCTCCTGTCGAGTAGTGGTACCCCCTATAGCTACCCCTTCAAACCCCGCGCCGGCTCTGGCTTTGCGGCCAATCCAGTCTCCGGCGTTGTTTGCGAGGTATCACGCCTCAAACCTAAAGAACGCCTTTGCGACCAGACGCCCCAACAACCGCCCGCCAGAGCACCTACAAGCCCTCACCAGGGGCACCGTGCCACCTACCCCCGCCCAAGGCTTACCGCCCCGCCTTTTGCGGCCAAACCTAAAGCCCCTTTGCGCTCAATTGAACAGCCACGAACAGCCGTGACCCCCCAACCTCCCAGCCTGTACCAAGGAAACCGCTCCGCCTGGGAACCCTTTTTGATTTCAAATTGACCCCCGCGCGAGGCCCTTGGCCAAGGCTCCTTTGCCTATTGCGTGGCCACCAACAGCCCGGCGGGCGCTGCGCTTTGTGCCCGCCGAATACCGCTCGCGGGGCGCTCGCTTTGTTAACAAGTTTGTGTGCCCGTGCTCCGGGTTTTGCCGCGGTAAAGCCGCGAGCCCCGTGCGATGCCACGCTGTGACAGGCGGCCCTTCAGAACTTGTTTTGAGAGTACGTTCCGGGCTGGTTTGCTTAAGTAAAGAATTCTTTACTTAAGCGAAATGGCGCTTGGGCGTCGCCCCTGGTACAGGCTGGACCCCCTTTGTTTTCAAAGAGGGCTGCCGGCTGCTGGTGCGCTGCCAGGCTTCAGAACTTGTTTCCAGAGCACGCTCTGACGAGGCCCGGCGCGCGTTGACCAAGGGTGCCGGGGGTCAGGGTCAGGCTCGCTGGCGCTCGCCACTGCGGCGGGGCTTCGCTTGTCCCGCCGCAGGGTACCGCTCGCTGTCGCTCGCCAAGTTTTTTGTGCCGAGAGTCCGGGTTTTGCCCTCGGTAAAGGCGCAAGCCCCGTGCGATGCCACGCTGCGACAGGCCCGCTACTACTTTTCACCACAAGTGCCGTTTTCGCTACTACTTCTCACCACAACCGGCCACTACGAACGTGCCGGGGCCACTACTATTTCTCACCACAAGTGCCGATTAGCGCTCGCGTGTCCACTTGCGAGACTACTGGCTGTCGTAGCCGCTTGCGTGGTTTGCTGGCCGGTTCTCCCCCGCAAGCAAGCGCCTAAACCCTATTACTACTTTTCACCACAAGTGGCGATGCCACGCTGCCCGATGCCCGGGCAGCTACCGCTCTCATGCCGGCTGTTCGGCTGTTGGAAACCGGTTGATATACGAAGTAGGACAGAACAGACTTTGTGTGATTTCCGAGGGGAGAGTAGGGGCCAGACTTAAGCGATACCGCTTACGCCTGGCTCGCTACCGGGACGGCCGAAAGCCGTTAACCTTAAGGACCTTCATCATGTCATTTTTCACCTGGATTTTTCTGGGCTTCGTTCTTGCCGCTGTTTCTGCTGAAGTGCGGGCACTGTTGGATGCGTGGGCGCTTGCGTCAACGTACCACAAGCCGCAGTTCCGGGTGCCACTTTTTTGGCTCCGGTACCAGTTCAACTCGGTGTGCTTTCACGAGATTTTTGCTTACAAAAGGCGCGTCAAGCCGGCGTATCGTTTGAGTACTTTTCTTATGTTGCACGGCGTTGTGGTTTTCACTGCGGTGTTAACTACAGGAGCGCGGGGCAACGCGCAGCTCATGGAAGTGCTCGGTCTAGGATGCGTGGTTGGGGGTGTGTTTTTTGCGGCACAGTATGGCCGGGCGTTTAGCGCTCACCGCGAACTTGTGGCACGCCTCACTGCGAAAGGAAACCCCCTGCTGTTTGCAGACCTTTGATTCTCATTCACAACGCCCACCTCGGTGGGCGTTTTCTTTTAGATGTCGATGCCGAGCTCTTGCTTGACTGCCCGGCTGAACGCTGCCGCGGTCCAGGCCTCGCCAGAGACGTCAGGCCTAGGCAGGATAGCTGCAGCAAGCAGGCCGACGGCGATGAGGGCAGGCAGGATGGCGAGGGTGTCAAACATGATAGCTCCAGGTGATACCGTTATTATAGCACCTAGATTTATAGAAAGATAGGGTCAGTATCCGACGATTTTTCGATGCGCTGCGACCTTTTTGCTGTACTCTTCTCGTTCCTCTGCGCTGGCGTTGAGCCGCGGAGGGATGGGCGCGAATGGCAAGTACCTGCCTTTTCGCACCGCCGCAGGCACAGCATCGCCCAGTGGCTGCCGTTGCTCAACCGGCCCAAGCACGTCCGGCGCCCCCTCGTGCAGGTCATCCAGGTCGTTATCTGTCGGGTAGTGCTTCAGGAGCTGGCGCGCCGTCTTGCGCATGTCGTCCGCTATGCCCGGCGTGTCGCCGGGGCGTGTGAGCCCCTCAAGAAAACGCCTTGTTTTCAAAAGCGACCGGGTGCGTTGATGTGGCTCTGTCATGTCAGCCATCCTCCGCGCGCGAGAGCGCGCCCGAGGCTTGCCACCAGCGCCTCGAATGCTTCGCCTTGCTGCGATTCGTGACGAAGTATCTCCGACAGGTCGTGTGCGATACATAGCGTAAGCCATTTGCGCTGGATTTTTGTCAATGCTGGCTTCTCCCTCTGCGCGTTTTCGGATACTGTCATTCTTTACCTCTCGTCTTCCGCTTCTGCAAAACCACGCTCGATGCTCCGCACCATGCGCTCCAGTTTGGCGTTCTGCACCTCACTCAACGAGCCACTCCTACGCAGCTCCCCAATTTGCTGCCAAACAAAAGGCAAGCCGTCGTGCGCGGCTGCTTCGAGAATCGCATCGAAGCGGCCTTGCAGCAGCGCATTGCGCAGCAACACCGCTTCGTCTGCGCCGGGGTTCGACGATGCCAAACCGAAGCGCGCTGCGGCTAACGACGCGCGTACTCGTTTGTACGGGATTGTCATTTCTCAAGCCTCCGGCACAGCCAGGCCATCACTCGAAAGTACCAAGTGCGCGTCCGGGCATACTTTGCCCGAAAGCACCAGTACTGCCCCACTTCCTCAAGCTCCTGGCGAAACGTTTTGTTCATATTGATTTCAGCATTTCTTTTGCATTGGCAATCAGCTCATCGCAGCTCTCTTGCCACCGGATTTCTGTCCAACCGCCGCAATCGCTCATGTACGCTTCGATGTCAGCGACCGCCTCGGGCGCGCACAGCCGAAGTGCTCCGGCCGCCAGCACTGCCCGCGACTGACTGCTGAGCTCCGGCAGCTGCGCGTCGCGTAGTAGCTCACGCGCGGCTTTGCGACGTAAGCGACCGTTAGACAATGTTTTCATTCTTTGCTTCCAATTTTGTCCAGCCCGAGTGCGGAAATCGCGGGCTGCTGGACTGCCTCAGCCGTCACATCGACAACGGCGGTTACGCTGTTGATATGCGTCCACCTGTGCCACGTGTACTCGGCGTCACCGTTCCAGCCCGAACTACCGCGCAGCGCATAGACCCGACCGCTTTTCGTAACGCCGCACATGGTGGCGGGGTCAAATTGCACTATCGCGCTGCTGACGCGGCCCTCGCGGTCACGTGCGTTGTAGCCCGCGAAGTGTCGAGTGCGCACTGCGCTCCCCGGCAGCAGTACCTCAAAAACGCGCCAGTCCGTCAACACGAGCTCCGGGCGTTCGGACACCGGTGCGCACGACCAAACGCCGCCCTGAATATCAGCCGCTAAAAGTTTGCGTTGTTTTGTCATTTTTTGCTTCCAATCTTGTCCAGCCCCAGCTCCGTAATTGCTGTTCTGCCGTGTGCACGAGAAAAGGGCGGCACCGGACCGTACAAATGCGGCAGCAATTTGTGCGCGAGCTCAACATCCGCGTAACTGGGGTAGTGGCGCACGAGTTTGCAAGCAATTTCTCGCACAGCCGCTGGCACCCTGGGCGTCAACTTTGGGTCCTGCAGCTCGTGCAGAAAAAGATTGGTTTCAAGAAGGGCGCGGGTTCGTTGGTAAGGGGTGGTCATGCCTTGGGATGATAGTGCACGCCTATCGTTGCTGTCAAACGCGATAGCCTTGCTCTATTCAACGACACTGCTAGCACCTGCCGTCGTCGTCATCGTCCTCCAGCGCCACCAGCGGTATCCGCTGCGTGATGTCGATGCCCCGCTTCGCGAACTTTTCGGCTACCTCGTCACTCAACGGAAACAGTCCGGCAAGTTCGAATATTGCCTCGGCTACCTGCGTCCCGCAGTGCACCTCACTCGCATAATTACGAACGAGATAGTCCTGGTCAATGTCCGTGCCCGCGTCGTCGCCCTGGCGCTGGCTCTCTTTGTGAGCAATAAGCAGTCCCACCATACGCATGTTGCCGTCAAGTATTACCTCGGCAATCGTCACGAAAGTCCTCCGCAGGTCGTGCGGTATCACCTTGTAGCCGAGAAGCTTTGTCGCCGCGCGCAGGGACCATGCAAGGTCGGCACGGTACGGCAGCTTCGCGGTACTCACAGGGCTCGGAAAAACGTACTCGCTCGCTAGGTCGCCACCGTCGGCTTTGCGCTCCTGGATGTAGCCCATCGCGTAATCATTTATGGCGGTGAGGCCCTCGTACCCTTTCCAGCCAACGTCATGCTCCTTGGACTCATACACACTATTTTTGAAGTCAATTTGGTCCCACCGCATCCTCAAGACGCAGTTGAGACGCCAGCCTTGCACCACAAGCAGCATGAGCGCGCGCCGCGCTTCGTTTCGCTTGCCCCGCAGCCCCAAGATGCCCTCGACCAACGCCTTGATATCAATAGTGGCCACCGCGGTCTTGCGCTTGACGCGGGTGTTCTTGCCAGCAAAGTGGTTCTTGAATATCCTGGTATCAAGGGGGTTTCTGCGCACCAGCCATAGTTCCATGAAGTGCTTGTAGAGCCCGTTCATCATCCAGTAAACCGCCCGGGCCTCGTGCAGGCTCGTCTTCTTGACACCGGTCAGTACCTCTTTCCACTTTTCGGGCCCAACGTCTTCCAGCGCCAGCGCGTCCACTTCTGGCTTTAGCAGTCCGTCGTACCACTGCTTGTAGCGCTTGAGTGTTAGCGGGCTTTTGGCACCCCCGCCTTTCTTTGGCTCTTTCAGCCAGGCGGCGAAGGCTCGGCCGACTGTGAGCGCCCCGCCCTCTTCCTTGGTTTTGTGGTAGCGCCGGCGCGCGGCATAGACCGACAAGGCTTCTTCGAGCGTCACGGCGTCCATGCTGGCGCTGCCCGTTTCTGCGACCTCACCGAGGGTGCCGTTCACTATCTTCTTCTGCGCGTCCTCGAAGCGAAAGCCATAGACCGCCTTTCCTTTGGGGCTCACACGCATAAACAGGCCCTTGGCAGTCGGGTGTGGGTACGTGCCGGGGATGCGGGCTAGCGCAGCTGTGCGCGCTTTATTGCCCTCCGGATGCTTTATCGAAATCCACTCAGCCTCCGCCTTCTTTTTCATCGTGACCTCCTTTTTGCATCAAAACCTTTTGCAGCATTTTTGCAGCACATTTATACGCTAAACCCACTTTTGCAGCGAAAAATGCCAGCCTGCGAAAGAAAGGTATAAAAAAAGCCCTTATTTATCAATAACTTGCGATTTTTTTATACATAGAGGGCAAACCCCTAGTTACAGCGTGGCACATGTATTGCTAGTATCCAAACCAGAAGTTGACTAAACGGTCAACTTTAGTTTTTCTGCCCCACCGCACAGGAGTTGCCAGCGTGTCCACCTCTCTTGATCCTGACGTTCGTCCCGGCCGTCTCAGCACCGACGAATACGCCACACGCTTTGCCGATGCCAGCCCGCGCCTGACGCCGGCGCAGGCCGCGCTGGAAGCGGAGCGCTGCCTGTACTGCTTCGACGCACCCTGCGCCAGCGCCTGCCCGACGCACATCGATGTGCCGTCCTTCATCAAACGCATTGCCGACGGCAACCTGCGCGGCGCCGCCCGCGCCATTCTGGAAGCCAACCCGCTGGGCGGCATGTGCGCGCGGGTCTGCCCGACCGAGAACCTGTGCGAGCAGGTCTGTGTGCGCAACACGCAAACCAGCAGCCCGGTGGCCATCGGCCGCCTGCAACGCCACGCCGTGGACGCGCTGATGGAAAGCCCCCAGCCGCAAATCTTCACACGCGCCGCCAGCACCGGCAAAAAGGTGGCGGTGCTGGGTGCCGGCCCGGCCGGCCTGGCTTGCGCCCATACGCTGGCCCGCCTGGGCCATGCGGTGGTGTTGTTCGACGCCCGCGCCAAGGCCGGCGGCCTCAACGAGTACGGCCTGGCCAGCTACAAGACGCCCGACAACTTTGCCCAGGCCGAGGTACGCTGGCTGCTGGACATCGGCGGCATCGAACTGCGCACCGGCTGGAAGCTCGAAACTGTGGCCCAGCTCGACGCACTGCGGCAGGGCCATGACGCCCTGTTTCTGGGCCTGGGTCTGGGCCAGACGCATCAACTTGGTGTGCCGGGCGAAAACCTGGCCGGCGTGCAGGACGCGGTCGACTTCATTGCCACGCTGCGCCAGACCGCCGATCTTTCCAGCTTGCCGATCGGCCGGCGTGTGGTCGTGATTGGCGGCGGCATGACGGCGGTGGACGCGGCCGTGCAATCCCGGCTGCTGGGCGCCGAAGAAGTGCACATGGTCTACCGGCGCGGGCCACAACAGATGTCGGCCTCTGTTGCCGAACAGGAATGGGCGCAAACGAACGGCGTGACGATTCACCATTGGCTGGCACCGCTTGAAATGCTGGCCAACGCGGGCCATGTCAGCGCCGTGCGCTTCGCCCGCCAGACCCTGGCAGATGGCAAGCTGGGCGCCACCGGTCAAGTGGAAACACTGGCCGCCGACATGGTGTTCAAGGCCATCGGCCAGCAACTGGGCAACCCGCTGCTGGCGCAAGCCGGGCTGAAGCTCGAAGGCGGACGCATCGCCACCGACGCAGCGGGTCAAACCAATTTGCCGGGCGTCTGGGCCGGTGGCGACTGCCGCGCCGGCGGCCTGGACCTGACCGTCGAAGCGGTGGCGCACGGCAAGCAATCGGCGCTGGCCATCCACACTTACATCACCAACCCATCGACGCCATCCCTGAATTGATCCCCTTTGTCATCCCGGACCCCGGATCGGAGTCCGGGGCAGGCCCGATCCGGGATCCATGGATTGCGGGTCTCGCCCGCAATGACAAAGCCAAAGCACCCTCCACCTACACGACACCCGAGATTTGAGAGAGCACCATGGCCAATCTGCAAACCACTTTTGCCGGCATCAAGAGTCCCAACCCGTTCTGGCTGGCCTCGGCGCCGCCGACCGACAAAGCTTACAACGTCATCCGCGCTTTCGAAGCCGGCTGGGGCGGCGTGGTCTGGAAAACGCTGGGTGAAGCCGGGCCGCCGGTGGTCAACGTCAACGGCCCGCGTTATGGCGCGCTGCTGACCCCGGACCGGCGGCTGCTGGGCTTTAACAACATCGAGCTGATCACCGACCGCGATCTGGAGTTGAACCTTACCGAGATCACCCAGGTCAAGCGCGACTGGCCGGACCGCGCCATGGTGGTCTCCTTGATGGTGCCCTGCGAAGAGGCCTCCTGGAAAGCCATTCTGCCGCGCGTGGAAGACACCGGCGCCGACGGCATCGAGCTCAACTTCGGTTGCCCGCACGGCATGAGCGAGCGCGGCATGGGCGCCGCCGTCGGCCAGGTGCCGGAGTACATCGAGATGGTCACCGCCTGGTGCAAGCAGTACAGCAAACTGCCGGTGATCGTCAAGCTGACGCCCAACATCACCGACATCCGCCAGCCCGCGCGCGCCGCCAAGCGCGGCGGCGCCGATGCGGTCTCCCTGATCAACACCATCAACTCCATCATGGGCATAGACCCGGCCACCCTGACCATGTCGCCGGCCACCGGTGGCCAGGGCTCGCACGGCGGCTACTGCGGCCCGGCGGTCAAGCCGATCGCCCTCAACATGGTGCTGGAAATTGCGCGCGATCCGCTCACCGCCGGCCTGCCGATTTCGGGCATCGGCGGCATCGGCAACTGGCGCGATGCGCTGGACTTCATCGCGCTGGGGGCCGGCACGGTGCAAGTCTGTACCGCCGCCATGGTCTACGGCTTCAAGATCGTGCAGGAGATGAGCGACGGCCTGTCCAACTACATGGACCAGATGGGTTTCGCCTCGCTGGACGATATTCGCGGCAAGGCCGTGCCCAGCGTGACCGACTGGCGCTACCTCAACCTGAACCACATCTGCAAGGCCACCATCAAACAGGACACCTGCATCCAGTGCGGGCGTTGCCACATTGCCTGCGAGGACACCTCGCACCAGGCCATCAGCAGCAGCAAGGACGGCAAGCGCCACTTCGAGGTGATCGAGTCGCAGTGCGTCGGCTGCAATCTGTGCGTGACGGTATGCCCGGTGCCGGACTGCCTCACACTGCGCGATCTCAAGCCCGGCGAAGTGGACCAGCGCACCGGCAAGACGGTCAGTGCGGAGCACGCCGACTGGACCACGCACCCCAACAATCCAACGCGTCTGGCCTCTGCAACCGCGGCGTAACATCCGGCGGCTACTGAGTCGCCATGATGTTCGTGCGCTGGTGATTTGTGCAAGGGCTGGCGCTGGATCGAGGAAGTTTTTTTCATAACAACCAACCGGAGATAGGAATGAGTTCTTTTGCAAGCGACAACCCCTTGATCAATGACGACCTGAAGCCCACCACGGACGCCCAGCGCCACTGGAAGGCAAGTGATTACGCGGCGCTGTGGGTCGGCATGGTGGTGTGCGTGCCAACCTACACCATGGCCAGCAGCATGCTGGACCAGGGCTTCACTTGGCAAATGGCGATCTGGCTGGTGTTCCTGGCCAACTGCATTGTTTTGATTCCCATGATCTTGCTGGGTCGAACCGGTACCCGTTATGGCATCCCCTTCCCGGTGCTGGCACGCGCCTCCTTTGGCGTCAAGGGCGCCAACCTGCCGGCCGTTCTGCGCGGACTGGTGGCCTGCGGCTGGTTCTCCATCAACTGCTATTTCGGTGCCTTGGCCTTGCACGGATTTTTCAACGTCGTCGGCATGGGTCTGGCCGGCCCGGCGCCGGGTGAGTTCATCAGTACCTCGCAACTGGTGTGCTTCTATCTGTTCTGGGCAGTGCACATCTACTACATCTGGAATGGCGTGGAATCGATTCGCAAGCTCGAAGTCGTCGCCGCCCCGCTCATGATCCTGGCTTCACTGGCCCTGGTGGTGTGGGCCTTCATGTCGGTACCGTCGGGCAAGTTGCTGGACCTGCCGGCCAAAGTGGTCGAGGGCGGCCCCAAAACCTGGGCCGCCTTGACCGGCCTGGTGGGTTTCTGGGCGACGCTGGCACTCAACATCCCCGACTTCACCCGCTTTGCCAAAAACAACCGCGAACAGGTCGTAGGTCAAGCCGTCGGCCTGCCGATTCCAATGGCCTTGTTTTCGATGGTCGGCATCATCGGCTTCTCGGTTTCCCAGATTCTGTACGGCAAGGCGCAGTTGTTCCCCGATGGTTTGTTGACCCAGATGGGCACTTTTGCGTCGGCGCTTGGCCTGATCGTTATCTTGTTGGCCAACCTGACCACCAATGTGGCCGCCAATCTGGTGTCGCCCTCGTATGACTTTTCCAACCTGGCACCCGACAAGATCAGCTTTCGCACCGGTGGTTTGATTGCGGCGGTGATCGGCCTGTTGTTCATGCCCTGGCGGCTGCTGGCCACCTCCGGCGGTTACCTGTTCAGTTGGCTCGGCGGCTATGGCACTTTGTTGGGTGCCATTGCCGGCATTCTGCTGGCCGACTTCTACCTGGTGCGCAAGGGCGCGCTGAAAGTGGATGACCTCTATCGCCGCAATGGCGCCTACGAATACAGCGGCGGCTGGAATATCCAGGCGGTGATCGCTTTTGCACTGGGGGTGCTGCCTTGCCTGCCAGGCTACCTGGTGGTGTCGGGCGTGCTGGACAAGGCATCGGTCAATGCCAGCCTGGTCGGTTTGTTCGACTTTGGCTGGTTTTTCAGCCTGGCCGTGGCCGGAGCGTACTATTTCGCCACCGCCAAACGTTCCTGAAACTTTTTATTCGGAGACCCATGATGAGTAGCGTATTGATTCAAGGCGGCACGGTCGTCAATGCCGACCGCGCTTTCAAAGCCGATGTGTTGTGTCAGGACGGCCGCATCGCGGCTGTCGGCGAAGGCCTGCAGGCCGCCGGCGCCAGCGTGGTCGACGCCGGCGGCCAGTATGTGATGCCCGGCGGCATAGACCCGCACACCCACATGCAGCTCCCCTTCATGGGCGCCACCACCATGGACGACTTCTTCACCGGCACGGCGGCCGGCATGGCCGGCGGCACCACCACCATCATCGACTTCGTCATTCCCAATCCGCAGCAAAGCCTGATGGAGGCCTACCAGACCTGGCGCGGCTGGGCCGAGAAAGCGGCCAGCGATTATTCATTCCACATGGCCATCACCTGGTGGGACGAGACTGTCCGGCGCGACATGGGGACCTTGGTGCAGCAAGAGGGCATCAACAGCTTCAAGCACTTCATGGCCTACAAGAATGCCATCATGTGCGACGACGAAACGCTGGTCAACAGCTTCCAGCGCGCACTGGAACTCGGCGCCATGCCCACCGTGCACGCGGAGAACGGTGAACTGGTGTTTCGGCTGCAAAAGGAGATGGCGGCCAAAGGCATCCTGGGGCCGGAAGGCCACCCGCTGTCCCGGCCGCCTATCGTCGAAGGTGAAGCGGTGAACCGCGCCATCGCCATTGCCGATGTGCTGGGCGTTCCGATCTATATCGTGCACGTATCGTGCAGCGAAGCGGCCGAAGCCATTGCCCGCGCCCGCGCTCGCGGTCAGCGCGTGTTCGGCGAGGTGCTGGCCGGCCACCTGCTGGTCGACGACAGCGTTTACCGCCATCCCGACTTTGCTACTGCCGCCGCGCACGTGATGAGCCCGCCGTTCCGGCCCAAGGGGCACCAGGAAGTGTTGTGGCGCGGCCTGCAATCGGGCAACCTGCACACCACCGCCACCGACCATTGCACTTTCTGCGCCGCGCAAAAAGCCGCCGGCAAGGACGACTTCTCCAAGATCCCCAATGGTTGCGGCGGTGTCGAGGAGCGCATGACGGTGATCTGGGACGCCGGCGTCAACACGGGGCGCCTGACGCCCAGCGAGTTCGTCGCCATTACCTCGGCCAACACCGCCCGGCTGTTCAACATCTACCCGCAAAAAGGCAGCGTCTCGGTCGGCGCCGACGCCGACCTGGTGGTGTGGGACCCGCAGGGCAGCAAGACCTTGTCGGCCAAAACCCAGCACAGCAAAGGCGACTTCAACGTCTTCGAAGGCCGCACCGTGCGCGGCCTGCCCAGCCACACCCTGAGCCAGGGCAAGCTGGTCTACGTGCAAGGCGATCTGCGCGCCGAACGCGGCGCAGGCCGCTACCTCAAGCGCCCCGCCTTCAGCGCCAACTTCACAGCCGCCAACCTGCGCACGGAAGCACTGGCACCGACGGCGGTGGTGCGCTCCTAAGGTGCATCATGAGTGCCGCCGCATGTTCGATTTCACTCCCCGGCCGCGTGCCCGCCAGGGAGTGGAATGCCGGGCGCCTCATGCTGTCAAAGGCCCAGAAAGCGGCTCCCGGCATTCCCCACCCCGGCGAGAAGTTGCGTAACCAGTACGCCTTCGTCGGGCACCTGGCTCTTGCGGCACGAGCGAAGCAAAGTGCCGCCACTCTCCCCGCCGTTGAGGCAGGGCTGAGCAGCGCAGCAGACTGCGGAAAAAGGGCTGGCGATTGTCTGAGCGAAGCGAGTTCGAGCCAGCCCCCGCAGGCTGCGAGCAGCGCAAGGAACCGCGCAGCGGCCCTGACGTCGGCTCGCCTTTTCTTTGGGTACTTTCTTTTGGCGAAGCAAAAGAAAGTACCTCGGCCGCCGGGCCGACCCCCGGCCTGCATCGTTTAACCACCACCGTGAGGAACACACCATGACCACCACGACAAAACAAGACATCAGCAACCTCCGTATCAACGGCGATCGCCTCTGGAACTCCCTGATGGAACTGGCCAAGATCGGCGCCACCCCCATAGGCGGCGTCTGCCGCCTGACCCTGACCAAGCTGGACGGTGAAGGCCGCGACCTGGTGACGCGCTGGGGCCGCGAGGCCGGCCTGACGGTCACCATCGACAAGATCGGCAACGGCTTCATGCGCCGCCCCGGTCGCAACAACAGCTTGCCGCCGATCGTGGCCGGCAGCCACATCGATACCCAGCCGACCGGTGGCAAGTTCGACGGCAACTTCGGCGTGCTGGCCGCGCTGGAAGTGGTGCGCACCCTGAACGACCATGGCATCGAGACCGAGGCGCCGGTGGAGGTGGCTTTCTGGACCAACGAGGAAGGCTCGCGCTTTGTGCCGGTGATGATGGGCTCGGGCGTCTTCGCCAAGGTGTTCACACTGGAACACGCTTACGCCGCCACCGACACCGAAGGCAAGACCGTCAAGGACGAACTCACGAACATCGGCTACGTCGGCCCGCAGGAGCCGGGCGACCATCCCATTGGCACTTATTTCGAGGCCCATATCGAGCAAGGCCCGGTGCTGGAGGACAACGACAAGACCATCGGCGTGGTGCAAGGTGTGCTGGGCATCCGCTGGTTCGACTGCACCGTCACCGGCATGGAGGCGCACGCCGGCCCGACGCCCATGGCGCTGCGCAAGGATGCCATGCAGGTGGCCGCCAAGCTGATGCAGGAAGTGGTGGCGGTGGCCTTGCGCCACGCACCGCACGGGCGCGGCACGGTGGGCATGGTGCAGGTGCACCCGAACAGCCGCAACGTGATTCCGGGGCGCGTCAAGTTCTCGATCGACCTGCGCAACGCCACCGACGCGCTGGTGGACCAGATGGCCGAGGACGTGAAAGCCTATGCCGCCAAGGTGGCCAAGGACAGCGCTCTGGATGTCAAGATCGAGCTGGTATCGAGCTACCCGGCGCAGGCCTTCCACCCCGACTGCATGAACGCGGTGGCCCGCGCCGCCCAGAAGCTGGGTTACTCCAACATGCCGGCCGTCTCCGGGGCCGGCCACGACGCCGTCTACATGGCCCGGCTGGCGCCCACCGGCATGATCTTCATCCCCTGCAAGGACGGCATCAGCCACAACGAAATCGAGTATGCCAAGCCGGAGCACATCACGGCCGGCTGCAATGTGCTGCTGCATGCCGTGCTGGAGCGCGCTGGCACGTAAAGTGCTTGATTATTTTTGTCCGGCCCGGGCCGCAAACCCCCAATAAGCGGGGATTTGCGGCTATTATTTTTGTGCCGTCATCAACCCGGAGAAACTATGTCGAAGCATCTATTGAACCGCCGTCAGGTGGTCGTCCTGGCCACTGCGCTGGCCGCCCTTACTCCCGCCCTGTCTTTGGCGCAGGCCAAGCTGAAGGTCGCCGCCATCTACACCGTCCCGTTCGAGCAGCAATGGGTCAGCCGCCTGCACAAGGCACTGAAAGCGGCCGAGGCGCGCGGCGACATCGAATACAAGGCCAGCGAGAACGTCTCCAACGCCGACTACGAGCGCGTCATGCGCGAGTACGCCACCGGTGGCAACCAGCTGATCGTGGGCGAGGCTTTTGCCGTCGAGGCGGCGGCGCGCAAGGTGGCCAAGGACTTCCCCAAGGTGTCCTTCCTGCTGGGCTCCAGCGGCAAACCGCAGGCCCCCAACTTCAGCGTTTTCGACAACTTCATCCAGGAACCGGCCTACCTGTCCGGCATGATCGCCGGCGGCGTCACCAAGAGCAACAAGATCGGCATGGTGGGCGGCTTTCCGATTCCGGAAGTCAACCGCCTGATGAACGCCTTTATGGCCGGCGCCAAGGAAGTCAACCCGAAAGTTGAATTCAGCGTCAGCTTCATCAACAGCTGGTTCGATCCGCCGAAAGCCAAGGAAGCCGCTTTTGCCATGATCGACAAGGGCGCCGACGTGATGTACGCCGAACGCTTTGGCGTCAGCGACGCGGCCAAGGAAAAAGGCAAGCTGGCCATCGGCAACGTGATCAACACGCAGGCGCAGTACCCCGACACAGTGGTGGCCTCGGCGCTGTGGAACATGGAGCCCAGCATAGACCGCGCCATCAAGCTGGTGAAAGACGGCAAGTTTGCCGCCGAGGACTACGGCCAGTACTCGATGATGAAGCACAAGGGCTCCGAGCTGGCGCCCCTGGGCACCTTCGAGAAAAAGGTTCCGGCCGAGATCGTGGCCAAGATGAAGGCCAAGGAGAAAGCCATTCTGGACGGCAAGTTCACGGTCAAAGTGGACGACAGCCAGCCCAAGTCAAGCGCGAAATAGGAAGATTGTCATTGCGCCACCCCAGGCTGTCATGCCGGGCCTGGTAGTTGTCATCCCGGGCCTGACCCGGGATCCATGGATTGCGGATCAAGTCCGCAATGACAGCCGTGGGTGACAATGACAACAATGGTGGCAATGACAAGCTGCGAGCTCGGGATGACGATTCCCGCTCTCTTGACCTTCCCATGACGGGCCCCGTCCTCAAGCTCTCGCACATCACCAAGCGCTTCGGCAGCCTGGTGGCCAACGACGACATCTCGCTGCAGCTCAAAAGCGGCGAGGTGTTGGCGTTGCTGGGCGAGAACGGCGCCGGCAAGTCGACCCTGGTGTCGATATTGTTTGGCCACTACACGGCGGACGCCGGTGAGATCGAGGTGTTTGGCCGGCGCCTTGAGCCGGGCGACCCGAAAGCCGCGCTGGCCGCCGGCATCGGCATGGTGCACCAGCACTTCACACTGGCCGACAACCTGAGCGTGCTGGACAACGTGATGATGGGGTCCGAGCCCTTGTGGCAACCGTTCACCCGGCAGCGCGCGGCGCGCGCCAAGCTGCTGGCGGTGGCGCAACGCTTTGGCCTGGGCGTGCATCCCAGCGCGATCGTCGGCCGGCTGTCGGTCGGCGAGCGCCAGCGCGTGGAGATTCTGAAAGCCCTGTACCGCGGCGCCCGCATCCTGATCCTGGACGAGCCGACCGCCGTGCTGACGCCGGCCGAGAGCGAAGCCTTGTTCGAGGTGCTGGCGCAAATGGTGACGCAGGGCTTGTCCATCATCTTCATCAGCCACAAGTTGGGCGAGGTGCTGCGCGTGTCGCAGAGGATTGCCGTGTTGCGCGCCGGCAAACTGGTGGCCGAGGCGGCCGCCCGGCAAACCACGCAGGCGCAACTGGCGCTCTGGATGGTGGGCCACGCCATCGAAGCGCCGCAGCGCCGCCCCAGCGCGGCCGTCGGCCAGGCGGTGTGCCAGTTGCACCAGGTCAGCGCCGGCGCCGGGCGGGAGCGCCTGGAGCAGGTGTCCCTCACGCTGCACAGCGGCGAGATCGTGGCCATCGCCGGCGTCTCGGGCAACGGCCAGGTGACGCTGGCAGAGCTGCTGAGCGGCACGCGGCAAGCCGGCAGCGGTCACATCGAATTCTTGGGCCAGGCGCTGCCGGCGCAGCCGACCCGCCTGGTGGCGCTGGGGGTGGCGCGGATTCCGGAAGACCGCCACAACGTCGGCGTGGTGGGGGATTTGCCGATCTGGGAAAACGCCGCTTCCGAGCGTTTGCACAGCCCTCACTTCTCGCGTTTTGGCTGGGTCCGTAGGGCGGCGGCACAAGCCTATGCGCAGCGCGTGCTGAAGGCGTTCGACGTGCGCGGCGGCGCTGCCAGCACGGCAGCCCGCGCGCTGTCTGGCGGCAACATGCAAAAACTGATTTTGGGACGCGCGCTGACGCATCCGGCCGACGCGCCCCAGGGCCAGACCGCCACCGCGCCCAAGCTGATCGTGGCGCATCAACCAACCTGGGGCCTGGACATTGGCGCCGTCGCCTACGTGCAGCAGCAACTGATTGCGGCGCGCGACGCCGGCGCCGCGGTGCTGTTGATCTCGGACGATCTGGATGAAGTCCTGACCCTGGGCGACCGCGTCGCCGTGATGCACGCCGGCCGCCTCAGTCCGGCCCTGCCAGCACTCGACTGGACGCGCGAAAGCATTGGCCTGGCGATGGCCGGCGTCACTGCCGACCGGAATAGCCACGATTCGGCCGAGGTAGTGGCATGAGACTGCGCCGCGCCGGGCCGCCCCAAGCAAGCACAGCCCCCTCGGGGGGCAGCGCAGTACACGCAGTGACAAGCGTGGGGGCCCTATGAGGCTGGAGAAACGCAGCCAGACTTCGGCGGCGGCGCTGCTGCTGGCACCGATAGGCGCCGTGCTGTTCACCCTGTTGGTGAGTTCCCTGCTGGTGCTGTGGGCCGGTGCCCCGGTGGGCCGGACTTACGGCCTGCTGCTGCAAGGGGGTTTCGGCTCGGTCTTTGCCTTGAGCGAGACCTTGACGCGCGCCATTCCGCTGATGCTTACCGGCCTGGCCGCCACGGTGGCCTTCAAGGCGCGCCTCTTCAACATCGGCGCCGAGGGCCAGCTCTATGTCGGTGCGCTGGCCGCCATCGCGGTCGGCGGTCTGCACGGCGGCACCGGGTTTGCGCTGCCGCCGGCCCTGCTGTTTGTGTTGATGATGCTGGCCGCCGCGCTGGCCGGCGCGCTGCTGCTGCTAGGCCCGGCACTGATGAAGGCCAAGCTGGGCGTCGATGAAGTGGTCACCACGCTGCTGCTGAACTTCATCGTGCTGCTGCTGGTGTCGCTGATGCTGGACGGTCCCATGAAAGACCCCACCGCGATGGGCTGGCCGCAAAGCGTGGCCTTGATGAGCGAGCTGGAACTCTCCAAGCTGATCCCGCAAACGCGCGTCCACAGCGGCCTGTTGTGGGGCCTGGCCTTGTCGGTCGGCCTTTGGGCCTTGATGAAATACACGGTGCTGGGGTTCGACATCCGCGCCGTCGGCGCCAATGCGCGCGCTGCCGCTTTTGCCGGTGTCTCGGTGACACGCACGGTGGTCCTGGTGGCCATGCTGTCGGGCGCCCTGGCCGGCCTGGCCGGCGCCATCGAGGTGGCCGGGCGCACCAGCTACCTGACGCTGGACATGTCGCCGGGTTACGGCTACTCCGGCATCGTGATCGCCATGCTGGCCGCCCTGCACCCGCTGGGCGTGGTGGCCGCCAGCGTGTTTGTGGCCGGCGTGCTGGTGGGCGCCGACAGCATGAGCCGCGCCATCGGTGTGCCCACTTACATCGCCGACGTGATCGTCGCCGCCTCGCTGATCTCGGTGCTGGTGGCCACGCTTCTGACGCAATACAGGGTGCGCTGGAAATGAAGGTCGTTCACGGAACAGCGGCGCTAGCTGAATCGGGGTCAGATCCCAATTCGGGGCAGAGCGTCCGAGCTGGCCAACTACGCCACACCGATTTGGGCTCTGACCCCCATTCAGCGGGGTGTACAGATACCGCACATGACTGAACTCTTCGACATCCTCGCCAACCAGGCCTTTTGGGTCGCCGTGCTGCGCATTGCCACGCCGCTGATCCTGGGCACGCTGGGGGTGCTGCTGTGCGAGCGCGCCGGCGTGCTGAACCTGGGGATAGAAGGCATCATGGTGGCCGGCGCCTTCAGCGGCTGGCTGGCGGTCTACGCCGGCGCGCCGCTCTGGGCCGGTGTGCTGGTGGCGGCGCTCACTGGCGCCGCGTTCGGCCTGCTGCACGCCTTTCTGACCGTGGCGCTGGCCTTGTCGCAACACGTCTCCGGTCTGGGCATCACGCTGTTGGCAACCTCGCTCAGCTATTACGGCTACCGCGTCAGTTTTCCCAAGGTCACGACGCCGCCCACCATCATTCCGTTTGGCGAGATGAGCTGGCTGGGCCTGCCGATTCTGGCGCAGCAGACCTTGCTAACGCTGTTGGCCCTATTGCTGGTGCCGCTGATCAGCTACGTCCTGTACCGCACCCCGATCGGGCTCGCGGTTCGCATGGTGGGCGAGAACCCGCAGGCGGCCGAGGGCCAGGGTGTCTCGGTGGCGGCAGTGCGCACCGGCGCCATCGTGGCCGGCTCGGCACTGATGGGGGTGGCCGGCTCGTTCCTGACCCTGGCCGCCTTCAACGCCTTCTTTTTCAACATGGTCAACGGGCGCGGCTGGATCTGCGTGGCGCTGGTGGTGTTTGCCTCCTGGCGCCCCGGCAAGGCCTTGCTGGGCGCGCTGCTGTTCGCCTTCTTCGACGCGCTGCAACTGCGCCTGCAACAATCCGGCGCCGCCGTGCTGCCGTACCAGTTGTACCTGATGCTGCCCTACCTGTTGTCCATCGTGGCGCTGATCCTGGTGGCGCGCAAGGCCAGCTACCCGCAGGCACTGATGAAACCGTATCGCAAGGGGGAGCGTTGACCCGCATACCTCAAAATCCAAACGCTTTACAAATTGAAAGTGCAACTTTCGATTTGTAAGAAAGTTGGCCCGTCACCGAGATGGCGAGTTATGCTGAAGCCACCGGCTGCACAGTCAGCTTGAACCCCAGGGCCTTCATAACCTTGAACAGCGTGTCGCTATTGGGTGCGCGTTCGCCAGAAAGGCTCTTGTACAAGCTCTCGCGTGATAAGCCGGTATCGCGGGCCAGTTGTGACATGCCACGAGCACGGGCAATGGCCCCCAGGGCGGCACCCAATTCGACCGGGTCGCCCTCTTCGAGCACTTGGCGCAGGTATTCGGCAACATCCTCTTCGTCATTGAGGTAGTTGGCCACGTCAAACGGGCGGGTCTTGGTCTTGTTCATTACCACTCCTTGGCCAGTTGCCTGGCTCGTTCAATGTCACGGATCTGACTCGATTTGTCGCCACCACCCAGCATGAGAATGAGCGCCCCGGAGCGCTCCACGTAGTACATTCGCCAGCCGGGGCCAAAGACCTCGCGCATCTCAAATACACCATCGCCCACTGCCTTGATGTCGCCCAGATTTCCGCGTCGCGCCTTGTCCAATCTGCGGCTCAACCGGATACGGGTTGCACGGTCTTTGAGTTTGGCCAGCCACTCGCTGAACTCCTCTGTTTCGATCACGCTGTACATGGGCTTATTGTAGCCTTTTGGCTACATACGGCAAACACCCCTCAGCGCGGCGTTTCTGGCCCCAGATCGCGCCAAGGGCAGGTAGACTTCACGCCAGACCTTGTTGAAACCCTACCGCAAAGGGGAGCGCTGACGCCGAAGTGGCCACACTACGGGTATTTCCTGCGGACGTGAAGCACGCGCAAGATTTCCACCAAGTCGCCACGCACACGATAGAAAACTATGTAATTTTCGTGAATAACAAGTTCTCGCGTCAGCGCCACCAGACCAGGGCGGCCAAGCATCGGAAAAGTTTCGAGGTTGGCGACTTTTTGGAGCGTATCAAGCAAAAATTTTCGTGCCGCTGGCGGGTTGTCCTGCGCAATGTAGGCGAGGATAGCTGCAAGATTCTGCGAAGCTCTTTTCGTCCACTTAACTTGCATATTTGGCGAAGATGGACTGCATTTCCTGCTCTGTTGCGAACTCTCCGCGGTCGGCCTCTTCGATCCCCGCCTTAACCTCGGCAATTTGCCAAGCCTGTTGTTCTATGTAGGCCTCAAGCGCTTCAACCGCCAAAAAACTTTTTGTTCGCCCTGTCGCTTTGGTGAGCTGCTCAAGTCTCGTATGGGTGGCCTGTGGAAGCCGCACGTTGAGCATCTTTTCGAGTGTTGGCATGGTACCGATGGGTGGAGTTGTATTACAGGATCATTGTATGCAACACGTTGTCAAAGTCAAACACCCCTCGGCGCGGCGTTTTAATTCCGTGGTCGCCCCGAGCGCAGGTAGACTCCAAACGATATCCTGATGAAACCCCACCGCCAAAGGTAAACGCCAAATGCTCGATCTTCTGATTCAAAACGCCACGCTGCCGGATGGACGCCGGCAGATGTCGGTTGCCGTGCGCGAGGGAAAGATTGTCGAAGTGGCGGCTGGGCTGATTGCGGCCGCGCAAGACACAGTGGACGCCCAGGGTTTTCTACTCAGCCCGCCGTTTGTCGACGCGCACTTTCATATGGACGCCACGCTCAGCTACGGCCTGCCGCGCGTCAACCAGTCCGGCACGCTGCTGGAGGGCATTGCGCTGTGGGGCGAATTGAAGCCGCTGCTGACGCAGGAGGCCTTGATGGAACGGGCACTCACTTACTGCGACTGGGCGGTGGCCAAAGGCCTGCTGGCCATTCGCAGCCATGTGGACACCAGCGACCCCAGCCTGCTGGCAGTGGACGCGCTGCTGGCGGTGAAGAAACAGGTGGCGCCCTACATCGATTTGCAGCTGGTGGCCTTTCCGCAGGACGGCGTGCTGCGCAGCCCGGGCGGCCTGGAAAACCTCAAGCGCGCGCTGGACAAGGGCGTGGATGTGGTGGGCGGCATCCCGCACTTCGAGCGCACCATGAGTGATGGCGCCTTGAGCGTCAAGCTGCTGTGCGAACTGGCCGCCCAACGCGGCCTGTTGGTGGACATGCACTGCGACGAATCCGACGACCCGCTGTCGCGCCACGTCGAGACCCTGGCCTTTGAGACCCAGCGCCTGGGCCTGCAGGGCCGCGCGACCGGATCGCACCTGACCTCCATGCACAGCATGGACAACTACTACGTATCAAAACTGATACCGCTGATGATGGAGGCGCAATTGCAGGTGGTGTCCAATCCGCTGGTCAACATCACGCTGCAGGGCCGGCATGACACGTATCCCAAGCGCCGCGGCATGACGCGCGTGCCCGAGCTGCTGGCCGCCGGCATCAACGTCGCCTTTGGTCACGACGATGTGATGGACCCCTGGTACAGCCTGGGCAGCGGCGACATGCTGGAAGTGGCGCACATGGGCCTGCACGTGGCGCAGATGACCAGCCAGGCCGCCATGCGCCAGTGCTTCGACGCGGTGACCACCAGCGCCGCCAAGGTGATGCACTTGAAGGGTTATGGGCTGGAGGTGGGCTGCGATGCAAGCTTTGTGCTGCTGCAGGCGCGCGACCCGGTGGAGGCGATCCGGCTGCGGGCCAATCGGCTGAAGGTGTGGAAGAAGGGGACGCTGCTGGCGGAGACGGTGGAGGTGGTGGCGAAGCTGCATGTGCAGGGACGACCAGAGGCTGTGCAGTTCGTATCCAATCGCGAAAACTAGTGAGTCCTGTCACTACTGCTACTGCTACCGCTACTGTAGCTGTACGGCTTCGGTCGTGGATGGACGTCATTCGACAAAATCAACAAAGATGGTGCGGTGGTGGCGGAACGGACGGGGCTCGTTTAATCTAAAGTAACCCGCGCTCACTGGAAAACAGCCCATGGAACGTCGCGTCATTGACGAACTTCCCGAAATTTACTTTGACGCGGCTAATTGAGGGAAGGTCAGGTTCACCCAATTCGGCTTCGGATGAATTAATCCCTGCTTAAAGCTGCCAAGCAACAGAACTTAAGTTGCTCGCCTGATCCACAGGGGCATGCCGAATATGGGGAAAATTTATGCTTTCTGATTTCCTCTTGTAGGAGGCCTCGGCTTCTCTCGCGCCATTTTGCAATACGTATTTCGCCGTTTTCCAAGTTCCCCCAGACTGCAGGCATCATGTTTGTCGCTTCGTTTGATGTAAACAGCCCGGAAAACTGGTTTCTTGCTTGGTCAAGCACCGATTGCGTGAGGGCTTGCTTAAGCCCAGAATTGACCGCTGCGGCGACCTGAGCACCTCTGTCTGTTTGGAGGCTTTCCGCAAGTTCTTTTCGGAAGGCTTCGCCGTGTGATGATGATCTAAAGGCCACCAAGCGCTGCAGCAGTCCCGGTGTTTTAGACACTACCGTGCCTAAATCTGAATTGGAACGCCCGGTCAGCACATAACTTGCCGAGTCATCCGCCCAGCTTTTGCCGGGTGCTGATGCGAACGCAGCGGTGGCAAGACGCTCAACTCCCAAAATCATACGCGCGGCAGAGGCTTCAATTGCCCGACATACCGTCCCAATTGTCATTACCCTGGCTAAGCGTAGGACTGGAAACGCAAGCCACCGTGGGATTACCTGATGCGGGGTCCCCCGACTCATGCCGAGAAGTCCACGTATTGATGGACTCACTAAGGCCAGTCCTGTTTGATCTGAAAAAGCGTTTTTGAGGCTCGTCGAAGAAACGTTAATAGCTGTTTTGGCGAGAAGCCTGAAATACTCTTCCGCCACTTTTTCTTGCCCGGGAACGGGCGTTAGATGCCTGCGTATCACCGCCTCCAAAGTAACTGGTGATCTTGGATCGTTAGCGTTATCTCTATCGCCGGGTGTAACGTCAGCCAGGTGGCCAACTGCTGAATGTTCGTCAGAAAAAAGAACGCATGTGTCTTCTATTACGTTTACTACTTTCAACGCATCTGACTGCACTAATTCCCAAAACACTTCGGAGCCTAAAAGGTTATGGACTACGGAGATTCTGTTTGCGGCAAAGTAAACATTGTCGAAGCAAAGCAATCCGACTATGAGATCGTGCAAGGCCGAGTAGTTGGTGATTTGTATCTCGCTTTGAACATAGCCATCACCCACAATCATTTGTCCCTTTGAATTTCCCTCAATGTCCCCAATAATTGCGGTTTGTGACGTCTGAATTGTCCCAACTGGTGGTAGGAGGTCCGCAAGGTAATAAACACTCTTTGGACGCTTGCGTACCTGGCCGGAATTTCGTGTGTCTGGAACCGCAGCAGTACGAGTAGAGGACCATGCCTCCGCTAAGACCTCAAGCGCGAGTAGAGCATCTCTATGGTCTGCGAATTCTGATCGGTACCGAATTTGTTTGACTGACTCCGGAACGCGAATTTCTTCACTCGCGGTAATTAGAAAATGCGGACCCGTTCCGAACAGGGGACGATTTGTATCATTCTCAAGGAGAAGCTGTATGAGGTAATCGTCGCGAAGACTATACCCAATGAAAACAACGGTCGCGATGGAAAAAAGCTCACGGATGGCAGCCAAATAAGTAGCATTGCCAACTATTCGTAGGTAGTCGTCGTTAGAGAAGACCATGCTTTCCACGGCGCTTGACGTACCGTGCAATTTACAGACAAATGATTGACTGGATTGAACAAGTAGGTTGATGCGCTCAACGTCCGAACACTGCACCGTCATAGTGGAATCCAAGCTACGTTCGAGCGTTTCATCCACGTTAGTCGTCAGAATGTGTAATGGTTGCGTCTTCGTAAGGCTGCGCAGCATCCGGGCATATACAGGAGTCTGGTCGGATGAGCCAAACGTTCGTGCCAGCTCGCCATAGTACGACGCTCGATCTGCGGCCTTCATGTATTGGAAGACCGCCGGAAACCTCCCATCGGCCAGGGCTTTCGCGGCCGACTGTTTTTCATAAGAAGAAACTGTTCTCGCGAAGTGACTATGCATCTTCGACGCCAGTTCCTGCCACAGAGGGAAACCAGCCCAAGCGCTTGCTCCGGCACCGATCCAAAAAACAATGGGCCGCTGCCTCCTTTCCCCGGCGTCAGTCAACGCTTGTAATGCGGCATATGTTTGATTGTCGCTAGAAAGCATTTCTTATAGGGGCCTTGGGTAATTCAAGATTGCGAGGGGTTTCCGAGTATGCGAGCTAGCCCGCATATTTCATGCAGCTCCACTGTATGACCAGATTTGCGTTGATTTTGGTGCTGGGTAGGGCTCAAGTGGACGTTTTGCAGGCATAGCCCGGTCTTTGGTTGGTAATCGAGCCGGTTTG
>NZ_JAQTMS010000062.1 GCF_028714215.1 Rhodoferax sp. | reverse complement strand
CCTTGAAGCAGATTCGCGAGCAGGCCTTCGATGTGGTCTTCACCGATATCAAGATGCCCGGCATGGACGGCGTCGAGTTGGCCGAGCGGGTCAAGGCCAGTCAGCCCTGGACGCCGGTGGTCATCATCACCGGCTATGGCACGACCGAGAACGAGGTCCGGGCCAAGGCGGCCGGGGTCTCGGACTTCATGCGCAAGCCGCTCTCGCCCGAGATGATCGAGGAGAGTGCCGCTCATGCGCTACTTGAGCCGACCGCGCTGCGGGCACCCGAAGTGGCAGCGCGCGCGGTCGAGCCGGTGCAGGTCGAGGTGGTTGAAGAGGAAAGCCGGATCAAGAACATTGCGCTGTTCCTGGCGGCGCCCTTCATTGGTCTGCTGTATGCGGTGATGCTGCCTCTGGTTGGGTTGGCGATGCTGGCCTGGACCGGCTGGAAGGCCTTGAATGCGATGCCGGCGGGAAGAAAGGCGATCCGCAACGTGAAGAACGTGGCGCTGTTCGTGGCAGCGCCCTTCATCGGCCTGGTCTATGCGGTGGCACTGCCTTTTGTCGGCACCGCCATGCTATTGTGGGTCGGTGGCAAGGCGCTGCTGGCGACAAAAGAAGCAGCCTGAGGCTTGATTCGAATCCGGCAGGATTCCTCAAGGCGCCCCCGGTTAACAGCCGGGGGCCATTTTTTTGTACCGGCAGCCCTGCCAACTGCCGCGGCGCGCCAGTTCGGCCGAAATCCGCGGCGCCAGTTCGGACAGGCGCAGGTTCCACTGCGGCGCCAGTTTCAGCGACGGCGGTACTTCGCTGCCGACCCGCTGCAACAGAATGGCCGGTGACAGGCGCTCGATGAAATCGGCCAGCAGCTTGACGCAAGCCGGCTCATCGAGCAGCGGCACACTGATGGGATCGCGCTGCCACTGGCGCGCCAGCGCGGTGCCGCGCACCAGTTGCAACTGATGCAGTTTGACGGCCCGGACCGGCAGCGCCGAGATCTTTTGCGCACCGGCCAGCATGCTCTCCTGCGACTCGCCCGGCAGGCCCAGCATCAAATGGACGGTGATTTCCAGCCCGCGCGCGGCAGCGCGCTCTATGGCGTCGACGCTGGCGGCGAAATCGTGACAGCGATTGACCGCTGCCAGCACCGCGTCGTTGCAGGATTCGACGCCGATCTCAAGCTCGATGATGTAGTCCTGCGCCAGTTGCGCCAGGTAGTCCAGCACCGGCGTCGGCAGACAATCGGGCCGGGTGCCGATCGCCAGGCCGCTGATTTTCGGATGGGCCAGCGCCTCCTCATAGCAGGCGCGCAGCCGCCCCAATTCGCCATAGGTATTGCTGTAGCTCTGGAAATAGGCGATGTAATGCTGCGTGCCGGGATAGCGCCGCTGCAAGAAATCCAGCCCAGCGTCAATCTGCTGCGTGATGCTCTGGCGTCGCTCCAGGTAGCCCGGCGTGAAGCCGTCGTTGTTGCAAAAAGTGCAGCCGCCGGTGCCGGCACTACCGTCCCGATTGGGGCAGGTGAAGCCGGCCTCGATCGAGACCTTCTGCACGCGACCGCCGTAACGCTCTTTCACATGGTCGTTCCAGGCGTGGTAGCGGCGCGCGCCGAACGGGGAAATGTCTTCTGGATTCATCAAGGCAGTAGTGACCGGGATTCGACCGAATCAGGCGGACCCGCAGTATGCCTGATGGCAACCATCCCGGCTGAACCCAGGTTTTTGCAGGGACGGCATGGGTGCGAAGACGCGCTTTCATGTTTCGATATTTCTGAGTCTGAGTACTAGGGAAAACACCGACTTAGCGAAACGCCAGCGCCCTTGAGTTAGTTACAAGCTATAACCATAATCGGCTCACCTAGGAAGACACCATGAGCACACTCAAATTTCGTCCCTTGAGCTTTGGTGTCACCCGTATCGAGCTGCGCCAGGGGCCGCCGGGTGTGAGCTACCTGAAGGCCGTGCAAGCACTGCAAGACTACCCGCCGCGCCTGACCGACCGGCTGCAGCACTGGGCCCGGACCGTGCCGGAGCGCAGCTTTCTGGCGCGCCGGGTCAGGCAAGCCGATGGCAGCTCGGGTGATTGGCGCCATGTCAGCTACCGCGAGGCCTGGGCCAGCGCCCACAACATTGCGCAGGCGCTACTCAACCGCAGTTTGAGCGTGGAGCGACCGGTCCTGATCCTCTCAGAGAACGATCTGGAGCACGCTCTGCTGGCCATGGGCTGCATGCTGGCAGGTGTGCCGTTTGTACCGACTTCACCGCCCTACTGCCTGGTCAGCCAGGACTTCGCCAAGCTGCGCCATGTGATCAGCACGGTAACGCCCGGCCTGGTGTTTGCAGCCGATTCGGCCCGCTACGGCAAGGCCATCGAGGCCGCCGTGGACCCTGCTCTGGAGGTGGTGTTGACCAGCGGCACGCTGGCCGGTCGTTCCAGCACTGCGTTTGCCGATCTGCTCGCAACACCGGCCAGTTCGGAGGTTGATAGCGCGATGCTGGCCACCGGGCCGGACACCATCGTCAAATTCCTGTTCACCAGCGGCTCCACCGCGCTGCCTAAGGCCGTCATCAACACGCATCGCATGTGGTGTGCCAACCAGCAGCAAATGGCGCAGTCGATGCCGGTGCTGAGGGAAGAACCGCTGGTGCTGGTGGACTGGCTGCCCTGGAACCATACCTTCGGCGGCAACCATAACTTCGGCATGGTGCTGTACCACGGCGGCACCCTGTACCTCGACGACGGCAAGCCGTCGCCAGCGCTGGTGGCTGAGACCTTGCGCAATCTGCGCGAGGTGGCACCAACGGTCTATTTCAATGTGCCGGCCGGCTTTGAAGCAATCGCCAGCGCCATGAAAACAGACGCCGCGCTGCGCGGCAATCTGTTGTCGCGCGTAAAGATGTTCTTCTATGCTGGGGCTGGTCTCAGCCAGGCGGTGTGGGACAGTCTGACCGAATCGCAGGTCAAGGAGGTCGGCGAGCGTATTGTGATGACGACCAGCCTGGGCATGACGGAGTCGGGTCCGTTCGGCCTCTTTGTGACCAACCCGAATGTCAAGGCCGGCGACCTGGGCGTGCCGGCGCCTGGGCTGGAGATCAAGCTGGTCGACTGCGCCGGCAAAACCGAGTTGCGCTACCGTGGTCCCAACATCACACCGGGCTACTGGCGCGCGCCGCAGGAGACAGCCAGGAACTTTGACGAGGAGGGCTTCTTCTGCTCGGGCGATGCGGTCAGGTGGATTGACGAGAACGATGTGCATCAGGGTCTCAAGTTCGATGGCCGCTTGGCCGAGGATTTCAAGCTCGCCACTGGCACTTTTGTCAGCGTCGGACCGCTGCGCGGCAGGATCATCGCAGCCGGCGCGCCCTGCATTCAGGATGTGGTGATCACCGGCCAGTCCAGGCATGAGGTGGGCGCCATGGTGTTCCCCAACCTGGCCGCCTGTCGCAGCCTGAGCGCGCTGCCCGCCGGGTCTGAACACGAGGCGCAACAAGTGTTGAACAGCCCCGCTGTGCGCGCCCACTTCCAGGGCGTGCTGGACCGGTTGGCGCAAGGCGCCAGCGGCAGTTCCAACCGCGTCGCGCGACTCTGTCTGTTGGCCGAGCCGCCCACCATCGACAGCAGCGAAATCACCGACAAAGGCTCGATCAACCAGCGCGCGGTGCTGGCCAATCGCGCTGCCGTCGTTGAAGCCTTGCACGCCGACACGCTGCCCGGTATCTTCAAACCGCGGTGAACGCCAGCGCCGCAAGACATAAGACCGGGTGCTGTTGAGGTTTGAAACGTCAACCGGGCCCTGCGGCTGATCTTCAGACCGCCCGTTCGTACCAGGTCTTTGAGTTGTTGACGATGTGCACCACCAGCAGCATGACGGGCACCTCGATCAGCACGCCCACCACGGTGGCCAGCGCCGCGCCCGAGTTGAAGCCGAACAGGCTGATGGCGGCCGCCACCGCCAGCTCGAAGAAGTTGGAGGCGCCAATCAGCGCCGACGGGCAAGCAATGTTGTGCTTTTCGCCGACCGCACGGTTAAGCCAGTAAGCCAGCGCCGAATTGAACAACACCTGGATCAGAATCGGCACCGCCAGCAGCGCAATCACCAGCGGCTGCTTCAGGATCGCCTCGCCCTGGAAGGCAAACAGCAGCACCAGCGTGGCCAGCAGCGCGCCGATGGACCAGGGGCCGATCCGCTGCATCGCCGCATCGAACGCGCCCGGCCCCTTGGCCAGCAGGAACTTGCGCCACAGTTGCGCCAGCACGACCGGGATCACGATGTACAGCAGCACCGAGATCAGCAGCGTGGCCCAGGGCACCGTGATGGCCGAGAGGCCCAGCAAGAAAGCCACCAGCGGCGCGAAGGCTATCACCATGATGCTGTCGTTCAACGCCACTTGCGACAGCGTGAACAGCGGGTCGCCACCGGTCAGTCGGCTCCAGACAAAAACCATCGCGGTGCAGGGCGCGGCGGCCAGCAGGATCAGGCCGGCCACGTAACTGTCCAGTTGATCGGCCGGCAGCAGCGGCGCAAACCAATGGCGGATGAACAGCCAGCCGAGAAAAGCCATGCTGAAGGGTTTGACCAGCCAGTTGACGAACAGCGTGACGCCAATGCCGCGCAGGTGTTGGCGCACCTCGTGCAGCGCGCCGAAATCGACCTTGACCAGCATCGGGATGATCATGACCCAGATCAGCACACCCACCGGCAGGTTGACCTTGGCCACTTCCATGCGGCCGATGGCCTGGAATAGCGCAGGCAGCAACTGACCCAGCGCAATGCCGGCGACGATGCACAAAAACACCCACAGCGTCAGGTAGCGTTCGAACACGCTCAGGGGGGCGCCGGCCGCTTGCCTGGCGCCGACTTCACATTGCGCACTCATGGCTTAGTCCCGGGCCAGGCTGCGCGCCGTGCTCTGCAACAAGGTCTTTTCCAGCTTGGCTGGCGGCAGGCTGATCAGAATGTCAAGACGGCGCTTGAGCGCATGCAGGGTCTGGCGAAAGGCTTCGAGTTTCTGGGCGTCCGTGCCATCGCCCACTGAAGGGTCCGGGTAGCCCCAATGGGCCGTGGCGGGCTGACCGGGCCAGTAGGGGCAGACCTCGCCGGCGGCGTTGTCGCAAACGGTGATCACCAGGTCCATATGCGGCGCCTCCGGAGCGGCGAATTCGTCCCAGGTTTTGCTGCGCAGTCCGTCAATGGAAATACCTGAGCTCTTCAGCACCTGCAAGCCCAGCGGATTGGGTTGCTGGTTGTCACGCGGACTGCTGCCGGCCGAAAAAGCCTTGAAGCGGCCTTGGCCGATGTGGTTCAGGATGGCTTCGGCCAGGATGCTGCGCGCCGAGTTGTGGGTACACAGGAACAGGACGTTGAGCACTTTGTCGGTCATTTCAAATTTCCTTGGTCAGGGAGGTGGTTGGGGATGAGTGGGCCGCCAGTTGCAGCAGGCGATCGACGCCGATCGGCTCATCCTGCAGCAAGGGAACCAGGGCGTAGCGTTGCGCGTGGCGGGTGGCGACCGACTCGATCTCCACCAGTTCATTGCGGGCACGCTGGCGCAACAGCGGCGAGCTCAGCGGCGCCGCGAGCGCGGTCGCCGCCACGCTGTTGTTGATGATCCAGGCCCAGGGCTCGATGCCGGCGCGCTGCAAATCGGTTTGCAGATTGGCGGCTTCCAGCACCGGCGTCGCTTCGGCCAGCGTGACCAGCAGCACCTTGGTTTGCCGCGGGTCCTGCAACTGCTGCATGGGGGTCGTGAAGTGCATGCCGCTGCCTTCCATCTGGCGCACCACGTCGCGGTGGTAGGCGCCGGTGGCGTCCAGCAGCAGCAGCGTGTGGCCGGTAGGCGCCGTGTCCATCACAACAAACTTCTTGCCGGCCTCGCGAATCACGCGCGAGAAAGCCTGAAACACGGCGATCTCTTCGGTGCAGGGTGAGCGCAGGTCTTCCTCCAGCAGGGCGCGGCCCTGGGCGTCCAATTTGGCGCCCTTGCTGGCCAGCACTTGCGCCCGGTACTGCTCGGTCACCTCGTGCGGGTCGATGCGGCTCACGGTCAGGTGCGCCAGCGTGCCGTGCAGGGTTTCGACCAGATGGGCCGCCGGGTCCGAGGTGGTCAGGTGCACCGGCAGACCGCGCTGCGCCAGTTGCACGGCCACTGCCGCCGCGACGGTGGTCTTGCCGACTCCGCCCTTGCCCATCAGCATCACCAGACCGTGGCCATCGGCGGCGATCTGATCGACCAGTTGCGACAGGTTGGGCGCGGCGACCCTGAGCGTTGCCGGGCCGGCCGTGGCTGCCGGCGGCGCAGCGATGACCAGCAATTGGCGCAAGGCCGCCAGCCCCACCAGGTCGAAAGCCTTGAGCGGGATTTGATCCGTCGGCAGCGCCGCCAGGACCTCTGGCATGGCCGCCAGCGCCGCCTGTTCGCGCCGGCAGACGGCGCGCGCCAGCAGATCGGCGCCGACCTCGGCCGGCGGGAAAATGCCATTGATCACCAAAAACTGTTTCGTCAGCCCGATCGCCGCCAGTTCGGCATGGGTGCGGGCGGCTTCGCGCAAGGTCGATGCCTGGGCCCGTGCCACCAGCACCAGACGGGTCCGCTCTGGGTCGGCCAGCGCCTGCACCGCCGCCTGGTACTGGGCGCGCTGCTTTTCCAGTCCGGCCAGCGGTCCGAGGCAGGAGGCATCGCCTTTGCCGGTCTCCAGAAATCCGCTCCAGGCGCCCGGCAGTTGCAGCAGGCGAATGGTGTGCCCGGTCGGCGCCGTGTCGAAAATGATGTGCTGGTAGTCCTGCGTCAGCGCCGCATCGGTCAGCAGCGCCGTGAACTCATCAAACGCTGCGATCTCCGTGGTGCAGGCACCGGAGAGCTGTTCTTCAATACCCTTGACCACGGCGTCCGGCAGCACGCCGCGAACCGGATTGACCAAGCGGTCGCGGTAGGCCTGGGCAGCGGCCTGCGGATCGATCTCCAGCGCCGAGAGGCGGGGCACACTGGGGATGTCGGTGATGCGGTTACCGATCTGGATGCCAAAGACCTGGCCGACATTGGACGCCGGGTCGGTGCTGACCAGCAGC
This sequence comes from Rhodoferax sp., assembly GCF_028714215.1. Classification (GTDB taxonomy): domain Bacteria; phylum Pseudomonadota; class Gammaproteobacteria; order Burkholderiales; family Burkholderiaceae_C; genus Rhodoferax. The sequence goes on along the minus strand of NZ_JAQTMS010000062.1, from coordinate 24,811 downwards.
ACGCGCTGGCCCGCGTCGGCCAGTTGCAGCGCGCTGGCACAGGCAATGGAAGTCTTGCCGACGCCCCCCTTGCCGGTAAAAAAAAGAAAGCGCGGCGCTTGCCGCAGGAATTTCATGAGCGGCCTGCTTGGGGTCAAGCGCAGCGGCCGCCCGAGCAGCCGCAGCCGGAGGCGGCTTTGGCCGCTGCTGCCACGACTGGCGCCTTGCCGGTCCAGCGCGTCAGCTCGTCCCGGCTCGGGTAGCGCCCGGCCAGGGCCAGTTCGCCGTCCACCAGGGTCACCGGCAATGCGTCCTGACCGGTGCGCTCCAGCAAGCCCTTGACCACCGCGTTGTCGGCAAAGGCCAGCGGCTGCTGCGCCAGATTGAAGCGCTCGATCAGCGCCCCGTTCTGCTTGGCCCAGTCCACGTCGGCGGCAAAGGTGACCAGCTTCTGATCCACCTCGACACCGCAAACGCCGCTGCTGCAACACAGGGCGGGATCAAACACTTGAATTCTCTTCATGGGGAAACTCCTTTGGTTTTGGGTGAGTGCGACGGCCGGCAAGCCGGGCTCGGGCAGATCTCGGCGCACTGCTCGGGGTGTCCGGAGCAGCACTGCGCGGTCAGGTAGGCAATCAAGTCCTGCATCAGCGCCAGATTGGCCCGGTAGCGCTGGAAACGTCCCTCCTGCACCACCGACACCAATTGCGCATGGGTGAGTGCCTTGAGGTGAAACGAAAGATTGGTGGGCGGGATCTCAAGGGCACTGCCGATCTCGCCGGCGACCAGGCCTTGTGGCCCGGTTTTGACCAGCAGGCGATAAATGTCCAGACGCACGCCGGAAGAGAGCGATTCAAAGACTTTGGTTGCCGCTGATTTATCCATCGTTCAATTGTACAACTTATGTTGAACTATTAAATTGACGATCAACAGGCGCCAGTCGATGAGGCTCGGGTGACCTTTTGCTTCACGCTGTCGGCCACACGCTAAGATGGCGCTTCAGAGGTCGAATTCTCTTCTCCCGCAATGGACTTCCACTGGTTCGAAAGGATCACCATGCCTGCGCCTGATGTATTCCCGCTGGAAGGCGGTTGTGACTGCCGGTACATACGCTACCGGATGAATACCCCGCCGCTGTTTGTCAACTGTTGCCACTGCCGCTGGTGTCAGCGCGAGTCGGGCGCGTCGTTCGCGCTGAACGCGATGATAGAAGCCGATCGGGTGCTCCTGCTGGCCGGGCAACCGGAGATCGTGGACACCCCTTCCGCCAGCGGCGCCGGACAGAAGATGGCGCGCTGCCCTCACTGCCGCATCGCGCTCTGGAGCAACTACGCGGGCGCCGGCCCGCTCGTCAGGTTCGTCCGCGTCGGCACCCTGGACCAGCCCGACCTGTTGCCGCCCGACATTCACATCTTCACGCAGTCCAAGCAACCCTGGGTCGTGCTGCCTGAGGGCACGCCGTCGGTGCCGGAGTACTACGACCTGGAGCGCTACTGGCCGGCCGCAAGTCTGGCCCGCAGGCAGGCCATGCTGCCGGCGATCAAGGCTTACCAGGCCAGCTTGCGCGACGGGTAGTTTCGCGCCGCCGGATGGATGGCCGGCGCCGCTGTCGCAAACCCTGAATGGACGCTGCGCGAGCGACTTTTTTGTAACAATTGGTATTGCTGAAGGGCATTCATCAGGCCGCTTTGCTTGCCTTCGCGGCCTGAGCGCAGGCGGCGCAAATACAGGCTTTGTCGCGGGCCTGTTCCGGGATGCTGGCCAGCAGGGCGGCATCGAAACTGGCCTCGGTACACCAGCAGGGCGGCTGCTTCACGCCGGTCGCGCGCTCGACCTCCATGGCGCACTGGTTGACTTGCCCGCACAGTGGGCAGAGCCTGGGATTGACGGCAGGAATGACTTGCATGGTGAGGGCTCCGGAATCGGTAATATCGCTGGTTGCAAAGTGTAGAGGGTGCGGCCGGCCGCCAATCGGAGATGATTGGCTGAAGCGGCTCCTGACGTAGTACATTCTTGGGTTATGGCCGCTGTCGATACCGCTTCTTCCGAATCTCCCGTCTCCGTCCTGCCGGGGCTGGGCCGCGCCTTGGTTCTGGCCGGCAAGATAGCGCAAAAGTCGGCGGAAGAAATCTACCGCAAGGCGCAGTTGAGCCGCACCAGTTTCATCGCCGAACTCACCGGCTCGGGCGTGGTGTCGGCGTTTGACCTGGCGCATACCATGTCGACCGCGTTTGCGGCGCCGCTGGTGGACCTGGCGGCGATCGACCCGCAGCGCCTGCCGAAAGACTTGCTGGACAGCAAGATCTGCACCGACTACCGGCTGGTGGTGCTGAGCAAACGAAACAACCGCTTGCTGGTGGCCACCGCCGACCCGTCCGACAGTCAGGCGGCGGAGAAAATAAAGTTTGCCACCCGGCTGAGCGTCGACTGGGTCATTGCCGAGTACGACAAGCTGTTGAAACTGGTCACCGCCAACGCCGCCACGGCGGCCGAGACGATAGACAACATCATCGGCGACGACTTCGAGTTCGACGAAGCTTCGGTGGCCAGCCTGACGGAAAGCACCGATTACGCGGCGTCCGAAATCGAGGATGCGCCGGTCGTCAAATTTCTGCACAAGATGCTGCTGGACGCTTTCAGCATGCACGCCTCCGATCTGCACTTTGAACCCTATGAGCACAATTACCGCGTGCGTTTCCGGATCGACGGCCAATTGAGGGAAATTGCCGCGCCGCCGATTGCGATCAAAGACAAGCTGGCCTCGCGCATCAAGGTTATTTCCAGGATGGACATCGCGGAAAAACGGGTGCCGCAGGACGGCAAGATGAAGCTCAAGATCGGGCCCGACCGGGTGATCGACTTCCGCGTCAGCACCCTGCCTACCTTGTTCGGCGAAAAAATTGTGGTCCGGATACTCGACCCCAGCATCACCCGGTTGGGCATCGATGCGCTGGGTTACGAGGCCGAGGAAAAAGCCAGGCTGCTGCACGCCATCGCCAGGCCCTACGGCATGATCCTGGTGACCGGCCCGACCGGCTCCGGCAAGACGGTTTCGCTCTACACCTGCCTGAATTTACTGAATCAGCCGGACGTCAACATTGCCACCGCCGAGGACCCGTGCGAAATCACTTTGCCGGGCGTCAACCAGGTCAACATCAATGACAAGGCGGGGCTGACTTTTTCGGCGGCACTGAAGTCTTTCCTGCGCCAGGATCCGGACATCATCATGGTCGGCGAGATTCGCGATCTGGAAACCGCCGACATCTCCATCAAGGCCGCTCAAACCGGCCATCTGCTGCTCTCCACGCTGCACACCAACGACGCGCCGTCGACTCTTTCACGCCTGCGCAACATGGGCATCGCGCCCTTCAACATCGCCTCCAGCGTGATGCTGATCACGGCCCAGCGCCTGGCTCGGCGGCTCTGCCCGCACTGCAAGACCGGGGTCGAACTGCCCAGGGAAACCTTGCTCGATGCCGGCTTTCAGGAACCTGAACTGGATGCCTCCTGGGTCAGCTATCGCGCCGTCGGTTGCAGCCTGTGCAACAACGGCTACAAAGGACGCGTCGGCCTCTACCAGGTGATGCCCGTCAGCGAGGAAATGCAGCGCATCATCCTGCGCGATGGCAACGCCCTGGAGATTGCCGAGCAAGCCGCGCGCGAAGGTGTCCGCACTCTCAGGCAAGCCGGTCTGCACAAAGTCAAATTGGGGTTGACTTCGCTGGAAGAAGTACTCGCGGTAACCAACGAATAGACCCATCATCAAGAGGACACCATGGCAACTTCAAAGTCAAAGGGTATCAAGGAATTTGTCTTTGAATGGGAAGGCAAAGACCGCAACGGCAAGCAAGTCCGGGGCGAAACCAGAGCCGCCGGCGAGCATCAGGTGCTGGCTGCCTTGCGGCGCCAGGGGGTGACACCGGTCAAGATCAAGAAGCGCAGAATGCGCTCCGGCAAAAAGATCAAGCCGAAAGATCTGGCCATTTTCACGCGCCAGCTCGCCACCATGATGAAAGCTGGCGTTCCCCTACTGCAGGCGTTTGACATCGTGGGGCGCGGCAACCCCAACCCGAGCGTCACCAAACTGCTCAACGACATCCGCACCGACGTCGAAACCGGGACCTCGCTGAGCGTTGCCTTTCGCAAGTTTCCGCTCTATTTCGACGATCTCTATTGCAACCTGGTGGAGGCTGGTGAAGCGGCCGGTATCCTGGACCAGTTGCTGGACCGGCTGGCCGTCTACATGGAAAAAACGGAGGCCATGAAGTCCAAGATCAAGTCCGCCCTGATGTACCCGATCTCGGTCTTGATCGTGGCTTTTGTGGTGACGGCGGTGATCATGATTTTTGTCGTTCCGGCATTCAAGGAAGTGTTCTCCAATTTTGGTGCCGACCTGCCGGCGCCAACCCTTTTCGTGATTGCCATGAGCGAGATTTTTGTCAAGTATTGGTGGCTTATTTTTGGCGGCCTGGGCGGTACTTTTTACTTCTTCATGCAGGCCTGGAAACGCAATGAAAAAATGCAGAACGTGATGGACCGCATCTTGCTGAAGATGCCCATTTTTGGCGTCCTGGTCGACAAATCATGCGTTGCGCGCTGGACCCGGACCCTGTCCACCATGTTCGCGGCCGGGGTGCCCTTGGTCGAGGCCCTAGACTCGGTCGGCGGCGCCGCCGGCAACTCGGTTTATACATTGGCCACCAAGAAGATCCAGCAGGAAGTATCCACCGGCACTGCGCTGACCGTGGCCATGAGCAATGTCAATCTGTTCCCGTCCATGGTCCTGCAAATGTGCTCGATCGGTGAAGAATCCGGTTCCATCGATCACATGCTGGGCAAGGCGGCTGATTTTTACGAGGCCGAAGTGGACGACATGGTGGCCGGCATCTCCAGTCTGATGGAGCCCATCATCATTGTGATTCTGGGGACCGTGATTGGCGGCATTGTGGTTGCCATGTACCTGCCGATCTTCAAACTTGGACAGGTGGTCTGATGCTGTTGACGCCCTGGCTTGACGCCACCTTGTTCGGTATTCTGGGATTGCTGGTGGGTAGTTTTCTCAATGTCGTGATTTACCGCTTGCCGGTCATGCTGGAGGCGCAGTGGCGCGCCGAATGTGCCGAGCTGGCCGAAAAAGAGCCTCCCGCCGCCAAGCGCTTCAACCTGCTGCTGCCGCGCTCGCGCTGTCCCAAGTGCAGCCATCAGATTCCCTGGTATGAAAACATTCCGCTGGTCAGCTATCTTTTGCTGCGCGGGAAATGCTCTGCGTGCAAGACCCCCATCAGCCTGCGCTACCCGATGGTGGAACTGGCCACCGGTGCGCTATTTTTCTACTGCGCCGGCAAATGGGGCGGCGGCGGCACGGCGCTGCTGTGGAGCGCATTTACCGCCACGGTGCTGACGCTGGCCGTGATCGACTGGGACACCACGCTGCTGCCCGATGACGTGACCTTGCCGCTGCTGTGGGCCGGCCTGATTGCCGCCGCTTTGCACTGGACCCCGGTGGCGCTGCCGGCGGCGCTGTGGGGCGCCGTTGGCGGCTATCTGTCATTGTGGCTGGTCTATTGGGCCTTCAAGCTGAGCACCGGCAAGGAGGGCATGGGCTTCGGAGATTTCAAGCTGTTTGCCGCGCTGGGTGCCTGGTTCGGCTGGCAGGCGCTGATACCCATCATCTTGATGGCTTCGGTGATTGGCGCGGTGGTCGGAATTGCCATGAAATTCTCCAGCGGCCTGCGCCCCGGCGGCTACGTTCCGTTCGGCCCTTTCCTGGCCGGCGCCGGGCTGACGGCGATGATTTTTGGCCCGGACGCCATCCTGCACTTCATCGGGCTCTGAATCGTGCCAGTTCCTGTGCGGCTTGGACTGACCGGCGGCATCGGCAGCGGTAAAAGCACCGTCGCCCAACTGCTCGGCGAGCGCGGCGCCGAGGTGGTCGACGCGGACGCCATCGCGCGCGAACTGACCGCCCCGCAAGGTCTTGCCATGCCCGCGATCCGGGCCGTATTTGGCCCGGATTTCATCAGCCCGGCGGGCGCCCTGGAGCGCGAAAAGATGCGCGCACTGGCCTACACCGATGGCAGCGCGCGCAAACGCCTGGAAGCCATCATCCACCCCCTGGTGGCACTGAAAACGCAGGAGCTGGCGGCGGCTGCCGCTAGCCGGGGCTGCCCTTGCACCGTGTTCGATATTCCCCTGTTGGTGGAATCCGCCACATGGCGGCAAAACGTGGATCGGGTGCTGGTGGTCGATTGCACGCCGGAGCTGCAGATCAGCCGGGTGATGGCGCGTAGCCGGTTGACGCGCCCGGAGATCGAAAAAATAATCGCCTCGCAAGCCCATCGCGAGCAGCGCCTGGGCGCCGCCGATTGCGTCATCTTCAACGTCGGTCTGTCGCTCGGCGAGCTGGCTGATGAAGTGCGCCAGTTGGCACCGCGCTTCGGGCTATCATCCGGGTAGTAGCCGACCCGGCCCAGCAAAGAAATCAGCGTGATCCTTTACGAATACCCCTTCAACGAGCGCATTCGCACCTATTTGCGACTGGAGCACCTGTTTCTGCGCCTGACAGAATTTGTCGCGCGCGAGTCGGCACTGGACCACCACTTTGCGCTGGCCACCATTTTCGAGGTGATGGATGTGGGGGCCCGGGCCGACCTCAAATCGGATGTGCTGAAAGACCTGGATAAGCAAAAACATGTGCTCGACGGCTATCGGAACAATCCGGCGATCGCGCACGAGGTACTGGACAAGATTTTTGGCCAGGTTGACCGCTGCTTTCAGGCCTTGAACAACCTGCCGGGCAAAGCCGGACAGGCGCTGACCGAGAACGACTGGCTGATGAGCATCCGCAGCCGGGTCGGCATCCCGGGCGGCACCTGCGAGTTCGACCTGCCGGCCTACTACGCCTGGCAGCACAAAACCAGCGCCCAACGCCAAGGCGATCTGGAGCGCTGGGCCGGCACGCTGACACCGCTGGCCGACGCGATTTATCTCTTGCTCAAACTGCTGCGCGACTCCAGCGCGCCGCAAAAAGTGATTGCCGTGGGCGGCCAGTATCAGCAAAACCTGCCCCAGGGCAGAACTTTTCAACTGCTGCGCATGGCGCTGGATCCGGCACTCGAATTGATCCCCGAGATCAGCGGCAATCGGCTGATGGTGTCGATCCGCTTGATGCGCCAGGAGGACGATGGCCGGCTTCACCCGAGCCTGGCGGACACCACTTTCAATCTGACCCTGTGCTCATGAAAACTGCCAGTGCGCCACGCTCCGGAGCCGCCAAGCGAGTCACCTGCCCGACCTGCGGCGGCGACAGTGTCTACGCCAGTTCCAACCCCTATCGCCCGTTCTGTAGCGAACGCTGCAAAAATATCGACCTGGGCGCCTGGGCCAGCGAGAACTTCCGCCTGCCCGTCAGCAAGCTGCCGGAAGATCAGGTAACCGACGAGCCCCGTTCTTCCGCCAGCCATTGAAGAACCGGCAGCGTGCCCGGCAGCACCGGCGTGACCTGGACCGGCAGGCGTTGCCAGGAAAAGGATTGGCCCTCCCGCATCTGCAACTCGCCGCGCCATTGGTAGACCTTGCAAAAATTCAAGTGCACCAAGGCATGGGGATAGTCCACGGTGGCAGTTTTCCAGGTCAGTGCCGGGCCAATGACAATGCCCAGTTCTTCCAGCAGTTCACGCGTCAGGGCCTGCTCCACGGTTTCGCCGGGCTCCTGCTTGCCGCCGGGAAACTCCCAGTAACCCTGGTAAACCTTGCCGGGTGGCCGCGAGGTCAGCAGAAAATCGCCATCCGGCCGGATCAGCACACCCACCGCGACTTCAACCAGAGCCCGCTCCGGACCACCCTGGCGCGCCAGGGTGGCGTCGGCAATCAGAGTTCCCTGGCTCATATATGCCCCCACGCTCGGCATTTCGTGTCCCTGCTGGGGCCCGGCGCGACGCTCATGCGCCGGCAGCGTGTTGGCCGGCGTAGTCGCGCGCAAACTGGTAGGCCACCCTGCCGCTGCGCGAACCACGCTCCAGCGCCCACACCAGGGCCGCCGGCCGGGCCGCTGCAATGGCCTGGGGCGCGACGCTGAATGAGGACAACCACTGGGCCACGATGGCCAGGTACTCGTCCTGGGTGAAAGGATAAAAGCTGACCCACAGGCCAAAGCGCTCGGAGAGGGAAATTTTTTCCTCCACCACCTCGCCCGGATGCACCTCGCCCTCGTCGGTATGGGTGTAGCTGAGATTTTCCTTCATGTACTCGGGCAACAGATGGCGCCGGTTGCTGGTGGCGTAAATCAGTACATTGGGGGTGGTCGCGGCGACCGAGCCATCCAGAATCGACTTCAGCGCCTTGTAGCCCGGCTCCCCGTCTTCGAAGCTCAGGTCGTCGCAAAACACGATGAATTTCTCATCCCGCTCGGACACCACATCGACGATATCGTGAAGATCCGTCAAATCGGCCTTGTCGACCTCGATCAAACGCAAACCGCGCCCCGCATATTCGTTCAGACAGGCTTTGATCAGGGACGACTTGCCGGTCCCGCGGGCGCCGGTCAACAACACGTTGTTGGCCAGTTGACCGTTCACGAACTGCAAGGTGTTGCGCAGGATCTTTTCCTTTTGCGGCTCGATTTCCTTCAGATCCGACAAGCGCATGACGCCGACATGACGCACCGGCTCCAGCACGCCATGGCCGGAGCTTCGCTTGCGGTAGCGAAAGGCCACGGCGGCGCTCCAGTCCGGCGCCGCCAGCGAGCGTGGCAGCACCGCCTCGATGCGGACTATGAGTTGCTCCGCGCGCAGCAGCAAATGCGCCAACTGCTGCTTCATGAGCGGTAGTCGGCGTTGATGGTGACGTAGTCGTGGCTGAGGTCGCAGGTCCAGACCATGTCAGCGGCAGCCCCGCGCCCCAGCAGCACCCGCACCGTGATTTCGCTCTGCTGCATGACGCGCTGCGCTTCCTCTTCACGGTACTCGGGATGGCGACCACCGCGCGTTGCCACGTGAACATCGCCCAGGTACAAATCAATGCCGGTCTGGTCCAGATCATTGATGCCGGCGTAGCCGACGGCGGCCAGGATGCGCCCCAGGTTCGGATCGCTGGCAAAGAACGCCGTTTTCACCAGCGGCGAATGGGCAATGGCATAAGCCACCTGCCGGCACTCGGCCTGGTTTTTGCCGCCTTCAACCCTGATGCTGATGAATTTGGTGGCGCCCTCGCCATCACGCACAATGGCTTGCGCCAACTTTTGCGCCACCGCCAGCATGGCGGCCTTGAGGGCTTGGCCGTTGGCACTGTCCAGGGAATCGATCACCGCGTGGCGGGCCTTGTTGCTGGCAATCAGCATGAACGAGTCGTTGGTGGAAGTGTCGCCATCGACCGTGATCCGATTGAAGGAAGCGTCCGCCAGTTGCGTCGCCAGTTGCTGCATCAGCACCTGGCTGATGCAGGCGTCGGTCGCCAGGAAACCCAGCATGGTGGCCATGTTGGGCCGAATCATGCCGGCCCCCTTGCTGATGCCCGTGATGCTGACCAGCGCGCCGTCAATCATCAGTTGCGCGCCAAAGGCTTTGGCCACCGTATCGGTGGTCATGATGGCTTCGGCGGCGCGCAGCCAGTTGTCCTCACGCGCATCCGCCAGCGCGCCGTCGAGCCCGGCCTCGATCCGCTCCACCGGCAGCGACTCCATGATCACGCCGGTTGAAAATGGCAGGATTTGAGCGCTGCCGACAGCCAGCTTGCCAGCCAGCGTGGCACAGGTTTTGAGAGCGCGCAAGCGTCCATCCTGGCCGGTGCCGGCGTTGGCATTGCCGGTATTGATCAGCATGGCACGCACGCCGGCGCCGCCAGCAAGGTGCTCCCGGCACAGCTGCACCGGCGCGGCACAAAACCGGTTCTGGGTGAAGACGCCGGCAACCGTTGCCCCTGGCTCCAGCAAGATGACGGTCAGGTCCTTGCGACCCGCCTTGCGCACGCCGGCCTCGGTAACGCCGAGGCGCAGGCCCGTGATCGGGTAGAGCTGCGCCGGATTGGGGGGGGACAAATTGACTGCCATGCAGACCTCCCTTAATCAGTTGGGGACAGAGCTTGTTCGCTTCGCGTAACTGCGGTCTGTCCCGCAAAGTTATTAAATCAACTTGCCGTGGCAATGCTTGTATTTCTTGCCGCTACCGCAAGGGCAGGGCTCGTTGCGGCCGACCCGGGGTAGCGGGCTCTTCACGGTCTCCTCATCGACCGTGGTTTGCACATCACCGGTTTCGGTCGGCGCACTGTAGGTCACGTTGGCAATGCTTTCGCCGCGGTCTTCCAGATCTTCCGCCGCTTGTTCCAACTGCTCGTTGGACTGGATCTTGACGGTCATGAGGACTTTGGTAACGTCGTTTTTGACCGCGTCCAGCAGTTGCCCGAACAGCTCGAAGGCCTCGCGCTTGTACTCCTGCTTGGGCTGCTTCTGGGCATAACCACGCAAATGAATACCCTGGCGCAGGTAATCCAGCGAACTCAGGTGTTCGCGCCAGTGGGTATCGATGCTCTGCAGCAATACCATGCGCTCGAACTGGGTGAAGTTTTCACCGCCCACTTGTTCCACCTTGTCCGCAAACACCTTGTTGGCCTCCAGGCGCACGCTCGTCAGCAGATCTTCGTCGGTAATGGCACTGGCGGCACTGACCTGGCTCTGCAAGTCCAGGGGCATCTGCCATTCAACCGACAAAACCTTTTCCAGCGCGGCAATGTCCCACTGCTCCTCGACCGACTCGGCCGGCACGTACTGGCGCACCAGGTCGTTGAAACAGCCTTCACGCAAGGACGCGATCTGGGCCGACAGATCCTTGGCGTCCAGAATTTCGTTGCGCTGCTGGTAGATCACCTTGCGCTGGTCGTTGGACACATCGTCGTACTCCAGCAACTGCTTGCGAATGTCGAAATTGCGCGCTTCCACCTTGCGCTGGGCGCTTTCGATGGAGCGCGTCACGATGCCGGCTTCAATCGCCTCGCCGTCGGGCATCTTGAGCCGGTCCATGATCGCCTTGACCCGGTCGCCGGCAAAGATACGCATCAGCGAATCGTCCAGACTCAGGTAGAAGCGCGAGGAGCCCGGATCACCCTGTCGGCCGGAGCGGCCGCGCAACTGGTTGTCGATGCGGCGCGACTCGTGGCGCTCGGTGGCGATGATGCGCAAGCCGCCCACCGCCTTGACCTGCTCGTGGTCTTTTTCCCACTGGGCACGCAAGGCCTCGATTTTCTGCTGCCGCTGCGCCGCGTCCAGCGTTTCATCGGCCTCCACCGCTTCCACCGCCTTGCTGATGTTGCCGCCCAGCACAATGTCGGTACCACGGCCCGCCATGTTGGTGGCGATGGTGATCATCTTGGCGCGTCCGGCCTGGGCCACGATCTCGGCCTCGCGGGCATGCTGCTTGGCGTTGAGCACCTGGTGCGGCAGTTTTGCCTTTTCCAGAAGCTCCGCCAGCACTTCCGAGTTCTCGATCGAGGTGGTGCCCACCAGCACCGGTTGGCCGCGCTCGTAGCACTCCCGGATGTCCTTGATCGCCGCCTCGTATTTTTCGCGCGTAGTCTTGTAGACCCGGTCCAGCTGGTCTTCGCGCCGGCTCGGGCGGTTGTACGGCATAACCACGGTCTCGAGCCCGTAAATTTCCTGGAATTCGTAGGCTTCCGTATCGGCCGTGCCGGTCATGCCGGCCAGCTTGGCATAGAGGCGGAAGTAATTCTGGAAAGTGATCGACGCCATGGTCTGGTTTTCAGCCTGGATCGCCACCCCTTCCTTGGCTTCCACGGCCTGGTGCAAACCTTCGCTCCAGCGCCGCCCCGTCATCAAGCGGCCGGTGAACTCGTCGACGATCACGATCTCGCCGTTCTGCACCACGTAGTGCTGGTCGCGGTGATACAGGTGATTGGCGCGCAAGGCCGCGTACAGGTGGTGCATCAAGGTGATGTTGGCCGGGTCGTACAGCGACGCCCCTTCCGGAATCAGGCCCAGGTCGTAAAGAATGCGCTCGGCGCTCTCGTGACCCTGTTCGGTCAGGAAGACCTGATGGCTTTTTTCATCCAGCGTGAAGTCGCCCGGCTTGGTGATCCCCTCGCCGGTGCGTGGGTCCTCCTCGCCTTCCTGCTTGTGCAGCGAGGGCACCACTTTATTGATCGCAACGTAGAGATCGGTATGGTCCTCGGCCTGGCCGCTGATGATCAGGGGGGTGCGCGCTTCATCGATCAGGATCGAATCCACTTCATCCACAATGGCGTAGTTCAGGCCGCGCTGGACACGGTCGGTGGCCTCGTAGACCATGTTGTCGCGCAGGTAGTCGAAGCCGTACTCGTTATTGGTGCCGTAAGTGATGTCGGCACGGTAGGCCGCCTGCTTTTCCTCGCGCTGCATGTGCGGCAAATTGATGCCCACCGTCAGCCCCAGAAAATTGTAGAGTTTGCCCATCCACTGCGCATCGCGATTGGCCAGGTAGTCATTCACCGTCACCACGTGAACGCCCTGGCCGGTCAAGGCATTCAGATAGACCGGCAGCGTGGCCGTCAAGGTCTTGCCCTCGCCGGTTCCCATTTCGGAAATCTTGCCGTAGTGCAGCGACATGCCGCCCAGCAGCTGGACGTCGAAATGGCGCATTTTCATGACCCGCTTGGAGCCCTCGCGCACCACCGCAAACGCCTCCGGCAGCAAGGCGTCCACGGTCTCACCCTTGGCGAGGCGATCCTTGAACTCCTGGGTCTTGTTGCGCAAGGCGTCATCCGACAATTTCTCAAGCCCGGCTTCCAGCGCATTGATGCGCGCCACCACGACGCGGTATTGCTTGAGCAAGCGGTCATTGCGACTGCCGAAAATTTTGGTGAGGATATTTGTGGCCATGAATGCAAGACCGACCGGCCAGCCCCCCTGGGCCAACCGAGCAGCGCAATCCTTTTTCTAATCTGGGTGAAATGGGGTCACTGTCACGAAACGCAAGCCTTGGAGCGGATTACGCAGCGCTGAGAAAACCGAACAAGCGATTTTACCTGCGCCCGGGCCAGCGCCCGTCAGCCAGCGCCGTCCCGCCGGAGGCCGGCTTGCCGCCAGGCGCAACAAATTTGGCAAAGTGCTGAGCAGGCAGCTTGCGACCGGCCGCCAGAAACTTCTCGGGATCCTGGAAAACGCCCTGTACCAGCACTTCAAAGTGCAAGTGCGTTCCGGTGGAGCGTCCGGTGCTTCCGACCTCGCCGATTTTTTGCCCCTGCTTGATCAGGTCGCCTTTTTTAACCAGTGTTTTTGAGGCGTGGGCATAGCGGGTAATCAAGTCGTTGCCATGGTCGATTTCGATCATGTTGCCATATTCCGGATGAAACTCCTGGGCCACCACGACGCCGCCCGCCGCCGCCAGGATCGGGGTGCCGCGGTCGGCCTGAAAGTCGAGTCCGGTGTGAAGTGCCGAGCGCCCGGTGATCGGATCGATGCGCCAGCCGAACAGGGAACCCAAATTGCCCACCGTGATCGGCTGCTGCGTGGGTATCATCATGGCGCCGATTTTCTGCTCGAACAGACGCGACTCCATCACGGTCATCAGATCGGTGCGTTGCTCGGTCAGGCGGTCCAGGTCGGCCAGGGTGGCCTGCAGTTCCTCCATCGACAGGGGACGACCCGACACCAGCGGCCCCCCCTGACCGGGCTTCGCCTTGATCTCAGCAGGATTGACCCCGGCCAAGCCGGAAACCCGCTCGCCCAGGGATTCCAGCTGCGTCATTTTGGCCTGCATTTCGCCCAGCTTGCGCGCCAGCAGATCCAGGTTCTCGCGCATGAAGCGGTCGCGCTGCTCGAATTCGTCCTTGACCACCAGCCTGACCAGGCTACCCACTATCGGCCAACCCTCCCGGGCCCCCTTCAGGAACACCCAGTGGTACAAGCCAACTGCGCCCAGCATCAGAACCAGTGACGCCAGCAAGCCGGTCAACACCAGCTTGGTCCCGGTGAGATGAATGGCCCGGCTTTTGGCAAGCCATGCATCCGTGATAATCAATTGCATTCGGATATCCCCTCAACAACTCTTTCATGCACCGCCGTCAACATCCGGTCACACTGCTACAAGCCACGCAGGACTCGCCAACACTGGCAAGATTGACTGCACTCAGTCGTGACTCGGTGGCGCGACTGAAGGCGATTGAAGCCCTCATTCCGGCCTCGCTGCGTTCCAGCGTCACGGCCGGCCCGATCGAAGGCCCGCAGTGGTGCCTGCTTTTGGACAACAACGCCGCCGCGGCAAAAATCCGTCAGATTCTGCCCGCTCTTGAATCCCATTTGCGATCCAAGGGGTGGGAGGTTAACTCAATTCGGCTGAAGGTCCAAATCACGCGCTAAATCCGCTTTCAGACCTGATGTTTCCTGTGATGCAGAACAAAAAACGCTTTCTGATCGCGGCGGCAAGCCTTGTTGTCACCCTGGCCCAGGGGCAAAAATTGCCGCCGGAAGTGCTTGAAGGCGTCCAATCCATGGCCCGCGCCAGGGCCGCGCTGGATGTCTGCTTGGTCAGTCCTGATTTCAGAAAGTTGGCCGAGGCCACGCAACGCCAGACAGTGGCCATCAGCAACCGGATTGAACGTCTGGCCAACCAGATGCATGATTCGCCCAAGGGCCGGCTGCTGTTCGTTTCCTACACCATCACGGTCACAAAATATGCCAATTCGGCCGACTTTCGCCGGCAACTGCTGGAACGCCGGGATGGCGCCTGCGCCTTCAAGTCGATTGCGGAACTGGATGCAACTTTCCAACACACCGAGCGCACGATAAAAACGCATCTCTGAAAGTGGCGCCGGCCTCAGGGTCGCCGCACGGCGTCAATGCCCAGCACGCAGGCATCCTCGGCACCATGCCCCAGCGCGATCAGTTGGTCCATTCTGGTGGCCACCAATGGCAGCACTGCCAGCGGCCGCTCGCCAGCCGTCTCAAGCATCAGTTGCACATCCTTGCGCGCCATCGCCAACTCAAAGCTGGGACTGAAATTTCCCTGCGCCATGTTGCTGCCGCGCACCGCGACGGTGGAGTTCAAGTCGAATAAGCGAAACAGCTTGATGGCGTCTTGCGGACTGACATCGCTCGCTTGCGCCATCGTCAGCACGTCAGCCAGCAGCGCGGCGACACCGATGATCATGGCGTTGCCGAACAGTTTGTTGACGGCGGCAAGGTCGGCGCGCTGGCCGAAGTACTCCAGTCGGGCGGTCATTTTTTCCAGATCGGCCTTGACCTGTTCGAACAACGCCTGCGGCCCGGCGACCATCATCGAGCCCTGCGCGTTGCGCGCCGCCGCCGGCCCCATGAAGACCGGGCAGTGCAGGTATTTCACCCCCTGCGCATTGAGCCGTTGGGATCGCGCTGCCGTCAGCGCCGGCAGGGTGGTGGTGTGATCAATGATGACCGCCTCCGGTGCAAGCCCGGCGCGCGCGGCTGCCAGCACCTCTTCAACGACGGCGTCGTCCTTCAGCACCAGGTGGATGCGGGAGGCGCCGCGGACGGCCTCGGCCGGACTGGCGGCCGCGATCACGCCGAATGGTTTGAGCGCGTGAACCTTGTCCGGCGACCGGTTCCAGGCGGTAACCGTGTCGCCGCGTTTGGCGGCGGCCTCAGCAAAAGCGCCGCCCAGCAGGCCGGTACCGAGAAAAGCAATGTTTGACATGGACGGGGTCCTTCAGAGTGGGTTAAACGAAAGCGTGTCCGGCTCAGGCCAGATCGCCCAGAGACTGCATCGCCGCCAGCCGCTGCATGAACACCTCGCACTGGGCCAACTGCGACAAGCTCACGTATTCATCCGGCTGGTGCGCCTGGGCAATGCTGCCGGGGCCGCAGACCACGGTGCGGATACCCGACTGTTCGAAAATCCCCGCCTCGGTGCCAAACGCCACCTGCGTGGTCGCACTTTGGCCTGACAGCAGTTGCGCCAAACGGGTGATCGGGTCTTGCGCGCCGGCCAGAAAACTGGGAATTTCGCAAATCGTTTCAAAGCGGAAACCGGCCTCCGGCGCCACCGCTTTCATGGCCACTTCCAGGGACCGCGCCTGCTGCAGAACTTCATTCTGCATCCGTTGCGCATCGGCGGTCGGCAGATCGCGGAACTCGTAGCGAAACCAGGCATCGCGCGGCACCACGTTGTCGGCAATGCCACCCTGGAATTGGCCGACGCTGGCGGTGGAAAAAGGCACGTCGAAGCCCTGGTAGCGCGGTTCATTGCGCTCGAAACCCTCCGCCATGTCGCGCAACTTGCCAATCAGGCGTGCCGCCATCTCGATCGCGTTGACCGAGTTGGGGGTCAGCGAAGAGTGCGCCTCCTTGCCGCGCACACAGCATTGGTAGCGGTAGACACCTTTGTGGGCAATCGCCGGCACCATGCCGGTCGGCTCG
This sequence comes from Rhodoferax sp., assembly GCF_028714215.1. GTDB lineage: Bacteria > Pseudomonadota > Gammaproteobacteria > Burkholderiales > Burkholderiaceae_C > Rhodoferax. Next base: position 8,457 of record NZ_JAQTMS010000062.1, on the reverse strand, counting down.
CCGACGATGCAGGCCAGCGGTTTGATCCCGGCCTGGCGCAGGTCGGCAATCAGTTCCCGTACGCCAAAGCAGCCAACCTCCTCGTCGTAGCTGAGGGCCAGGTGCACCGCAAACGGCGCCGTGCTGTTCACAAAGGCTTGCGCATGGGCCAGTGCGACACCGATGAATCCCTTCATGTCGGCACTGCCGCGGCCGTAAAGACGCGGCTCCGGGCCGTCCTTGACCAGGGCGCCAAGGGGCGGCACCGACCATTCCTGTCCGTCCCAGGGCACGGTGTCGGTGTGCCCGGACAAAATGATGCCGGCGGCCTTGTTCTCACCCAGGGTAGCGAACAGGTTGGCCTTGGACTTGTCGGCGTTATGAGTCAGACGGCTACTGACGCCCAGTCGCGCCAGTTCGTCACGGATGAAGTGAATCAGTTCCAGGTTGGAATTCTGGCTCACCGTGTTCATGCGCACCAGGGATTGAGCCAGATGAAGAGCGTTAGGAGAAAGCATGGGAAGATTGTCGAACATTTTCCGCAACACCCTAATTTTTGCTAGACTTCAGTCCTATTGGGGGGGTAGCTCAGCTGGGAGAGCGCTGCGTTCGCAATGCAGAGGTCGTGAGTTCGATCCTCATCCTCTCCACCAATCAAGGAAGGGCTTCGCGCTGACGATGATGAACGTTCAATGGCGAGCCCGCAGGCGTCTGCCTCTTGTTCCCATGGAAATCGCATGGGTTCCCTGCTGGTAGCGCTGCAACTGGGCCTGCTGCTGTTGCAGGCGGCCTGGGCGGCACCGCGGATTTTTCAAGGCGCCATTCCACTCGTTGCCGGGGCCGCGGCGGGACTGTCGGTGGCGCTGGCGGCGTGGACACTCAGACACAACCGGCTGGGCAACTTCAACATCCGTCCGCTGCCCAAGGCTTCCGGCCTGCTGGTGACAAGCGGGCCCTACCGCTGGATTCGCCACCCCATGTACACCTCGCTACTGTTGGGCGCGGCAGCCCTGGCGGGCATCTCGGAACCTTTCGCCGGATGGCTTACCTGGTCCGCCCTGGCCCTTGTCCTGTTCCTGAAATCGACACTTGAGGAGCGCTGGATGCGCGAGAAACATCCCGATTACGGCGCCTACGCGGCGAGCAGCAAACGTTTTCTGCCCTGGCTGTTTTGACTGCGGGAGCCATACCGCCCTACCCGGCAACCCCGAGTCGGGACGGGCATTGTCGGAGCTTGAGACCGTGTGAAACAATGAAGTGATTATCGGATTCGATAACCGCATTGAAACCCGCATGGATGTTAGGGGCAACTTTTACAAGTGCCGTTTCGTTCCCCCGTATGTTCCCCCGCTTTGCCTTTGGTACCCTCCAAGATCAGGCCTCGCCGGTTCACTGATGTTCAACTATAGGCCACCAGCAGGAAGCGATTGTCGCCACCGTTGCTTTTTGGCAATGTGTGCTGTTGATTGCAAACTACTTTAAGTAGGCATCAAGGTACGTCCCCAGATAGGCGACAACCACGGCGGCAAGCAAGACACCGCCCACTGCTGTGATTCCAGTAGCGACCATACGTATAGGCAACATCCGAAGGCCATCAAATGGTGGTTTTCCGTCTATGGCTGCTTCATATTTCGGATAGCGTTTGGTAGCCAGGTGAAACAAGACGGCCGGAGTTCCAAACGACACCGCTATCAGAAATATCCACGATAGACCCACCAGCGTCTGATGGAAGTACGAATACGCAAAAACGCCCAGAAGCACCACGACTGCAACTGCGACAAGAAGAACCCCACCGGCAATGATTAAGGGCAAAAAGTAGAAAACCAGCACCGCCAAAATGATGCCGCCAGCGATTTCAAACATACACCTCCCTGAATATTCTTGTATATCAGGCTGTTTTAACAGGACGCAACCAGCTCCCGCGCCTGCCGACATTCTGCGTTAACCATCTTCGAAAGTTCCCGCAACCGCAACCAGTAGCCACCTTTGAAGGCGTTGCGTCCTACCCGTAACCTACCCGCTAGCGACTTTGGCCCGGTCGACTTAGCCCACGGTTGCCAGGTGCGGATTAGTTCTGCTTGCCGCACCCTGCGCTCTGGTGTCCAGGTAGTTGCCATCACTTGTCCCCAATAGTTTGTTTTGCTGACTCTCGCTTCTTGCTTTGTGCGCGTGGGTGCCTGCGCGTAGTGCGCAGTTTTCATCGTTTACCCCATTGTTTACCTGTTGCGGCCCGTTGGCAATGTTGGCCTGCTTCACAAAGGTGGCTTGCCGGGGATATTTCAGATCAACAAGTGCCGATATGGTGGCTCTGCTCTGTGCCTGTGCTTTCAAGGCCAGCCCAAGGAATGCTTCAAATTTCTTTTGATATTCCTGCTCCTGTGCCCGGCGTGCCAGACTCGTGAAGATGGTTTGCAGTGCTGTGGCCTGACCCATCAGCATGGCCTCAAGCTCCGACAGGTCGTTATTGCCGACTTCCTTGAATGTGTCGCGCAGTCCATCCACGAGTAACGACAATTCGGTATCTTTGCCGACGATATTGCCCTGAAAGATTTCGATCACGGCAGCGCCGTTTATTGACGCTGATAAGGCCATGCGCGCTCTGAGCGTCTTCATCGTAGCTGGTGAGAGTTCGGCCGTCGGCTTGCCTTTGGGGTTTTTTGTCGCTGTCATGTTTGTCCATTCGTGGTTTGATCAGGGTTGAGCCGATAACCCGGCCTACCGGCCCATAGCGCGTGCCACCTGTACCCATAGTTCAATCCTCCACAGAAAACGAAATCATTTGGCTAACCGGCCCTTTTATTCAAAGCAGTAGAAACCCACGCATCAGCGGCTGCCCGGTTGTTTCGTGCTGATGGTGGTTGCTGACGAAACTCGCCTATGGTCTGGTCGTACAGATTCGGGTCGAGGTCGCAGTCACGCACTCGAACAGTTTCGACTACTCCAACGGCAGCAGGCTTGTTAGGCAGTGGTTTCGCAGTACGGGGAGATGGTGGATTTGGAGTGAACCCTACAGAGCATAGGGTTTGCCTCATTACGGATGCAGTGAACCCTATAGGGTTTGCTTCTTTCACGTTGCCTTTTCCCTTGCCGGTGAATATCGTCGCCATCGTCTTAAGCTTCTTTGCCGGGGCTTTCACTTCCATGCCCAAAGGCATCAGGAACGCCGCAGGATCGTTTTCGATCTTGTCGCGTATGGTCGGCCACATCTTGCTCTGTAACGCCTTGTCGTTCGTTTCTCGCAGTCTTTGAAGCACTGCCGTTGCAGTTGCCTGTTTCGCGTTACCTGATAGTCGGGCCGGGGCTTTGGTCAATCCGTACCGCACCGCCACCGCTGAATAGAAGTCCTTTTGCAGGCTCATCAGCTTTTGTTTGCCGCCCAACATATTCGATCCGTCCATACGGTTGTCGATTAAGGGCAGCAGCAGAACATGACAGTGTGGAGCCGCTTCGTCACGGTGAATGTCCACGCTCAGGATGTTTTGAGCGCCGCCAAAGTTGCCCCCAGCCCATGCCGCGCAGTCGGTGAAATAGGCCCTGTCATCAAGCTGGTGGTCTGGTGACAGGCTGAAAACAATCTCAAGCGCCATGACCGCATCTTTGCGGAGCTTGGTCACGCCAGCCGCCGTCATCAGGTCTTTGGCAAGTAGCCCAACATCAGCAGCAGGTGACGGCCCCTGTAGGGTTTCATTCAAGCCTGATCGTGTCGGGTCGATAGAACCCGTTGCACCGATCTCAGATTGAATGACGCGCCGGTTATGACGCGCCGCCACTGCAATGATGCCGCTGCCCTTGAGCTTTTTGATTCTCAGGAAAGTGGCCCCGCTCATTTTGACCGCCGAAGTCGCCGCAAGAGCGCAGCAAACGACGTCGAGGGTGACGCGCACCAGAACCGCAGGTAGAGAGTTTGAAGGGCGTTCATCGCTGATCTTCACTCAGAACCGCAATGATCTGTTCGTCAAGCATGCTCAAGCGGTCTTTGGTGCGTCGATCTCGTTTTATGGTGCTGGCACGATATATTTCAGTCATGTCGCCTCCAGCATGGTCACGTCCTGTATTGCCTTCAAGGTGGATTTGATACGCTGATACCCGTCATGGTGATCTATCGCCCCCTGCGCGGCTCTGACTGCCACAAACTGCCCATAGGTCAAGGCAGACTGTTGCGGCAAGCCTGCCGATGCCCGCTGGCCGGCTTCGACTCCGGCGAACTTGTTCAACAGTTTGTTCACGTTCATATGGACGTGGCGCTCATGACTTGATCCCGCTGACAGTGCGTGCAGTGCATCATGCAATTGGTGGTGGCCGGGCAGGTACTCGGTCTTACGCAGATCAGCCGCCCGGCGCGCCAGTCCGAATGCCTTGACCAACTTCACTTTCAGCTCACGCACCCGCTGGGTGTTCTTGCTGTAGGCCAGCGCCAGCGTCGCCTGATCTTCATTGAGCATGGCAAACTTTTCAGGCTGGCCCCGACCTTCGATTACTCCGATTTGAAATCGAAGTATTCCGAGCTGTTCGAAGTCAGTCCTGTGGCGCTGAACCAAATCGAAAAGACTTCTGTGCTTGTTGCCCAGGTGCTCTGCAAGTTGCTGGGTGCTGACTCGTGGCTCCTTGGTGGTCACAATCAGCGTCAAACTATCCAGGGTGGCAACGGTTTTGCCGTGATCCGCTTGTTGAATGGCGTCTACGGTGCGAAAATCTACCGCGTTCGTGTGAGTGTGCAGGCCGTTGGTGTTGATAGCGTCAGCGGCCTTTTCTTGTGCGTTGGTGTGGATCATGGCCAGCCCCCTTACGCCGTGGCCAATAATGTGCGCTTTACCCGCTTTCCTGCCTGCCGTCTCTGCGCTGCGCTTCGATCAAGCCAGGTAGGTTTGAAGGGTTCGCCGCTGCACCGCGCCGCATGCAGTTGATTTACAAGCGACCGAATATCAGCGTCGGACTTGCCCGCGATCCTCGCCTGATTGATGGCCGCGACTTCCTCCGATGGCCAGCCTACGGAGCGTTGCCCGATCTGCACTGGCATGGTGAATAAGCCCGCATGGATTGCGCTGTATATGCTGGCGTGTGATCGGTTCCCGGTTTCAGCCTTAACCGATTGCATCCTGAGAATTGACATTTGCTAACCCCTTCGTACGGCATTGGCCGCTGTTGGAACGGGTTTAATGTTCGCGGGCTTCACCTTCCCTGTCACGCGAACAATTAGCTATTGATAGTTAATTCTTGCGCCCGTCGGGCACGACGAATTGCGCCATCTCTTTCAATCGCTACAAGGATTGGATTGGCCATTTCAGCCTGCTTTAGAAGCGCTGCGGCACTGGCTGACTTTCTTTTCCATTCAACCCTACAGAGTAAAGCCTCAGCCGCTTCCAGCTTTGTAGGAGAGCCACCCTTCATACCCGCTTCACTATTGCCGATGAAGTCATCGATTGCAATCTTCAACCGCGCACGACCACCATCGTCCCACTTCTGCTTTGGCCCAGCGCGATCATTCATGCGTTGAAAACCTGGCACCCAGTCTCGGGCAAGTGCAAGCGCCAACCGGATATAGCTGGCATGGTCTCGTGCCTCAATGCCGTAGTGCTCGAACAATAGTGGCAGTTTCTCGAATTCCTGATCTATCCCACGCTCGATTGCCTCGATAACCTCTTTCTCATGGAAAACCTGAGATAGTGGACCAGCAGATTTGTCGAGCTTTGGAAGTGGTGGCAGCTTCTTTGCCAACTCACCTATGTATTGCGTCTTGCTCACACCGCCCCTTCTACACCCCGATAGAAAACCAGGGCCGCCGGGGCAGGGGTGTCCCGGTTTTCACCATCGGGGATCAGCCGATAGCTAGGCGTGGTCTAAAACTGCTTTACGCTGCCTTGAATTGAATCACGTCCGCGCCAATGCGCAGCTTGTCCAGGTAGTCCGCCCAAACCTGAATCATCGGGGTTCGCTCCTCAAGGTGCGTTGCCCGGTCATAGGCGCCACCGTGGGTAATCTGGCCGGTGTGTGCGAGTTGGGCCTCGATCACGTCAGCCGGGTACTTCAGCACCTGCCGCAAGATTGTGCGGCCGGTCGCCCGGTAGCCGTGCCAAGTGTGCCGCCCCTTGTAGCCCATCGCTGCCAGTGCCGCGCTTACCGCGGCCTCCGACATAGGCGCTTTGTGATCCCGCAGGCCGGGGAACACATATTCCCCGCCGCCGGTCAGGTGATGCAGCTCGCGCAAAATCTCTACCGCCTGCCGTGGCAATGAAATGACGTGGGCTTGACCATTGATTTTTTGCGCCTTGGTGCGCTTCATATCCATGCTGGGGATCGACCAAAACCCGGTATCAAGATTCAGGTCAGCCCAGCGCATGGTGCGAAGGTTACCCGGACGTTGAAACAGCATCGCCGCCATTTTCAGCGCCGCCCGGACAATCGGCCCGCCCTTGTAGGCCTCGCTTGCGCGTAGCAGTGCGCCAAGTTCCAACGGGTCGGTAATGGCAGGTAGGTTTTCCCGGATATGTGGTTTCAGCGCCTTTTTGATATCCGCCGTAATGTCTCGTTCGGCCCGGCCTGTCGCAACCGCGTGGCACCATACGCCGTGTGCAGTTATCAGCACCCGGTGCGCAACATCCAGTGCACCGCGGGCTTCGACTTTTTGGATTACTGCCAGTAGCTCTATCGGTTTGATGCTGGCAATGGCCCGCTTTCCCAGGTGGGGGATCAGGTCTTTATTGATGTTGCGCAGTTCCCTGACATAGTGGGTATCACTCCAATTCGGTTTGCCGCGCTCAAGCCAATCGCTGGCAGACGCCGCGAAGGTGTCGCCGGTGCCCACCGATGCCTTGAGTTTTTCAACCTGCCGCACCATCACCGGATCATGGCCGACTGACTTTTGCGACCTTGCCGCGTCCCTTGCATCGCGTGCCTTCTTTGCCCCCACGTCGGGATAACTGCCCAGCGCCATCCGGCCCTCTTTGCCGTCCTTGCGGTATTTCCAAAACCAGCGCTTTGATCCTGCCGGACTGATTTCAAGATACAGCCCGCCGGAACAGGCCAGCCGCGCCCGTGCTTTATCTGGTGGGCAAGTAGCATTTTTGCATTCAGCATCGGTAAGCATGGGCGAATAACTCCTGCGTAGCTGGGAGACGCAATAAGAGGCGTCTTTCATTGGGAAACGGGGGAACAACTACCCAAAAAACCAGATTTACCCCCACTCATTCCCCCGCATGTTCCCCCGCTTTGGTGTGCAAGTCAATAGCGGGCTTTGTACGCCGTTGCAGCGTAAGTGAATGATTTACCAATGAAAAAGGCCTCCGAGTATCGCTACTTGAAGGCCTTTATACGATTGACTGGTGCCGATTATCGGATTCGAACTGATGACCTACCGCTTACAAGGCGGTTGCTCTACCAACTGAGCTAAATCGGCACTGTTTATATTTTACTGGACGCGGCGCGCTTTCCAGCCGCGGGCTGGCTGCTATTTCACTCGCGTGAGCGTCGGCCGCGGGCTGCCCGCCGCGGGTCGCGGCGGTTCCGGTTCGTCGTCCGGCCCCTCCTTGCGCCGTTCCGACCCAACGCTGCTCAACTGGACTGCCTTCAACTCGGTCGCCGCGCCAGAGTCGCCCGAAGCAAGGTTGGTCGGCGAGGTTGCGGCGGCGGGGTTTCCCGCTTCGGGACTGATCAGCGGAAAAGCCATGCCTTGTCCATTTTCCCGCGCGTAGATCGCCATCACCTGGCCGATCGGCACCATGATTTCCCGGGCGGTCCCGGCGAACCGGGCCTTGAACTCTATGAAGTCGTTGCCCAGTTTGAGCGCCGTGGTGGCCTCAAAACTGATGTTGAGAACAATCTCTCCGTCTTTCACGTACTCGCGCGGCACCTGAACCTGCTCGTTGACCGACACCGCAATGTAAGGCGTGAACCCATTGTCGGTGCACCACTCGTACAAGGCACGAATCAGGTACGGGCGCGTCGAGCTGGGTTCAGAGGAGTCAGTCATTGGCAGGGCACCCCAGGCTACTTGCGCATTACCTTCTCGGACGGCGTCAAGGCCTCGATGTAGGCCGGGCGCGAGAAAATCCGCTCCGCATATTTGAGCAGGGGAGCGGCATTTTTGCTGAGGTCGATGCCGTAGTAATCGAGCCGCCACAGCAGGGGTGCAATGGCGACATCGAGCATCGAAAAGCCATCGCCCAGCATGTATTTGTTCTTCAAGAATACCGGCGCCAGTTGCGTCAGGCGGTCCCGAATATGGGCGCGCGCTTTTTCCAACACCTTCTCATTGCTCTTGGCCGCGCGCGACTCCAGGGTCGAGACATGGACAAACAATTCCTTCTCGAAATTGAGCAGGAACAGCCGCACGCGGGCCCGATCGACCGGATCGCCGGGCATCAATTGAGGGTGCGGGAAGCGCTCGTCAATGTATTCATTGATGATGTTCGATTCGTACAGAATCAAATCCCGCTCGACCAGGATCGGTACCTGGCCGTAGGGATTCATCACATTGATGTC
>NZ_JAQTMS010000061.1 GCF_028714215.1 Rhodoferax sp. | reverse complement strand
GCGGCAATTTTTACGCTGCCTATTTCCGCGATCTCGACGGTAACAAGCTTGCCGCTTTTTGCCTGCTGAAGGTGGCTAAATGAGACAAAACCGCGGCAGCCCGTAATCTGGGGTTTGATAGACGATGTACCAGCCACCTCATTTCAAATCAGGCGACCATGCGCACGCACTCAAGCTGATGCGGGACCACCCGTTTGCCAGCCTGATCAGCGCGGACGATACCGGCTTGCCTTTTGTCAGCCATGTCCCGTTGCACCTGAACGAGCAGGGCGATCAGTTGCTGTTGTTGGGTCACTGTGCCAAACCCAATCCGCATTGGCGCTACCTGAAGGCGCGCCCGCAGGCGGTGGTGACCTTCCTGGGGCCGCACGCCTACTTGTCGCCCCAGGTCTATCCTGATCTGGCGCGGGTGCCGACCTGGAACTATCTGGCGGTGCACTGCACCGTTCAGGCTTCACTGATTGAAGAACCGGATCAAAAAGACAGGCTACTGAAGCAATTGATTGCCGATCATGAGCCCGCCTATGCCCTGCAATGGCAGGCGCTGGGGAGCGAGTTTGCACAGAAAATGCTGGCCGGTATTGTGGGCTTTGAACTGCGCGTGACCGAACTGCAGTGCAAGCTCAAAATCAACCAGCACCGGCCTGAATCCCATGCTGCCATGCAGGCCATGTATGGGTCTGGAAATGACAACGAGCGCGCACTGGCTGCTTGGATGGAACGGCTGGGCATGCTGGCCGCCGCGCCGCAGCGCTGATGGACGACGCTGCTTTCATGACCCTGGCGCTGGCGCAGGCGCGTGCCGCCATGGCGGCCGGTGAAGTACCGGTGGGCGCGGTGGTTGTTCGTGCCGGACAGGTCATCGCCAGCGGCAGCAATGCACCGATCGGACGGCACGACCCCAGTGCCCACGCCGAAATCGTGGCACTGCGCGCGGCAGCGCTGGCCCTGGCCAACTATCGCCTGATTGATTGCGAGCTTTTTGTCACCCTGGAGCCCTGTGCCATGTGTGTCGGAGCGATGCTGCATGCACGCCTGAAGCGCGTGGTGTTTGGCGCGCCTGACCCGAAAACCGGTGCCGCCGGCTCGGTGCTCGATTTGTTTGCCAACCCACGCTTGAACCATCAAACCCAGCTGCAAGGTGGGCTGATGGCCGCTGAGTGTGCTGACCTGCTGCAAGATTTTTTTCAACAAAGACGGCGTTCGCCGCGCATTGCCTGCCAGCCGTCGGATGGCCATGCCGCACGACAATTCGAATCTGGTCCCCCTTGATTTATGAAAAAGCACATCTACGTTTACTCTCCGTCGGGCGCAGTGCGTGACCGGGCCGCGTTCAAACGCGGCGTCGCACGCTTGCAGGCGCTGGGCCATGAAGTTGAAATTGACGAAGCGGCGCTGGCCAGCTATTTGCGCTTTGCCGGTGATGACGAGACGCGACTGGCGGCCATCCATAGGGCCGCCGCCAGTGGCGCCGACGTTGCCTTGATTTCACGCGGCGGCTACGGTTTGAGTCGCATTCTGGGTGGCATTCATTACAAAAAAGTGGCCAAGGCGATTGACCAGGGGATGCTGTTCGTCGGTATCAGCGACTTCACCGCTTTTCAGAGCGCCGTGTTGGCCCGCACCGGCGCCATCACCTGGGCCGGGCCTGCGCTGTGCGAAGGTTTTGGGGTGGGTGGCAAACCGGACGCGGTGGAGGGTCATGGACACGGCGAGGTGCCGCTGCCCGATGACATCATGGAGGACTGCTTTGACGATCTGATCAGGGGGCAGGGCGAGGGTACCGGTTGGCGGCAAGATCGTGAACGCCCGCCCGCGCTTGTCGACTCAACGGCGTCCGGGGATGAGCCTGCGGTTCGTTTGAAAGACGGGATTATCTGGGGTGGCAACCTGTCGCTGCTGACTTCCCTGCTGGGTACCCCGTATTTTCCGCAAATCAAGGGCGGCATCCTGTTTCTGGAAGATGTAGCCGAGCATCCGTACCGGATTGAACGCATGCTCACGCAGTTGCTGCATGCCGGCGTACTGGCGCGCCAAAAAGCCATCGTGTTGGGTCAATTTACCGAATTCAAGCTGGTACCGCACGACCGGGGCTACAAGTTGGCGAGCGTGGTGGACTGGTTGCGTCAGCATGTCAAGATCCCCGTGGTTACCAATTTGCCCTATGGACACGTCGCCACCAAAGTGCTATTACCCGTCGGGGCCAAAGCCGATCTGCTGCTGGATGGACGCGACGCTTTACTCTTTTGGGGCCACATTGGATAAGCCTCGGATATGCCCTAAACTGTGCCCTGATTCAAGAAATGAAAACTGTTTCGAATGAGTGTTCAAGCTACTGTCGTTTTCACTGATCTTTTCGGCAGCACAAGTGTCTATGAGGCATTGGGCAATGCCCAGGCGACGCGTGCAGTTACCCAGGTGACGAGCTGGATTGCCAAGACCATTGAATCGCATGGCGGGCGTGTCGTGAAGATGCTGGGCGACGGTGTATTGGCCTTGTTTCGAAACAATCGGTCTGCCATCAATGCGGTGGTGGAGATTCAACGCAAACACCAGCAACGCATGCCCCAAATGGCCACTGCCTACCGTTTGCCGATTCGCATCGGGGTGGCCAGCGGGGCCGTCGAAATTGTGGCTGGGGACTGTTACGGCGATGCGGTCAACGTGGCGGCCCGGCTGAGTGACCTGTCCGGCGCGCATCAGATATGGGCCAACAGTGCCGCGCTCGACGATATCAACGAGGCAGAAGGGGTGCGCTTTCGCATCTTGGGACCGATCAGCATCCGGGGGCGGGCAGAACCTTGTACCGTTTACCAGGTCGACTGGGAGGATGATGCGCCTTCTTCCCTGTTGACCATGCAGTCCGACATGGTGCCGCTGTTCGATCCGACCCAAACCGACACCTTGGGAGGAGAGATCGAACTGGTTTGGATGGAGAAAAGAAAGTCCTTCAAGTCGTTTGACTTGCCGATTCACATAGGTCGTCTGCGGCAGGCCGAGTTTGTCGTCGATGATCCACGGGTCTCACGAACCCACGCCCGGGTTGATTGGCGCAACGGTGGCGTGATGTTGGTGGACCTTAGTTCCTACGGTTGCTGGGTCCGTTTTTCAGGCAGTAGCTCAGACCTGCTGCTCAGACGTGAAGAATGTGTTTTGCATGGGCACGGTGAAATTGCGCTGGGATCCTCTTTTGCTGATCTGAGTGCGCCGGTAGTACATTTTTCGGTGTCCAGGCCTCAGGTGTAAACGGTTTTAGCCTGCTCCAGATCGATCATGCCGGCGAGCACCTTTTCCAGCGCATCCTGACGCAGGGTTCGCATGCCGGCGCGGGAGGCCGCCGCAAAAATTTCTGAGGTCGGAGCCCCCGTCTGTATCTTGTGCCTCATCTCACCCACGTTTTCCAGCACCTCATAAATACCGGTACGGCCTTTATAGCCTCGGCCACCGCAGTGTTCACAGCCCACTGCTTCATGTACTGATGCCGGAGCCCCGGCCAGGTCCCCGGACCAAGCCGCCGCCAAAAGGCGTTTGCGTCCTTCGTCAACAGTCAAATCTGTGCCAGAGATGTAGTCATTCACCAGAGATTGCAAGGCGTCGTCGGAAAGCACTTTTGACGTCGCACAGTGTTTGCACAAACCGCGAACCAGCCTTTGCGCCACGACACCGATCAGGGAGTCGCCGAAGTTCAAAGGATCCATGCCCAATTCCAGCAGCCGGCTGACACTTTCGGCCGCACCATTGGTATGCAAGGTGGACAGGACCAGGTGCCCGGTCAGCGAGGCCTCAATGCAGACGTTCGCAGTTTCGTCGTCACGCACCTCGCCGATCATGATGACGTCCGGATCGGCCCGTAAAAAAGCGCGCATCGCGGCAGCGAAAGTCAAGCCGATCTTGGGATTGATCTGGAGTTGGCGTAAACCGGGCTGGGTGATTTCAATCGGGTCCTCGGCGGTCCATATTTTTCGATTTTCGGTGTTTATCTCGCTCAACAAGGAGTGCAGGGTGGTGGTTTTACCCGAGCCCGTCGGACCACAGGCAAGGAGCAGTCCAAACGGATGGTGCACCAGCCGTTTGACGATTTCGCTGTCGCGCGCCGAGAAGCCTAGCTGGGCCAGTGGAATCGGTTTGCTGGAGGCCAGCAAGCGCATCACCACGTCTTCCAGATTGTCGTGCGTCGGGAGAATCGCAACCCGCAGTTCGAGTTTGATATCGGAATAGTCGGAAAAATTGATTTTTCCATCCTGCGGCCGTCGCCGCTCCGAAATATCAAGTTTGCTCATGACCTTGATACGGGAAACCAGGGTGGCACGCAAATCTGCAGGCAGTTTCAGGTACTCCTCCAGATCCCCGTCTACGCGAAAACGAATCCTTGAAGTCTCTTCTCCGGGATTGGTTTCAATATGAATGTCGGAAGCTTTTTGCTTGTGCGCATCCGTGATCACGCGTTTGACCAGCAGCACCACGCTGGAACGCTCATCCACCGCTGCGCTGTGGACTTCGGCTCCTTGAACCCTGATCTCGTTCTGCGCCGCTGCCAGCAGGGATTGAAGATCCTGAGCCGGGTGTTTGAGCAAGCCAGCCTTCAAGACCGGCCCGGTGGGGGTCGCGTCCGGCGGGCGGCCGTTGTCGAGTTCCCGGCTGATCCTGGCATCGACTTGCATCTTGGAGGCCCACACCAGCACCAGATTGCAGCCGGCAATCATGCTCAATCGGGCCGACAGTTCCCGATTCATGGGACTGAATGACGCCATATAAAGGGTTCCGGCAGTCATGCCCAACGGCACTACCGAATGCTTGGCGGCTTCATTCCAGCCGATCTTGAGCAGCGCTTGAGGTGCCACCTTGAATGCCTGCGCGTCGACCTCGGGCGTTCTGACCATCAGCGCCCTGGCATGTTCGAGTTCCAGTTTGAACTGATCCGAATTGCTCACTCGGTCATCGATATAGGCGCGAAACTTGCCGGACCCACCGGCCTGCAATTCAGTAAACGTTTTCTCATCCAGAAGCCGGAGTTCAAGCAGCGCCTGAGCCAATGAAATAACAGCTTTCCCGCGGGCCTTTTCCAGTTCCAGCGACAGTTCATCCATGTTGCTTGCCAGGCCCGCTTTAGGTGGCGCTGGCTTTGTCGCAACCACTTCCTCGGACCGGACGCTGGCATCGGATAAGGCCGGCGCTGGGACCGCGGGGCGAGAGGGATCGAAACGAATGCTCCGCAACGAATTTCTGGGTATCCAAACGGCCTTGAACCGGGAATCGGCCTGCTGAACATAGAGGTAAACGCCACCCGCCTTTTGGTTCAGATAGCCCCAGGTCTGACCATCCAATTGTTTGCCATCCGCAAAAAGAACATGAAAAGTGCCGGCCTCCTCATGTGCCAGACCTTGTCCCTGCGCCGCAGGGACTCCGGCATCAGCAGTCTGGGCAAGGCAATCAGAGCATGTCACGGTTCGGATTTCGGAGACCGCAAGGACCAGCGGCTGCCCCCTGAACAACAGCGTCAGCTCTGAACTCTCCGACAGGCTTTCATCGGCCGGCAAGTCACCATGAATGAGTTCGCCATCGAGCAGTTGGACCTCTACCGCAAGCCTGGCCGACGCCTGCGCTTCGGAAGCAAATCGAAAGCGGGAGGGCAGGGGCCAGAAGAGGGACAGGTTTTGCGCAGTCATCGTTCAATTGTCAACCCCGGGGTCTGCTGGGGTTTGCCGCCACTGAGCCTGATGTGAAGGGACAAATCGGTCTTCGAATCCGCATAGTCAATCGCCTGCGTCAAGGTGATTTCGTGCCGCGTGAACAGATCGAACAAGGACTGGTCGAAAGTATGCATTCCAATCTCGGTACTTTTGGCAATCGCCGCCTTGATTTGATCAACTTGTCCTTTTTGGATCAAATCCGAAATGAAAGGCGATTGCAGCATGATTTCGGTTGCGGGAAGCAAACGATTATCGGTGCCCTGGATCAAACGCTGTGCGATGACACCTTTCAAATTCAGGGAAAGGTCCATCAAGATCTGTTTTCTTGATCCTTCGGGGAAAAGGTTGACGATGCGTTCGATCGCCTGATTGGCGTTATTGGCGTGCAGCGTGGAGAGACACAAGTGCCCCGTTTCGGCATAGTTCATGGCATGCTGCATGGTGATCTGGTCACGGATTTCACCGATCATGATCACGTCCGGTGCTTCCCGCATGGCGTGCCTGAGCGCATCCTCAAACGAATGGGTATCGAGCCCAACTTCGCGTTGGTCGACCACGCATTTTTTGTGGGGGTGAAGAAATTCGATCGGGTCTTCAATGGTCAGGATGTGACCGGGAGCCACTTCATTGCGGTGGTCGAGCATGGCGGCCAGGGTGCTTGATTTACCTGACCCGGCGGCACCCACGACCAGCACCAGGCCGCGCTTGAGCAGAGCCAATTTCTGCAGGACGCTTGGCAGCTTGAGGGCCGACAGGGAGGGAATCTTGTTTTTGACATAACGGATGACCATGCCGACCTCGCCACGCTGGAGGTACACATTGAGCCGAAAGCGCCCAAGCGTTTCAATCCCTATCGCCAGATCACATTCCAGATCGGCTTCAAATTGGCGCATTTGGGACTCGCTCATCATCGAGTAGGCCAGTTCCTTGACGCGGGCTGGCGCCAACGGCGGCATCGCCATGGGTCGCATGTTGCCCTCGACTTTGACCGTCGGCACGGCACCGACCGTCAAAAACAAATCGGATCCCTCAACTTCGACCAGGTACTGAAGGTAAGCGCCGAGGTCGTCGGTCAAGGAGGGAGTTTGAACGCTTTCAAATTGCCGCATCGCCGAGTCCTATTTGTTTATTAACATAATATACATCGTATAAAGTAGACAAAGCCCGTTTCCTAGGGTTTCTTGCTCTGGATAAAGGCGGCAATGATTTTGGCTGATTCAGGTCGATCGGCACGCTGCGCAAAATCAATGGCCGTCAAACCCTGCTCGTTCTTCAGCAAGGGGTCGGCACCGGCCTCCAGCAGCAGTTTGACCGCTGCCGGCGTGCCGTAGTGCGATGCCATCATGAGCGGTGTGCTGCCGTTGGGCGATGCGGCATCGATGTAGGCATGGTTCTCCAGCAGCAGGTTCATCACCGCCAGATGCCCATTGGTGGCCGCGTAATGCAGCGGTGTCCAGCCCGGCTTGTTCACATCAGCGCCGCTGGCGATGAGTTTTTCGCAGAGTTCGGTGAACCCTTTCAGGGCCGCCAGCATGAGTGGGCTTTCGTCTTGCAGGGTGCGCGGCTCGACGTTCACTTTGGGCCAGCCAAGCAGGACCGCAACAACCTTCAGGGACGATTGCCGGACGCCCAGAAGCAGACCGTGATCGCCTGCCGGGTCCAGCGTATTGGGGTCGAAACCGCGACTCAGCAAGGCCTTCACGGTGTCCGCATCGTCCCGCTTTATGGCATTGAAAAAATCATCGAACGAGCCAGCATGACAAGTAGAATAACAATAAAAAACAATAAGATATAGAAATCTCTTAAAGTAAATTATCATGATTCAAGAGTTCCCTGATCCGACCCCAGAACCTTTTTGAACAAGGTGTTGAAGTTATGGCTGGTGATGCTTCCAACGGCCTCCACCGGGCAGCTCCGCAGCGCCGCCAATTCTGCCGCCACATAGGGCACGAACGATGGGTTATTGGTTTTACCGCGGTGCGGTGCCGGTGCCAGATAAGGGCTGTCGGTTTCAATCAACAGACGGTCAAGAGGCACAAAGGCCGCCACATCACGCAGATACTGGGCGTTTTTGAAGGTCAAGATGCCGGAAAAAGAAATATAGAACCCCATGTCCAGCGCCGCGCGGGCGACTTGGGCGGTTTCTGTGAAGCAATGAAAAACGCCACCCGCACTGCCCGCAGATCCATCTTCCCCCTGCTCCCGCAAAATAGCCAAGGTGTCGTCCGCGGCGGACCGGGTATGGATCACCAGTGGCAGACCCAACTGGCGCGCAGCCTGGATATGGGTTCGAAAGCGGTCACGTTGCCAGCCCATGTCGGCTATGCTGCGACCGCCCAGGCGGTAGTAGTCAAGCCCCGTTTCACCGATTCCAACCACCCGTGGCATTTGTCCCCTGGTCAACAGATCCTGCAGACTCGGTTCAGCGACATTTTCATTGTCCGGGTGCACGCCAACCGTGGCCCATAAGTTGTCATGCTGGAGTGCCAGACCGTGAACCGCGTCAAACTCCTCCAGCGTCGTACAAATGCACAAGGCGCGGCTCACTCGCGCCTGGAGCATGGCTTGGCGGATGGCCGGCATTTGCGCTGCCAGTTCCGGGAAAGTCAGATGACAGTGTGAATCGGTGAACATGAGGAACCAGATTGGGAAGCCAGCCGACCGCGAAACAGTATTCCGGCTAAATGGTTTGTGTCGGCCGGTCCGATGCCATGTGGGAGCCCAAAATCTGTTCTATCTTGAGCCGCAGAGCGCGCGATTTTTCGTCTTTGGGGAACTGGATGCCAATGCCTTGTTTGCGATGGTTGGCGGCCTTGGCTGGCGTCACCCAGGCCACGGTTCCGGCCACCGGGTAGCGCTCCGGCTCCTCCGGCAGGGACAACAACACATAGACATCATCGCCCAGCTGGTAGTCGCGCAAGGTTGGGATAAAAATGCCGCCTTCCGCAAATAGCGGGATATAGGCTGCGTAAAGAGCCGATTTTTCCTTGATCGCCAATTGAATGACGCTGGGGCGCGGGCTGGATGACATTGATTTGCTTATGGCTATGGGTTTGAGTTTAGGGCCATTTGAGCCTGGCTCACAAGTGCTTCAAGCATCAAGCCGGCATTGAAGGGGTGTTCCACCGTGCGTTGGGTCACGGACAAGGCGTGAGCCCAGCTTGTCAACGTGGCCACGGAACCACCCGCCGGTAGGTCAGCCGTTTCAAAAAACCTGGGCCTGGCGCCGGCTTTCATTGCCAGCATATCGTGACAAAGTTTGTGTAAAGCACTCACGGTTTGCGCCGGTGACCAGTCTTTCAGCACGCTCACATCGCCCCGCGCCATCGCCTTCGGGAGTTTGACCCAGGCTTGTGCATCCTGCACCGATCGAGAAAACGACAGTGCGTCCTCGGGCCGTCCACCGGCCGCTTGCAGCATGACCTTGGCCGCTCCAGCGGCCAAGCCCTGAGCCTCCAGCCATGCCAAGGCCGCGTCGACCTGCGGCCACACCATGGTATGGCCCAGACAACGACTTCGAATCGTCGGCAGCAATTGATAAGCGGCTTCGCTGGCCAACACGAACTTGACATCGCCGGGTGGTTCCTCCAGTGTCTTGAGCAGTGCATTAGCAGTGACCACATTCATGCGTTCAGCCGGAAATACCAGTACCGCCTTGCCCCGGCCCCGGGCGCTGGTGCGCTGCGCGAACTCGACCGCGTCACGCATCGCATCGACCCGGATTTCCTTGCTGGCCTTGCGCTTCTTGTCGTCAATGTCGGATTGTGCTTTTTCACTCAAAGGCCAGCCCAATTCCAGCATCACGGTCTCCGGCATCAGAACACACAAATCGGCATGCGTGTGCACGTCGATCGCGTGGCAACTGGCGCAGTTGCCGCAAGCGCCATGTGCCGAGGGTTGGTCGCAAAGCCAGGCGCGGACCAGTGCCAGGGCCAGGCTGTACTGGCCCAGACCGGACGGTCCCGCCAACAACCAGGCATGGCCGCGTTGTGCCAGCAGTGCCTGGCTTTGCGCGGCAATCCAGGGTGCCACGGTGCCGTCACTCATGGCAGCCACCCCCTGCCTTGAAGGGCGCTCAAGACCTGTAGCCAAACGGCATCACGCGTGCAGTCCGCGTCAATCCGCGCGAAACGAACTGGATTGACCCTCATGCGCTGCAAATAGCCGTTCGCCACGCGTCTGAAAAACTCAAGCGGCTGAGCCTCAAACTTGTCCGGCGTGCGTGCACCCGTCAAACGCTGGGCCGCCACTTCGGCCGGAAGGTCAAACCAGATGGTCAGATTCGGCTGCCGGATAAAAGTGTTTTCCTTCACAGCCGTGGTTTGCACCATTTGCTCCAGCATCGACAGCAAATTCAGATCAAAGCCGCGTCCACCGCCCTGGTAGGCGAAGGTGGCGTCGGTAAAGCGGTCGCACAGCACCACATTGCCGCGCGCCAGCGCCGGCTCAATCACCTGCTGCAAATGATCACGCCGCGCGGCAAACACCAGCAAAGCTTCGGTCATGGCATCCATTGGATCGCTCAGCACCAGCAGCCGCAATTTTTCTGCCAGCGCTGTGCCACCCGGCTCGCGGGTAATGGTTACCACCCTGCCCTGCGCGTGAAATGCTTGTGCCAGTCCCTCGATGTGGGTTGATTTACCGGCGCCATCAATGCCTTCAAAACTGATAAAAAGACCGTTCAAGAGACTTCCTGTTGTCATGTGCAGTTACTGTCCGCGCTGGTATTTGTTGACCGCTCGATTGTGCTCTTCCAGGCTGGCGCTGAACTGGCTGCTGCCGTCGCCGCGAGCCACAAAGTACAGCGCCTTGGTGGCTGCCGGCTGCACGGCCGCCAGCAGCGCCGGCTTGCCCGGCATGGCAATCGGGGTCGCTGGCAAACCGGCGCGGGTGTAGGTATTCCAGGGTGTGTCGGTTTGCAGGTCGCGGCGTCGCAAGTTGCCGTCAAAGGCCTCACCCAAACCGTAAATCACGCTCGGATCGGTTTGCAGCATCATGCCGATGCGCAAGCGGTTGGTGAATACACCGGCAATCATCGGTCGGTCGCTGCTGCGTCCGGTCTCCTTCTCGACAATGCTGGCCAGAATCAGCGCCTGTTCCGCGGACTGCAGCGGAGTTTCGCTGGCGCGCTGCTGCCAGGCCGCTGCCAGTGCCTTATCCATGGCGCGCATTGCGCGTTTGAGCACCGCCAGGTCGCTGCTGCCTTTGGCGTAGGTATAGGTGTCAGGAAAAAAGCGTCCCTCCGCCGGCAGGCCCGGTCGGCCCAGTACTTTCATGATCAGATAGTCGGGCAGTCCTTTCGAATCGGGCGTGAGCTGCTCGGCTTTGGCCAGCGCCGCTCGAACCTGGTTGAAGTTCCAGCCCTCGACCAGCGTGACCGCTCGCAGCGCCTCTTCGCCGCGCACCAGTTTTCGCAACAAGCTGCGCGGGCTGGCGCCGGCCTCGATTTCATAGCTGCCAGCCTTGATCTGGCGCGATTGTCCCGACAGACGAAACCACCAGTACAGCAGGGACGGATTGACCTGTACGCCAGCGTCGCTGACCAATTGGGCTACGGCGCGCACCGATGTTCCCGGCTCCACCGACAGCTCGACCGTGTCGGCGTTCAAGCTCAGGTTCTGGTTCAGCCACCAGGCGGTGGCGCCACCCAGAACAGCGGCAATGACAACAATTGAGATAAGGAGACGACGCACAGCCTTACAGCCTTCCATGAAATCGAAGGGGGATGATAATTCACGTCATGCAAATCAAACTCAATGGCGTGGCAGCACTGACGGGCCTGGGCGTCATCCGGGCCGTTGGCGTTGACGCCGCCCAATTTCTGCATGGGCAACTGACCCAGGATTTTTCATTGTTGAGCCTGACCGAATCCCGCCTGGCCGCCTTTTGTTCGGCCAAGGGCCGGATGCTGGCCAGCTTCCATGGCTTCAAGCGCAGTCAGACCGAAATCTTGCTGATCTGTAGTCGGGATATTCTCCCTGCCACCCTCAAAAATCTGTCCAGATTCGTGTTGCGGGCCAAGGTCAGCCTGAGCGATGCCAGCAACGATTACGCCGTGTTTGGCCTGGCCGGCGACGCCGTGTCAGCGATCACTGGCGGCCCGCACCCGGTCTGGTCCAAGCTCGATAGGGGCCATGCCTCGGTGGTTTTTTTGTACCCAGCCGAGGGTGTGCCCCGGGCGCTGTGGCTGGCTCCGGTCACCGACCCGGCACCGGCCGGTTCGGTCATGAGCCCATCAGACTGGTCCTGGGGTGAGGTTCGCAGCGGCATTGCCATGATCACACTGCCCGTCGTGGAAGCGTTTGTGCCGCAGATGCTCAACTACGAGTCGGTTGGCGGTGTGAACTTTAAAAAAGGTTGCTATCCGGGCCAGGAAGTGGTGGCGCGCAGCCAGTTTCGCGGCACCCTCAAGCGCCGCGCCTTTGCCGCCCATTCGGATGCCCCCATGACGGCCGGCGATGAAGTGTTCCAGGACGCCGACGACAGCCAGCCCTGCGGCACCGTGGCCCAGGCGGCCGCGGCACCAAGCGGCGGTTTTGATGCCATTGTCTCGATGCAAATCGCGGCGGCCGAATCCGGCGCTCTGCATCTGGGCGCTGCCAATGGGCCAGCGCTGGTGGTGGCACCGCCGCCCTACCCTTTGCTGGCAGACATCTGATTTATTTGATCCTGGGCGATATCGGTGGCAGCGGGGCACAGTCAGCCGGCGCCCTCATACTGTCAAAGGCCCAGAAATCGGTCTCCGGCAGACTGCACCCCACTGCTGGCACGGAGTAGAAGATTCGCTCTGTTCCAGTTCAAGGCCGGTGGGCAGCCTACTGGCAAGTCACTGGTCGCCGCGTCGCGCTCCCATCGTTGACGGTCCGTGATCACGCTACCATCAATCCCGGCAGCCATTGAAAAGGGAACTGAATGAACGTGGTTTATCGGATCACTTATCCGAACGGGAAGATATATGTCGGCCAAGACCGGACCAACAGTATCAATTATTTTGGTGGCGCGTCGAGCGAACTGATTGCCAAGGATTTCACTTGGGAGCAAAGACAAAGCTTCACGGTCACTCGGAACATTCTTTGGGAATCAGAAACGGCAACTCGATCCGAGGTCACACAGAAAGAATTCGAGATGATCCGACGGCACAAATCAAACAATCCCGAGGTTGGTTACAACCTGATGCCACCATTGCGGAGATGAGCTGGTCAATCACGATCCAGTTGATTTGGAGTTGATCCAGGCTCGCAGGGTGATGGTGTCAACCCCAAATCCGCAGGTTCCGAAATATGGTGTTGGGTTTGCCGCTTCCAATCATCCGCGCACCGACACCATTGAACAAGCTGGGGCGGGTGTTGCCGGGGACCGATTTCTGGGCCTTTGACAGCATGAGGGCCCCGGCAATGCCTGCCCCAGCGGCCACAAACGCAGCCAGTACCGCGAAACACAGCGTGAAGTTACAACGACGTTGCGCTGCTGCGGGCTCATGGCTGAGGGATCTCCTGCATACCCTTCGACGCGCTCAGGGTCAGTCGGTATGGATGAGTTGTCCGTTGAGCACGCTTCAAAGCGCGTGCACCATCTCGACGTGCACGATGCCGGCCTCTTCGAACGGTTCGCCACGCCGCACAAAGCCGAGCCGGGCATAGAAGCCCTCGGCCGTGCGCTGCGCGTGCAACAGCACTTCGTGGTCGCCGCGCTGGGCCGCCGCCTGCATCAGGGCGCGCAGCAGGTCGCGCCCCAGATTGGAACCCCGCAGCACCCGGTTGACAGCCATCCGACCAATTCGGCCGACACCGGGGGACTGTTGCAGCAAGCGTCCGGTGGCCACGGCCAGCCCCATCCGATTGCGCGCCAGCACATGAACGGCCGTTGGGTCGGCCGCATCCCACGCCAGTTCGATCGGAATGCGTTGCTCGTCGACAAACACCTCGGTGCGTATCTGGCGGGCTGACGGGCCAAGGTCGGTCCAGCTTCCCAATTCAACCCGTACCATCGGCTCCCAAGCCTCGTAAGCCAGCAGAATATCCCGCAATACAGCCGGCACCGGCTTGGAAGTTTGGCTGGCAGGGTCGGCAAAGACGTAGAGCAGATCACAACTGATCAAGTGCTCTTCGGCCCGGAAAATCGCGCCTTTGAACAGAATCGACGAGTTGCCGATGCGGCTGCACTTGATCGCCACATCGAGCTGGTCGTCCAGCCGCGCCGAGGCGTGGTATTCGACGGTGGCCTTTTTGACGTACATATCGCCCGCCAACGCCTGCATGGTGATGTCGTAAGGCAAGGCCAGGGCGCGCCAGTAGTCGGCAATCGCCGTGTCGAAGTACGTCAGGTAGTGCGCGTTGAAGACGATCTTCTGCAGGTCCACTTCAGCCCAGCGCACCCGAAGCCGGTGAAAAAAACGAAAATCCTGGCGTGTCGAGTCGGTCATGATGGCGTCTGTTCCGGGTCTGGGTTTGTCTTCTTTTATCCTACACCCGAACCCGCCGTGACCCCAACTTGGCCGGCCTTCGGACACACGGGGTATGGAACGAAGCAGTCAACGATTTCGCTTCAGTGCCCGGCTCACGTCGCGCGGGTCCAGGCCGTACATATCGGCAAACTCGGTGGCCGTCTTGCCACTGCTCTCGAAGGCCCGCAGCAAAGCCTCTTGTCTGGCCAGTTGCTGGTCGCGCTCGGCAAACGCTTCTTCCAGCAAGGTGTTGGCGTCAGCGTCCCTGCCCTGGACCCTTGAGCGGTATTCCTGGCGCGTCAAGCCGGAGGCCTCGAACGCAGCCATCAATTGCTTGCGCAATCGGGGCCGCAAATCTTCGGCACTGCGGCTCTGCCGACGGCGAAACAATTCAAACAGGGCCAGGTAAACGTGCTCCGGCGCCACCGCCTCCACCGCCACGCCTTGAAGATCGTGCCGCTGCTTGCCGGCCGCAACGCTTTGCAGGTAAGGCGTGGAACGGGTATGCACGCTGAGCGCGGTTTTCAGGCTGGCACGCTCCAGTTGTTCTGGGTGTTGGGCCAGCAACTCCTGAAAAATACCCAGTTTGAGCGGCAGGAATTCGGCGCCAAACAGCTGCGGGTAGAGTTCGAACAGCGTCTCCAGCACCGGTTGTACCGATTGCCGGCGCCCGGCTCGCTTGGGTTGATCGTTGGCTGGCGCCGGCACCAGGGTTGGTTCGGCCGCTTGCGGGCTGGTACTGGTCACGGGAGTTGGCTCTGAGTCAATCATCAGAGCAATTCCAGGCCCAGGAATTCGGCCAGCGCGGCCGTGCTCAAGGCCCCCTCACGGCTCACGGTCTGACCGGTTTTCTGATTCTTGGCGACAATGAAAGGGACCGATTCGGCGCTAAAACTGTTCAGTATCTGGGTGTTGTTCTTGATCGCTTTTTCAATCTCGGGAGCGATGCTGCTGGACGCCGAAATACCACCCTTGCCGGCCAGCAGCGAGGCTTCGTGCTCGGCCATCAGCGCGCTGGGGTTGGCCGCCGTCATGAGCGCCGCGCCTTGCGCCAGACTGGTGGCATTGATCAGGTTCACTGGAATCCAGACAAACTTGAGCTTTTGCTGCAGAGCGGCGGAAGCTTCCCACAAGTGCCCGCAGTGCGGGCACTGGGGGTCGAAGAAAACATAGACCGTGTTGGCGCTCATCAAAGCGCCGACGCTGAAGCCTTTGGCCTGGGCGGACACGGTGGCCAATGACACTTCGCGCTTGACCGGGGCGGCGGAACTGGCCGACTCCTGCGGCGAGCAGCCGCAGACGAGCAGCGCCATGAGCAGCAGGAAGGAGGAGATGGAGCGATGGAATTTCAAGGGATACCTCTTTGTGTGCGGCGCTGGCGAATGGGAAAATCTGGCGGCCGCAGGGCCAGCATCTTACCGTGGACGGCCCGGCTTTGCGGGCGCTGGCATACTTCGACCCAGTGACAGACTCAATCACCCCCCCTCCTGCCGCCAAAGCTGTTGAGTCACCCGCCTGGTGTGTCCTTACGCGGGCCTGTACCGCGGCGCCCGGGCACTTCGACGAACTGCGCGGCAGCAGCACACCCGTTGCCGACGCCACCGACTCGGATGCGACCGGTTTGATGGCGGGCGATTTGAAGTTGACGCCGGCCTGGGCGCAGTTCTTCGACACCTTGCCAGACCCGGGGCCGCTTGAGCTGAACCGGCGCTGGGCCAGCCTGGGGAGCCAGCTCGGTGACAACGGTGCCGCCTACAACGTTTACACCGGTCAAGGTGGATCACAGCGGCCCTGGCCGCTGGGCTTGTTTCCGCTGCTGATCGAACCCGACAGTTGGCAGCAAATCGAATCCGGCGTCCTGCAACGGGTGCGCTTGCTGGAACAGGTGATGGCCGATACCTACGGGCCGCAACAGTTGCTGGCCCGTGGTTTGCTACCACCGGCCTTGGTGCAGGGGCACCCCGGCTATTTACGCGCCATGCACGGCGTCAAACCGGTCGGCGGCAACTATCTGCACATTGCCGCGTTCGATTTGGCGCGCGGGCCGGACGGTCATTGGTCGGTGCTGGCCCAGCGTTGCCAGGCTCCGTCCGGATTGGGTTACTTGCTGGAGAACCGGCGGGCCATCGCGGCCCAGTTTCCGCAGGCTTTTCAGGCCTTGCAGGTGCAACATTTGACCGGCACTTATCAGGCCTTGGTGGAGAGCCTGAGGAAGATGAGTCCGGCTGGCGCCGACCCGCACCTGGCATTGCTCACCCCCGGTCCGCACAACGAAAGCTATTTTGAACACACTTACCTGGCACGCCAGCTGGGCTTGACGCTGGTGGAAGGTTGCGACCTGATGGTGCGCGACCAGCGTCTCTACCTCAAGACGATCAAGGGCCTGGTGCCGGTTCATGGCTTGCTCAAGCGGCTTGACGACGAATACCTCGACCCGCTGGAACTGCGCGCCGACTCGATGCTGGGTGTGCCGGGCTTGTTGCAGGTGATTCGGGCCGGCAACCTGTTGCTGGCCAACGCGCCGGGCGCGGCCTTTCTGGAGTCCCCCGCCCTGGCGGCCTTTTTGCCGGCTTTGTCGCGGCACCTGCTGGACCAAGAACTGAAGCTGCCAGCCCTCGCCAGTTGGTGGTGCGGCGAGCGGCCGGCCATGGAACAGGCCTTGCCGCGGCTGCGCGACAGCACCCTCCAGTCGACTTATCCCGGCCCGCCCCTGCACGCCAGTTTTGATTCGGTGCCGGGCTGGTCCCTGTCCGCGCAGGAACTTGGCGAATGGGCCGGACGCATTTCACGGCACGGCGAAGACTACACAGTGCAGGCTTATGCGCCCTTGTCGCAAATGCCGACCTGGCAGGCAGCGGCTGGAGATAGCGGTGGGCAGATGGTGGCGCGCCCGGTGATGTTGCGGGTGTTTGCGCTATCGGACGGCGCACAGTCCTGGCGCGTGTTGCCCGGCGGACTGGCGCGCCTCACGGGAGCGGCGACCCGCAGTGCCTCCATGCAAGACGGCGGCAGCAGCGCCGACGTCTGGGCTCTGACGCACGGCGAAGTCGACAACGACGCCCTGCAGCCCCCCGATCCGACGCCGGCAGGGCTGACGCAGCGCAATGGGCTGGTGACCAGCCGGGCGGCAGAAAATCTGTTCTGGCTGGGCCGTTACAGCGAGCGTACCGAGAACGCGGTTGGGCTGGCCCGCCTGACGCTGGCAGGTCTGCATGGCGAAGCACAATCCTCACTGCCTTTGCTGACCTGGTTCGGCCAGATGGCGCTAGCCAATACCCTGGTGTTGCCGGATGTGCCAACAGCGGCGCAGGCGCGCCCGGTTTTTGAACGCTCATTGATCTCGGGTTTGGCCAACTGGGAGGGTGCCACCAGTGTCGGCTACGACCTGCGCGCCCTCAAAATGACCGGCTTCAAGGTGCGCGAGCGGTTGTCGCAAGAGCATTGGCACCTTCTGCTGCGCGCCGAGGAAGAGTTGTTTGCACGTGGCAGCGAGCTTGCCACCTGTTCATCGCAGGAAGCCTTGCAGATGCTAGAAAACACCCGTCAACAAATGGCTGCCATCGCGGGTGCGCAGACCGTCCACATGCCACGCGATGACGGCTGGCACCTGCTGAGCGTCGGGCGCCAGATCGAGCGCCTGGGTTTTCTGGCGTCCTCGCTGCTGAGCGGCTTGCAGACTGGCGCGGTCCTTACCACGGGTGGCTTCGAGGCCATGCTGGCGCTGTTTGACAGCAGCCTTGCGTTCCACGCGCAGTACCGGCAAAGCCGCGACCTGGCCGCCTTGATCGACTGCCTGGTGCTGGACCACGACAACCCTCGTTCCCTGGCCTGGGTGGCCCAAACCCTGCGCGCGCTACTGGCCGAACTGGCCGGCAGCGAGCCCGGTCAACCTGGCGCCCTGTCACGGCAGGTGCCCGACCCGGCGACCTGGCGTCTAGCCCCATTGTGCGAAACCCGGCCGGACAGCGGGGCGGTCTTCAAGGAGCCAGACCATTTCCCGACCCTGAACGGATTGCTGCTGCAATGCGCGGCGACAGCCCGCCAACTGTCCGACGAGATCGGCCGCAGCTATTTCTCCCTCACGGGTGAGGCGGAGCGGAGTGTGGGCACCCGATGAAGCTGCAGATCACCCATCAAACCCGCTATGACTACCTGCCGGCGGTGGAAACGGCCCAGCACGTGGCCTATCTGCAGCCGGTCAGCAACCGCTATCAGCAGCTCTTGAGCCATTCGTTGCTGATCAGCCCGACGCCGGCCCATATGACCCAGACACTTGATGTTTTTGGCAATCCGCGCTGCTTTTTTTCCCTCCAGACGCCGCACACCCAGCTGGATGTGCTGGCGCGCAGTGTGGTTGCCACCCAGACACGCGGGTTGCCTTTCTCCAGCATCAGTTGGGAGCAAACCCGGGAGCAGTTCCGGTATCGGTCAGGCCGCCCCTATGACGCCGCGACCGAGTTTGTCTTTGCCTCGCCTTTTTGCCCCAGGAGGTCCGAGTTCGAGGACTATGCACGGCCCAGTTTTGTGCCCGGCCGCAGTGTGCTGGCGGCGGCGCAGGATTTGATGCAGCGTATTCACACCGACTTTGTCTACGAAAGCCAGAGCACGCAGATCAACACGCCGGCACTGCAAGCCCTGCAGCAGCGCAAAGGGGTCTGCCAAGACTTCGCCCACATCATGATCGCCTGTCTGCGCAGCATGGGTGTCGCGGCACGCTATGTCAGCGGCTATTTGCTGACCCAGCCGGCGCCCGGCAGCGTCAAGCTCCAGGGCGGCGACGCATCCCATGCCTGGGTTGCGGTCTATGCGCCGGACCTGCCGGCCGGTCAGCGTTGGTGCGATTTCGACCCCACCAACCGGCGTTGCGGCTGGCATTCACCCGGGGAAGACTATGTAACATTGGCCATCGGACGCGATTTTTCCGATGTGTCGCCGCTGCGCGGGGTGATCCATGGTGGTGCCAGCCACACACTGGCGGTCGGGGTTACCGTGGAAGCCCTGTCCGCCATGCCTGCCCTAGCCAAGGAATGACCCGCTCGCAGAATCAAACCTGATTTCATACCTCAACTTCAACTCAAGGAAACAGCATGAGCATTTA
This sequence comes from Rhodoferax sp., assembly GCF_028714215.1. GTDB lineage: Bacteria > Pseudomonadota > Gammaproteobacteria > Burkholderiales > Burkholderiaceae_C > Rhodoferax. The sequence goes on along the minus strand of NZ_JAQTMS010000061.1, from coordinate 13,515 downwards.
CGCCAAACTCGCCCAACTCAATATCACACTGCCACCGGTGGCCCTACCGGCGGCGGCCTACGTGCCTTTTGTGCAGACCGGCAACCTGGTCTTTTTAAGCGGGCACATTGCCAAAAAAGACGGCAAACCCTGGGTCGGACAATTCGGTAAAAACATCAGCACCGCCGACGGCCAGGCGGCGGCGCGCGGCATTGCCATCGATTTGATGGGCACGCTGCACGCGGCCGTCGGCGACCTCAACCGCGTCAAGTGCATCGTCAAGCTGATGTCGCTGGTCAATTCGACGGGCGACTTCACCGAGCAGCATCTGGTGACCAACGGTGCCAGTGAATTGATCGGCGAGGTCTTTGGCGCCAAGGGCGCGCACGCCCGCAGCGCTTTTGGCGTGGCGCAGGTCCCGATGGGCGCCTGCGTTGAAATCGAGATGATCGCCGAGCTGGCTTAGAGCCGGGTCTTAAAGCCGCTCGATGGCCTGCCCCCGGACTGCCTGCAATTGCGCGGCAGTCACGCGCTGCGGCGCAATCTCGGCCAGCGGCAGCAGCACAAAGGCGCGCTCGGTCAGGCGCGGATGCGGAATGACCAGGGTCTCGCTGACCATGCTGGCATCACCATAGATTAACAAATCCAGGTCCAGGGTGCGCGGCGCATTGTGGCTGGGACGCTGGCGCCCGGCCAATTGCTCAAGCCGTTGCAGGGCGGCCAACAACGCCGGTGCGCTCAGGATGGTTTGTATCTCGGCCACCGCATTGACATAGTCCGGCCCGCTGGCCGCCAGCGGCGCGCTGCGGTACAGGGACGAGCGCTTCACCAGCAGCACACCCGGGATGGCGGCAATGTCATCCAGGGCCTGGAGCAGGTTTGCCGCCGGGTCGCCCAGATTGGCGCCCAGGGCGATATAGGCGGTGACGCTGGCGCGCACGGCGCTCCTCAAGCGCCTGTCTCAGGGCTCTGTTCAGCGCCGCCGCGGGGGCCACTGGAGCGCCGGCGGCGACGCCGTTTTTTAGGCGCCTCTGCGCCCTCCGCCGGAGCGTCGATGCCGGCGTCGGATGGCGTCGGCCTGGGACCGTCGCCGCCCTCAGGGTTGGGCCCCGCGCCAGCATCGCGCACGCCGCTGCCCGGCGCCGCCACCTTGTGCACCCGGGGTGCGCGCGGTCGCCGCAATTGTTCCTCCCGTACCTGGTCCACCATGTCCTGGCGCAGGTTGTCGTCGGCCAGGCTGAATTCCTGCCACCAGTCGGCCAGTACCTCGTCAATCTCTCCGGCGTCGGCGCGCAAGCGCATGAAGTCGAAGGCGGCGCGAAAACGCGGCTGCTCCACCAGGCCAAACGGGGTGCTGCCGATGCGCTTCTCAAAGCGCGGCTGCAGCATCCAGATTTCGCGCATGTCCGCCGCCAGTTTGCCGCGACCCGAGACATCGCCGATGCGGGCATTGAAGACATCGTCGATCGCCTCCTGCAAGGCCGGGTGCGCGTGCTGTCGCTGGGCGATCCTTTGCGCCCAGCCATCGCGCACATCGGCCCACAGGGCGCAGGCCAGCAGGAAGCTGGGCGCCACCGGCTTGCCCTCGCCGACCCGGCGATCGGTGTCCTGCAAAGCGGCTTTGACAAAGATCTGGTCAGCGCGCTCCACCACCACATCCAGCAGCGGATAAATGCCGCGCGCCAGGCCCAGCGCCCTGAGTTGTTCGATCGACGCCATGGCATGACCGGTTTGCAGCAGTTTGAGCATTTCATCGAACAAGCGGCTTTGCGGCACCTCGGCCAACAGCTCCTGCGACTTGATCAGCGGGGCGGCGGTTTTCGCCTCCAGCTGGAAACCCAGGGCGCTGAGCTTGGCGGCGAAGCGCACGGCGCGGATGATGCGCACCGGGTCTTCCCGGTAGCGCGTGGCCGGGTCGCCAATCATGCGAATGATGCGTTTCTTGGCGTCCCTGATGCCATTGTGATAATCCACCACGATCTGGGCTTCCGGGTCGTAGTACATGGCGTTGATGGTGAAATCGCGCCGCACTGCATCCTCTTCCTGCGGACCCCAGACGTTGTCGCGCAGCACCCGGCCCGACGCGTCCACCGCATGCTTCATGCCGGCCAGTTCGTTCTTGCTGGTGCGCTCGTTGCCGGTTACCGCTTCCGCCGCCGCGTTATCCATGTAGGCGCGGAAGGTGGAGACCTCGATCACCTCGTTTTCCCGCCCGCGTCCGTACACCACATGCACGATGCGAAAGCGCCGGCCGATGATAAAGGCGCGTCGGAACAAGCCCTTGACCTGCTCCGGCGTCGCGTTGGTGGCGACGTCAAAATCTTTGGGTCGCAGACCGACCATCAAGTCGCGTACCGCACCGCCCACGATATAGGCTTCAAAGCCGGCATTTTTAAGGGTGCGCACCACATTGAGAGCCCGCTCGTCGACCAAAGCCGGGTCAATGCCGTGGGCGGCAACACCGACTTCCTCGCGTTTGCCAAACTGCTGCTTTTTGCCTTTTGCCGTTGCCGGCGACTTGCCCAGCAGTTTTTCGATAAATTTTTTAATCATTTAATTCACTAACCTTGTGGGACCGACCGCACACCCCATGGCGCGCCGCCTTTGTCCTCAAACTCAAAACAGGTCCAGTATGCGCCATCCGCGCTCGTTGGCCATGGCACGCAGGCGCTGGTCCGGATTGGTGGCCACCGGGTGGTTCACTTTTTCGAGCAGACTCAAATCGTTGATCGAATCGGTATAAAAAGTGCTCTCCACATCGGCCCAGCTCAACTCGCGCTGGGCCAGCCACTGCGCAACCCGTGCCACCTTGCCCTCGCGGGCCGACGGAGTGCCCTTGATCTCGCCGGTAATCCAACCGCTGCCGCCGGCGGCGCTGTCGCGCTCCAGTTCCACCGCAATCAATTCGGCGACGCCAAAAGCCTGTGCAATCGGGCGCGTCACAAATTCATTGGTGGCCGTCACGATCACCACTTCGTCGCCCGCCAGTTGATGCTGGCGAACCAGCGCCAGCGCCTGTGGCTGGATGGCGGGCTGAACCACCGAACGCATGAACTGGGCGTGCGCTGCCTGCGCCTGGACGGCACCGTGACGCCGCAGCGCCTCGGTGGCAAAGCGCACGTAATCGTGGATATCGAGTGTGCCAGCCTTGTAATGGGCAAAAAATTCGTCGTTGCGGCGACTGAAATCGATCGGATCGGTCCAGCCGATGGTGGTGGTAAAAACACCCCACGCATAGTCGGAGTCGATCGGCAACAAGGTGTGATCAAGGTCGAACAGAGCCAGTTTCATGCGTTCAGGAGTCTTCCATCATGGCTTTGATCAGCGGAATGGTGATGGCGCGCTTGGTCTGCAAGGCGTAGCCGTCGATCAGTTCCAGCAATTCCATCAGGCTGCCCAGATCGCGGCTGAAGCGCGTCAGCATGAAGTCCATCACCTCGTCGCCCAAGAACACGCCGCGGGCATCGGCAGCCTGGCGCAAGACGGCGCGCCGCTCCGCTTCACTGAGCAACTGCAACTGAAAAACATGACCCCAGCCGAAACGGGTTCTCAAGTCATCACGCAACTTCAACTCGGTGGGCGGCATGGCCCCTGCGGCCAGCACGCCGCGCTGGTGGGTTTGCGCATTGATGAACCAGTTGAAGGCGGCGTGCTGCTGCTGGGCGGTGTACAGGTGGACGTCGTCCATCAGCACGGCCGCCCAATCCTCCCTGAATTCAGGGGGGTCCAGCACGCCGGCATCGAGCCAGCCGGAACTGGCGCCCTGCTCGCGCAAGGCGTCCTGCACCGCCTTCAGCAGATGCGTCTTGCCGCTGCCCGCGCCGCCCCACAGGTAGGTCGGCACCGGCGAGCGCGCCATAGCGCCTGACTTTGCCGACCCGAGCCACAGTTCCAGGTGTCTGAGGGCAGCTTCATTGGGGCCGGCGAAAAAATTCGCCAGGGTGGGACCGGTGGCCAGGCCGATGTCAAGAGCGATCTGCTTCATGCCGGCCTCCTCATCCCAGATAGAGCTTGCTGCCACGGTAACGCGCTTGCGCTCGTCGTATCGCCACCAGCAGCACCGCGCTGGCAGGCAAGGCAATCAAGACACCGACGAAGCCCAGCAGTTGGCCAAACGCCAGCAGGGCAAAAAGCACCGCCAGGGGATGCAGTCCGATGCGTTGGCCGACCAGCCGCGGTGTCAGGAAAAAACCCTCAAGCAACTGGCCCAGGCCATACACCACGGCCACCATGATCAGGGCCTGCGCGGCACCGGCACTGGCGGCAAACTCCAGCAGGCCGGCCAGCAAGGCCAGAATCAAACCCAGGCCAAAGCCGACGTAGGGCACAAACACCGCCAGGCCGGTAAAAATACCGATCGGCAAGGCCAGGTCCAGACCAAACAAGGCCAGGCCGGCGCTGTAGTAGACCGCCAGCACCGCCATCACCAGCAGTTGGCCGCGCAGGTACTGGCCCAGCACCGCATCGGCCTCATTGGTAAAACTGTCGTAAGCGGCGCGCCCGCGCGGCGGCACGAATTCAAGCAGGCGTGCCACAAACCGGTGCCAGTCCATCAACAGATAGAACAGAGCCACCGGGATCAATATGGCATTGCTGAAAACCGTAAACGCGACACTGCCACCGAGCCTGAGCGAGCTCATGACCGAAGCCAGGGTGTCTTCGGCATTGGCGCTGAAGTATTTCAAGGCGAAGGCTTTGATGCTGGCCACGTCCAGCGAGACATTCAGACCGAACTGCGCCAAAAAAGGTTTCAGCCAGGCATTCAGGTCATCCAGCAACACCGGTACCTGCTCGCGCATCTGGGGTAATTCCTTGGCCAGAATCGGCACTATGAGCAACGCAATTCCCAGCACCAGGACGATGAACACCAGTTCCACCAGCAGCACCGCCAGCACGCGTGGCACGTGACCGCGCCCGGCAACGCCGAGACTATCCACCAAGGGCGTCAAGGCATAGGCCAGGACCGCCGCCACGACAAAAGGTGTCAGTACCGGCGCCAGCAGCCACACTGCAAAGCCAATGCCAAGCCCGATCAAGGCCCAGGCGGCGGCTCTTTTTTGAGTGGAAGTAAGTTGCATGCAGATGGCCGGTTCGAACCCGTAAAATCAGCACCAATTCTATCGGGCTCTGCCCGATCTCCCGGCCCAGCCCCGTTTCCAACGCACTGCACATGACCACAACTAACGCTTCCTCCCCCCTGTCCTACAAAGACGCCGGTGTTGACATTGACGCCGGTGATGCCTTGGTCGAACGCATCAAGCCGCTGGCCAGGAAAACCATGCGCGAAGGCGTGCTGGCCGGCATCGGTGGCTTTGGCGCCTTGTTCGAGGTGCCCAAACGCTACCGGGAACCGGTGCTGGTGAGCGGCACCGACGGTGTCGGCACCAAGCTCAAACTGGCTTTCGAGTGGGCCATGCACGATACGGTGGGCATCGACCTGGTGGCCATGAGCGTCAATGACGTGCTGGTGCAAGGGGCCGAGCCGCTGTTCTTTCTGGACTATTTTGCCTGCGGCAAGCTCGATGTCGAGACTGCCGCCGCCGTGGTGGGCGGCATCGCCCGCGGCTGCGAGATGTCCGGCTGTGCCTTGATTGGCGGTGAAACGGCGGAGATGCCGGGCATGTACCCGGCCGGCGAGTACGACCTGGCGGGTTTTTGCGTCGGTGCCGTCGAAAAATCGAAAATCCTCAATGGTTCCACGGTCCTGGCCGGCGATGTGGTGCTGGGCCTGGCATCCAGCGGCGTGCACTCGAATGGTTTTTCCCTGGTGCGCAAATGCCTGCAACGCGCGGCCGGCAACCTGCCCGCCACGTTGGACGGCAAGCCGTTCCGGCAAGCCATCATGGAGCCGACCCGGCTGTATGTGAAAAATGTGTTGTCGGCGCTGGCCCGGCACCCGGTCAAGGCTCTGGCCCACATCACCGGCGGCGGCTTGCTGGAGAATATTCCGCGGGTCTTGCCGGAAGGCTTGGCGGCGCATCTGGTCAAGGGCAGTTGGCCAAAATCCGAGTTGTTTGCCTGGCTGCAGGCCACTGCCGGCATTGACGACTTCGAGATGAACCGCACTTTCAACAACGGTATCGGCATGGTGCTGGTGATAGCTGCCGCCGACGCCGACGCCTGCGCCGCCACGCTGCGTGCCGCCGGCGAGCAGGTGTACCGGATCGGCGCCATCGCTCCGCGCGGTGCTGACGCCGCAGTGCGGGTCGACTGAGTCGCCAGCAAGGAAAGGCGGCAACCCGGGTTGCGCAAGTGTCCCAGACCGGCCAAACCCTGAGACAAATCCCCGGCAGCGTCTGGGCTCTCGGTTTTGTCAGTCTGCTGATGGACGTCTCCAGCGAGATGATTCACAGCCTGCTGCCGGTTTTTCTGGTCACCACGTTGGGCACCAGTGTTTTCGTGGTGGGCCTGATGGAAGGCGCGGCGGAAGCGACGGCGCTGATGGTCAAAGTATTTTCCGGCGTCCTGAGCGACTACTGGGGTAAACGCAAACCGCTGGCCGTTTTCGGCTACGGCTTGGGCGCCCTCTCCAAGCCCCTGTTTGCACTGGCCGGCAGTGCCGGTCCGGTTTTTGGTGCGCGCCTGATGGACCGCGTTGGCAAAGGCATTCGCGGTGCCCCGCGCGACGCCCTGGTGGCCGACATCACACCGCCCGCACTGCGGGGCGCCGCCTTTGGGCTGCGCCAGTCACTCGATACCGTGGGCGCCTTCCTCGGCCCCTTGCTGGCCATGGGCTTGATGCTGCTTTGGGCCAACGATTTCCGGGCCGTGTTCTGGGTCGCCACGATCCCCGCTTTCTTGTGCGTGGCACTGCTGGTTGTGGGGGTGCGGGAACCCGAGCGGGAGGCTGGCGCGCTGCGCAGCAATCCGATCAGCCGCGCCAATCTGCTGCGTCTCGGCGCCGACTATTGGTGGGTGGTGGGCATCGGTGCGGTGTTCACGCTGGCGCGCTTCAGCGAGGCGTTTCTGGTGCTGCGCGTGCAACAAGGCGGCCTGGGCCTGGCCTGGACACCGCTGGTGCTGATCGCCATGAACCTGATTTACGCCGCCTGTGCCTACCCGTTTGGCAAGCTGGCCGACAAAATGCCGCACGGCACGCTGCTGGCCTATGGCTTGCTGCTGCTGATAGCGGCCGACGCACTGCTGGCCTATGGCAACCAAGGGGTCTGGGTCTGGGCCGGCATCGTGCTGTGGGGCCTGCACATGGCGATGACGCAGGGCTTGCTGGCCACCATGGTGGCCGACAGCGCGCCGGCCGATCTGCGCGGCACCGCCTACGGTTTCTTCAACCTGATGAGCGGCCTGGCCATGTTGCTGGCCAGCGCCCTGGCCGGTTTGCTGTGGGACCGGTTTGGCGCTTCTTTCACTTTCCTGGCCGGCATGGCCTTCAGCGTCACGGCACTGGGCTTGCTGCTGTGGCAACCCAACCGGCGGAAGTAGTGTGTAGCAGCCCCAGCCGGCAGCGATTCAAGCTGTCGCAGTGCCTCTATTTTCCCGGCACGGTAGCGCTGGTTTCGTTGATCAAGCGGGCCAGTTCCTGGTATTGCGGCAAGCGCGCCCCGCCCAGGACAACCGCCTTGCCAATGGCTTGCGCCGCCTCATCGCGCCGGCCCTGCTCCAGCAACACCTGCGCCAGGTTGTTCCAGGCGTCGGCGAAATCCGGGTGCTCATGAACTGCCGCCTGGTAGGCGCCGATGGCGGCAGCGGCCTGGCCCAGGGCATAGGCGGTGTTGCCGGCGCCCAGCAGTGCGGCATGGTCGTCCGGCCAACGCTGCAAGGCCGCCGCGTAAGCGCTCTGGGCGGCAGCGGGATTGACGCGTTCCAGCGCACTGGCTGCCGCGGCGAAGGTCTGTGCCTCGGCGGTTGCCGGCAGCCTCCCGGGGGCCAGGGCCAGCATCGACCAGTACTGCGCGCGGGCCCAGGTTCGCTCGAAGGTGAACAAGGACATCTCCATCCGCTCGGTACGCCCGGAGTGCAGCAGCAACAGATTGCGCTCCCGGTCAAAGCCGATCACCACCGCGTAGTGCCAGACCGGGTAGAACGAGAACGCCAGGTTCTGGAACACCAGTACCGGATGGCCGGCGGCGACTTCGCGCAGCACGGCTTCAATGTTGGGATTCAAGGGATAGGCCAGCAGTCCCTGGCGTCGGGTGGCGGCCAGCATTTCCTGTTGCAGGGAGCCTTTGCGTCCCGGCAAATAGACTTGCTCGACCAGGGCCTGCGGCGTTACCTGAACACCGGCAGCAGCGGCCGCCATGGCCAACGCGGCCGGTCCACACTCGTAATCTTCCTGGGGATAAAAGGGAACCTTGCCGAGCTCCACCCGGGCCGCCAGATCGGCTGGCCACTGAGCGTCAAGCCGCGCCATTTGAGGCGTCGCGCAGCCGGTGAGCAGTAGCACGGCCAAAACAAAAACCCCCGTCAAAACGGGGGCTCGCAGACCAGTCAGGCCAGCAATCATCGAACCGAGCGGGTGAAAGGAAACACCTTGGTCAAGCCCATGATGTCGGTGACCAACAGGATGATGAAGACGGTAAACAAAACGCCCACAACTTCGCCGCCGGCCGGCGCCTGATCGATGCGGCCGGCCAGTTGCGCCACTTCAGCGTCCGACATCGCCTCGACGCGCTGGCTCGCCGCCAGCGGGCTGACGCCCTGGGCTTGCATCGCCTGGCGCACGTCATCGCGCTCCAGAAACGCGCCGACCTTGGTGCGGTTGGCGCTGCTGACACCGGCCGCGACGATCTCGTCAGTGGCAACGATGCTGGCTTGCGCCGTCAAGGGAAAACCGCTGGCGGTAAGGCAAACAATCAGACAGGAAGAAACAAGGTGTTTAAAGCTTTTCATGGGTTTTCTCGGGTGTGATAACAAAGCCGGTGCAGTTCGTGACTGAACGGAGCGACAGAATGTACGCCCCCAAAAGGGCTGGCGTCAAAGCTATTTACACCCCGAAACATCAGCTACGGGTTTTTTTCAATTCAATCACCCGCGCGGCGATGGCGCGGCGGTCCGGGCCTTCCTCGGCGTTGGCCAGATAGGTTTCCAGGTCGGCCAGCGCACGCCCGGCGTTGCCCAGTTCAGCCTGGGCCAGGCCACGGTCGCGGTACTCGGACCAGGCTTGCGGCAGCAGCACAAGCAGCCGGTCCTGCACCGCGATCAGGCGCGCCCAGTCTTGCTGGCTGGTGTGGATTTCCTTCAGGTTGCGCAGCATCCGCCCAATGATGTCGCGCGGCGGCGCCACCTGGAGATAAAGTCCCAGCGGCACTTCAAATTCATCCAGCAGGCCGCTGCGCTGCCGGTAGGGCGCCAGCCGTTCGGCCAACTCGTCGCGGCTCAGCGACTGTCCGTCCAGCGGATCAATCACCACCTGCCCCTGCGGCAGGTTCACTTTCAGCATGAAGTGGCCCGGAAAGCCGACGCCGCGCGCCGCCAGTCCCAGGCCCTGCGCCAACTCCAGCCACAACACCGCCAGCGAAATGGGAATGCCGCGACGGGTCCGCAGAACGACACTGAGAAAACTGTTGTCGGGGTCGTGGTAATGGTTGACGTTGCCGGCAAAGCTCAAATCGGAGTAGAAAAACTGGTTCACGGTACGCAGTTTCTGCAGTGGCCCGGCATCCGCCGGCAGCCGGCGTTTCAGACGGGCCAGCAATTGATCGACATCGCCCAGCACCTGCTGCACGTCCAGCTCAGGGTATTCATCCTGCGCCAGGCTGATCGCCGCCTCCAGCAGGGGAAAGTCGGTATCACTTTGCACCAGGGAGGCAAAATATTCGAGCGGAGTGGGTACCGCCAACGACAGATGCATACAAACTCCTTCCCCAACAGTATGCGCCCAACCGACCCGATTCAACGCCGCACAAGCTGCCGCAGCTTGACACCGGCAGCCCACAGAGCTGCAAAATACAAGCTGGCCGATGCCAGCAGTACTGCGGCCAGCAGCCCAATTCTTTTGAACTTCTCGGCGCGCAATTGGGTCCAGTCAAAAGCGCTGTTGGCCCACAACAAAAAGCCCAGCAACAAAGCACTGGCGGCGATCACCCGGAGTGTGAAGACACCCCAGCCCGGCTCCGGCCGGTAACTGCCGCGCCGGAGCAGGCCTCCTAGCAGCCAAGCGGCATTGATCAGGGCGCCGATGCCGATCGACAGCGTCAGCGCGGCGTGCCCCGCATGCAGGGTGTTGTCAAGCAGCGGTACCAGGACGATATTGAGCAACTGCGTGATCACCAGCACGGCCATCGCCACCCGCACCGGTGTCTTGGTGTCCTGGCTGGCGTAGTAACCCGGCGCCAGTACCTTGATCGCCACAATTCCGATCAAACCGACGCCCCAACCCATCAAGGCATAGGTGATCTGCCGTACGTCCAATTCCTTGATCGCACCGTAGTGGTACAACACGGCCACCAGTGGCTTGGCAAAGGCGATCAAGGCCACCGCGCAAGGCAGCGCCAGCAACACCACCAACCGCAAACCCCAGTCCAGCATGGCGGAGTATTTGGCACCGTCGCCGGCGGCCCGTGCGCCGGCGAGCTGGGGCATCAAAACCACGCCCATGGCGACACCCAGCAGTGCGGTCGGGAACTCCATCAGCCGGTCGGCGTAGGTGATCCAGCTGACACTGCCGCTGGCCAGATGCGAGGCAATTTGGGTGTTGATCAACATCGAAATGTGGGCCACGCTGACGCCCAGCAGCGCCGGCCCCATCAGTTTCAGAATGTTTTTGGTTCCCGGGTCGGCCCAGGCGGCACGCAGCGCGCGCCAGCGCAGGCCGACGCGGGGGGCCAGATGGAGCTTGCGCAAGGCCAGTATCTGCACGCCCAGTTGCAGCACGCCGCCCAGCAGCACGCCACCGGCCAGGGCGTAAATCGGCTCCAGGCCCAACTGCTTGAACCAGGGCGCACCGAGCCCGGCGGCGGCAATCATGGCCACATTGAGCAGCACCGGTGTGGCGGCCGGAATAGCAAACTTCTTCCAGGTATTGAGGATGCCGGCACCCAGCGCCACCAGCGACATGAACGCGATATAGGGGAACATCCAGCGTGTCATGACCACCGCCGCCTCAAAGCTGCCGGGTTTTTCCTGCAAGCCGCTGGCCATGGCCCAGACCAGGGCCGGAGCCGCAGCCACACCCAGGATGCTGGTCGCCAGCACGGCCCAAGCCAACACCGTCGCCGCCCTGTCTATCAACACTTTGGTGGCGCCCTCGCCCTGCTGCGCTTTGGACGCCGCCAGCACCGGCACAAAAGCCTGGCTGAAGGCCCCTTCGGCAAAAAAGCGGCGAAACAGATTGGGGATGCGAAACGCCACATTGAAGGCGTCGGTCAGCGCGCTGGCGCCGAAGGTCGACGCAATCAGCAGTTCACGCACCAGACCGGTGATGCGTGACACCAGGGTCAGCAGGGAAACAATGGAGGCGGATTTGAAGAGACTCACGCCGGCAAGTGTAGCTGCGACCAGGCCGCCGGCCGGGCTCCAGCCACGCTTTGACCGCCAACTGGTAGAATGCTCGGCTTTGCTGACAACATCCACAGACTCAAGGAACTCAATATGGCATCTGGAAAACCCAAGAAAAAGAACCCGCGCCTGGCGTCGGGCCGTAAGCGCGTCCGTCAGGACGTCAAGATCAACGCAGCCAACACCTCGCTGCGTTCCAAATACCGCACTGCGGTGAAGAACGTGGAAAAAGCGGTTGTCGCCGGCGATAAAGCCAAGGCCACCGAGTTGTTTGGCAAGATGCAGGCCGTGGTTGACACCGTGGCCGACAAAGGCATCTTCCACAAGAACAAGGCGGCTCGCGACAAGAGCCGTCTGTCGTCCAAGGTGAAAGCCCTGGCCGCAAAAGCCGCCTGATTACAGGCAATTCGCACGGATCAAATTTTCTGGAAAACTTGATCCGCCGTTTGTAACGGGTGCGCTGTCAGCAAAAAGCAAGGGAGCCGTCGCAAGACGGCTTTTTTGTTGCCCTAAAATCACGCTTCAACGGCCCGCCATTGAACGGGCCGGTTTTATTTTGAGACCTTGTGGGACAGACCGCAGCTACGCGAAGCGAGCCAGCTCTGTCCCCAACTGTTTGGATGGAGTCTAAAACCATGGATACCCCTTTCATTGAAGCCTCTTCGCCGCACGTGATGAACACCTATGGCCGGGTGCCGATTGCCCTGTCGCACGGTCAGGGTTGCCGCGTCTGGGACGTCAACGGCAAGTCGTATCTGGATGCCTTGGGGGGCATTGCGGTCAACACACTGGGGCATAACCACCCGAAACTGGTGCCGGCGTTGCAGGATCAACTGGCCAAGCTGATCCATACCTCCAATTACTACCATGTACCGAACCAGGAGGTGCTGGCGAAGAAACTGGTCGAACTCTCCGGCATGAGCAACGTCTTCTTCTGCTCCACCGGTCTGGAAGCCAACGAAGCGGCGTTGAAACTGGCACGCAAATTCGGCCATGACAAGGGTATTGAGCGGCCCGAGATCGTGGTCTACGAGAAGGCTTTTCACGGCCGCTCGCTGGCCACCCTGAGCGCCACCGGCAACCCCAAGATTCAGGCCGGGTTTGGTCCCCTGGTGGAGGGTTTCATCCGGGTGCCCCTCAACAACATGGAGAGCCTGCTGGCGGCGACCGCCAACAACCCGAATGTGGTGGCCGTGTTTTTCGAGGCAATCCAGGGCGAAGGCGGCATCAACACTATGCACCTGGACTACCTCAAGGCGGTGCGCCAGTTGTGCGACCAGCGCGACTGGTTGCTGATGATCGACGAGGTGCAATGCGGCATGGGGCGCACCGGCAAATGGTTTGCCCATCAGTGGGCCGGCATCAAACCCGATGTGATGCCGCTGGCCAAGGGCCTGGGCTCGGGCGTGCCTATCGGTGCCGTTGTCGCCGGTCCCAGGGCCGCCAATATTTTTCAGCCCGGCAACCACGGCACCACTTTTGGCGGCAACCCGCTGGCCATGCGCGCCGGCGTGGAGACCATTCGCATCATGGAAGAAGACGGCTTGCTGTCCAACGCCGCCAAGGTCGGCGCGCACCTGGCGGCGGCCCTGGCCCAGGCCTTGAAAGCGGAGCTGGCGAGCCAAGCGGTGAAGGAAATTCGCGGTCAGGGTCTGATGCTGGGCATTGAGCTGGCCAAGCCCTGCGCCGCACTGGTGGGCCAATGCGCCGCCAGCGGCCTGCTGATCAGCGTTACCGCCGACACGGTGATCCGCCTGGTGCCGCCGCTGATCATGAACACCGCCGAGGCCGATGAAGTGGTCAGTATCCTGTGCCCCCTGATCAAGCAATTGCTGCTGGAAGCGGCTTGACCTCTATTTGTGATTTTCCAAACCCTCTGCCATGAAGCATTACCTGCAATTCAGCGACCTGAACGCCAGTGATTACGCCTATCTGTTCGAGAGAGCCGCCCTGATCAAGAAGAAATTCAAGGCTTATGAGCGGCACCAGCCGCTGGTCGATCGAACCCTGGCCATGATTTTCGAGAAGGCCTCGACCCGCACCCGGGTCAGCTTCGAGGCCGGCATGTACCAGATGGGCGGC
>NZ_JAQTMS010000060.1 GCF_028714215.1 Rhodoferax sp. | reverse complement strand
CCAGGATATTGGTCTGGAAGGCAATGCCGTCGATGACACCGATGATGTCGACGATCTTCCTCGATGAGCTGTTGATGGCGTCCATCGTGCCGACCACCTGCGACACCACGCTGCCGCCCTTGACGGCGACACCGGAGGCCGCCACCGCCAGCTGGTTGGCCTGGCGCGCGTTGTCGGCGTTCTGCTTGACGGTGCTGGTCAGTTGCTCCATGGAGGCCGCCGTTTCTTCCAGCGAGCTGGCCTGCTGTTCGGTACGGCCCGACAGGTCCAGGTTGCCGGCGGCGATCTGGCTGGAAGCGCTGGCAATGGTGTCGGTGCCACCGCGCACCTGGCCGACCACCTTGACCAGGCTGTCATTCATGTCCCTCAGCGCCAGCAGCATCAAGCCCATCTCGTTGCTCGAACCGACTTCGATACGCTGAGTCAAATCGCCTGCCGCGATGCCACGCGCAACTTTCACCGCCACCTCCAGCGGCTGCGTGACCACCTTGCGGATGAAGGGGAAGATCAGCAGCAAGACCGGGATGCAGGTGATGATGGCGGCAAGAATCATGTTGCTGCGCTGCCGCTGCAGCGCGGCATTGACCTGATCCAGTGAGATTTTCATGCTGACCACGCCCAGCACGGCGCCTTCGATCCCCTGGTGGCAACTGATGCAATCCTTGCCCAGGTAGTTCTTCGAACTCAAGACCGGTCGCACCGCCCGCAAATACTCGCCCTGACTGTCGGACTCAACCTGAATCACTTCCTTGCCACTCTGCAACACCTTCTTTTCAAGGCCGTCCGGATTGTTCTCTTCCTTCAGGCTACCGGCTCCGAACACCTTGGTGACCGCCTCGCCGCGCAGGACCCGCACATCGCGCAAGGTGTTGAGCTGCTTGATCTGGTCCAGGAACACATCGCGCTGCTGCACGGTGCCGGTAATCATCATGCCGGTGAGTCCGGCCATGGTGACCTCGTGCATGCTGAGGGAAAATCCGCGCGCCTGTTCGATCGCGGTCTTTCGATTGACATGGTCTTCCCAAATGATCACGCCGGTCCATACCACCAGCAGCGTGGTCCCTATCATGACCAGCAGTTGGGCCCCGATTTTCAAGTCCCGGAGTTTCATTTGATTCTTGGAGAAAGTCTGATGGCGAACCATGGTTGAAATTTCAGCCCACTCAGGCCGCCAGTTTCTCCGTCAAGCCCATGTCCGCGCTCAGCATCAGCTTGTCGATATCGACCAGAATCAGCATGCGCTGGTCCAGCGTGCCCAAGCCGATCAGGTACTCGCCCGCCAGCACCGCTCCCATCTCCGGTGCCGGCTTGATCTGCTCGGCCTTGAGCGTGATCACATCCGAGACGCTGTCCACCACCATCCCCATCACCCGGTTCGCCAGGTTCAGGATGATCACCACCGTGAACTGGTCGTAGCTGGGCGTTCCCAGATTGAACTTGATGCGCATGTCGATGATCGGCACGATGATGCCGCGCAAGTTGATGACCCCCTTGATGTGCGTCGGCGCATTGGCAATCCGCGTCACCGTGTCGTAACCGCGCAGTTCCTGCACCTTCTGGATGTCTATGCCGTACTCTTCATGTCCCAGCGTGAAGGCCAGAAATTCCAGACCCCGAACGGTGGCCGGTCTGCTGTTGTCTGTGTTTGCTTGCATCGTCGCGATTCCCATGGCCTGTGCTTAAAACGTTTCCCAGCCGGCATCCGCCAACGCAGTGGTATTGGCAGCGGCCAAGCGCTTGGGTACAAGCTTGACTTCCGGCTTGGCGGTCTCTGTTTTGATCTTCGGCGCGGCGGCCTTGGGCGCCCTGCTGTGGGCCTGGGCAAACAGTTCGCTCTGCCGGCGGTCGAGCTTGAAGACGCTGACCACTTGCGACAAGTTGCCGGCCTGCTCCTGCAACGAGGCCGCCGCCGCTGCCGCTTCCTCCACCAGCGCCGCGTTCTGCTGCGTCACCTGGTCCATCTGCGTGATCGCCTGGTTCACCTGCTCGATACCCGAGCTCTGCTCCTGGCTGGTGGCCGTGATCTCGGCCATGATGTCGGTCACCCGCTTCACGCTGTCGACAATCTCGTCCATCGTCTGCCCCGCTTGCGCCACCTGCTGGCTGCCCTCTTCCACTTTCGCCACCGAGTCCCCGATCAAGGTCTTGATCTCCTTGGCCGCCGCCGCCGAGCGCTGCGCCAGGTTTCTCACTTCCGCTGCCACCACCGCAAAGCCGCGGCCCTGCTCGCCGGCCCGCGCCGCTTCCACCGCAGCGTTCAGGGCCAGGATATTGGTCTGGAAGGCAATGCCGTCGATCACGCTGATGATGTCGACGATCTTCCTCGACGAGTTGTTGATCGCATCCATGGTCTGGACCACCTGCGACACCGCGCTGCCGCCCTTGAGCGCGACCCCGGAGGCCGCCACCGCCAGTTGATTGGCGTGCTGGGCGTTGTCGGCGTTGTGCTTGACGGCACTGGTCAGCTGCTCCATCGAGGCCGCCGTTTCTTCCAGCGAGCTGGCCTGCTGCTCGGTGCGGCCCGACAGGTCCAGGTTGCCGGCGGCGATCTGACTGGAAGCGGTGGCGATGGTGTCGGTGCCGCCGCGCACTTCGCCAACGATGCGGACCAGGCTGTCGCTCATATCCTTGAGCGCCTGCAGCAATTCACCGGTTTCGTCGTTCCCGGCTACCGTGATTTTGGAACTCAAGTCGCCGCCAGCAACACGGCCGGCCGCCAGGATGGCGTACTTCAGCGGCCGCACGATCAAGCGGCTCATGAACAAGGCAATTCCGGTGGACACAGCCAACCCGAACAGAAGGACGACAATCAAAATCGCAACAACCTTGCCGAACTCCGCCACAACGCGCTCATGCCCGCGACGCACCAACTGATTTTCAACCTGCACCAGTTCCTTGAATTGCTTGAGCATCTCCTGGAACCCGCTATCGGCTGTCTGCATCGCGGCCATCCCGGTATTGACATCGACGGTGCTCAGATCGATTGCCGTCGCGACATCGCGCTTGTATTTCACAAGCTTCTTGAGCACCGACTCTGCCATGCCGCGCTCGTTGGCGTCCAGACCGGCGGTTGCACCGAAAGCGCCGACGCGCTTGACGATGGCATCGATCTTTGCATCCTGCTCGGCCGTGATCTGCTTGATCTTGTCCTCCTGGAGGTTGCCAAGCCAGGTGAACAAGCGATAAACGCCGGCATGCACCTCGCTGATTTCCTGCGCTGAATTGGCAACAATCTGGTAATTTCCAAACCGTACACCAGTCAGATCCTCCAACGCGGCTTGTTGCTGGCTCAATGCGCCGTAGGACACCGCGCCGAACACCATCAAAAACACCACCGCCACCGCCGGTGCCACCAGAATCTTCTGCCAGACTTTCATTGCCAAGCCACCTTGCATCGTTCCCGGCATCGGCGCGAATTCCCGTGCGCGCCCCGCCGAAGCTTATTTCTTATAGACCCCGCCACACACGACGACGTCTTCCAGGCGCTCGCAGTACATGGTTTTCGGCTCCACCTTCTTGCTCACCGGGTTGGTAAACTTGTAGTCCTGCCAGAAACTGGCCTTGGCTTTGCCCAATTCGATGCGCTCCTTGACAAATTCCTTGCCGTCAACATCCTTCAGGTCGATCAGCACTTTCCCCACCATCTTCTCGTTCGCGCCGTGGGCCCAAACCTTGCCGTCCATGCCGTATACCGTCAGGTACAAATCGCGGTCGACGAACTGCCCCTTTTTGTTGGTGATCTCGGCATAGCCTTTGTCCTTGCCGTTGGCCTTGATGAAGGTGACCCCCTTTTTGACCATCGCCTCGGCTTCTTTCGGACTGACGTTGCCATCGGCCCAAGCGGCACCGGCCAGCACACTGGTCACCACCAGCGCGATCAAATACGTGTGTTTCATTGCTCTATCTCCTTGCTGTTAATTGCTCAAATCGAGCTCGTCCTGTTGCAAAGCCTACGTCTGTATATCGGCAATATCCGGAAAAACTTTAGGCCATTCGGGGCTTTCCACGCGGTGCCCACCCTGGCGCCTCAGGTCATCTGCTTCATGATGCGAATCAACTTTCCACCGTACTGCGGATCGGTCGCATAACCGGCTTGTTGCAGACCGCGCGCCGCGCCGGCCGCATCCGGCGCCGTCAGCACGTTGGCATAACGCGGATTGCTGCTCAAGAACTTGCCGTAGTCGGAAAACGCTTCTTCATAAGAACCGTAGGCACGAAAGCTGGCCCGGGTTTTCTGCGCCACGCCGTTGACGTATTCGGTGGTGCTGGCTTCCACCACCGGCCCCTTCCAGCTTTTGTCGGCCTTGATGCCAAACAGGTTGTAGCTGGGTTGGCCATCGTCGGCGCGAATCTCGCGCCGCCCCCAGCCGGACTCCAGTGCCGCCTGCGCCATGATCAATTGCGCCGGCACGCCGCTGGCCTGGCTGGCGCGCTGGGCCGCCGGCAGCAGGCGCGAAACGAATTGCTCGACCTGCGCTTGCGGCAACACGCTGCGGCTCAGCGTCGCCCCGGCGGTGGCCGCCTCGTACAGGGACAGGTCGGCCGGCGCGCGCGTCGCGGCCGCGGCGCGCGGCGGGCTCGGCTGCGGCACCGGCGCGCTGCCGGAGCTCGGCGTGCCGGCGCCGGAACTGGCCGGCTCGGCCGGCGTGGGCAAGGCGCCGGCCTGACCGCCGCTGACGTTGCGACTGAGTTGCGCGTACATGGCTTCGGCCAAACCCAGGCCGCGTCCCGACAGGGACTGTGCCATTTGCTGGTCCAGCATGGAGGTGTAAAGCTTTTCCTGCTGGCTGCCGAAGATGCCGTCCGACGGTGTTGCCTCGCGCATGCTCTTCAGCACCATTTGCATGAACAACACCTCAAACTGCTTGGAAGCCTGCTTCAGGCCTTCCTGCGGCGAGCTGCGAACGGTGCGGCGCAGGGCATCGACACCTTGCACGTCGAATGACAGGCGCTGGTCGAGCACCCCCGGCGCGGCCGACGGGCCGCTGGCGAGAGAGGGCATGGCAGCGCTGCTCATGGCCGGCCTCAGATGATCTCCAGCTCGGCGCGCAAGGCACCGGCCGCTTTCATGGCCTGCAAAATCGACACCAGGTCCTGCGGATTGGCGCCCAGCGCATTGAGCCCCTTGATGACATCGGCCAGCGCGGCACCGCTGTGCACCATTTGCAGCGCGCCGGAAGCCTGGTTGATTTCGATCTGGGAGCGCTGGCCGGCCACGGTGGCGCCGCCGGACAGCGCATTGGGCTGGCTGACCACCGGCTCGGTATTGATGACCACCGACAGGCTGCCGTGCGCCACCGCGCAATCGTTGACCCTGACGCTCTGGTTCATGACCACCGAACCGGTGCGCGCGTTGATCACCACTCTGGCGCCGGCCGCGCTGGGTGTCACTTCGATATTCTGGATGCGCGACAGAAAGCTGACGCGCTCCTCGGCCCTGGCCGGTGCCGTGATCTGAATCACCCGGGCATCCAGGGCGCGCGCGATGGCCGCCCCGAAGTCGCGGTTGATCGCCTCCACCGCAAGCTGCGCGGTACCGAAATCGCTGCTGTTCAATTCCAGCGTCAGCAGGCCGTCGTCGCCCAGCGTCGACTCCACCGCGCGCTCGACGATGGCGCCGGCCGGGATGCGCCCGGAACTGATCTGGTTGACCTGTGCCTTGGCGCCATTGGCCGAGGCGCCGGCGCCGCCGATCACCATATTGCCCTGGGCCAGCGCATAAACCTGGCCATCGGCGCCCTTCAAGGGCGTCATCAGCAAGGTGCCGCCGCGCAGGCTCTTGGCATTGCCCATGGAAGAGACCGTGATGTCCATGGTTTGCCCGGGCCGCGCAAAAGACGGCAGCGTGGCGGTGACCATCACCGCCGCCACGTTTTTCAGCTGCATGCTGGCGCCGGGCGGCATGGTGATGCCAAGCTGCACCAGCATGTTGTTCAGGCTCTGCGTGGTGAACGGTGTCTGCATGGTCTGGTCGCCGCTGCCATCCAGCCCCACCATCAAGCCGTAGCCGATCAGCGGGTTGTCGCGCACGCCCTGAATGCTGGCGATGTCCTTCAGCCGCTCCGCCTGCGCCGGCCACCCGGCCAGGCCGGCAAGCAGCAGGCACAAGCTCAAAACCGACCGGACGGCCCGCTGTACTGTGTGGCCGCGTGCTGCCGGCAAATCAAGTCTGGCTGGCATCATCACATCGGCAATACGTTGAGGAAGAAGCGCTGCAGCCAGCCCATCTGCTGCGCTTCGTCGATATAGCCCTTGGCACTGTACTCAATGCGGGCGTCCGCCACCTGGGTCGAGGCCACCGTGTTGTTGCTGCCGACGGCGCGCGGATTGACCACGCCGGAGAAGCGGATGAACTCGGTGCCCTGGTTGATCAACATCTGCTTTTCTCCGCTGACCACCAGATTGCCATTGGGCAGCACCTCGACAATCGTCACCGTGATGACACCGTTGAAGGTGTTGGCGGCGTTGGCGCCACCCTTGGCGCTCAAGTTGTTCTTGCCGCTGGCGCCGCTGTCCAGGGTACCGGACATCAGACCGCCAAAGATTTTGGGCACCAGCGACAGCTCGGCACTGGCGCTGCCGGTGCGACTCACGTTGGCGGCCGAATTCTTGCTGGCATTGACGTTTTCACTGACCAGAATGGTCAGGATGTCGCCCACGAAGCGCGGCCGGCGATCTTCGAAAAGGGCTTGCGAGCCCAGACCGGAACGGTAAATTGCCCCATTCGCGCTGGCCGGCGATGTCGCCTGAGGTTGCGCCGTGGGACGCACCGTCATGGGTTGCTGCACCAGCGGTTCGCGCGGGCTGTGCGCACAACCCGCCAGCAGCAGCAGGGTCAGCCATGCACCACCGGTGCGCCAGCCCATGGACAAGCTGTTTTTCATCACAACTGCGCCAGCTTGGTCAGCATCTGATCCGACGTCGTGATCACCTTGCTGTTGATTTCATACGCGCGCTGCGTCTGGATCATGTTGACCAGTTCCTCCACCACGTTGACATTGGAGGACTCGACGTAGCCCTGGCTGAGCGTGCCGGAACCATTCTGGCCCGGCGCGGTCTGGTTGGCGGTGCCGGAGGCATCGGTCTCCGTGTACAGGTTTTCGCCGGTGGCCAGCAAACCGGCCGGGTTCAGGAAAGTTGCCAGTTGCAACTGTCCGATCTGCACGCTGGCGGTGCTGCCGGCCTGGATCACCGACACCGTGCCATCGCTGGCGATGGTCATGCTGGTGGTGCCTTGCGGCAGCGTCAGGGCCGGTTGCACCGGATAACCGCTGGCCGTCACCAGTTGCCCGCTCTGATCGGTCTGGAAGGAACCGTCGCGGGTGTAAGCGGTGGTTCCGTTGGGCAGCAGTACCTGGAAGAAGCCGGCGCCGTTGATCGACACATCCTTCGGGTTATCGGTCTTGGTCGGATTTCCCTGGGTATGAATGCGTTCGCTGGCGACCACGCGCACGCCGGTACCGATTTGCAGGCCGGACGGCATGCGGGTCTGGTCCGAGGTCTGGCCACCGCTCTGGCGCAGGTTCTGGTACATCAAATCCTCGAACACGGCACGGCTGCGCTTGAAACCGGTGGTGCCGACGTTGGCCAGGTTATTGGCCACCACGTCGAGCTGCGTCTGCTGGGCGTCGAGCCCTGTTTTGGCAATCCAGAGAGAACGAATCATGAGGAATCTCCTGCGAGGTGGCCGTGTTCGGCTGGGTTAATTGGCGGACAGCAGCTTGTTGGCCTGCTGATCATTGCTTTCGGCGGTCTGCAAGGTTTTCATCTGCATCTCGAAGCGCCGGGCGTTGGAAATCATGGCCACCATCGCCTCCACCGGGTTGACGTTGCTGCCTTCGAGCACACCGCTGCGCAAGCGCACATTGGGGTCCATCGGCGCCGCCGCGGCGCCCGGCCGCAACCGGAACAGCCCGTCCTCGCCACGCACCAGGTCGGCGGCCGGCGGGTTGACCAATTTCAGACGCCCCACTTCGGTCGCGGCGCCGGACGGGTCATCACCCGCCTGTGCGCTGACCAGGCCGTCATTGGTCACCGTCAAGGCGGATCCGGGGGCCACCACCAGCGGACCGGCTTCGCCCACCAGGGGCCTGGCATCCATGGTCTGCAACTGGCCGTCGGCACCAACCTGCAGATTGCCGACGCGGGTAAAGGCTTCGCTGCCGTCGGGCAGCTTGACCGTCAACCAGCCGTCGCCGCGGACCGCCACATCGAGCGCGCGCCCGGTCGGCAGCAAGGGTCCGGAGCGCAGATCGGCGCCGGCCGTGCTGGCGGTCACCATGGCACGGGTGGCAAGCTCGGCGCCGACCACCGGCACGGCCAGATAATTGTTGATCTGGGCGCGAAAACCCGGTGTCGACACGTTCGCCATGTTGTTGGCGACCGAAGCCTGTTGCTCGAACGCCTGCTTGGCACCGGTCATGCCGATGTAGATCATGCGGTCCATGGCAGTTCCTTGCTCTGTTGGCGATAGCTATCAATCACTGGCGCCGGCTTCAGCGCATGTTGATCAGCGCCTGCACCACCTGGTCCTGCGTTTTCACGGTCTGGGTGTTGGCCTGGTAGGTGCGCTGGGCAATGATCAGGTTGATCAACTCGGCCGTCAGGTCGACGTTGGAGCCTTCCAACGCACTGCCCAGCAAATGACCCAGCGTGGTGCCGGCGCCGGGCGTGCCGGTCAGGGGCGCACCGGAAGCCGGCGTCTCGGACCAGACGTTTTCGCCCATGTTTTGCAGCCCGTTCGGACTATTGAAGTGCGACAGCACAACCTGTCCCAGCACCTTGGTCTGCTGGTTGGAGTACTTGCCCGAGACCAGACCATCCGCCCCGATGGCCAGCGCCGTCAGCTGGCCCGACGGATAGCCGTCGGGGATCATCTTTCTGACTTCGTTGCCGGAGGCGAACTGGGTGCTGCCGGCCAGTGTCATGTCGATGGCCAGTGGCTTGGCGCTATTGGAAAAGACCAAACCGGTGAAGGCCAATTTGTCAACGGTAGGTGTCAGGGCCGAATCGGCGCGCTCCGTGATGGCTTTCGCCGCGGACAGCGCCAATCCAGTTGTCGACGTCCTGGCGGTCGCCGCCGTCGTTCTGGCGATCTCGCCGAGCGAGGTTGCGTTGGCCGCCGCCGTCGCCTTGGCTGACGCCTGTGCCGCCGTCAAGGCCTTGGACGCCAGGGCGGTATCGGTCGGTGCCGCCGCTGCCGCGGTGGCCGCGGCGGTGGCTGCGTTGGCAGCGGCTAACGCGGCCACTCCCTCAGGCGATGCGGCCAGGGCCGCGGCCGCGGCGGCGGCTGCCACACCCTCTGGCGAGGCATCGTAAGCCGCCTGTGCGGCTGTCTGGTCGGCCTTGGCCGTCGCCAATGCGGCCGTTGCAGCGGTCAATGCGGTGCCGGACAAGGACGTCGTCACCATCTTGCCGCTGGTATCGAACCCGACCGAACCCAGCGGTGTTCCGCCCGACCCGGCTACGTCTGGCAACGGCGGGAAGGCCGGTGCCGGCGCAAAGGCGCCGCCGGTGGCCAGGGGCTTGCCGTCGGCGGTGGCGTAAATCTCCCATTTGTTGGGCGCCGTCTTGACGAAAAACGCTGACAATTCATGGGCATTGCCCAACGAGTCGAAGATGGTGACCGAATTCGAATAGTTGTAGCTGCCTGAATTCTGAGCGTCAAAAGGTGCCACCGCCGGGTAGGCGCTGGTTGCATCCAGATTGAACTGGGACACGATGGAGGTGGTCGCCACCGGCACCATGGCGGCCGAAGGCACTTGCAAGGCGACCGGACTGGCGCTTGAGAGGGCGCCAGACTCACCCATCGGGTATCCGGTCAGGCGCAAGCCGGCTGCGTTGGTGATGAAACCGTTCTTGTCGACGTCGAACTGGCCGTTGCGCGTGTACCGGATCTCGCCGCCGCTGCTCTGCATCCGGAAAAATCCATCGCCATCGACAATCGCCACATCCAGCGGCTTGGCGGTGCGCTGCACCGCCCCGGCGGTGAAATCCTGGAAAACGCCGGAGACCTTGGTACCAAGGCCTGCCATGGAGCCGGCATAGACGTTGGAAAACTGCACGCTGCCGGACTTGAAGCCAATGGTCCCCGAGTTGGCGATGTTGTTGCCGATCACATCGAGATTGGCTGATGCAACATTCAAGCCACTAACACCTTGTGAGAAGCTCATGGTATTTCCTTTTTGACAATGAAGAATTAGAGAGAAGAGGAGGCGGCACTGGCAATCAATCGGACGTCGCTGAAACCGACCATGCGACTGTCCGCCAGAGTCAGTGCGATGCCGTTGGCGCCCTGCGCCACACTGGTCACATTGGCGTAGGTCAGGGCCACCGGTATCACGTTGCCGCCGGCGCCGGTAGCTGCGGCGCTGACCTTGTAGACACCGTCGGGCAGCGCCGTGTCGCCAGTGCCCTTGCCGTCCCACGACAGCGTCTTGACGCCTGCCGCCAGCGAACCCAGGTCGTAACTGCGAACCACATGACCCGCGGAATCGCTGATATCCACTTTCACGGCGTCGGCGGCGCCCGGCATTTCGATGGCAAAAGGCACGGCGGCGCCTTGCTGGAGCGCCAGTTGTTGCCCCGGCACCAGCACCGAGCGTCCAATCAGGCCGGCTGACTGCAAGACCTGACTTGAGCCGCTTTGGGCCAGCAGGGACTGTAGCGCGGTGTTGAGCTTCTCGATACCGCTGACCGTGCTCATTTGCGCCAGCTGCGAGGTCAGCTGCGCGTTGTCCAGCGGGTTGAGCGGATCCTGGTTGTTGAGTTGCGTCACCAGCAACTTGAGGAAGCGATCCTCGCTACCCGCGCTGGCACTGGTGGCGGACGCGGAGGCCGCGCTCGTCACACTGGAGGAATTGACAACATTTGAAACCACAAAATTGCTCCTATGAATGCGTTGGTCGGCTTAGCCTCGGCGCTACTGTCCGATCGTCAGGGTTTTCAGCATCAAGGTCTTGGCGGTGTTGAGCACTTCGACATTGGCCTGGTAAGAGCGCGAGGCCGAGATCATGTTGACCATCTCCTCGACCACATTGACATTCGATTGCGCGACGTAACCGTCGGCATTGGCGAGTGGGTTCTTCGGGTCGTGCAGCAGGCGCCCAGGCGTCGGGTCCTCGATCACCCGCGCCACCTTGACGCCACCCACCGCCTGACCGGGCGCATTGGCCAGCTCGAACACGACTTGCCGCGCGCGGTAAGGCTGGCCATCCGGGCCGGCAACGCTGTCGGCGTTGGCCAGGTTGCTGGCGGTGACGTTCATGCGCTGCGACTGCGCCGTCATGGCGGAACCCGCAATGTCGAAAATGCCGAGGGAACGATTGGAAACAGGCATCTACTGACTCCAGAAGGTTATTGCTGAAGCGCCGCCAGCATCGTTTTGATTTGGGAACCCAGCACCGTCAGGTTGGCTTCATAGCGCAGGGCGTTGTCGGCAAAATTGACGCGCTCGACATCCATCTCCACGGTGTTGCCATCGACGCTGGACTGCGCCGGGGTCCGGTACAACAACTCGGCGTCAGCGGCGCCGCCGGGCGCCGCCACCAGATGGCGCGCCGAAGTGCCGGCCATGGGCAGCGACTGGCTTTGCCGGCCGCGCTCCACCGCTTGCGTCAAGGCACTGCTGAAATCGAAGTCGCGCGCCTTGAAATTGGGCGTATCGGCATGCGCGATGTTGACCGACAGAACTTCCTGCCGCCGCGCCCGCAGGTTGAGCGCCTCCTGATGGAAGCGAAGGGTGGCATCAAGCTTGTCAATCATTGGTTTGCGGTGGTTTGGAGTCGCTGGTTGGGGGCCGGTTGGAGTGAAAATAATTGTAGGCAGGCCCCATCCGGTCAATCACCTGATCAGATGCAGTTTCAAGGCTCAATTCAGCCCTTGGCGGCTTGGCCCAGGTCCTTAGAATCTGCCGCATGCCAGCCTTGCCACCGCTATTCCCGCACCGACCCAACGCCTCTTTTCAAGCGCTGGCGCCGGCCTTGCTGACGTTGGCCTTGACACTATCGGCGCTGCCCCCGGCAGCAACCGGCGCAACCTTGCAGACACCCCCCGCGGCGGGCGCTGCCAGCGCCGCGATCGAGCGCCTTTTACTGCGGCAAACCACCGGTTTGCCGGGCAAGGTGAGCGTGCGTATCGATGCGTCCCAGTTGGCCGCACTGCCGCCCTGTGCCGCGCCGGAGCCGTTCCTGCCAAGCGGCAGCCGTCTCTGGGGCCGGCTATCGGTCGGTCTGCGCTGCAACACGGATCAGTCCTGGACCCGTTACGTGTCAACCTATATCGCGGTGGTAGGCCCGTACTATGTGGCGGCGCGCCAGATCAACGCCGGTCAAGCCGTGACGCCGGCGGATACCCAATTGCGCGAAGGCGATCTGACCACCCTGCCCGGCGCCATCGTGGCCGATGCGGCGCAGCTCAGCGGCGTGGTGGCGGCCAGCCGGATCGCTTCCGGTGCCCTGCTGCGCCGGGAACTGCTGCGCGCGGTAACCCTGGTGCAACGCGGACAAAGCGTCAAGGTGGTGGCGCAAGGGAGTGGCTTTGTGGTCAGCAGCGAAGGCAAGGCGATGACCGACGCCCCCGCCGGAACGTTGATTCAAGTCAAGATGCAGGGTGGCCAGTTGCTCAGTGGTATCGTCCGTCCGGACGGCATGGTGCAGCGCTCACCCTGATTTTTCAGTTATTTGCCGGACCGCTCCTAAAGTTTTGACCTGAACTGCCGTTATACCGTTGAGATCTCCTTGAGGAAACCATTATGAAAATCGATCTAAACGCCGCTTTCCCGAAAAATGTGGCCGACCCATCGCCTCTGGTGTCTGTCAAAGACGGCGGCAGCGCCAATCGGCCGGCGGCGGTAGCCGGCACGGCGGGCCAGTCGCCAGCGTCTTCGGTGGTGTCCTTGCTGCCATCCACCAACGGCGACTTCGATACCGCCCGCGTCAGCAAAATTCGCGCCGACATCAGCGCCGGCCGCTACCGGGTCGATACCAGCAAAATTGCCGACGGCTTGCTGGCCAGCGTGCGCGACCTGATGGCCCGCAGAACGGCATGAGCAGCCAACTCCTTGATGCCCTGCTGCGGGAACAGACCGCCATCGAGGCTTTTATCGCTTTGCTGGAACAGGAAGCCGCAGCCATGACGGATGGCGACTTCAAGCAGTTGCCGGCGCTGGCCGAGCGCAAATCGGAACTGGCGGAACAGATCAAGGCTTTAAGTCAGCAGCGTGAGCAGCAACAGCTTGCGCTGGGTTATGCGCAGGGTCGCGGCGGCGCCGATGCCGCCTGCGCGGCCGGCGGCAAGACATTGCAGCAGGCCTGGCACGACTTGCTGGCCAGCGCGGCTCAGGCCCATCACTTCAATCATCGCAACGGGGTGATGGTGCACACGCATCTGGAGTTCACCCGGCAGACCATCAGCTTTCTGCAAGCCGGCGGCGAGCCGCTGTACGGCCCGGATGGCACGCACAAAGCCGGCAGCGCCGGCGGCAACCGTCTGGCCCTGGGTTAACCGGTCAACTACCTGGTCAGCCAGGCTCTGCCGCGCCGGACGACCGTTGGCGCAGGCCCCTTACGGGCTTGAATAGAAGCCCGAATCCTTGGTCACGGCACCCTCCTCGCGCCCCCTGCGCGCCAGTTCCAGATAGGTGATCAGGCGCTGGAAATCCTGCTCTTTGGATTTCGGAAAACGCTCAAAACGGCAGCCGATGCGGTAGACCGGATTATTCAGGCTGCGGATATTGAGCAGGTTGGTGATTCTCAGATCGGTCTCTATCTTGCCGCGCCGGCCGAAATTCAGCACCGCCTTGTTCAGCACGGTGCCGATCGCCAGTTCGCCCAGGGACGGATCCTTGGAGCGCAAGCCCAGGCCGTCGAGCGACAGATCGAAAATATCCCAGGCGACCTGGCGCTTGTCAGGCAAAGTGGCCTGGCAGTAATAGGACTCCACCATCGGCGCGGCGGCCCTGAAAAACTCACGCCGCTGGACCCGGTACAGGCTCTGCGGAAGCGGCGCCCTAAGGGCAAAAGCGCCCTCGAATTGATGCTGCTGCGGACGGCCGCAAACGAACTGGATGGCGATGCCGTCCTGCGTCGCGGAGAAGTAGTTCTCCTGCGCTTCCAGCAGGAATCGATTGTGGATTTGCTCGGCGCTGCAATCGTAGACGAAATACCCTTCGGCCTGGTTGACCTCCAGGATCCGGGTCACCATGTGTTGCGGACGGTCGTCGCATTCGACGGTCAGAAAATCCTTGCGGTTCATCAACTGCCGCAACACGTCGCCGATCACCTTCGGTTGCGTGATGCGGAAATCCTCCAGCGCCGCCAATGCTTCGCCGATCGGCCGCCGTGCCGACGCGGCCAGGGCGGCTTGCACAGTTGACTGATTTTCATCCATGGGTTGTGACTCTCATTGCACGAGATGCGCCGGCTTGCGGTTTCCTATACGAGCGGGTCAAAGGGGTCGCCATCGACCCGCGCTGACCGGAAGCGAAGGATACCAGATTGCCACCTCGATGCGCGCCCCCGCAGGGCTCCGGCGAGCTTCAAATTCGGGAAAATACCTTGGCCTCCTCAAACACCGGCGCCAGGTCTCCCAGCGCGGCAATGACCTGGTCCAGCCGGCCGCCCAGGCGTTGAGCGATAGCCGGCGGCAGCTCTTCCACCCAGGGGTTGCCGCCAAAGCCGAATTTCAGTTTCTTGCTGATCTGGTTGGCGGCGAAGACGCAGGCGATCATGGGCTTGTCCGCCAGCTCGGGGCCACTCTGGAAACGAATGGCTTCGATCAGGTCGGCCGGGAACCGCCATCTTTCGGCCAGCATGGCGGCCACCTCGGCATGGTCGACGCCGATCACTTCACGCAGCGCCGCGTGCAGGGAAGTGGCGTTCTCCTGACTGAGTGCCAGCGCGTCGCGAAAAGGTCCCGGCATGAACTGCGCCAACAGCATTTTCCCGAAGTCGTGCAGCAGACCGGCAACAAAACAGTCCATCGGGTCGACCGACCCCAGCCGCAGTGCCAATTGCTTGGCAATGCCGGCGGTACTGAGCGAGTGCAGCAGGCACTGCCGGCCGTCGAAGCCGGCCTCGTTGCTGGTGGGCATGATGCCGATGGCGGCAATGCTCAGGGACAGGTTCTTGATGGTGTTGAAGCCAAGGTAGACCACCGCATGGTTGATCGAGGTGATCTGCTTGGGCAGGCTGTAGTAAGCGGCGTTGACAACGCGCAGCACCTTGACCGTCACCACCGGGTCTTTTTCGATCACCTGCACCAGGTCCTTGGACGAACACTCGACATGCCGCGTCAGCTCCAGTATTTTTTGAACGCTTTGGGGAAAGGCCGGCATGCCGTCAACGGCAGCGGCCAATTTTTCGGAAAGTTTGGGAGTCATGGGCTGCATTGTCGGTCAACTTCGAGCGCCGCCAGCCGCTTTGGCCAACAACCGTGGCGAGCCGCCCATGGCCCGCCGCTCAAGCATCGAAATCATGAAACCGCACCAGATTGCGGCCATCATTTTTGGCCCGGTACATGGCCGAATCGGCCCATTTCAGGACCTCGTCCTGGTTCGCCTGGTTGCCGATGAAGACGACGGCGCCGATGCTGGCCGAGCAGCGGTGCTCGATGGTGGTCTGGCCTTGGTCCTTGGCGTCGCGCTCGATCTTCAACAGGTAGGGAGCGGACAGCCGGCAGCGGATTTTCTCGGTAATGATGCCGGCCTGCGTCGTCGACTCGGCCCGGTCGGCGTGCAGATCGGTCAGCATCACCACGAACTCGTCACCGCCGAAGCGCGCCACCGTATCGACTTCACGCACGCAGCTGGCCAGGCGCCTGGCCGCCTCGATCAGCAGCAAATCGCCGACCAGGTGCCCATGCGTGTCGTTGAGCGGTTTGAAGTTGTCCAGGTCCAGCACCATTACCGCGCCATAACTGGCATTGCGCTTGCTGGTGATCATGGCCTGGGCCAGTCGATCAGCCAGCAGACGGCGATTCGGTAGTTTGGTGAGCGGGTCATAGAACGCCAATTGCCGCACCTGGTCCTGCATCTGCTTGCGCTCCGTGATCTCCCGGGTGATGCCGTGGTAGCCGGTGATGGCGCCCAGCGCGTCGCGCTCGGGTTTCGAGTGCACCTCGCCCCACAGCAGTCTGCCGTCGCGGCAGCGGTGCTGCGCCTCGAAGGTGACAAAGCCGCCGTGCGCCGCATGCGGCTCCGAGGTACTGCCCTGGCGCAGCATTTTCGAGACCGCGGCGATGCCTTCCTCGGTGAACATTTCAAAAATATGGTGACCGATGACCTGCTCCGCCGGGTAGCCGCGCAGACGCTGGTCGGCCGGACTGATGTAGGTGACGAAGAGTTTACGGTCGGTCTTCCACACCACGTCCGCCACGTCCTCGGTCAGCAGACGAAAGTGGGCCTCGCTGTCACGTATCTTCTCGGCCGCGACACTGCGTTCGATGGCAATGCTGGCCAGACGGGCCGATTGTTCGATCAGGTCGATATCGGAGG
Organism: Rhodoferax sp.; assembly: GCF_028714215.1. Taxonomy (GTDB): domain Bacteria; phylum Pseudomonadota; class Gammaproteobacteria; order Burkholderiales; family Burkholderiaceae_C; genus Rhodoferax. The sequence goes on along the minus strand of NZ_JAQTMS010000060.1, from coordinate 16,620 downwards.
CCGCCGGCGTCCGCGGCGCGCTGTGGTAGATCGCCAGCGTGCCCAGCACCCGGCCCGAGGACGACAGGATAGGCTGCGACCAGCAGGCCCCCAGGCCGGCGCTGGCGGCCAGTTCCCGGCAGGCGGCCCAATCGGGATGCGTCGCTATGTCGGTCACGATGACGCGCTCGGCGCTGAAGGCGGCGCTGCCGCAGCCCGCCACCCCGGGGCCGATTTCCAGGCCTTCGATGGCGGCGTTGTAGCCATCGGGCAGACTCGGCGCCACCCCATGAACCAGGCGTTTGCCTTCGCTGTCGAGCTGCCAGATGCTGCACAGCATCGCCGGATGGAGTTGTTCGATACCGCGAACAATCGCCAGCAGAATGCTGGGCAGCGGGTCCCCGCCGGCCAGCAACTCCAGCGTATGGCTGCGAAACTGCTCGTACTGCGCGGCTTGCTTGCGCTCGGTGATGTCGATGTAGCTGGTGACGAAGCCGCCACTGGCGATCGGCGTGCCCCGAATTTCGAGCCAGCGCCCATTCGGACGCGCACGCTCCATATGGTGGGCCTGGAAATTCCGGGCCCGCGCCACCACCGTGCGCACCTGCTCTTGTGAGTCGCCCGGCCCGTACTCGCCGCGGCCGGCATTGAAACGGGCCAGGTCTTCGAAAGCGACCCAGCCCTTGGCAAACAGCGCCTGCGGGAAATCGAGCAGCTTGATGAACTGCTCGTTGTAGGTGGTGAACCGGAGATCGGCGTCGCACATCGAGATGCCGCCCGGAAAATTGTCGATGATGGTTTTCATCACGTCACGCTGGCGCGTCAGCTGTTCCTCGATCTCTTTGCGATCAGTGATGTCGGTGTAGGTGGTGACAAAACCGGAGGTTGCGCCGCCCGACCGGAACGGAAAACCCTCCACCAGAATGGTCCGTCCACCGGTCAATTGGCGCTCGAAACAGTGCGGCAGGAATTGGCGGGCACGGATGACTATCTGCTGCACCTGCTGTTCTGGGTCGCCCGGACCGTATTCGCCGCGCTGGGCATTGAAACGGATGAAATCCTCGAAACGGGCGTGCCTGAAGACCAGGCGTTGCGGAATGCCCAGAATCTCGTGAAAACGTTGATTCCACAGCATCAGGCGCAGATCCTTGTCGATCACGCTGACCCCTTGCGGCAGCGCGTCGAGCAGGGCCTGCAATTGGGTGATCAGTTTCTCGTGATTGGCGCCGCACTGTTTCTCGTTCGAGATGTCCTGGAAGGTGCCGGCAAACTGAGGCCCTCCCCGACCCGGTTCGAGCGGGACGCCGCGCACCACGATATAGCATGGCTGGCCGCCATCGCGCGCCAGTTTCATTTCGATGTTGAGCGCCAGCCGCTCGGCCACCGCCTGCTCCAGGGCCCCCTGGAAGCGCTTGCGCTCGCTCTCGTCCAAGGCGTCCAGGAAGGAGCCCGGTGGCGTGTAGCATTCGCCGGCGATGGAGCTCAATAGCGCCAGCGCCGCCGCAGGCACGGAAATCGAGCGCGCCGTGGCATCGTATTCCCAATAGCCGATGCGGCCGACGCGCTGGATCAGCTCCAGTTGCCGACGGTCGATACAGGCGTCGCAGTTATCCGTTTTCATGCTGACTTCCCCAACTGGATTTGGCATGGCATCCAGCAACCCAACTTGTCGCAGTGCCTTCCGTGCAGTCACTCGGAATCGGCCTTGATCAAGACCTGTCGAGTCGGCTTGGCACAGGCACTACGCTGAAGTTATTGGGAATTTGAACAAAGAAGACGCGCTTTCGAGTCGACAAACAGAAGGTCAATCGCCCTTCATCTTGCAGGATCGTCGCCGGTCGACTGCGGCCGCAGGTGCGCCGGCAGCTGCGCCCGCAGCTGCTGCAACTGACGCTCCAGCAGTTCGATGCGCTGGAACTTGCCGAGCAGAATGGCCACCGTGAACAAGTCCAGATCGAACTCCAGCCGGAGCTTGCCGGCGGCCCTTAACGGTGCCACCCATTCGGCACTGAAGACCGATTCCGGTGCGGCGAGCGTGGGTTGAAGCGATAACCGGCTTAAAAGAAAAGAAGCGATCAAGCCCCAGCCACGGCGCCAGTGTCCTGCTCCAGCCAGCCCTTGCACCATGCCAAAGCCAGGTTCAGATTGGCCAGTGCAGCGGCACTGGGCGGCGCGCCCAACTCGAAGCGCTGGCCGCGGATCGCCAACAAGGTGGCAGGTGGTGGTTCCTCGCCGCGCAACTCGCGAAACAACTGTAGCAAGGCCTGCGGCGACAGGGCGTGACTGGTGCAGCCGGCCTGCGCCCGGGCGCTCAGCGCCGTCACCTCGAAAGGAGCCGGGCCACTCAGACTGGCGTCCACAAACAGCACGCGCGAGCGCCCCACCAGGTCCAGCGCATGCTCAATCTGCAACTGGTAGTCGTCCAGCAAGTCAACCTCGGTGATGGGCCTGGCCGCAGCGCGCAGGCGCTCAATGCACAAGGGCCCCAGGGCGTCGTCGCCGCGGCTCGGGTTGCCCCAGCCGAACACCAGCAACGGTGCCACCGCCGGCGGCTGCGCGGTCATGCCGATGGCCCTCCGCGGGATGCCGAGGCGCGCAGGAATTGCCCGCTGTGCGACTTGACAACCCGGTCTATCAGTTCGCCTTGCGGTCCCAGCAGCAGCACCTCCAGCGGCATCTGCCCCAGCGCGTGGGTGGCACAGGACAGGCAGGGGTCGTAGGCGCGGATCGCCACTTCGATGCGGTTCAGCAGGCCTTCGGTCAGTTCGCGCCCGTCCAGGTACTGCCGCGCCACCGCGCGCACCGCTTCGTTCATGGCCTGGTTGTTGTGGGTGGTTGCCACGATCAGGTTGCACAGGCTCACCAGATCGTCGCCGCCGACCTGGTAGTGGTGTATCAGCGTGCCGCGCGGAGCCTCTATCACACCGACGCCCCAGCGCCGCGCAGCGCCGGCTTGCGGGGACTGCAGGCGCGCGCCGCCCGCCATCAGTTCGCCGGACAGGATATCGGGATCGTCCAGCAAGTCTTTGATGACCTCGGTGCAGTGCAGCAGCTCGATCATGCGCGCCCAGTGGTAGGCCAGCGCCGCGTGGATGGTCTCGCCCTGGCCCCAGGCGATAAATTCACAGCGCTGCGCCTCGGCCAGCGGACTGGGAATGAAATCGCAGTTTTGCAGCCGCGCCAGCGGCCCGACCCGGTAGCTGCCCAGCTCGGCCCCCAGGCTCTTGAGGAAGGGGAACTTCATGTAGCTCCAGGGTTTGACCTCTTCCTCGATCAAATCCAGGTAGCTCTGATCGCTGACGCCATCGAAAATGATCTGGCCATTGGCGTCGCGTGCCCGCAGCACACCGTCATAGAGCTCCAGCGCCCCGTCCGCGCGCACCAGCGACAGCATGTTGGTCCGGACGCTGCCGAAGCTGCCGTACAGCGCCGGGTTCTGCGCCTGCAGTTGTTTGGCGATGTTCACGGCGTCCTGCGCCCAGGCGATCATCTGGGCCACATCGCGCTGCAACAGCGCGCGGTCCGCCGCACTCACATGCTGGTTGACGCCGCCCGGCACCGAGCCGGTGCCGTGCACGCGCTTGCCGGCCGTGGCGCGTATCAGTTCCTGGCCGAACTTGCGCAGCAACACGCCCTTCCTGGCGATGTCGGGATGCGCTTGGGCCACACCGACGATGTTGCGCCGGTTCACTTCGGAGTCGAAGCCGAACAGCAGATCCGGCGCCGCCAGGTAGAAGAAGTGCAAGGCGTGCGATTGCATCACTTGCCCGTAGTGCATCAGGCGGCGTATCTTGTCGGCCGAGGGCGTGACGGGCAAGGCGCCCACCACCCGGTCAAAGGCCTTGCAGGCCGCCAGGTGGTGCGACACCGGACAGATGCCGCACAGCCGCTGCACCATCACCGGCACCTCCCAATAGGGCCGGCCCTCGATGAATCGCTCGAAGCCGCGGAACTCGACGATATGCAGCCGCGCCTGCTGCACGCGGTTCTGCGCATCGAGCAGCAGCGTGACCTTGCCATGGCCTTCGACCCTTGACACCGGGTCAATGGCAACCCGGCGCAAGCCCTGTGCCACAAGCTCGGGGGCAGCGGTTTCAAGCGACGTGTTGCTGCTAGTCATAACGTATCAAGCCAAAGTCCGGCTGCGGCGTGCGTCCGGCCACCAGTTCGGTCAGCAAATGCCAGAAGGCCTCGGCCGGCGGCGGGCAGCCGGGCAGGAAGTAGTCCACATGCACCAGCTCATGGATGGCGCGCACCTTGTTCAGCGGCAGCGGCAGCTCGGGATCGTTGGGGAAGGCGCTGCCCGCGCTCAGGCCTTGCCGGCTGCGGTACACCTCGCTCAGCAGGCTGCCCAGGTCGAGGTGGTTGCGCTGCGCCGGCAGGCCCCCGTTGATGGCGCAGGCGCCCACCGCCACCAGCGTCTTGCAGTGGGCGCGGAACTCGCGCAACAGCGTCACGTTTTCGGCATTGCACAGACCGCCTTCGATCAGGCCGATATCGCACGGCCCGATCTGCTTGATGTCGGTCAGCGGCGAGCGGTCGAACTCGATCTGCTCCAGCAGTTCGAACAGTCGCTCATCGATGTCGAGGAAGGACATGTGGCAGCCGAAGCAGCCGGCCAGCGAGACCGTGGCCACCTTCAGCTTGCGCCCTGCCCGGGGCTTGGCGGGCGGGGACGCCGCAGCCGCCACGCTCCTCACCAAATCGCCCGGCCCCGGCACCGGCAGCGGCTTGAGGTCGAATGGGCGCTGTCCAATCGGAATCGCGAAGCCGCGTCGTTTCGGCAGGATCGCGCCCACCGGGCAGATGCCGGCGGCGCGGTCGTCCAAGGTCATGGTGCTATCGGCCAGAAGGCCGGACCGGCTGTTGACCAGCAACTGGGTGGCGATGCCCAGACCGCCGATGGCAAACACATTCTTGCCATCGACCTCGCGGCTGGCGCGCACGCACAGCTCGCACAGAATGCAGCGATTGAAGTCAAGCAGGATGTCGGGGTGGCTGGCGTCGAGCGAGCGGTCCGGGTAGAACTCCTCGAAGTGCGGCCCTTCCATGCCCATCGCGTAGGCGGTGGCTTGCAGCAGGCAATTGCCGCTTTTCTCGCAACTGGGACAGAAGTGGTTGCCCTCGACAAACAGCATCTGCAGCAGCATCTTGCGCCGGCCATTGAGTTCTTCGGTATTGCTTTCGACCGCCTGGCCGGCGCTGGCCGGCACGGTGCAAGCGGCACCGGGGTGACCGTCGACCTTGACGCTGCACAGGCGGCAGGAACCCTGCGCCGGAAAATCCGGATGCCAGCACAAGTGCGGGATGTAGCGCTGGGCGCGCGTAGCGGCTTGCAGGATGGTCTCGCCGGGCTGGAACGGCACCGCCTGACCGTCCAGTGAAAAACTCTGGCCAGAGTCCACGGTATCTGACAAGCGCGCCGTCATGCCAGATTCTCCAGGTGCGCGCCAGGGTCGTCGCGGCCCGTCATGCGCCGGGCAATCGAGAGTTCGGCATCGAGGTCGAAGCCGGGTTCGAAATGCGGCGACTTCAAGCGCCGCTCATAGGCCGGGCGAAACTTCAGAATCGTGTCGCGCAACGGATTGCAGGCGCTGACGCCCAGGCCGCAATGGCTGCCGCCGTGCAGCAATTTGTCAAGTTCGATCAGGACCTCCAGATCGTCGCGCGAACCCTGGCCGGCGGCCAGCTTGTCCATGCGCCTGGCCACCAGCGCGGTGCCGACCCGGCACGGTGTGCAGAAGCCGCAACTCTCGTGCGCGAAGAAGTGCGCAAAGCCGCGCGCCACCTCGAACATGTCGCGCGAGCGATCGAACACCATCAAGGCGCCTGCCGTCGGGAGGTCTTCGAAGGCAATGCGCCGGTCGAACTCCAGGGCCGACAGGCAGACGCCGGACGGCCCGCCCAGTTGCACCGCCTGGGTATCGCGCGCGCCGCAGTCTTGCAGGATGCGGCTGATAGCGGTGCCAAACGGGTATTCATAGACACCGGGGCGTTCGCAGTCGCCCGACACCGAATGAATTTTTGTGCCCGTGGACTGGGGCGTACCGATGGCGGCCCAGCAGGCGCCGCCCCTCAGCGCGATGGGCGTAACGGCGCAAAAGGTCTCGACGTTGTTGACGATGGTGGGATGGCCCAGGTAGCCTTGCTGCACCGGAAACGGCGGGCGTATCCGCGGCGTGCCGCGTTTACCTTCCAGCGACTCGATCAAGGCCGACTCTTCGCCGCACACATAGGCGCCGGCGCCGACATGGATGGCGATGTCGAAATCGAAGCCCGACCGACCCAGGATGCTGGTGCCCAGCAGATGGGCGTCGCGCCGGCGTTGCAGCGTGGCCAGCAGCGGCTCCAGCAGGTAGCGGTACTCGCCGCGCAGGTACAGCAGACCACGCCGGGCGCCAATCACCAGCGCGGCGATCGTCATGCCCTCCAGCACGGCGTCGGTGCTTCGGTTCAGCAGCACGCGGTCCTTGAAGGTACCGGGCTCGCCTTCGTCGGCGTTGCACACCACCACATGCTCGACGCCAGGGGCCTGACGGCACAATTTCCACTTGAGTCCGGTGGCAAAGCCGGCGCCGCCGCGGCCGCGCAAGTTGGAGCGCTTGATCTCGGCCAGCATCGCCTGCGGTCCGCGCGCCAGCGCCGCCGCCAGGGCCGCGCCCGGCGCAGCAGCGTCGCCTAGCAACACCTCGGCACGCCGGATGTTGTCCTGCACCTCGAACCAGGGCGCCGGCCATTGCGCTACCGGAACGCGAGCACAGATCAGTTGGGCCATCTCGGCCACACGGGCGGCGTCGAGCCGGGTCACGACATGACGCTGATTGATCAGCAAGGCCGGTCCCTGGTCGCACAAGCCGGTGCAGGAGGTCTTGTCGACACTCACCAGGCCATCGGCACTGAGCTGGCCTGGCACTACACCCAGGCGCCGGCACAGGTCCAGCAGCAGCGCCTCGCTGCCCAGCATGCGGTCGGTGACGTTGTTGCTGAACAGCACGCGGTAGGCACCGACCGGCCGCAAGTACAGAAAACGGTAGAAACCGGCCACGCCCTGCACCTGGGCCAGCGTCAGACCGAGCGCGCCGGCAACCTGCTGCAATGCTTCGCGCGGCAGCCAGCCGAGCAAATCCTGCACCTCGCGCAGAATTTGCAGCAGCGCCTGGGGTTGTGCCCCATGCCGGGCCAGCACCTGGTCCAGCGCCCGCGGCTCGAGATTCATGCTCACTTGATCCCTCGCATCCATTTGGAACTTGTCCGCCTTTAGGTTAAACCAGGAACGCACTATGGATCATTTCCTGAAATGACGACATGCCAAACCCCTCTTCAGCGTAGCGGGTGGATCAGGCTGGTGGGGCACTCAGCTCCGTGTCCCCCGCCCTGCGGGCTCCTCCTTTACCTGCGCTGAGCGCCCCACCAGCCTGATCCATGGTGGCTGCTCGGCCCGCGCAAACCACCGATGCCGCTGCCGAGGGCACTGGGGTGAGTGGCGTAGCGTGGACTTGGGGTCTTGCCAAATAAAGAAGGAGGCCACGGGCCGGGTGACATTCGCGGAGCCACTCACCCCGGCGCCCTCGGGCCACAGACGCTTGAGCCTCAGTTCTCAACTTGTGAAAGCAATCGGCATCAAGCAGGCTTGGCCAGAACGGTGTCGTGAATTTCGGAACTCTCCATAAGCTAGTGTAGGTACATATTCCAGTCTTGCGCCTTGGCCGGCTTGCGCGTTATCAACAAGCCGTCATGCAATCCCCCGGCATGCAGCCCAGCGAAACAAGAAATTCTTTTAAAATCAACAATCTACAAAATTCTTGCCACACTGCCTAACTTTGGGTCTGGTCGCCGATGTCCGATTTGAGTCTTCAACTGCAACAGCCCACCGGCCAACTGCCAGTTTCCAGTTATTTCGATGAGGCGCTGTACCAGCGCGAAATCGAAACCCTGTTCCGGCGCGGACCGCGCTACGTCGGCCACGCCTTGAGCGTGCCCGAGGTGGGCGACTATGCGACCCTGGCGCAAGAGGAGCAGGGTCGCGCCCTGGTGCGCACCGGCAGCGGCATCGAGCTGGTCTCCAACGTCTGCCGGCATCGCCAGGCGTTGATGCTGCAGGGACGCGGCTCACTCAACAGCACGCATCCGGGCGCCGCCGCCGGCAACCTGGTCTGCCCCCTGCACCGCTGGACTTACAGCGGCGGCGCCGGGCAGCCAGTGGGCACCTTGCTGGGCGCTCCGCACTTTGCGCAGGACCCCTGTCTGAACCTGAACAACTACCCGCTGCGCGAGTGGAACGGCCTGCTGTTCGAAGACAACGGCCGCGACATCGCCGCCGATCTGGCCGGTCTCGGCCCGCGCCTGGATCTGGATTTCAGCGGCTTGGTGCTGGACCGCGTGGAACTGCACCAGTGCAAGTACAACTGGAAGACTTTCATCGAGGTCTACCTGGAGGACTACCACGTCGCCCCGTTCCACCCTGGGCTGGGCAGCGTCGTCAGTTGCGACGACCTGCGCTGGGAGTTCGGGCCACATTACTCGGTGCAGACCGTCGGCAATGCCACGCGAATGGGCCCGGCCGGCACGCCCGTGTACCAGCGCTGGCAGGAGGCTTTGCGCAGCTACCGCCAAGGCGTGCCCAGCAAATATGGCGCCATCTGGTTGACCTACTACCCGCACATCATGGTCGAGTGGTATCCACATGTGCTGACGGTCTCGACCCTGCACCCGATGGGCGTGAATGCGACCCTGAACATGGTGGAGTTCTATTACCCGGAAGAAATCCAGGCCTTCGAGCGCGAGTTTGTCGAAGCCCAGCAAGCCGCCTACATGGAGACCTGCCTGGAGGACGATGAGATCGGGGAACGCATGGACGCCGGCCGGCGCGCCCTGCTGGCGCGCGGCGATAACGAAGTGGGACCTTACCAAAGCCCCATGGAAGACGGCATGCAGCACTTTCATGACTGGTACCGTTGCCAACTCCAGCCTTAACCGCCATGCAGGCGCTATGGATGATTCTGGGTTCGTTCTTTTTTGCCACCATGGCGGTGGGCATCAAGATCGCCTCCGCCAGCTTCAATACCTTTGAACTGGTTTTCTACCGGGGCGTGGTCAGCGTGATCTTCATGGCCCTGGTGCTGCGCGCACGCGGCACCCCATTGCGCACCCGAGTTCCCATGATGCACACCTGGCGCACCGTCATCGGCGTGCTGTCGCTGGCTTCCTGGTTTTATGCGCTGGCCCATTTGCCGCTGGCCACCGCCATGACGCTCAACTACATGAGCGGCGTCTGGGTCGCCACCTTCATCGTTGGCGGCGCCGTGCTGTACGGCCAGGCCCAGCGCCAAGGCCCCTTGATGGCCACCGTGCTGGCGGGCTTTGCCGGTGTCGTCATGATGCTGCGCCCGACGCTGGAGCAGAACCAGTTGTTTGCCGGGCTGATCGGTCTGCTCTCGGGGCTGGGGGCGGCACTGGCTTACATGCAGGTCACGGCGCTGGGCAAGATCGGTGAGCCGGAGGGGCGCACCGTGTTTTATTTCTCGCTCGGCTCGGCCGTTGCCGGGCTGCTGGGGGTGCTGTTCACGGGCTTGAGTTCCTGGAGCGCGGCCAGTTGGCAGGCGCTCGCGTGGCTGGTGCCGATCGGCGTGCTGGCGTCGCTGGGCCAGTGGTGCATGACGCGCGCCTACAGCCGGGGCGCCACCCTGTTGGTGGCCAATTTGCAGTACTCCGGAATTGTCTTTGCCGCCTTCTACAGCCTGCTTTTGTTTGGCGACATGATTCCCCTCATCGGCTGGGCCGGCATGGCACTGATCGTCGCCAGTGGCCTGGCCGCCACGGCGCTGCGCCGCCGCATCCTGCCCGACACCCCGGCCGAAGAACACTGAAACAAACCTCTTTGAAGAAAGCGCATCGATGTACACGACCCTGATTTCGGCCCAACAGCTCAGCCAACTGCTGACCAGCGGCCAAGCCTGCATGGTGTTTGATTGCAGTTTCGAACTGATGCAGCCGGCTGCCGGCGAGCAGCAATACCGAGAGAAGCACATCCCCGGCGCCGTCCGCGCCGATCTGGAGCGGCACCTGAGCGCCAGCAAGGGTGCACCGGACGCCGCCTCCGCTGGCCGCCATCCGTTGCCGGCGCGCGAGGCCTTTGCCGCCTGGCTGGCCAGCATCGGTTTCAAGGCCGACATGCAGGCGGTGGTCTACGACCGCCAGGGCGCCAATTACTGCGGTCGCCTGTGGTGGATGCTGAAATGGCTGGGCCATGAAGCGGTGGCGGTGCTGGATGGCGGGCTGCAAGCCTGGCAGGCCCATGGTGGCGCCACCCAAAGCGGCGAGCCGACGGCGGCAGCCGCCTCGGATTACGTGGCGGGCACGGCCAGAGCCGTGCTGCTGACGACGTCAACCGTGCTCCAGCAACTGGGCCGGCCGACGCAGAACCTGATCGATGCGCGCGGCGCGCCGCGTTTCCGTGGCGAGGTCGAACCGCTGGACCCGCAGGCCGGGCATATTCCAGGTGCCTTGAACCGCCCGTTCGGACTGAACTTCGACGCCGACGGAAAGTTCAAACCAGCCAGCCAGCTCAGGGCCGAATTTGACGCGCTGCTGGCCGGGCGCGACCCGGCCAGCGTGGTGCACCACTGCGGCAGCGGCGTCAGCGCGGTGCCCAACATCATCGCCATGGAACTGGCCGGACTGGGCCGCACGGCCCTGTACGCCGGCAGCTGGAGCGAGTGGTGCAGCGACCCGGCGCGGCCGGTGGCCCAGGGTTAGCTCCTAGCTAGCGAGCGCCTGACGATCCGCTGGTTTGCGCCGCGAAGGTGATCTGGCTCAGGCCCGAACGGCTGGCGGCTTCCATCACCGTGACCACCGACTGGTGCACGGCATTGGCATCGGCATGGATGATGACCACGGTTTCCTTGCCGGCCTTGGCGGCCTCGGTCAAGGCCAGCGCAACTTCCTCAACGCTGCGCCCCGCCACGGCGGCCCCATTCACCAGATAGCGGCCATCACTGCTGACCGCCACCACCACTTCCTTGGGGTAGTCGCGCTGCGCCTGCGCATCGGCCGTGGGCAGTTTGATCTGGAGTTCTGAAAATTTGCTGTAGGTCGTGGTGAGCATCAGGAAAATCACCACCACCAATAGCACATCGATGAAGGGAATCAGGTTGATTTCCGGCTCCTCGCGCTGACGTGAACGGAATCTCATGATGCCGCACGCAAGCTGTTGAGGTGCCGCACAAACTGGTCCGCCGCCAATTCCAGCGTCAGCAGATAAGCATCCACGGTGGCCCGGAAGTAGCGCCAGAAAATCAGCGAGGGAATGGCCACCATCAAGCCGAACGCGGTGTTGTACAAGGCCACCGAAATACCGTGCGCCAGTTGTGCCGGGCTGGCACCGGCGGCGCCGGCGGTCGGCGACTGAGAACCAAAAATCTCTATCATCCCGATCACGGTTCCCAGCAAACCCAGCAGCGGCGCCGCCGAAGCGATGGTGGCCAGGGCGCTCAGGTAGCGCTCCATGCGGTGCGCCACTTCACGTCCGCTTCCTTCCATGGTGGCGCGCAAGTCCTCCTCCTTGCAGCGCGGATTGAGGTACAGGGCGCGCAGGCCGCTGGCCAGCACTTCACCCAGGGCGGAGTTGTGCGCCAGTTGATCCACCACGTCCCGGCTCGGGACGCTGCTGCGCGACACCCGCAGTGCCTCTTCCAGCAGCTTGGGCGGTGCGATGCGATTGGCTTGCAGGCTGAAGAAGCGCTCGATGACGAGGGCAACCGCCAACAGGGAACAGAAAATCAGGGGCCAAATAGGCCAGCCCGCGGCTTGGATGATCGAAAGCAAGGAACTCTCCCAGGAACGTGATGCGCGCCGCGATTACGGCGCCGCCAAATGACTCAGCCAGCTAGGCCTCGCCGGAAAAAAAGGAACCGAATTGTCACGCAATGAAGTCAAGATGATGGTCTTTCACTCGGTCCCGAATTTGGTCTCGAACTCAATCCCGATCTTTTGCAGCAAGGGGGTCGGAAGCAGGCCGCCAGCGCACACGATCACCGCGTCGTTGCGCAAACTCTCAGTGACGCCGTTGTTGTCGATCTCGACGTGATCCTCGGCGACCGACTTGACCTGCGAATTCAGCAACACACGCAAGCGCCCGGCTTTCTGCTGTTGCTCCAGCGACGTGCGGTTCTTCTGCTTGACCCGGGAAAATGCCGCGCTGCGGTAGGACAGCGTGACCTCGGTTCCGGGTTGCTCGGACAAGGTGATGGCCGCTTCCAGCGCACTGTCGCCGCCACCCACCACCAGCACCGCCTGCCCCTGGTATTGGCTCGGATCGATCAGGCGGTACATGACTTTGTGCGACTCTTCACCCGGCACATCGAGCTTGCGTGGCGTGCCGCGCCGCCCCATCGCCAGCAGCACGGTGCGCGCCGTGTAACTGCCCCGGTTGGTGCGCACCACAAAGCGGCCGTCCTCGCGCTCAATCGCCTCCATGCGCTCGCGAAACGAAATTTCCAGGCCGGTCTTCTTCACCACGTCCTGCCAGAACTCAAGCAGCTTTTCCTTGTGCACTTCGCCGAACTTGACCTTGCCGATCAGCGCCAGATTCACCGGCGCCGTCATGGCCACCTTCTGCCGTGGGTAGTGATACACCGCGCCCCCCAGGGAGTCTTCCTGCTCCACCAGCTTGTAGCGCAACTTGTGCTCGATCGCCGACAGGCCCGCCGACAGGCCGGCCGGCCCGCAACCGACGATCACCACGTCGTAGTCGGCGGCGCCGCTGCCGACCTTCTTGCGCAAATAATTGACGGCCTGGCGCCCCTGTTCCGCCGCCTTGCGAATCAGGCCCATGCCGCCGAGTTCACCGGCAATGAAGATACCCGGCACATTGGCCTCGAATTGCGGCGTCACGTTGGGGATGTCGATGCCCCGCTTCTCGGTGCCGAACACCAGTTTGATGGCTTCCACCGGACAGGCCGCGGCGCAGGCGCCGTGGCCAATGCAATGCGCCGCATTGACCAGCACGGCCTTGCCGTTGACCACCCCCAGCGCTTTTTCCGGACAGGCCTTGACGCAAGCCCCGGACCCCATGCAGCGCGTCAGGTCCACCACCGGATGCAGGGACGGCGGCTCCATCAGGCCGGTTTCAATCGCTTGCTGCAATTGCGCGGCATGGGTCTCATGCTTTCGGCGTTGCCGATTCAGGTACAGCATCACCACCACCACGAAGGCGGCAACGTAAATATAGAAATATTGGTAAAAATTTGGCATTTTTCTTTGAAAACCTCGAAGCGGGAACGGGCTCGCAACGGCGGCCCGGGACCGGCTATTTGACCAGTTCGGAATCCCGATAGCAATTCCGGCCGTTCCGGCACCGAAGGCGCTTGGTCCGCCAGGCTGCAAAAGTGCGCCTGCGAAGCCCATGCGTTGGACGATCCGAGCCGGGTTCATGGCGCTACTGTCAGCATGAAGAGGAAACGCAATCATCAGCGTCCTCCGTAAAGCAGACGCAGCGCGACATCGAAGGTCCAGACGCGGCGAATCTCGATCACGTCGTAGTCGACTGCCAGATCCGACGGAAAGGGCGCGAATGGCGACAGCATCAGGACGATTCTGCGCACCGCGTTGTCGATCGCCGCGACCCCGCTGGAACGGTCGATCACAACGCTCTCCAGACTGCCATCCCGGCGCAAGGCCACGGTGACCACGGGATTTTCGTAAGGGCCGCTCTTGGCCGCCGCCTGGAGCACATCCATGGGGGCGTTCTGCTCAATCTTCTGGCGCCAGCCCTCCGCCACCATCCGCAGGCGCAAATCCTGGCTGGGATGTCCCAACAGCGTTCGACGCTTTGAACTTTCCATGCGTGCTTCGGGCGGCTTCTCAAGCACAGCAACCGCCACCGGACGCTCCACTTTGCTTGCGGCTGGCGTCGTCGCGCCAGTTGCCGGTGCGGCCGGACCGGCATCCGACCTTGCCGCCGTCACGACACCACTGGGCGAAGCTGCTCCGGCCTTGCTCTGGGATGCCGCGTCTCGCCCCGGCGGCGCGTTGCCGGCGACCGGGGTTGCCGCCCCTTGCCGCAAGGCTTCACGCTGCGCTGCTGCTTGTGCCGCTGCTTGTGCCGCTGCCTGTGCTGCGGCCTGTGCTGCGGCCTGGGCTGCGGCCTGTGCCGCTGCCTGGGCTGCGGCCTGGGCTGCGGCCTGTGCCGCTGCCTGGGCTGCGGCCTGTGCCGCTGCTTGTGCCGCTGCTTGTGCCGCTGCCTGTGCCGCTGCCTGTGCTGCGGCCTGCGCCGCTGCCTGTGCTGCTGCTTGTGCCGCTGCCTGCGCTGCTGCCTGTGCCGCTGCCTGTGCCGCTGCTTGCGCTGCTGCCTGCGCTGCTGCCTGCTGACGCAAGCCCTCTTGACGCTGCGCCTCGCGCTGGGCTGCTGCCTGCCGGGCGGCTTCCTGCGCCGCCGCCTGCTGACGCTGGGCTTCCTGCCGGGCTGATTCCTGCGCCGCTGCTTGCGCCACCGCCTGCTGGCGCTGGGCTTCCTGGCGTTGCGCTTCACGCTGCGCCGCTTCCTGCCGGGCCGCTTCCTGCGCCACTGCCTGCTGACGCAATGCCTCCTGACGCTGGGCTTCCTGTCGCAAGACCTCCTGCCGTTGCGCTTCGCGCTGTGCTGCGTCCTGCGCGGCTGCCTGCGTCACCGCCTGCTGGCGCTGGGCTTCCTGTCGCAACGCCTCCTGGCGTTGCGCTTCACGCTGTGCTGCTTCCTGCGCCGCCGCTTGCGCCACCGCCTGCTGGCGCTGGGCCTCTTGTCGCAACACCTCCTGCCGTTGCGCTTCGCGCTGCACCGCTTCCTGCCGGGCTGCTTCCTGCGCGGCTGCCTGCGTCACCGCCTGCTGACGCTGGGCTTCCTGTCGCATGGCCTCCTGGCGTTGCGCCTCGCGCTGCACCGCTTCCTGCCGGGCCGCTTCCTGCCGGGCCGCTTCCTGCGCCGCCGCTTGCGCTACCGCCTGCTGGCGCTGGACCTCGCGCCGTGCCGCTTCCTGTTTCGCCGCTTCTGCCGCAGCAGCCTCTTGACGCAGTTCCTCCGCTCGGCCTGCCTGCTGGGCAGCGGGTTCGCTGGCCGCCGGCTTCGGGGGCATGGCAAATTCGAAATCCGCTGCTGCCACCTGTATCGTCGCCAGGGATGATTTGGCCGGCGCGCCGGGGCTGTCGACGCTCTCGGTCGCCGGCGGCGCGGCCACGGCCAGTGACGGTTCCGGCACCGACTTGGCGGGTTTCTCCGGCACCGCGGGGGACGGCGTCGGCAGCGGGTCCGGCAAGCGCTGGGGCGGCGGCGCGGGCCTTGACAGTGGGCTGGCTTCCTTGGCTCGTCCCGGTCTGCGGGGACGCACCGCGCGCCTGGATTTCCGGGGTGCCGGTGCCGGTGCTGGAGCTGGGGCCGGTGCTGTTTGCGCAGGCCTGGCCAGTGCCACCAAGGCCGGGCTGCCGGTCAGCGCCGGCAACTCGGAACCGGGCAGCGGTGGGGCGACCGCTGGCGGCGCGGGCAAGGGCGGGACGTTGGCTGGTGGCGGCACGTCCTGCCCCGAAGTGGCAGCAATCGTGACACTCAGGGAGGTCGCCTCCACACGACGTTCGGCCCGGCTGAAAAGGCTGCCCGGCATACCCAGGCCCGGCAAATCAAATTTCAGGCTCAGGATCAGTGCGTGAATCAGCAGCGAAATCAGCAGCGCATGTTTTAGGCGCAAGTGAAAACGAGGCAAACCTTTGACCCGCAAGTTCTTAAATCCCATTCCAGGGACCGTTGGGTGAAAGCGCCTGCCCCCAGATTGACGTGTAGACACTGCGTCCGAAGAAGAAGGAAAGGCCCCAGACAAAAGTCTGCGGCGCCTGGCTGATGGAGCCGCCCAGATTGCTGAACGCGGTGCTCGATCCGCTGAACAGCAGATCCGCATTCGCTATGGAAAAGTCAACCGGGGCGGTGTTGCCGAGCGAGTCGGTCAGCAGCACGTTGCGCAGCACCGGGGTCGCGCCGGCAGGGCAATACCAACCGCTCTGAGTGCTGGCGCCCGCCGAACTCTTGCAGCTTTGTGAAAGGCTGCTGTCACTGAAGAAATAGGCGTTGGAGCCACTGTCGATGTAGCTGTCGGCGTAAACCGTCGAGCCGCTGCTGGTCGTGAAATAGAGGTAGCCTGGACTCGCCGGGTTGGCGTCAACCCAGAGCTTCTTCACACTGGGCGCAATCTGATTGTTGCTGCGACTGCCAATGCCGAACACCAGACGCCCCTTGGCGACGCCCACCCCCAGTGTCGGCAGCACCGGCAGGCTGATGATGGTTCCATTGTTGTCGGGCTGCGGGTTGCCATCGTCCGGAACAAAATGCGCCACCGGATTCTGTGTCTGCTGATCAACCGGAATGGCGGCCGCCCGGCAATTGGCGGTCAGCGAGTCCGGGCAGACGTAATACTGGACATGGAACCCGGCATAGTTTCCGGTGCTGCAGGTCAGACCGCAATCGAAACGCATCATGCCGATGCCCAGTATGCCGTTGGCTTGCAGTGACGCCGCCGAATTGAATATGGACGAACTGCCGCCGGCCGCCGCGACACAGTCGGCCGGCACGCTGAGCGCCGTGCTGGCGCTGTCGTCAATGACCTGAATCGGAATCGCCGTGGC
>NZ_JAQTMS010000059.1 GCF_028714215.1 Rhodoferax sp. | reverse complement strand
CTGCTGTACGTGATCCTGGTGGTGCCGGCATCGGTGGGCGCCGGGCTGGGCGTGGCACTGCTGATCCATGGCAGCCGGGCCGGCCAGACGCTGTACCGCACCCTTTATTTTTTGCCCACCATCGCCTCGCTGGCGGCGGCGGCGGTGGCCTGGCAGATGCTGCTGCACCCCGGCAGCGGGCTGTTCAACCTGCTGCTCAAGACGATCGGCATAGCGGGTCCCAACTGGCTGAAGGAAAGTGCCTGGGCCCTGCCCACGCTGGCCGTCATCGGCATCTGGGAGCGCATCGGCTTCAACGCGATCTTCTTCTTGTCGGCGCTGCGCGACATTCCGCGCGACCTGCTCGACGCCGCCCAGGTGGAGGGGGCCGGAGCGCCCTGGGAGCGCTTCTGGCTGGTGGTCTGGCCGCATCTGGGCGCCATGACGCTGTTCCTGTTCGTGATCGCCGGCATCCACGCCTTCCAGTCCTTTGAAACGGTGGCCATGCTGACGCAAGGCGGCCCCGGCAAGTCGACCCAGTTCCTGATCTACACCATTTACCAGGAGGGCTTCGTGTTTTTCAGAACCAACTACGCGGCCGCCGTGACGGTCGTCTTCATCGCCATCCTGGCGCTGCTCAGCGCCCTGCAATTTGCGCGGACCCAAAACCCGGGGAGCGCGCCATGACGCGCCGGACATCACGGCTGGCCGAAGCGCTGCGCCATCTGCTGCTGATCGCCGGAGCGCTTTTCATCCTGGCGCCATTTTTGTGGGCGTTGTCCATTTCGCTGCGGCCGCCGGAGGAGATCTTCACCGCGCAACTGCGGCTGCTGCCGGACCACCTGGCCTTCGTTCGCAACTACCGGCTGGCCTTGACGCAGATGCCCTTGCTGCGCTTTCTGCTGAACGGTGTTGTGGTCTGCAGCGGCATCCTGATCTGCCAGTTGCTGATCATGGTGCCTTGCGCCTACGCCCTGGCCAAGCTCAAGTTCGCCGGCCGCTCGCTGCTGCTGGGCCTGGTGCTGATCGCCTTGGTGATACCGACCACCGCGTTGACCCTGCCGCTGTTCATCCTGGCCAGCAAAGCGCAGTTGATCGACAGCTACGCCGGCCTGATCGTGCCGTGGACCATTTCCGCCTTCGGCATATTTCTGATGCGCCAGGTGTTTTCACGGGTGAGCGACGACGTCATCGAAGCGGCCCGACTGGACGGCCTGGACGAGTTCGAGATTCTGCTCACGATCATGCTGCCGCTGGTATGGCCGGCGATCGGCGCCTTCAGCATTTATTCCTTCGCCCATCACTGGAACGACCTGCTCTGGCCGTCGGTGGTGACGCGCTCGGTCGGCATGGCAACGCCGCCCTACGGCGTCATGCTGTTCCAGAGCGACGAGGCCGGTTCCGATTACGGCGCGCTGATGGCCGGCGCGCTGCTCATCATGACACCCATGATCGTCATCTTCATGCTGGCCCGCGAGAAGTTCATCGCCGGCCTGTCGCTCGCCAGCCCCCCGTAATCCACTGCCTGTTCAACTTTTCACCGGAGATCCCATGAAAGCCCTGTCCCTTCTGTTCGTGCTCTTGCTATCGCTCGGTCGATCCGCTTATGCGGTCACCGAGATCAACATCCTGTACGGCCTGCCGCACCTGTTCAAGGAGGCGCACGAAACCATCGCCAAGGACTTCATGGCCAAGCACCCCGACATCAAGGTCAACCTGCTGGCGCCGGCCAAGCACTACGACGAGGTGGCGACGGCGGTGTTCCGCGGCGCCGTGGCCGGCTCCGTCCCCGACGTGGTCTACAACGGCACCAACCTGATGAACCAGTTCGTCAACCGCGGCCTGGCGGTGCCACTCGATTCGTTCATCCGAAGCGACCCCGATTTCGAGAAAGAGGGCTACATCCCGGCGATGCTGGCGACCAGCCAGATCGGCGGCGCGCAATACGGCATGCCGTTTGCCATCTCGACCCCGATCGCCTACTACAACGTCGACCTGATCCGCCGCGCCGGCGGCGATGCTGAGCACCTGCCGAAAACCTGGGAGCAGGTCATGGAGTTGTCGGAGAAGGTCAATCAACTGGGCGGCAATACCAAGAGCATGTACCTGCATTGGTCGACCGCCGGCACCTACATCTGGCAGTCCCTGCTCAGCACCCACGGCGCCAGCCTGCTAACGCCCGACGGCAAGGCCATTGCCTTCAATTCGCCGGCCGGCCTGAAAACCCTGGAGCTGCTGCGCGACCTGAGCGTTCGCGCCAAGATGCCCAATTATTCGCGCGAACAGGGACGCCAGGATTTCAGCGCCGGACTGATCGCGATGCAGTTCAGCTCGTCAGCCGAACTGACCCTGGTGACGAAACAGATCGGCAATAAATTCACGCTGCGCACGGCGCCGTTCCCGACACCCGACGCCAACGCCCGGCTGGTCTCCGGCGGCGCCACCGCGATGCTGCTGACGAAAGACGCGGCCAAGCAAAAAGCGGCCTGGGCCTACATGAAGTTCGCCACCGGCGCCCTCGGCCAGACCACCATGGTGCGCTTCACCGGCTACAACCCCAGCAGCAAGGTCGCCATCGAGACGCCCACCTTGCTGGGCGACTACTACGCCAAGACACCCAATGCCCGCGTCAGCCTGGCCCAGCTCTCGCGCGCCGCGCCTTGGCTGGGTTTTCCGGGCGCCATGGGCATCAAGATCAGCGATGTGGTGACCGACAAGCTCGAAGCGGTGGTGTCCCTGAAGCTGACACCCAAGGACGCCATGCAGCAAATGAGCAGCGAGGCGAATGCCTTGCTGAAATAGTTCGCCCCCCATTCATGGCGGGATCACGCAGCTCCCGCGCTCCCAAGCTGCGCACCACCGTTCTCACCATTTTGGAAAATTCACATGAACAGCACACCCATTCAATATGCACCCGGCATTGTCGGCGGCCCCATGGCCTGGCGCGCCGCCGACCTGGCACAGGATCAGCGCTGGATCCACCGACTCACCGAAGAAGAAGTTGCGGAGTTGGAGGCGGCGGCCCAGCGCAGCCGCAACGACGGTCTGGAAATTCTCCAGATCACGAAGGAGAATTTCCCCCTGCCGCTGCTGGCGAACAAGATCGCCGCGCTGCGCGCCGACCTGCTGACCAACTATGGCTTCGGCTACATGCGGGGCCTGCCGGTGCAGCGCTACGACCGGGAAACGCTGACCCGCATCTACTTCGGCCTGTCGCGGCACATCGGCGACCCGGTGCCGCAAAACCGCAACGGCCACATGCTGGGCCATGTGATCGACATCGGCACCGACGTCAACGACTACTCCAAGCGCATCACCCAGACCGCGGTGGACCTGGGCTTCCACTCCGACGGCTGCGACGTCGTCGGCCTGGTCTGCATCAACACGGCCAAGCGCGGCGGCGCCAGCGCCATCGTCAGCGCGATCTCGGTGCATGACGAGATGCTCAGGCAGCGCCCCGACCTGTGCCACGCGCTCTACGAACCGGTGCTGTTCGACCGCCGCGGCGAAATTCCCGAAGGCAAGATGCCGTGGGTCCGCATGCCGGTGTTCTCCTGGGCCAACGGCGTCTTCAACGCCTACGCGCCGCTACCCAACTACGTGGAATCGGCCAAACGCTTCACCGACGCGCCGCAAATGACGGCCCTGCAAGTGGAGGCCTTCGACTACTACCTGAAGCTGTGCGGCGATCCGGCGTTTGCCGTTCACATCCCGTTCGAGCAGGGCGATTTCCAGTTCGTTCACAACCACGTGGTGCTGCACGCCCGCACCGCTTTCGAGGACTGGCCGGACGCCTCGAAGAAACGCCACCTGATGCGCATGTGGCTCTCGCTGCCGGACGGCCGCGAACTGCCCACCTCGCTGGCCGAGCGCTGGATCAACATCCAGCGCGGCACGGTGCGCGGCGGCGTCAACATTCCGGACCGCAAGGCGCTGACCATTCCGCTGGAAGCCGAAGCGCCGGCCTACCAGTGAGCCGGTTCGGGCAAACTGTTCTCCTTTCCCGCGCCGCCCCTGTGAAAATGGGGGCGCCGCCGCCAGACCGTTTTGGAGGACGGACATGAAAACAAATCTGGTCGTGCGCTTTCTCGGCGCCGGCGACGCCTTCGGCAGCGGCGGCCGGCTACAGACCTGCATCCACGTTGAATCCAGCAGCCAGCGCTTTTTGATCGATTGCGGCGCTTCAGCGATGGTGGGCATGCGCGCCAACGGCGTCGATCCGGATGCCATCGATGCCATCGTCCTGACGCACTTTCACGGCGACCACTGTGCCGGCGTCGCCTTCTTGCTGGTGCATGCGATGGCGGTTTCGCGGCGCACCCGGCCGCTGGTGATCGCCGGCCCGGTCGGCACCGAACACCACATCAACCGTTTGCTGGAGGTGCTGTTTCCCGGCTCGGCGCCACTGAAACCGCGCTTCCAACTGGATTATGTGGAGCTGGAACACCGGGTTGCCGCCCAGTTCCGCGGCATCACGGTCAAGAGCTGGCCGGCACTGCATGTGCCCGAAACCAGGCCGTCCATCGTGCGCGTCACGCACGCCGACCGCAGCCTGGTCTATACCGGCGACACCGGCTGGACCGAGGACCTCGTCGAGGCCTGCGACGGCGCCGATCTGCTGATCGCCGAGTGCTACCTGGACCAGACTCCCACCCGCACGCATCTGACGCACGACCTGCTGATGGCCAACCGGCAACGCCTGACCGTTGCGGCCATGGTCTTGACGCATGCGTCGGACGAGATATTGAGGATGCATGACGGATTAGGCGCCGCCCTGGCGTTCGACGGCATGGCGATCCATGTGTAAGCAGCTTCTAAGAGGTAACCCATGGCACAGGCAGTGATTGTGACGGGCGGTTCGCGCGGCATTGGCGCCGCCACGTCGGTATTGGCGGCGCAAGCCGGCTATGCCGTGGGCGTCAACTATGTGCAGGACCGCGACGCCGCGCTGGCCCTGGTGGCGCAGATCGAGGCCGCCGGTGGGCGCGCCCATGCGCTGCAGGCCGACATCGCGCAGGAGGCCGACGTGCAGCGCATGTTCGATGAAGCCACGGCGCAGTTGGGCCCTGTCAATGCGCTGGTGTGCAACGCCGGCACCACCGGAAAGCTGACGCGCCTGGAAGACGTGGACCTGGCGACGCTGCGCCGGGTGCTGGACGTGAATCTGCTGGGCTGCATGTTGTGCTGCCGCGAGGCGGTGCGCCGCATGTCGACGGCACTGGGTGGGACAGGCGGCGCCATCGTCAATGTGTCCTCGGTGGCGGCAAGCACCGGCAGCGCCGGCGAGTACGTGCATTACGCCGCCAGCAAGGCTGGCGTCGACGCCTTCACCCTCGGTTTGGCCAAGGAAGTGGCGAGCTGCGGCATTCGCGTCAATGCGGTCGCTCCGGGGTCCACCCTGACCGGCATACACGCCGCCGCCGGCGACCCCCAGCGGCCGCTGCGCATCGCGCCGCGCATCCCGCTGCAGCGGCTGGCCGAGCCGCCGGAAATCGCGCGCGCCATTGTCTGGCTGCTCTCGGCCGAGGCTTCCTATGCCACCGGCGCCGTGCTGCGCGTGGGCGGCGGCTTGTAGACAATTGTCATACGGATGTCTAAATCAGTGGCTAGAGTCGGCAGACCGAGCGCGTCATTTGAAGCGACGCGCGCGCCCTGCCCCTCACTGCCACACCAGGAACGATTCATGACCTTCGGACAACTCACCTCCAGTGCCCCCGGGCGGCGCAGCGGCGTGACCGTGTGGCGCCAGATTGCCGACACGCTGAGCACCGAGATTCGGGATCGCGCCTATGCCGACACCGGTCGCCTGCCCGGCGAGATCGAACTCTCGGCGCGCTTCGCCGTCAATCGCCATACCTTGCGCCAGGCCGTGGCCGCGCTGCAAACGGACGGGCTGGTGCGCATCGAGCCTGGGCGCGGCACCTTTGTGCAGCACGAGCTGCTGGACTACGCGCTGACCAGCCGCACCCGCTTCAGCGAAAACCTGATGCGCAAAGGTCTGTTGCCCAGCAAGCAGTTGCTGACGGCGCGCGAGACGCCGGCAACGCCGCGGGTGGCCACTGAACTCAAGCTCGACAAGGGCGCCAAGGTGTTGATGGTGGAACTGCTGGACGAGGGCAACGGCGAGCCGATCGGCCTGGCCACCGCCTATTACCCGGCGCAACGCTTTGCCGGGCTGCTGGAGATGCTCTCCGAGGGCATGCGCAGCACCGAAATCCTGAAACATTTTGGCGTGCAGGACTATCTGCGCGCGCAAAGCCGCATCACCACCCAGATGCCCAGCGAGGAGACGGCGCGCCTGCTCAAGCAGCCAAGCACCCGGCCGCTGCTGTGCGTGGAGTCGGTCGACGTCGACCTGGAGGGCCGGCCGGTCAAGTATGGCGAGACGGTTTTTTGCGGCGACCGGGTGCAACTGGTGGTGCATGCGGGAGACGCCGCATGACGGCGCGCTACGCCATCTATTTTTCACCGCAGCGCCACTCCCCCTGGTGGCAGTTCGGCGCCCACTGGCTGGGCCGCGACGAGTGCAACGGTGCGCCGCTGGCGCCGCCGGAGCTGTCGCAGTTCTCGGCCACTGACTTGCAGGCCATCACGGCGGAGCCGCGCCGCTATGGTTTTCACGCCACCCTGAAAGCGCCCATTCGCTTGCGCGCCGAGCACAACGTCGCCGACTTACTGGCGCAGATGCAGACGCTGGCGGCCAGACTCAGGCCAGTGGCGCTGGGGCCTTTGCGGGTGACCACGCTTGGCGATTTTGTGGCACTGGTGCCGATCACACCCCCGGAGGAACTGGTGGCCCTGGCGGCGCAGTGCGTGACCGCGCTCGATGCCTTGCGTGCGCCCCTGTCGGCGGCCGAGCTGGCACGCCGGCTTAGCGCGCCACTCGATGCGCGCGAGCAGGAATTGCTGCAGCTTTATGGCTACCCCTATGTGCTGGAGCGCTTTCGATTCCATTTCAGCCTGAGCGGTCCGCTGGCCGCGCCGGATGCGCAGCGGGTGATGCAGGCGGTGCTTGAGCCGGTAGCGCAGTTGAATGCAACGGCACCCCTGCTGCTGGACCGTTTGTGCCTGTTTGTCGAGACGGCGCCGGGTCAGCCGTTGGTACGGGTCGCCGATGTGGAGATGACTGCATGAGCGGGCTTTGGGTGTTTGTCTGCGGTCCCTCGGGTGCCGGCAAGGACAGCGTGATGAACTGGGCTACCCGGCATCTGGCCGATTGGCCCGACATTGTCTTTGCGCGCCGCCTGGTGACTCGCGCGTCGCGGCCCGACTCGGAGCACGACGCGGTGACGCCGCAGCAGTTTGCCCGCATGCTGAATTCGGGTGCGCTGGCCTGGCGCTGGCAGGCGCATGGTTTTCACTACGGCGTCAGTGCGCATTACGCCGCCGAGGTGGCGGCCGGACGAGTGGTGGTGGTGAATGGTTCGCGCCAGCATGTGGACGGTCTGCCCGGCGCCGCGCAGTTGCGGGTGGTGCACGTCGTGGCCGAAGCGCAGCAGCTTGCGCTGCGCCTGGCACAGCGCGGACGCGACGCGCCGCAGGAGGTGGCCGCGCGGCTGGCCCGCAACGCGCGCTTTCGGGCACTGCGCGCCGACTGCACCATCGTCAACCAGGGCCAACTGGCCGACGCCGGCCGCCAGTTGGCGGACTACCTTCGTCACGCAAGCCCGGTTCCGGCAGGCCGGGAGGACTGACAGTCTTGCGGCACCGTCGGTCGAACTTGGCACCTCACCCAGCAACGCACTCCCGCAACGCTTCCTGCGCCAAGGTGTTGATGCTTTTCCCCTGGGCTTGTGCAGCGATTGCCAGCTTCTCGTGCAAATCCGGGGAAATTCGCAAGTTGAACTTGCCTGAAAAATGACGCCTTGGCTGAATGCCCTTCTCAGCACAGACCTCAAGAAAAACCTGGAGTGAGCGCTTGAATTCGGCACGCAATTCTTTTGGATTTTTTCCATAAAAATCGGCGCCGCCGTTAAGACCCAGAATCTCGCCCCGAAAGAGATCGAGATCAGGGTCGAATTCAATCGTTGCGTGAAAATCGTCAACCGTCATTACGTTCATGGTTCAACTCCGTGCTGCTCAAGCCACTTGCGGATACCTGCCACGGCACCCTTGTCCGTATTCGGGGAAGGATGTGGGCGGTGAAACACCCGCACCTCCTGAAACAAAAATACAGAGACCCGGCTA
Source organism: Rhodoferax sp. (assembly GCF_028714215.1). Classification (GTDB taxonomy): domain Bacteria; phylum Pseudomonadota; class Gammaproteobacteria; order Burkholderiales; family Burkholderiaceae_C; genus Rhodoferax. The sequence goes on along the minus strand of NZ_JAQTMS010000059.1, from coordinate 25,054 downwards.
CCCGCCCGCTCTTCGATCTCCGCGCCTAATTCAACAAACAGACCTTCAATATCCCGCCATTGGATATTCGCGCTGGTTGGTCGGGCAAAGATCAATTCGACAGTTCTCCGGTGCCTCTGCTTCATAGGTTCATGGTACCATTTTCAGGTACTGAATGCAAATTGCACGGAAGGTATTGCCGGCGGAAGTCTTGCTGCTCAAACCCCGCAGTCAACGCCCGACTCAGCCGGCATGCGACCCGGTGGGCAGCGGCAGCGCGGTTTTGTAGCGGACCTGCTTGAGGGCAAAGCTGGATCTGATTTTTTCAATGCCGGGGATCGGCGTGAGTTGCTCGATGATGAATTTTTCCAGGGCCGCGATATCGGCCACCGCGACGCGGATCAGATAGTCGCTGTCGCCGGTCATCAGATAGCACTCCATGACTTCATCGTGCTCGGCGATGCGGCGTTCGAATTCGGACAGCGAAGCCTTGTTCTGCGCCGTCAGGCTGATGGAGATGAACACGTTGAGCCCCAGGCCCAGCTTGACCGGATCGAGCAGGGCAACGTAGCGGGCAATCACACCCGATGCTTCCAGCGCCTTGACCCGGGCCAGACAGGGCGAGGGTGAAAGGTGCACGCGGCGCGCCAGGTCCACATTGGTCAGCGCGCCATCGGCCTGCAATTCGCTCAGGATCCGGATGTCTTTGGTACTTAGTTTCATTTTCTGCCAGTAATCTTTGGTTTGAAAGAATTTTATGCTTCAATGAAGCGCCCCAATGGCCTAAAAGAGCTGCCCGTGCGGCAGCGGTCGCCTTATAGTTTCAAGCTTAGCCAAGCTGCGCCAGCACCCCATGAACGCCTCCCTACCCAGCCCTGCCCTGCTCGACCCCTCCCCCCTCATCGATCCCGACCCGCAGGAAACGCTTGAATGGCGCGACGCGCTCAGGGCCGTGGCAGCCACGCAGGGGCCTGAGCGTGCGCGCCAGTTGCTCGACGAGCTGACCCGCGTGGCGCATGAGGCCCGCATCGGCTGGCATGCCCAACTCTGCACCCCCTACGTCAACACCATTGGCGTTGAACAGCAAGCGACCTTCCCCGGCGATCTGGCGATCGAGGAGCGGCTGGCCTCCCTGATGCGCTGGAACGCGCTGGCCATGGTGGTGCGTGCCAACCAGCGTTACGGCGATCTGGGCGGCCACATTGCCAGCTATGCCAGCGCGGCCGATCTTTTCGAGGTTGGCTTCAACCACTTTTTTCATGCGCGCGAAGGCACCGGTGAGGGCCAGCAGCGCGGCGATCTGGTGTTCTTCCAGCCGCACAGCTCGCCCGGCGTCTATGCCCGCGCTTTTCTGGAAGGCCGCCTCAGCGAGGGCGATCTGGCCCATTACCGCCAGGAACTGACGGCACCGGCGGCCAGCGGCGCCAGCGCTGGGCGCGGCCTGTGCAGCTATCCGCACCCCTACCTGATGCCCGACTTCTGGCAGTTTCCGACCGGCTCCATGGGCATCGGCCCGATCAGTTCGATCTACCAGGCGCGCTTCATGCGCTACCTGAGCCACCGCCGCCTGCTGGACTGCGCGGGGCGCAAGGTGTGGGGCGTTTTCGGCGACGGCGAGATGGACGAGCCCGAATCGATGAGCGCGCTGACGCTGGCCGCGCGCGAGGGCCTGGACAACCTGGTCTGGGTCGTCAACTGCAACCTGCAGCGCCTGGACGGCCCGGTGCGCGGCAACGGCCGCATCATCGACGAGCTGGAGAAACTGTTTTCCGGGGCCGGCTGGAACGTCATCAAACTGGTGTGGGGCAGCGACTGGGACGGCTTGTTTGCCCGCGACAGCACGGGCGCGCTGGCGCGCGCTTTCGCCAGGACGGTGGACGGCCAGATGCAGACCTTCGCGACCCGCGACGGGCGCTTCAACCGCGACAACTTCTTCGGCCAGAACGAGGAACTCAAGCGGCTGGCGCAAGGCATGACCGACGAGGAAATCGACCGCCTGAAACGCGGCGGCCACGATCTGGTCAAGATCCATGCCGCGTACTGCGCCGCCGCCAGCCATCGCGGACAGCCCAGCGTCATCCTGGCGCACACCAAGAAAGGCTACGGCATGGGGGCCGCCGGGCAAGGCAAGATGACCACCCACTCGCAGAAGAAATTGGGCGACGAGGAGTTGCTGGAATTTCGCGACCGCTTCCATCTGCCGCTGAGCGACGCGCAGGCCACCTCACTGGCCTTCTACAAACCGGCCGCCGACAGCCCCGAGATGCAGTACCTGCAAGGCCGGCGCCGGCAACTGGGCGGCTACCTGCCACGCCGCGAGACCGCTTGCGCGCCGGTAGCGGTGCCGGCACTGGCCGGCTACGCCAACTTTGCCTTGCAGGCCGCCGGCAAGGAAATGAGCACCACCATGGCTTTTGTGCGCATGCTGGGCGCCTTGCTGAAAGACCCGGAACTGGGTCCGCGCATCGTGCCCATCGTGGCCGATGAAGCGCGCACCTTTGGCATGGCCAATCTGTTCAAACAGGTGGGCATCTATTCCAGCGTGGGGCAACGCTATTCGCCGGAAGACATCGGCTCGGTGCTGAGCTACCGCGAGGCACTGGACGGCCAGATCCTGGAAGAAGGCATCAACGAAGCGGGCGCCATCGCCAGTTGGACCGCGGCGGCCACCAGCTACAGCGTGCACGGCCTGGCGATGCTGCCGTTCTACATCTACTACTCGATGTTCGGTTTTCAGCGCGTCGGCGACCAGATCTGGGCGGCCGCCGACCAGCAGGCGCGCGGCTTCCTGCTGGGCGCCACGTCGGGGCGCACCACGCTGGGCGGCGAAGGCCTGCAGCATCAGGACGGCAGCAGCCATCTGCTGGCCGCGACGATCCCCAATTGCAAAGCCTACGACCCGGCCTTTGCCGGCGAGCTGGCGGTGATCGTGGACGCCGGCATGCGCGAGATGCTGCTGGCGCAGAAGAACGTCTTCTACTACATCACGCTGATGAACGAGAACTACGCGCAGCCCGATCTGCCGGCCGGCGTGGAAGACCAAGTGCTGCGCGGTTGCTATCGTTTTGGCAGCTACAAGGCAGCAGCGAACGGCGAGCCAGGCTCGGCTGCATCGAGGACCGTGACCCTGCTGGGCTCCGGCGCCATACTGAACGAGGCGATCCGGGCCGCCGAACGGCTTGCGAGCCAGGGCTTTGAGGTGGAGGTGTTCAGCGTCACAAGCTGGAGCGAACTGACGCGCGACGGCCAGGCGCAGCAGCGGTGCCAACTGCAAGGGCAACAAGATGTGCCGCCGCCTTTCATCACCACCTTGCTGCAACCAAGCGGCGGCCCCATCGTCGCCGCCACCGACTACGTCAAGGCCGTACCGGAGAGCATTCGCGCCTTCGTCCCGCAAGGCCGGCGCTACATCACCCTGGGTACCGACGGTTTCGGCCGCAGCGACACGCGTGCCGCGCTGCGCCACTTCTTCGGCGTGGACGCCCAGCACATCGTCGATGCGGCCAGGATGGCCTGGCGGCAGCAGGAGGGGTCATGAGGAAAAATTCAGCGCGAGTCGATCCCGCGCAAGCGGCTTCACGGCCGCCATTTTGGCTGGATGCTGGCGCACAACCCAAAGCTCAACGGCCTCCTGCATGCGCAACCAGCTCTCAGCGCTGGTATTCAGCAAGGTCGCTATCCGAACCGCCATGTCCGGCGACAAAGCACGCTTTTCGTGCAACAACTCGGACACGCTGAGACGACTCACACCCAGCAAGCCGGCCAACTCGGTTTGCGTCATGTTCAACGCGGGTAACACGTCCTCACGCAGCACCGCACCCGGATGCGTTGGCCGGCGATTTTTGTCTCGTAAAGACCTCATCAGTGGTAATCCTCCAAATCAACATTGATGGCGTTTTCGCCGTCAAATTCCAGTTGAATAGCCAGTCGCTCACATTGAACAGCTATCTTCCTATTCAGCCTTCACGCCAGCCGCGGAAATGACCTTGGCCCATTTGACGATTTCGTCGTCCAGAAACTTGGCGGCCTGCTCGGGGCTGTTGCCTACGCCTTCGATGCCCAGGCTGTCAAAGCGGGCTTTCAACTCAGGTGAATTCACCGCCTTGGCGGTCTCGGCCGACATGCGGTTGACGATGTCGCGCGGGGTTGCCGAAGGCGCCAAAAACAGCACCCAGGTCGAGCCCTCTATGGCCGGTCCACCGGCCTCGACGATGGTTGGGACCTCGGTGGCGCCGGGCACGCGTTTGTTGGCAAACGCGGCAATGGCCTTGATCTTGCCGCTGCGCACGAACGGCATCAAGGCACTGGCGGTATCGGTCAGGATGTTGAGGCTGCCGCCCATCAAGTCGTTGAGAGCCGGGGCGGTACCTTTGTAAGGCACATGAATCAGATCGAGTCCGGCAACCTGCTTGAACAACTCCTGCGTCAAATGGGCGGCGGCGCCGACACCCGAGGAGCCGAACGACACCTTGCCGGGGTTGGCCTTGGCATAGGCGATCAACTCCTTCATGTCTTTGGCGGGGAAACTGTTGCTCACCGTCATCACCAAGGGCGCGATGCCGACCAGCGACACCGGCGCGAAACTTTTCACCACGTCATAAGGCAGGCGGCCGGCGTACAGCGTGGCGTTGGCGGCGTGCGCGCCAATCACCGTCAGAAAGGTGTAGCCGTCAGGCGCCGAGCGGGCCGCAATGTCGGCGCCCAAAATGGAATTGGCGCCGGGCTTGTTCTCGACCACGATGGTCCAGCCGGTTTGCTCCTGCACTTTTTGCACCACCATGCGGGTGGCGCTGTCGGTGATGCCACCGGGCGGATAAGGAATGATCCATTTGATCGGCTTGTTGGGCCAGGTCTGCGCAAAACCCAGGGCAGGCAACGAAAAAAGCAGCGCGAGAACGACGAGTCGAAAAACGGGAAATAAACGCACGGTGTCTCTCCTCTTGTTTGTCGGAGTTTTGGGGACTCCTGGGACGAATAGTGAATTCAGCCGCCCCAGACCAAGTATCTCACCGCAGGTCGCCATAAGAACCGAAATTTTGCGTGAACGCGCAGGCGGCCTGAGCGCTGCAAAGGAACTGCGGGCAGCGCAACATCATGGTCGACGCCCGCCGCCAATTGGAGGACTACTTGGTGGCAGGGTCGCAGCGATAGCGGACATCTTTGAATATCCCCCAAATGGGGGATGGCGCTTGATCATTGTCTCAAGCAGAATTCCATGTCAAAGCTCAATCATTGCCACCACATTATTACCAAAGCACCTCTCATATGAAATTCCGCCTCGTCGCGTCGCTCACTCTCGGAGTCATCCTGTCATCAACTGCATTTGCACAAGAGTTCACCAGAACGCCGCTTCCCAGCAATCACCCGCTCGTCGGGACGTGGCGCATCGAACTACCTGAGCAGAAGTGTTTCGAGGAATACGAACTGCGGACCGATGGCACGAAGCTGTCCGAGTCAGGGCAGGAGCGCAATGAAGCTGAGTTCATGATTTCGCTGAAACCCAGTGCTAAGGGCTTCTACAAGTGGATGGACAAGATTACCAAAAACAACGGTATGCCCGATTGCTCCGGCGCCACAACTCCGGTTGGCCATGTGGCCGAGAACTTTATCCGGATGCACTCGAGCGGCTCGAAGTTCTTGCTTTGTGAGGCCGAAGACATGAGCTCCTGTTTCGCCGAATTCACTCGAAAGAGGTGACTATGGCCGTGTTACCGAAGCAAATACCCTGGCTACGCTTTTGGCAGCAATCGAGGCGGTGGTCCGTGATGCTGAGCAAGTCGCCATCAAGAGCAGAGAAAATTCTCAATTCACCGCTCGTACTGCAGGCTACCTGTTTTGCTCCGGAACCGATGTTCCAAATGAAAGTCGATTGCAGCAAGAGCCGGCTTTGACGTACTTTGCCCAGTTGGGAGCTTCAACGTCGGCAACGCCCCTGTCGCGTGAATGCCGCAAACCGTGCCATCCGATGAACTTTTGATCCACATCAAGCATGTCTGCTTGGTCTGTAAATTACATTTCTCCAGCGTTCACCATTATTAATCACTAAGGGAGTTTTCAATGAAGGTTAGCATCTACGCCGCTGCATTTTCCGCAGCAATCGCCAGTGTCGGCTGTTCCACCATCACTCAAAGTGAAGGGCAATCCTTGGCCCTTACTGCAACCTACCAGGGCAAGGCGGTTGAATCAATGTGTCAATTGAAGAATGACAAAGGAAGTTGGGACTCGAAGGCTCCGGCAAACGTAACAGTCAGAAAGTCGAACGAAGATCTTGAGGTTACCTGTAAGAAGGAGGGGATGCCCGACGGTTTACTAAAAGCCATTTCCCGAGCAGCTGGCTCAATGTTTGGGAACATCATTTTTGGCGGCGGCATCGGGGCGATCATCGATCACAACAAGGGTAACGGCTACGATTACCCGGATCAATTGCCGGTAAAGATGGGGGAATCTGTAGTGGTTGATAAAAGGCCCAATACACAAACGGCTCAACAAAGTAGTTGCCCTACCGGGCAAAAGTGCTAATCCGGCCGTCAACACGGGGGTTGCGCGATAGCGCCGCGCCGCGCACCGGGATGACCGCGCCCACATTGGGCGTCAGCATCAGAGTTGCCAGGTGTCATGTCATTCACACGCCCCAGACCACGTCCTTGCCGGCCTGCGCGCTGTTGCGCAACAGCTCGATAAACGGGCCGGCGCGTTGGCGCAGATCGACGCTGTCGCCTTCGACTTCAATTTCCATCTGAGGCTGCTCGGCACGACGGGATTGCACGGCCTCGTGCCTCGCAATGGCCACTTCCAACGCCGTGATGGCGGCCGGAATTTGCGCTACCGTGATGATGCCTTGCGGGGATGGTTGCTTGCCGACAATGGCGAGCATTTGATCACCGTTGAGCTGCAGCATGATGACATCTGCGGCCGCTTGTGACTTGAACTTGTAAATCATGGATGGCCTTTCGTTGGTGGCTTGGCTGTTTCACACAATTGCCTGAGCCTGCCGACCCCAGCGAATGATAAAGCTCGGCGCTGCTCAAGGCTATGTTGGCAGCAGCAGGATACTCTTGTCGACCCCTGGAAACTGTGCGCTGGCCAACACAGGGCGGCATCCCGGTGCCAGTTGAGGACAGAGCTGGCTCGCTGCGGTCTGTCCCGCAAAGTCTCAGATTAACGATTTCCGGATGCGGGCCGAGATCACGTCGATCACGGTCACGGTGACAACGATGATGATCATCACGGCACAGGTTTCGGCGTACTGGAAGCCGCGGATGATTTCCCACAGGATGACGCCGATGCCGCCGGCGCCCACCATGCCCACCACCGACGCCGAGCGCACGTTGGATTCGAAGCGGTACAGCGAGTAGGAAATCCACAGCGGCAAGACCTGCGGAATGATGCCGTAGGCGATTTCTTCCAGCGCGTTGGCACCGGTGGCGCGTATGCCTTCCACCGGCTGCGCGTCGATCGCTTCCACCGCTTCCGAAAACAGTTTGGCCAGGATGCCCGTGGTATGCACCCACAGTGCCAGTACGCCAGCGAAAGGCCCGAGCCCGACGGCGACGATGAACAACATGGCAAACACCATCTCGTTGATGGCGCGCGCCGCGTCCATCAGGCGGCGCACCGGCTGATAAATCCAGGCTGGGGCAATGTTGGTTGACGACAGCAGCCCTAGCGGCACGGCGCAGATGACGGCCAGCACGGTGCCCCAGACGGCGATCTGCACGGTGACCAGCATCTCCTGCAAATAGATGCGCCAGTCGCTGAAGTTGGGCGGGAAGAAGCTGGCGATATAGGTTGCCATGTTCCCGCCATCGGCGAACAAGGCGGCCGGCCGCATGTCGGCGCCTCTCCAGGAACCGGCCAGCACGGCCGCCAGCAAGCCCCACAGCACCAGCGTGCCCAGCGCGGGCCGCTGCAGCAGGGTGTGCTGCGCCGAAGTGCTGGTCGCAAGGGGCGTCATGACCGGGCGGACCTGGGCTACGGAAGTTATTTTGTCCAAGGTTGCGTCACCCGGTTGCGTTACTGGCTTACTTCAACAAGGCGAGCTTTTGGTTCAACTCGTCAAGCTTGCGGTTGATGTCGGCGATCTTCTTGCTCTTTTCGGCCGCGTCCATGTTGCTGTCGCCTTCGAGCTTGATGCGCGCGGAAAAGAGGGCGATCTGACGGATCGGGACCAGTTGATCGTCGCTGGACGCGGCGAATCCACCGGCCGGCAGCAACTTGATTTTTTCCTTTTGCTCGGCGCCGTTGGCACCCTTACCGTAGGACAACATGAAGTCCTTGATCTTGACCTTCAAGTCGGCCGACAAGTCCTTGCGCCAGACAAACGGATCGGCCGGAATCAGGGGCGATTTCCAGACGATGCGGACGTTCTTCACCAACGCCGGTTGCGACTGTTCCATCTTTTCATAGTCTGCGGTGTTGAAGGTGGCAACGTCCACCTGCTTGTTCGCCGCCGCCATGAAATTGCTGGCGTGGTTGGCGCCGCGGATGGTTTTGAAATCGGTTTTTGGATTCAGGTTGTTCTTGGCAAAGACGTAATAGCTGGGCACCAGGAAGCCGGAGGTGGAGTTGGGGTCGCCGATGCCGAAGTTGATCTCCTTGCTGTGCTTGACGACGTCGTCCACATTTTTGTAAGGCGAGTCGTTGTGGGTGATCAACAGCGAGTTGTAGCCCTCGGTGCCGTCCACGCTGATCACCTTGGCGAAGATTTCGCCGTTGGCGCGGTCCACCGCCTCCATCGCCGACTTGTTGCCGTAGTAGGCGACCTGCACCTTGTTGAAGCGCATGCCCTCGATGATGCCGGCGTAGTCGGTGGCAAAGAAGGGGTTGATCTTGACGCCCACGGATTTCTCCATGTCGCCCAGAAAGGCTTCCCAGTTCTTCTTGAGCGAACTCGACGAGTCGGTGGCAATGATGCCGAAATTGATTTCCTTGGTTTCCTGGGCGGCGACCGGTGTCATGGCGATCGCCAGGACGGCGGTCAAACCGAAAAGTAGTTTCTTCATCTTGGTGTTTCCTGGTTGGGTTGGGTCGGAATGGTTTGGAAAACGGTGGGAACTTCAGGCGGCTTGCGCCAGCGGCTCGCGCCACGTGGGAACGGGTTTGACGCGGGGGCTGTCCTGCAAGCTGGAGATGTGGTCGCCCAGCGCCAGAATCTCGTCGGCCTCGGCGCCGTAGAGTTCGCGCAGCAAGGTGGGCGTCAGCGCCACTGACGGGCCGTCGTAGACGACGCGGCCCTGGTGCAGGGCGACGGTGCGCTGGCAGTATTTCATGGCCACATTCACCTGGTGCAGCGACACCACCACGGTGCATTGATCTTCGCGATTGACGCGGGCCAGGATGTCCATCACGCGGCGCGACGATTCGGGATCGAGCGAGGCGATCGGCTCGTCGGCCAGGATCACCTTGGCGCCCTGCACCATGGCGCGCGCAATGGCGGCGCGCTGCTGCTGGCCGCCCGACAAGGTGGAGGCGCGCTGGGCGCTGCACTCGGCAATGCCGACGCGCCGCAAGGCCTCGACGCCGCGCGCCACTTCAGCGGCCGTGAACCAGCGCAGCAGACTGCGCCACATGGGCACTTTGTGCAAGGTGCCGGCCAGCACGTTGACGATCACGGGCAGCCGGTCCACCAGGTTGAATTGCTGGAACACAAAGCCGACGCCGGCCCGGGTCTGGCGAATGTCGGAGGCGATCTTTCCGTTCTGCTGCACTGTGCGGCCGTGGATCTGGATCAGGCCCTGGCTCGCGCCGTCGCCAACCATCAAGCCGGCGATGTGCCGCAGCAGCGTCGATTTGCCGGAGCCGGAGGCACCGATCAGCGCCACCATCTCGCCGGCTTCGATATTCAAATGGATTTCCTGCAGCGCCTTGCGGCCGCCGGGAAAGGTTTTATTCAGTGCATTGATGCTGATGGCAGTGACCATGCGGGCTCCTGTTGGAAGCCGCTAAGTTAACTGCCCAATATGTCAGATAGATGTCAATTCAACCGAAGCAGGCCGTCCCGGCCCAGCGGCCACGGAATCAGCAGACGTGTTTGTAGACCGTGGTGCGGGACAGCCCCAGGGCGCGCGCAGTCTCGGAAATATTGTGCCCCGCCGAGGCGTACTTCAAGCGGATCTCCCGGCACTTGTGCTGGTTCAGCGGGTGGCCGCGGCAGCCGTCGCAGACTTCGCCGGCATCGTCCGTCGTCAGCGCCAGGTCATCGAAGGAAACTTCGTCTATGTATTCCATGTTTCGGCGCACCAGCGCACGCTGCAACACACCGCGCAATTGGCGGATGTTGCCGGGCCAGTCGGCCTTGCGCAAATGGTTGATGGCAGCGTCGGTGATGGCGGCGTCGGGCGCCAGCTCATCCATCAAGCGTTTCACGATGGCGGCAAAATCCTGCCGCTGCTTGAGCGGTGGGAGCTTTAGCGTATAGGCGTTGAGCCGGTACAAAAGGTCGGCCCGAAAGCGGCGCGCGGCGACCATTTCGGTCAGATCGCTGTTGGTCGCCGAAATGATCTGCACATCCACTTTTCGGCCGGTCTTGCCACCCACCGGGCGCACCTCCATGCTGTCGAGAAAACGCAGCAACACGGTTTGCACGGCCGGCGGAATGTCGGCCACTTCATCCAGGAACAGCGAGCCGCCGTCGGCTTGGCGCGCCAGCCCCGGCGCGCCATCGTGCCGCGCGTCGGTGAAGGCGCCGCGCTCGTGGCCGAAAATTTCCGAGATGAACAAGGCCTCGGGCACGGCGCCGCAGTTGAGCGCCACAAACTCGCCCTGGCGGCCGCTGAGTTCGTGCACGTGGCGCGCCATCAATTCCTTGCCGGTGCCGGTCTCACCGTGCAAATGAATCGGCATGCGCAAGCGCGTGGCGTTTTTCAGGCCGGCCATGGCGTGGCTCAAGCCGGCGTCCTGGCAGACAAAGCCGATGTCGCCTTGTTCGCGCACGATGGCCACCTTCGGCACGGTAGCGGCCGTTGCCCGCAAACCGCTGGCCGCTTGGCCGCGCAGGCCGATCTGGCGACAGACCATGAAGACGCTGCTGCCGGCGCGGTCGCGTATCCGGATGACGCCGCCGCGCATCAGATTCTCGATCGCGACATCGAATTTGCCGTCGAACAGAGCGTCGAAATGAACGCCCTGGCGGGCCGGCAGTCCGGCCAGCAGCGACTGCCCCGGCCGATTCACGGAGGCCACGGCGCCGTCGCGCGATACCGCAACCAGGCCCGAGGACAAGGTGTCCAGGTATTCCGAGCGGGGGTGAAAGGCCAGGATGAAGTGGCCGCTGCTCTCCTGGTAGATCAAGCCGTTCTCGACCGTCGCCGCCGCCATTTTCACCAGCGCATGGGTGTGCTGCTGGCGCACCTCGCTGGCGCAGGAAGCATCCAGCAGGCCCACCACTTCGCCCTTGGCATCCAGAATAGGCGCCGCCATGCAACTGAGTTGCCCGTAGCCGCTGAAGTAATGCTCGCGGCCATAGATGGCGACCGGCGACTTTTCCAGAATGGCCAGTCCCAGGGCGTTGGTGCCGCTGTCGTTCTCGCGCCAGACGCTGCCCGGAATGATGGTCTTGCCGGCACGGCTGTCGGCAAAGTCCTGGTCGCTGACGGTGTCGAGCACGACGCCGTCGGGATCGGCAAACGCGATCAGAAAGTTGGAGCCGGCGATCTGGGCGTACAGGTTGTGCATCTCGGCCAGCGCCAGGCGCCTGAGCACCGCGTTGCGTTCGCGCTTTTGCCGCACCTCGGCAAAAGGCAGCACGATGTCGCGCGGCTGCGCGCAGGGGGCCAGCCCATAGTCACGGCAGCGCTGCCAACTGGCGGCCACGGAGGTGGTCAGGCTGGCGGCCGGAAAGCGGTGACCGCTCTCCAGCGCGCGGCGCGCGCGCTCGATCCCGGATAACTGTTGCATGTCTCCTCCTTCATGTACTTCGCACGAATGGAACGGGCCATTCTAGGGGGAATACGCAAATCTTCAATGTGCAGAAACTGGACAGTGCAACGGCTTGAACGTTCATTTGATGGACGCGATCTGGCCCGCCGAATCCGGGCTTCTCCAGCCAAACGATCGATTGTTCGTGTTGGCACGGAGTGTGCAGTGTCTGGCCTGATTCGCGGCATGTCGCCGCCACAGGAGACCACCGAAATGAAAGCACAAGTGCTTAAAGCCTACGACGAACAACTGACTGCGGACCAATGGGTGTCGCTGGAGGATGTTCCCGATCCCACCATCAGCAAGTCGACCGACGTCATCGTGCGCATCGGCGGCGCCGGTGTCTGCCGCACCGACCTGCACATCATCGAGGGCGTCTGGAAGCCGCACATGGACCCGACCGGCAAGGCCCTGCTGCCCTTCATCATGGGCCACGAGAACGCCGGCTGGATCGAGGCCGTCGGCAAGGACGTCGAGAACCTGAAGGTCGGCGACCCGGTCATCGTCCATCCCAAGATCACCGGCGGCACCTGCCTGGCCTGCCGGCGCGGCCACGACATGCACGGCGTCGGCAAGTTCCCGGGGTTGGATTCCAACGGCGGCTATGCGCAGTACCTGGGCACCTCGGAACGCAACATCGTGCCGCTGCCCAAGACGCTGGCGCCGAAGGACGTCGCACCCTACGCCGACGCCGGCTTGACCGCCTACCGCGCCGTCAAAAAGGCGACGCGCCACCTGCTGCCCGGCGAGCGCTGCGTCGTCATCGGCGCGGGCGGCCTGGGCCACATCGGCATCCAGTGCCTGAAAGCCATGTGCGCGGCCGACATCATCGTCGTCGACAAGTCGGAGGCCTCGCTGAAGCTGGCCGGCAAGAGCGGCGCCGATCATCTGATCCTGGCCGACGGCAATGAAGTGGAAGCGGTGCTGTCTCTGACCGATGGCCAGGGCGCCGAGGCGGTGATCGATTTCGTCGGCGAAAAAGGCACCACCAGCAAAGGCCTGGCGATGACCCGCCCCATGGGCAACTACTACATCGTCGGCTACGGCGAGGACATCAAGGTGCCGGCCGTCGACCTGATCATCACCGAGAAAAACATCATCGGCAATCTGGTCGGCAACTGGGCCGAGCTGGTCGAGTTGATGGCACTGGCCGATCGCGGCCTGGTCAATCTGGCGACGGTGGAATACCGGCTCGCCGACGCCAACCAGGCGCTCAAGGATCTCCACAACGGAAAGATACACGGACGCGCCGTGCTCATTCCGTAAACCACCCCCCGCAAACCAAGCACACAAAGAGGAAGACACATGAAACACGCATCGATTCGAATCCCTGCCCTGAAGCAGAAAATCAGCGCTCCGGTACTGCTGGGCGCCGTCGCCGCCGCTGTCTTGCAGTTTGGCGGCGTCAGCGCAACGGCGGCCGACATCAGCTACGGCAAATACGGTGACTACGCCAAGTACGGCTCGGCCGCCGACGTGCCGGGCATGTGCTCCTACGAGGCCATTGCGAAGAAGAGCTACAAGGGCCGGACCCTGAAGATCATCAGCCACGCGGTGCCGGTGCTGGGCGAGCCGACGGACGTTCATGCAAAGCAATTCCAGGACTTGACCGGCGCAAAGGTCGACGTGGTGCATATTCCGTTCGGCGACCTGTACCAGCGGATCATGATTCCGTTCCAGACCGGGCAGGCGGCCTACGATGTGCTGTTCTACCCGTCCCTGTGGATTGGCGACGTGCAGAGCTTTCTGGCGCCGGTGCCGGCCGCCTATGCCGCCGCCAGCGGCATGAAGGACGTCACCGCCAACTACCGCGACGTGGCGACCTGGGGCAACCAGATGGTGCAGTACCCGGTCGATGGCGACCGCCACTACATGAAGTACCGCTCCGACATCTTCAACAATCCGCAGATGCAGGCGCGCTACAAGGAAAAGACCGGCAAGACCCTGAAGGTGCCCGCCACCTGGGACGAGTACAACGACGTCGCGGCCTTCTTCTCGGGCTGGGACTGGGCCGGTGACGGCAAGCCCCACTTCGGCAGCGCCGAGGTCACCAAGCGCGACGACCTGATGTTCTCGGCCTTCATCAGCCGGGTCGCGGCCTACGCCAAGAATCCCAATGTCAAGGGCGGCTTCTTCTTCGACCTGGCGAGCATGAAGCCGCAGATCAACAACCCGGGCTGGGTGCGCGGCCTGGAGATGTTCATCAAGGCCAAGGCGGCGTTCCCGCCCGGCGGCAGCAATTTCGGCCTGGGCGACGAGATCTTCTCGTTCGGTGGCGGCCAGACGCTGATGAGCTACAGCTGGGACGACGCCTTCATCCAGGCGATGGAACAAGGCAGCCCGATCCGCAACAAGGTCGCGGCTGCACCCCTGCCCGGCGCCAATGAAGTCTGGAACCGCTTGACCGGCAAGTGGGACCACTTCGACACGCCCAATGCACCGCCTTACATCACCTGGGGCTGGACCTCGGCGGTGGCCAAGGCTTCCAAGAACCAGGACATGGCGTTCGACTACCTGTGCTTCTTCTCCAACGAAGCCAATGCGGACCTGGATCTCCAGATCGGCCGCTTCGGTATCAACCCCTACCGCAAGGCGCACTTCAACGCTGGCTTCTGGCAGTCCAAACTGGGTTGGGACAAAACCGTTGCCGAAGACTACGTGAAGACGCTGGGCGGCATGGATGCCAGCAACAACCGGGTCTTCGACCTGCGCGTGCCGGGTGTCAACCAGTTCATGTCGACACTGGCCAACGGCGTCGCCGAAGCCATGGCGGGACAGAAGACAGCGCAGGCGGCGCTCGATGCGGCGGCCCAGCAGTGGACCGACATCGTCAACAAGATCGGCGTCGACAAGGTTCGCAGCGCCTACAAAAACGTGGTGGCGCTGGAAGACAAGGGCCGCTGAGTTGCGCTTGTTCCGTGGAGGACACGGTCGAATCGTGCGCGGTTTGAGCGTGTCCTTGTAACGTTGCCTCCTGCTTTCCTGCATGCAGCTCGCCGGCCAAGGCGGGCCGCGTCAACAAAGGTGTTTTCATGGGTGAAACCGGACTCAGACCGTACAAGCTGGCCTTTCTGCTGCCGGGTCTGCTGACGCTGCTGGCCATTATTCTGTTCCCCCTGCTGTTCACCATCCGGGTCAGCACCTCGGGCTGGGATGCGATCACGCCGGAGCTCAATTGGGTAGGCGCCAGCAACTATGCCCAGCTGTGGGGCGACGTGCGCTTCTGGCAGTCGCTGGCGCGCCTGGGCGGCATGGCGCTAGGCACCGTGCTGATCCAGTATGTTTTGGGTTTCGCGCTGGCGTTGCTGGTTTGGCGCGACGTCAAGGCGCGGCGTTTTTTTCGTCTGCTGTTTCTGATTCCGATGATGACCACGCCGGTCATCATGTCGGTCATCTGGCGCACCATTTTTCACGAGTCGCTGGGGCCGGCCAATGACTTCCTGCACCTGATCGGCCTGGGACCCTACCCCTGGCTGACGTCGGGCGGCTGGGCCGTCGCCAGCGTCATGATCGTCGAGATCTGGCAATGGACGCCGTTCATGTTCCTGCTGCTGCTGGCCGGCCTGATCAGCCTGCCCCGCGAGCCGTTTCTGGCCGCCGCCATCGATGGCGCCGGTCCGATCCGGACCTTCCTGAACGTGACCTTCCCCTTGATGGCGACGGTTTCCATAGGCGCCATCATGATCCGGCTGATCGAGGCCTCCAAGCTGATGGAGACGGTTTACGTGCTGACCTCGGGCGGCCCCGGCACCGCCACCGAGACCTCCGGCTATTACATCTACATCAAGGGGCTGCGCGACTTCGACATCGGCTACGCAGCGTCGCTTTCCATCACTTACCTGCTCATCATGATCGTGCTGCTCACCCTGGTCGGCAAACTGCTGCACCGCGCCCTGGTTGGAGGACGCAGCTGATGTCGCGCCTGTACCTGTTCCTGAAATACCTGGCGATGGCGCTGTGGAGCGTCTTCGTCGTGACGCCCTTCCTGTGGGCCCTGACCACCAGCTTCAAGACCGCCAACGGTGTCACCGGCGGCCCGACCTACCTGCCGTGGCTGCAATACGAGCCCTCGCTGGCCGGCTGGAAAAGCCTGTTCGGTGGCGGCGGCGGCATCGACATCGTCAAGCCCTACATGGACAGCCTGATCGTGACGGCCAGCGCCAGCCTGATCAGCATCGTGCTGGGATCGCTGGCCGCTTACGGCCTGTCGCGCTTCAGCTACCGGGCCGGCTTCGTCAAAAACGCGGACCTGATTTTCTTCTTCATCTCGCAACGCATCATGCCACCCATCGTGCTGGCGATCCCGTTCTTCCTGATGCTCAAGTGGTTGGAACTGCTGGACAGCAGGATCGGCCTGATCCTGGTCTACGTGGCGCTGTTGCTGCCGATCGCGGTCTGGATCATGGTGGATTTCTTCAACAACATCCCGCGCCAGATCGACGAGATGGCGATGCTGGACGGCTGCACACCGATGCAGGCTTTCCTGCGCGTCATCCTGCCCAACTCCTTGCCGGGCATCATCGTGGCCGGCATGTTCTGCCTGATCTTCGGCTGGAACGATTTCTTCTTTGCCTTCACCCTGACCTTTACCGACACCCAGTTGCTGCCGGTGGCGGTGGTCGCCTTGAACTCGTCGGTCACACCCTGGTGGAGTCTGTCGGCCTCGGCGCTGATCTCGGTGGCGCCGCTGCTGCTGGTGGCCTTTGTGGTGGAACGTTTCCTGTCGCACGGCACGCTGGCCGGCGCCATCCGCTAGGGCATCAGCATGAGCCTGCAACTCCATGACCTCAGCCTGACGCTGGACGGCGTCACCCACCTGGGGGGCGTCAGCGCCAGCTTCCAGCGCGGCCAACTGACCACCGTGATCGGCCGAACCCTGGCCGGCAAAACCACGCTGATGCGCGCCATCTGCGGCTTGCAGCCGCTGGACCGGGGCGCGCTGCAACTTGACGGACAGAACTTTTCAGCCCTGGCGCCCTGGCAGCGCGACATCGCCATGGTCTACCAGCAATTCATCAACTACCCGCACCTGAACGTGGCCGAGAACGTCGCTTTTCCGCTGCGCCGCAAGAAGCTGGACCAGGCCGTCATCGCGCAGCGCGTGCGCGGCGTGCTGGACAAGGTCGGCTTGACCGGCTTCGAGACGCGCCGGCCGTCGCAACTCTCGGGCGGTCAGCAGCAGCGGGTAGCGCTGGCGCGCTCGCTGGCGCGCGAGTCGGGCATCCTGCTGCTGGACGAACCGCTGGTCAACCTGGACTACAAACTGCGCGAGCAGATGCGCGGCGAGTTCCGCAGCTTGCTGTCGGATCAGGACCAGACCATCGTCATCTACAACACCACCGACCCGGTGGAAGCCATGCTGCTGGGCGACACCGTGGTGGTGATGCACCAAGGCCGCATCCTGCAAAT
The DNA here is from genome assembly GCF_028714215.1 of Rhodoferax sp. Lineage (GTDB taxonomy): Bacteria > Pseudomonadota > Gammaproteobacteria > Burkholderiales > Burkholderiaceae_C > Rhodoferax. Next base: position 7,750 of record NZ_JAQTMS010000059.1, on the reverse strand, counting down.
CGGCACACCGGCGCAGGTGTTCGACAGCCCGGCCTCGCTGCAAGTCGCCGCGGTGGTGAACGACCCGCCCATGAACTTCATCCGCGGCAGAAAAAAAGAGGGCAGCATCGAACTGGCCGGCGGCACCGGCATCGACCTGCCCTGGCATCTGGAGAGTTTGGCCCAGGGCGATTACTGGTTTGGCATTCGCGCCAACGAGTTGCGGTTGGGGGAGACCTCGCTGACCGGCCAGGTCACTTTCTCGGAAGTCTCCGGTTCCGAGACCTTCCTCTATGTTGATTCTGCTGTCGGGCCATTGACGCTGCAGGTGCAGGGCGTTCACATTCACGATCTGGACGCTAGGCTGGGGATAGGCATCCCGGCCGAGCGTTTGTTCGCCTTCGAGGCCAGCGGACAACAAGCCCTGCTGGCGGCACCCGCCACCGGAGAGAGATCATGAGCCGCCTTCACCTGTCCCATGTGGGGCATGCCTACAGCGAAAACAGTTACGCCTTGCGGCCCGCCGACCTGGTCTTCGAGCACGGCCGCACCTACGCCTTGCTGGGTCCGTCGGGCTGCGGCAAGACCACCATGCTGAACATCATCTCGGGCCTGTTGCAGCCGTCCGAGGGCCGGGTCTTCTTCGATCAGCGCGACATGACGGCGATTCCGACGGCGCAGCGCAATATCGCCCAGGTGTTTCAATTCCCGGTGATCTACCAGTCGAAAACGGTGTTCGAAAATCTTGCCTTCCCACTGCAATGCCGCAACTGGGACAGAGCGCGGATTGGCCCGCGCGTCAAGGCGGTGGCCGACATGCTGGGCCTGACTTCCAGGCTGGCGCGGCCGGCGCGCGATTTGACGGTCGATGAGAAGCAGTTGATCTCACTGGGGCGCGGCCTGGTGCGCGACGACGTGGCCGCCATCCTGATGGACGAGCCGCTGACGGTGATCGATCCGCAAATGAAATTCGAATTACGCCGGCGCATCAAGCAAGCCCATGCCTATGCCCGGATGACGGTCATTTACGTGACGCACGACCAGAACGAGGCGATGAGTTTCGCCGACGAAATCCTGGTCATGAAAGACGGGCAAGTAGTGCAGCGCGGCACGCCGGAAGAGCTGTTCGAGCGCCCGGCCAACCGCTATGTGGGAACCTTCATCGGTTCTCCCGGCATGAACTTCCTTGCGCTCCAGCGCGACGGCCAGCGACTGACGCTGGGTGCCCAGCAGCTGACGCGTGTACCCAAAGCGCTGCCTGAAGGTGACATCACACTGGGCGTCCGGCCCGAGCATCTGTCGTTTGCCGATCCGCTCGACGAAAACAGTTTCCCGGCCTCCATCGAGTCGATTGAAGACCACGGCAGCGTGCGGATTCTGGAACTGGCGCTGGGCCAGGCACGGGTGCGCATGAAGCTGGCCCGGGAAGTCCCGGTCCCCTCGCGCGCTTCCAAAATCGCCGTGCGCTGCGACCGGTTCTGCTATTACGCCGACGGGCAGTTGATCGCCGATTGAGGCTCAACTTGCAGTGCCGGCAGGCACGGCGCGGCTGCGTGGTCATGATCCTGACATGTTGCCGCAACAGCATGGCGCTTTTCTTTACCGAAGGCCCGTCCATGCCTACCGACATCTCCCGCAGATCGTTTATCAACAACTCGGCCAGCGCCATGCTGGCGGTCAGCAGCAGCGCCCTGCTGGGCGCCGCTGCCAGTGCGCAAAGCGTAGGCCCGCTGCCGGCCGCGCTCAGCGCCAGCGACGAAACCTTCTGGAGCAAGGTGGCCGACCAGTACCTGGTGGCTTCCGACATCACCAATCTGGAAAACGGCTATTACGGCGTCATGACCAAAGCCATCATGGCCGAGTACCAGCGCAACATCGAGCTGCTGAACCTGCACAGCTCGCACTATCTGCGGCGCAGCTACGACGCCAGCGGCCTGGCCGAGGTGCGCGCCCAGATCGCCAAGGTGGCCGGCGTGCTGCCGGAGGAAATAGCGATCACCCGCGGCGCCACCGAAGCGCTGCAGAACCTGATCACCAACTACCGGCTGCTCAAGAGCGGCGACGTGGTCATGTACTCGGACCTCGATTACGACAGCATGCAGTATGCGATGAACTATCTCAAGGAGCGCCGCGGCGCGGAAGTCGTGGCCATCAACATGCCGGAGCCGGCCACCCGGCAAGGCGTGCTGGATGCTTACGCGGCGGCCTTTGCCGCCAACCCCAAAACCCGGCTGTTGCTGCTGACGCACATCAGCCACCGCACCGGCTTCGTCATGCCGATCGCCGAAATTGCAACCATGGCCAAGGCGAAAAATATCGATGTCATCGTCGATGCCGCGCACTCCTGGGGCCAGATGGATTTCAACATCCCGGATCTGAAGGTCGACTTTGCCGGCTTCAACCTGCACAAATGGATGGGGGCGCCGCTGGGCGTCGGTTTTCTCTACATCCGCAAGGAACGCCTGGCCGACATCGAGCGCGCCTTTGCCGACGGCGACTGGGAGGCCAGCGACATCCGCTCGCGGGTGCACTCCGGCACCACCAACACCGCCAACGTGATGACGGTGCCGGCCGCCCTGGCGGCGCACACCGGCCTGGGTGCGGCCAACAAGCAGGCCCGTTTGCGCTACCTGCGCGACTACTGGGTCTCGCGCGTCAGGAATTTCAAGGGCATCGAGATACTCACGCCCGACAGCCCCGGCAGCTACGGCGCCATCACGTCCTTCCGGCTGACCGGCAAGGTGTCGAAGGCCGACAATCTTGCCGTCGCCAACGAGCTGCGTGAAAAGTACAAGATCTTCACGGTGCGCCGCGGCGGCGTCGCCGCCGGCAACTGCGTGCGTGTCAGCGCGGCGCTGTTTACCAAGCCGGCCGACCTGGACCGCTTGGTCGCCGCCCTGAAAACCATGACCGCTTCTTGAGCCCGCGCAAGGGAGCGTCCCATTTCAGGTTTGTGAGAAGCAGCCTCCTGATCATCGGGCTGGCTTGCAGCGTCGTTGCGACGACTCCGCGGGCCGGCGCCGCCACGCTGGAAGGGCAGGAGTTTGAGGACGGCATCCGGCTGGCCCAGCACGAACTGCGGCTCAATGGTCTGGGGGTGCGCAAGATCTTCTTCATCAAGGCTTATGTGGCCGGCCTGTATCTGAACGAAAAAGCCGCCACGCCGGCGGCACTGGTCGCCCTGCCGGGGCCCAAACGCCTGCAACTGCGCATGCTCAGAGGGGCCGGCCCCGATGATTTCAACAGCGCACTGGTGGCGGGCATTCGAAAAAACGCCGGTGAAGCCGAACTGCTGCGCCTGGCCGATCGGGTCAGCCAACTGGAACTCACGATCAAGAGCATAGGCTTGACGGTGAAAGGCGACGTCATCAACCTTGACTACCTGCCGGGACTCGGTACCCAGTTGACGATAAACGGTACCAGGCAGGGTCAGGCCATCTTTGGCGCTGATTTTTTTACCGCCATCCTGGGAATTTTTGTCGGCGACCAGCCGGTCGATGCCTTGCTGAAAAAAGGTCTTCTGGGACAATAGCCCGCTATTCGGTGGCACTATTGCAGATGATTCAGACTATGCTTTGCTACCGCCCAACCGTTACACGGAGCCATCTCTCTTATGACGCACCGCTGCCAGAGCCGAGGTGAGGAAATCGCCAACAGCGTGAGCCACGGCGTCGCGCTGCTGGCGGCCATCTGCGTGGTACCGTTTCTGATCGAGGTGGCGCGACAGCGAACCACCGCCGGCTTTGTCGGCACAGTCGTGTTTGCGGCGACCATGGTCGTGCTGTACCTGAGTTCGACGCTGTACCACGCGCTGCCCCAGGGTCGCGCCAAGCGTGTTTTTCTGAAGCTCGATCACGGGGCGATCTACCTGTTCATTGCCGGCAGCTACACGCCGTTCGCGCTGGGCGCCCTGGCCGGCTCCTGGGGCTGGACGCTGTTCGGCGTGGTCTGGGCGCTGGCAGCCCTTGGCATCACGCTCAAGTCGTTCGGCCGCTTGTCCAGGCCCTGGCTGTCGACTGGTCTGTACCTGGTGATGGGCTGGCTGGTGCTGATTGCGGCGGTGCCGCTGGTGCGCAAAGTGCCCTTGCCGGGTGTCGAATTGCTGGTCGCCGGTGGCCTGGCCTACACCTTGGGTGTGGTTTTCTTTGTGCTCGATTCCAGGCTGAAATACGCCCACGCGGTATGGCATGGCTTCGTCGCACTGGGCACCGGATTTCACTTCTTCGCGGTGCTGGGTTACGCCGCCTGAGGGCGCTCCCGGCGCGGGGATTGGCGAAGGCGTTGAAGCTTGTTTTACATCAAACAGCGGCGATATTTCGCTGTGCCGACGCCCCGACCAGTGGTTAATACTCACACGCTCTTTGAGGAAATCACATGTCAAGACATCTGGACAACTTGAGAAGGCTGTGCCGCAAACTGCAGCTTCGCTATGGCGAGGAGGATGTATTGGTGCGACAGGTGAAGCATGAACTGGAGACGCGCGAGCGGCTTGAAACCAGTCCCGGGAATTGGTCCACGCCCTATCGCGAGTTCATCAAAGGCGGCATGGCCGGTCCGACCCAAGGTGGCCCCAGCACCGGAGCCATGAACAGCCCATGAAAGCGGCAGCCCGGGCCGCGAGCCCGGAAGAAATCGAACTCAAACTGGCACTGCCGACCTCCGATCCGTCCGGCCTGGCAAAGCGCTTGTCCCGTACGCCGCTATTGGCGCGACGCAAGGCCACGCAACTGCATTTGCACAACATCTACTACGACACGCCGCAACTTCTGTTGCGCCAGCAACGCGTGGCCTTGCGGCTGCGACGCCTGGGCGATGCGGCAAAACCAAAATGGCTGCAAACCCTGAAGACCGCTGGCCGCAACGATTCGGCGCTGAGCCGGCGCGGCGAGTGGGAAATGCCGGTGCGCACTGCCGCCCTGTCCCTGAAGCAACTGGCGGACACGCCGTGGTCGGCCATCGATCCCGACGGCACGCTGTTTGCGGCACTGGCGCCCGTTTTTGAAACCAACTTCCAGCGCACCAGTTGGCTGCTGCGCCGGCGCGATGGCAGCGTGGTGGAGGTGGCGCTGGACCTGGGACAGATCGTCTCCGGCGACCGATGCAGCCCTCTGTGCGAGCTGGAGCTGGAACTCAAAGTCGGACCGGTGACGGCACTATTCGAGGTCGCCCGGCAGATCGCCCAGACCATTGCCGTGCTGCCGTTCAACGTCAGCAAGGCGGAGCGCGGCTATGCCCTGGCGCTGGGTGAGGTGGACCCGGCGCTGCGCGCCCGGGTGCTGCCGCTGGCGTCCGATCTGGCGCTGCCCGAGCTGGCACAGCGTGTGCTGGGCGAAATGTTCTCCCATTTCACCGGCAACCTGAACACCTTGCTCAGTTCCGACCATCCCGAGGTGGTGCACCAGGCCCGTGTCGGCTGGCGGCGCTTCAGAAGCGCCATGCGACTTTTCCAGCCGCTGCTGGCAGCCGGCGCCGCGCCGTACGGGCAGGCCCTGCAAGCACTCCTGACCTGTCTGGGCACGTTGCGCGACATCGACGTGGCCCGCGGCGAGACGCTGCCGCCGCTGGCCGACGCCTACATTGGCGGCGATGCCAGGCGGGCACAGTGCTGGCAGGCAATGACGCTGGCCCTGACCCAGGCCTGCGAATTGCAGCGCAAAACGGTTCGCTACGCGCTGCAGGAACCGGCTGTCGGCGCCGGCCTGCTGGCCACCACCCAATGGCTGGCCGACCTGGCAGCTCCGAGCGACGCTGTTGAGGCCCAGCCGGAACCTGCAACGTCCCTGCGCCGCTGGCTCAAGCAGCGCATAGCGCATCTGCATCAGCAACTGGAGCAGGCGCGCCAACAGGTCGACCAGCCGGGTCAGCTACACCGTGTCCGCATCCTCGCCAAGCGATTGCGCTACGACATCGAGGCCTTGCGCCACCTGCTGCCCAGGAAGCGCACGGAGCGCTGGTACCGGCAGGCCAGCGAGCTGCAAACCGATCTGGGAACGACGCGCGATGTGATGCAGGCGGCGGCACTGGTGGCGGAACTGGACGTCGATCGCGGACTGATCGAATTCCTGCGCGGCCTGGCCGTCGGACAAAAGAGTTAAGAGCTCCGAAATTCAGGATGCCGTTCAGAGCCTGCCTGATGCGGCTTGCTTTCGCAAGTCCAAAACCGAGGCTCAGGCGTATGTGGGTCGAGGGCGGCGAGGGTCGGTGGTTTGCGCCGGTCGCATACCAACCCCGCATGAAAGATCAGGTTGGTGGGGCACTCAGCGCAGGTAAAGGAGGAGCCCGCAGGGCGGGGGACACGGAGCTGAGTGCCCCTCCAGCCTGATCCTCCCGCTACGCTGAACGGGGTTTGGCAGGCCACCGTTTCGGAACTCTCAATGGGTTGCCCGGCGCTGTCGTCATAGTGTCATTTTTTCCCTTTAAATTCTCCGCATGTTGGTGCCGGCGCGAGTACATCTCCGGCGAGTAAAGCATCAGTGTGAAGGGACGTAATGCTACCAACGCCAAATTCCAGACTCAACCACAGCCGCCAGGGGGAAACACGGTGCAGATTTATCTTGCTCAAGCAGCGCTTGCCAGGGCGCGGTTCGTCCAGTGAATACGCTCAGCCTCGATTACCGCTTCCAGCCGCGCGACCCGTCGCGCCGGGTCAAGGGCTTGCTGATCGTGATTGCATTGCACGCCTTGCTGGGCTATGCGCTGGTCTCCGGCATGGCGCGCAAAGGACTGAACCTGATCAAGAAGCCGCTGCAAGCGGTGGTAATCCAGGAGGTGCTTCTGCCGCCGCCACCGCCACTGCCAGCGCCGCCCAAGGAAATCAAAACCCCTGAGCCGCTGGCGCCCAAAACCGAAACCACGCCGCCGCCCCGGCAAGCAGACCTGCCTGCGCCAGCGCTGATGAGCCCGCCGGAAGCCCCGGTGCGCGACACACCGCCGCCGACCAAGTCGACGCCAGTGGCCATGGCGGCGCCGACACCGGCGCCGGCGCCCGACACCAGCAAAGCCCAGACGGCAACGCTGGAGAATGAATACGCCAGCCTGGTGCGGGCCATGCTCAATGCCACCAAGCGCTACCCCACCGGCCGCGCGGTCAGCCAGCAGCGGCCCCAGGGCAAGGTCAAGGTCTGGTTCACGCTGGCGCGCGGCGGTGCCCTGCTGGAGGCCGGCATTCTGGAGTCCTCCAACTCCAATTTGCTGGACGATGCCGCCATTGCCACGGTGCGCCGCGGCCTCTACCCACCGTTCCCGGCCAACACCTGGGTCGATCACGAGTTCCACAAATTCAGCGCCGAGATTGACTTCCGTCCGCCCAGCGCCTGACACGGCGCCGCGGCGCCCCAGTTTCCCATTTCTTTTTCAACCAACTTCCACAACTTTTCCCGTATGAAAAAAATCAAACCCACCCCGATCGCGCTGCTGGTAGGCGCTCTGTGCAGTGCGCCCGCACTGTGGGCCCAGCAGTCGGCACCGACCGACGTCGGCCGCATTGCCGTCGAGGGCCTGCCCGGCGGCAGCAACACCGGCTTGATCGTGCAAGAGGACACACCCAAGGCGCGCAGCTCGGTCAATCGGGCGCACCTGGAAACACTCAACCCGTCGAGCAATCCCTACCAGGCGATCGAGTTGCTGCCCGGCGTCAACACCTTCAGCAACGACGCCACCGGCTTGTTCGGCGGCGGCCTGCGGGTGCGCGGCGCCAACTCCGTTCAAATGGGTTTCACCATCAACGGTGCGCCGGTCAACGACTCGGGCAGCTTCTCGGTCTACCCACCGG
>NZ_JAQTMS010000058.1 GCF_028714215.1 Rhodoferax sp. | reverse complement strand
GACTGAGGTGCAGGCGCTGTATTTTGTTCTCGGACTCCCGCTGCTGGGCGGCGTGGTTCTGGCTTTCACGGGGCACCGCGATTTCGCCCGCAACATCAATGTGGCCTTCAGCGCCGGCACCTTCGTCGCCGCCTGCCTGCTGACCGCCCAGATCGTTGCCGACGGTCCGGTCTTGGTCTTCCATGAACAATTCTTCATCGACCCGCTGAACGTCTTTCTGGTCACGCTGACGGCTTTTGTCGGACTCACCACGGCCCTGTTCTCGCGCCCCTACATGCGGGTCGAGCAGGACCGCGGCAAGATGACGCCGCCGCGCATGCGCCTGTACCACGGCATGTACCAGTTGTTCAGCTTCACCATGCTGCTGGCCCTGACCACCAACAACCTGGGCATCCTGTGGGTGGCGATGGAGGCGGCAACGCTGACCACCGTGATGCTGGTCAGCGTCTACCGCACGGCGGCCAGCCTGGAGGCGGCCTGGAAATACTTCATCCTGTGCGGCGTCGGTATTGCGCAGGCGCTGTTCGGCACCGTGCTGCTGTACATGGCGGCGGAAAAAGTGCTGGGGCCGGAGGGCGCCACGCTGCTGTGGACCCATCTGGACGCCATCAAGGGCCAGCTGGACCCGGGCATCGTCACCCTGGCCTTTGCCTTCCTGTTGATCGGCTACGGCGCCAAGGTCGGTCTGGTGCCCTTGCACAGCTGGTTGCCGGACGCCCACGCGGAAGGCCCGACACCGGTCTCCGCCGTGCTCTCGGGCTTGTTGCTGAACGTGGCCATGTATGCCGTGCTGCGTTGCAAGGTGCTCACCGACGGAGCCCTGCATCGCCCCATGGCCGGCCAGCTGATGATGGGCTTCGGCCTGCTGTCGGTGGTGGTGGCGGCGTTCTTCCTGTCGCGCCAGAAAGACGTCAAGCGCATGTTCTCCTATTCGTCGATCGAGCACATGGGTTTGATCACCTTTGCTTTCGGCATGGGCGGACCGGTCGCCAGTTTTGCCGGTCTGCTGCACATGACGGTGCACTCGCTCACCAAATCGGCCATTTTCTATGCGGTGGGTCATGCGACGCAAAAAGCCGGAACCCAGATCATGAGCGAAATTCGCGGTCTCATCAAAGTCAATCCGACGGTCGGTTGGGGCCTGATGCTGGGTGTCATGGCGATTCTGGGCATGCCGCCGTTCGGCGTCTTTGCCAGCGAGTTCCTGATTCTCACTACCGCCATGCGCGAACAACCGTGGGCCACGCCATTTCTGTTTCTGGCGCTGGGCGTCGCTTTTGCCTCGGTGCTGTACCGGGTGCTGCCCATGGTTTTTGGCGAGACCAAGCTGTTGCCGCTGCCCCATCCGCCGGCTTTGCTGCCGGTGTTTGTCCATCTGGGACTGGCCCTGGTGCTGGGCCTGTACATCCCACCGTATCTGAACGGCTGGTACGTTCAGGCGGCGCGCATGCTGGGGGGCTGAAGCGATGAAGATTCCCGCTGTCAATATCGATCTGCAATGGCTGCCGGCGCCGGTGCCGATAGCGCGTGCGCGCGTCACGGCGCAGGAATGGCTGGCCGCCGCCGGCGCCGTGCGGGATGCCGGCGGACGCCTGTTGGCCTTGTGGGGCGGCGCGCCCGCAGAGGGCCGGGCGGTGTGTGCCGCCTATGTGATTGCCGACGGCCTGGCCTGGCTGGAATTGTCCTTGCCGGGCCAGCAGACGCGCTATCCGGACCTGGTGCCCGTCTTCCCCTGTGCCGCCAGAATGCAGCGCGCGCTGGCCGATCTGTCGGGCCTGCAGGCCCAGGGCTGCCAGGACCAGCGTCCCTGGCTGAACCATGGCGCCTGGCCGTTGGAGCATTTCCCCTTGCAGCAGGGCGCCGACGCAGTCCCTCCTTTTACCGACTCGGCCCTGGTCGATTACCCCTTTGTCCGGGTCGAAGGCGATGGCGTGCACGAGATCGCCGTCGGTCCGGTGCACGCCGGCGTGATTGAGCCGGGGCATTTCCGTTTTTCCGTGGTGGGTGAAAAAGTATTGCGCCTGGAACAGCGGCTGGGCTACACGCACAAGGGCATAGAGCAGCGCATGACGCAGATGCCTGCGCTGCAAGGACACCGCCTGGCCGGACGGGTCTCGGGCGACTCCACGGTGGCCTACGCCTGGGCTTACTGCATGGCGCTGGAGTCGGCCGCCGGTTGCGAAATTACGCCACGCGCTGCGTCTGTGCGCGCGCTGCTGCTGGAGCGTGAACGCATTGCCAACCATCTGGGCGACCTCGGTGCGCTGGGCAACGACGCGGCTTTTGCCTTTGGCCTGGCGCAGTTCTCGCGCTTGCGCGAAGACTGGCTGCGTCTGTCCAAGGAAGCGTTCGGGCACCGCTTGATGATGGACTGCATAGTCCCCGGCGGCGTCGCCGGCGACCTTGATCAGGCACTGATAGACCGCTTGCGCCGGCAATGCGATGCGATCGAGCCCGAAGTGCAGAACCTGCGCGCGGTGTACGAGGAACATGCCGGATTGCAGGACCGTTTCATGACCACCGGTCGCGTCACGCCGGCGCTGGCGGCGCAATTGGGGCTGACCGGACTGGCCGGGCGTGCCAGCGGTCAGGCCTGGGACTTGCGCAGCGACCATCCGTGGGCGCCTTACGAGCAGTTGCAGGTCAGGATGGCAACACACCGCAATGGCGACGTCGCGGCGCGTGTGCTGGTGCGTTTTGACGAGGTTTTCGAATCGCTGCGACTGATACGCGCAATCCTGGCGGACCTGCCGGCCGGCCCGCTGCGCCAGGAAGTTGCCATGCCCGCTGCGGCCAGCCGGGGCGCCGGCTGGGTCGAGGGCTGGCGTGGCGAGTTGCTGGTGGTGCTGGAACTCGATAGCGCCGCCAGGCAGCATCGCATTGTGCGCTGCCATTGCCATGATCCCTCGTGGCAGAACTGGCCGGTGCTGGAGCACGCCGTGATCGGCAACATCGTGCCCGACTTTCCGCTCATCAACAAGTCGTTCAACCTCAGCTATTCGGGGCAAGACCTATGATTTGGCGCGTTGTCAAGCAAATTGCCAGGCACGGCATCCGGAGCGAGCCGGCGCCCGATATCGGAGCCGCGGCAGAGGGCGAGATCGGGCGTATCCAGGCCGATGTGTTGAAGATCCTGGGCAAGGCGCTGACCATTCGCATGGTCGATGCCGGCTCCTGCAACGGCTGCGAGCTGGAGATCAATGCGCTGGGCAATCCCTACTACAACATCGAAGGCCTGGGCATCAAGTTTGTCGCCAGCCCGCGCCACGCCGACCTGCTGCTGGTGACCGGGCCGGTGTCGCGCAACATGGCCACCGCCTTGCGTCGCACCTTCGACGCCACGCCGGAACCGCGGCTGGTGGTGGCGGTCGGTGACTGTGGCTGCGACGGCGGCATTTTTGGCGAGAACTACGCCAGTTGCGGGCCTGTTTCCAGCGTCATTCCGGTCGACGTCTGGGTGCCGGGTTGCCCGCCGCCGCCGATTGAGATCCTGCGCGGTATCCTGACCGCGGTGCGCCGGCGCGCCTGAGCTTGGTTGCGGTCGCCAGCCGAGTATCGAAGGGTTGGATGCCTTGCAGCAGCGGCTTGTGACGCTGGTCAAGTGCAACCGGACATTCTTCGTTACAGGCCCACAGTGAGCACCGGCCAGCGCTGTTCGATGCGGTCCGCGCGCACCCCGAGCAGGTCACCGAATTGCAGCAGCACCGCCTCCGACTGCGTGGGACGCAGGAAGAAGAAGTCGTCGACCGCGAGCTGCACGCCGCTGGCCGCGTAATAGCCCTCCTGGTTGGAACTGGCGTAGATTCCGGCGCGTTGCACGCCGGCGGGTGACGCCGGCTCGGCCAGCCAGTTGCCGCTGTAGGTGAACAGCGTGTCGGCCGTGTTGCGGTCCCACAGGCGTTGCGGCCCGCGCAGCCACTCCAGCGTCGGCACGCCGGTGCTGGCCTGTCGCTTGAGCACCGGCGTGGCGATGAAGGCCGCCGGCTCGAAGTCGGCGAGCAGGGGTAGGTCGTAGTGGCTCGGTTTCATCAACGCGGTGCCGACCGAGATGTCGTTCAGCGGCGAGTCGGTTTCGTAATTGCGAAAGGTCGGGCTGCCGGCGCCGTTGAAGGTCAGCGGCCCTTGCGCGAGTTGTGGGAACTGGCGACGCAAGGTATCGACGAAGGCGCCATAGCGCGCCTTCACCCGGGGGATTTCGCCGCTCGCCAGCAATCCCGGCAGTCCCATGATGTGGGCGTCGTAGCCCATGAAGCCGGAAAAATCCAGCTGTTCCGGATGGGCGGCAATGGTGGCGAGCGCGCCGGCCAGCGCCGCCGGATCGGCAAAGCCGCCGCGATGCAGACCGACGTCGATCTCCAGGTTCACGCGCAGCCGCAGCCGGCGCCCCTGCGCCAGTTGCAGGTACTGCGTCAGCCGCGCCGGCGAGTCGACCAGCCACTGCAATTGCTGTGCCGGGTCGAACATTCCACTGTGCTGCTCGTAGAAGGTGGCCACCGCGGCCACCGGCATGGGCTTGCCCAGCAGCAGGTCGGACTGCGGTCGCCGGCGTGCCAGCTCCTGAAGGAAGGGACGATGGAACACCATGCCGGAATTGGTCGCGGCCCGCGTCGCGATGTAAGCGACCAGCGCCGGACTGGGCACCGACTTGACCACGATGCGGTAGTTGCGCCGCGTGCCGGTCGCGGCCGACTTGACCACGCGGTCGATGTTGCGGTCGAGCCGGTCCAGATCGACCAGCAGCACCGGCCGATCGATGCCGTGGTGGCGCAGCGTCGCGTTGAGCTTGGCGAAATAGGCCGCATGGCCACCGCTGAATTCGCGCGGCCGTGCCAACGCCAGCGCGGCGGCGGCCGCGCCACTGAACATGAGAGTACGACGCGATACCATGCTTCAGGCTCCAAAAATTGTTCTCAGATGGGGATTGAGCATTTTGCCCTGCGGGTCAAGGTGCTGGCGCACCTCCTGGAAGTCCTTCCAGTGCTTCGGGTAAAGGGCCGCCAGACGCTTGGCGTCCAGCGTGTGCAGCTTGCCCCAATGCGGACGCCCCTCGTACTTCCAGAAGATCGGCTCGATCGCGGCGAAATAGGGGCGGTGATCGAGATCGCCGAACTGATGCACCGAGATGGTGGCGCCCGGCCGGCCTTCAAACATGGACAGCCAGATGTCGTCGGCGTCGACACGGCGGTACTCCAGCGGGAAGCAGACCGGAATCTGGCGCTCGCGTAGGGTCCGAAGTATCTCGCGCACGCAGGCCGGCCCGGCAGCGGCCGGCACCGTGTACTCCATCTCGCGGAAACGTATGCCGCGCTCGTGCGGGAACACCTGGTACGACGGGCCGGTGCGAACGCTGGATGCGGCGTCGCCCATGGCGATCTTCAGCACACGGTCGTAGACCAGGGCGGCACCCGGCATCCAACTGACGGCGTCGAAAACCTGGCGCAACTGGTTGAGGGCCTGCGGATCGTCCTGGCCCAGGTTCTTGTCTTGCGGTTTTGCCAGGTCGGTGGCCACGGTGGCGCTCAGATCGGAATTCGGCAGCGGCAGGAATTCGAAATGGCGATGCCGGGCAAAGCGCTGCTCCAGATCGGCCAGCACATCCTCGGTGCGCTCGACGCGGTTGACCTCGGTCAGTTGGAACGGCTGTTCGTTCTGCAGCCTGACCCGGGTGATGACGCCCAGCGATCCAACCGACACGCGCGCCGCGTTGAATACAGCGGGCTGCTGCGTGGCCGAGCACTCGACCAGTTCACCGCTGGGCGTCGCCAGGGTCAGGCCAACGATGTGGCTGGAAAGTGAACCGAAGCGTGCGCTGGTGCCATGCACCGAAGTGGCGATGGCGCCGCCCAGCGCGAAGTGGTCGACGTCGGGCATGATGGGCAAGGCCTGCCCAATGCCCGCCAGCAAGGGGCCGACGTCGTTCAGGCGCGTGCCGGCCCACAGCTCGGCCTGCAGGCGGGTCGCGTCGTGGCCGACCAGTCCACTCAGCAAATCGGTTGCAATCAGCGTGTCGTCGGTCGGCACCAGCGCGGTGAAGGAATGACCGGTGCCAACAGCGCGCACCCGGCCAGCTGCCTGGCGCAACGCGTCGACGACTTCGGCTTCCGAAGCGGGGGCAAGCCGCTGCTTGGGGAAGCAATACTGGTTGCCGGCCCAGTTGACCCAAGGCAGCGGGTGGCCCAGTTCATAGGAGACCGGCATCTGCGGCTCGCTGCCGCGGGAACCGCAGCCTGGCAACAAGGTGGCCACGGCACCGGCGGCGGCCGTGCCGAGAAACAGGCGGCGATCGGGGCTCATCATTTGCCTCCTTCCAGTCCGGCAACCAGGCGGGTCAGGGCGCGCAGATCGGCCTCGCTGCAAGCCGCGCAATAACCCAGCGGCGGCATGCCGCCCAGGCCCTCGATGACGCTGCGCAACAGGCGATCCTCGCCCTGGCGGTTGCGGGTCTTCCAGTCGTCCGGGTTGCCCATGATCGGAAAGCCGGCGTTGCCCCGCGCATGGCACTGAATGCAGTTGACGACCAGCAGGCGGCTCTGGCGTTCGCTCAGTTGCGCCTGGCCGGAACATGCCATGGTCAGCAAGAGCGCGCTCAGCAAGGATTTCAAAAGTCGCATCGTCTTCTCCTCGTTGGGTGTTTGTCAGTGTGCGCAGCCAGTTTTCAAGCGCCTGCCGGTCGTGACATCCAGTGCCGCCGGCCCAGCAGGATCAAAGCCACAGCGCTGGCGGCAAAGCACAGGCTCACGAGTGGCACCGGGCGCGCCGCATCGCCGGTGACGGTAAAGGAGGCGACCAGAGGGCCAAAAGCCGAACCCAGCAACTGGGCCGCCGGAATCAGCATCGCCACCCGGCCCTTGGCGTCGGCCCGAAAAGCCAGCGCCACGTGGAAGGGCATCAGGAACAGCCAGACAAAGCCAAAGACGGCGCACAGGAGTGCAAACTGCAGCGTCGCGCCGGTGGGCAAAAGGTAAAGGCACGTCGCCACGGCGGCGAGCACGGCCGCGCCCGTACCCAGGGTCGAGACGACGCCCAGGCGGCGCACGCACCAGATCGCCGCAATGCCGCCAACGACCTGCATGGCCAGCATTTCTGAGATCATGGCCTGCGCGCCCTGCGCATCGAAACCGATCCTCAATCCCAGCGGCTCCAGATACGCCCACAGGGCGCCAAGTGCCGCCATCTGGGCAAAGGCGGCGGCCAATGGCAGCACGTTGGCAGTCGACCAGCGCAGTTTGGGGCCGGTCGCGCTGCCGAGCGGCGCCAGCCGCGGCGGCAATCCCAGTGCCAGCACGGCCGCCAGAGCGGTGACCGCGCACAACACCTGAAAGCCACCTTGCCAGCCGCTGCGTGGCACCACCCAGGCCGCCAGCAATGCGGCCACCCCGCTCTGGCTCAGGGTTTGCACCACCATGAAGATGGCGGCCAGACGCTCCGGCTTGGTGCTGCGCACAATGATGCTGGTGGCAACCCAGACCAGCACACCTTCCGCCAGACCGGCAGCCGCCCGCAACACGATCATCTGGTTATCGCCTGTGGCGAAGCTGGTGGCGAGGTCGAGGCCGGCTGCCAGCAGTGCGGCGATGGCGGTAATGGAGCGATAGCGGGACAGCGGCAGCAGCGCATCGCCCAAGGCCACGCCCAGCCCGAGGGTGACGATCTCGCCCATCGCGATGATGCCCACCCCCTCCATGGTGATGAAGTGCTTGTCGACCAGTTCGCCCAGCAAAATGGGCTGGAGTCCCAGCACGAGCAATGCGACGGAGCCGATCAGCAAGGCGGATGCAATCTGGCGCAGAGAATACGACGACGAAACGGGTTCCATGCTGAGGCTTCTCTTTCCTGTTTAGAGTTGATCCGCAAAATTGCTAGTAGCCGCGACTCTCGATCGGCAATTCGCCGCGAGCGAAAGCTTGCGCCGCGCGGCGCTCGTCTTTATGGAGGCGGGAGTTGGCGATGGCCCGCACCCACCAGGGCAGGGGCTTCACGCGCGCGCCACTGGCCAGCGCCAGCACATAGGCTTTGGCGCACTTCTCGAACAGCTCGGCGTTCAAGGCCAGGCGGGTGGTGGTCATGCCCAGGCAGACCGGGCGGCCCTGCGACAGCAACACGTTGCCCCCTTTGCCAAGGGAGCGCGCGATGTATTCGGCATCACTGACCGCCGGCCCCATGTGGCCCAGGTGGCGCGCCTGCTCGTCAAAGACCTGCGGCATCGCGCCGCCGAAATCCGCCAGACAGCAACCGAACTCAGCTCCCCCCACGGCGACGGCACCGACATCGCCGCGTGCGGCGTAGACCGCGGCATGGACTTCGCTTGCGCCGGCAGCCGCCCGCAGCGGCACCCTCTGCGGTGCCGCCTCGGGCCCGCAGCCGAACCACATCGCGTCACGGCCCGGGATGCGCAGCGACAGGCTGGCGCCGTCTTTGCCCAGCAGTTGTCTGCCCTGCAGCCGCTCGCGAAGCTGGCGCCATTGCCCTTGCAGTGCGTCTTCGGTCGTCATCGCGTCACACCAGCTTGAAGACGTCTTCGAAGCGGTTCAGCGCGTCGTCGATCACCTCGTCGGTGTCGGCCAGGCTGGTGTAGATGCGGCTGCCGGCCAGCGTGATGACGCCGTGCGCGGTGTAGGCCGCGCCCATCGCCTCCATCATGTGCTTGCGTCGACCGGCTTCGTTCTTCACGCGCAAGAGCTTGAAGATGTTGCTGGTGTCGAGCAGCAGCACGCCCGAGGTCTGCAGGTGCACGATGGAGCCCATGTTGTAGGCCACGTAGGGCAGGCCCAGGCGGTTGATGATGGCGTCCAGGCCCTGGCGCAGCCGGTCGCCGGCACGCCCGGCCACGCCGGCCGCGTCGCTGCGCTGCGCTTCCAGCAGTGCGTAGTAACCGGCCACGCAGGACAGCGGGTTGGCCGACAGCGTGCCGCCCACGAAGGCGCGGCGCGAACTGGTGCCGATGCCGCCCACCAGCAGCATCATCACGTCCTTGCGGCCACCGATGGCGCCGGCCATGGGGTAGCCGCCGGACAGGCACTTGCCCAGCACGGTGATGTCGGGTTTCACATCGAAGTAGGCCTGCGCGCCGCCCATGCCGACACGAAAACCGGTGACCACCTCGTCGAAGATCATCAGCGCGCCAAATTCGTCGCATAACGCGCGCACCTGGCGGTTGTAGTCGGGGTGCACGGGGCGGGTGCCGCTCTCGGGGCCTAGCGGCTCCAGCAGCACGGCCGCCGTGCCACCGCGCCAACGGTTGAACTGCAGCTTGCGGCGCAACGCGTCCAGGTCGTTGGGGTTGCACTCCTGGGTGTTGCCGGTGGCGCCGCGCGGGATCCCCACCGCCTCCATGCGGCCGGTGCTGGGCAGGCGCATGCCGTAGACCAGCTGATCGCTCCAGCCGTGGTAGGCGCCGCCGACCTTGATGATCCATTTCTTGCGGGTGTAGGCGCGCGCCAGTCGCACGGCGCCCATGACCGCCTCGGTGCCCGAGCCCAGCAGACGCACCATCTCGACCGCGGGCATGTTCTGGCACACCAGCTCGGCCAGCTTCACCTCGTACTCGTGCAGCAGGCCGGTGACCGGGCCGCACGAATCCAGCACCTCGTTGACCTTCTGCCGCACCAGCGGATGGTTGGAGCCCAGTAGCGTCGGGCCGCCGGCCTGCAGGAAGTCGATGTAGCGGTTGCCGTCCACATCGGTCATGTGGGCGCCGTCGGCCTGGGCAATGGCCAGCGGGAAGGGGTGGTTGAAGGCCAGGTTGTGCTGCACGCCGCCGGGGATCACGGCCTTGGCGCGTTCGGCCAGACGCCTGGAGCCCTGGCAGCGGTCTTCAAAATAGCGCATCACCTGCGGCAGCTTGTCGGCGCGGATCGGCCGCATCGGTTGCTTGACCAAGGCGTCGAAGCGGCGATAAAGGCTGGCGACATCGGGCCAGGCCGAGATGGCGGGGCGTGGCGCGGTCGCCGAGGAGGAGGATGAGGCGGCGGGCGGGGCGAGAGGGTTCATGGGGTGTCGGTGATGGGGATTGGGGGGGTAAATCAGCCTGCCAGCGCGTCGCCGACGCGCTGCAGGGTCTGTCGCAAAAGCGGCTCCCGGGCAGCGCGCGCGGCGATCAAGCGCGAGAGCTGCTGCCGGGCCAGCGTCTCAAGATCCTCGACCGCCTGCACGGCCGCCTGCGCATTGCGGCCACAGCACAACACGCCGTGGTTCAACATCAGATAGGCATTGGTGTCGGCGCGCAGCGCGCGCGCCAGCCTGCACGACAGCCAGCCTGTGCCCGAGGGCGCATAACCGACGACGGGGACGGTGCCCCCCAAGGTGCGCTGCAGTGCGCCGGGTGGAACGTCGAGGGCCAGGCCGGCCAGCGCGCACGCGCTGGCCACCGGCTGGTGCGTGTGGATGCTGCAATGCACGTCCGGCCGCGCCCGCAGCACGCGCGCGTGCAGGCCGCTTTCCACTGACGGCGAGCGCTCTCCCTCGACCTGCACCAGGTCTGCCAGCCGCAGCACGCAGACATCCGACGCGCCCATGCTGGCGTAGTCGGTGGCCGACGGTGTGACGGCGAAACGTGCCGCGTCGATGCGCAGCGCGATGTTGCCCCCGGTGCCCGCCAGGTAGCCCTGACGCGACAGCCTGGCGCACAGGTCGACGACGGTTTGGCGAACCTGCTGGGTATTCATGCTGGGCACGCCCGGGGCGCGTTGAGCCGGTGGTACAGCGGTGCCAGCCGCGTACGCACCTCCTTGAAAGTTTCGAACTTGTCGTCGTACAGGCGGCGCAGCGCGCCGGACGGCTCGTAGGTATGGCGGGTCTGGCGCAGGTGGCCCAGGTCCGCGAAGCGCAAGGCGCCCATGCCCACGCCGGCGATGAAGGCCGCACCGATGGCGTTGGTCTGTATTGGATTTTCGAATTGCCGGATCGGCTGACCGGTGACATCAGCCATGATCTGGCACCACACGTCCGATTGCGCGCCGCCGCCCACCGCGGCGATGGTGCCGACATCGCGCCCCAGCAGCCGCGCAAAGGGCTCCAGCATCCAGCGCGTGTTCAGCGCCACGCCTTCGAGGAAGGCGCGAAAGATATCCTCGCGCGAATGCTCCAGCGACATGTTGAGCAGTCCGGCACGCAGACAGGGGTCGTCCACCGGCGTGCGCTCACCCAGCAGCCAGGGGGTGTAGATCAATCCCCTTGCTCCGGGCGGCACGCGGGCGGCGATCCGGTTCAGCATCTCGTAGACCGCCGGGTGTTCCTCATCGCTGGCCAACTCGTCCGGATGGTAGAGGATGCGGTCGCGCAGGAATGAGAGATTGGCGCCCGCCGTGGATTGCAACGCCATCGCGAGGTAACGGCCGTCCACTGCGCTGGGCACAGCGGCGATCTTGTGCCGCACGTCGGTCTTCATGAAAGGTACATGCGCCCCCAGCCAGGACGAGGTGCCCAGGTACAGATGGGTTTCGAAGTCACCCACGGCCGCGCCCACGGCGACGGCCGAGGTGTCTACCGCGCCGGCAACAACGACAGTCTTGGTGTCCAGCCCCAGCGCCTGTGCTACCTCCGGCAATACCGGGCCAAGGATATCGGTCGAGTGAACAATCTCCGGCAGCTTGGCGGCATCGATACCCAGCAGGCGGATCAATCCGGCGTCGTAGCGAATCTGGTGCGGATCGCGGTTGTCGGTGATCCACGCCGTCACCATCGAATCCTGCGTGGCGCAGAAGCGGCCGCACAGGCGCAGATTCATGTAATCCGGCACGTTCAGAAACTTGTACGTGCGTCCGTAACGCTGCGGCTCTTCGTCGCGGATATAGGCCATGTGTCCGGCCGAATCCCGACCCGACAGCGACGGTGCCCCACCGGTCAGCCGCAGCCAGCGCCACAACTTCAACGCTCCGTAGCCTTCGATGTTCGGCCCCCACCCGCGCACGCGGCGCGCCATGGCCGCCGCGCCGCGCGAATCGAGCCAGGTCAGGGCGCGCCCGAGGGGTTGGCCGGTGCGGTCGACGCACACCGTGCCTTCGGTCTGGGTGGAGCAGCACAGAGCGGCGACGCGGCGGCGCAACCCGGCGTCGGCGGCGAGGATTTCGCCAGCGCCCTCAAGAAAGGCGCTCCACCAGTCCTGCGGGTCCTGCTCGGCCAGCGCGCCATGAACATGCAGTTTGACTGCACGGAACGACCAGGCGTGCACCGTGCCATCCAGCGACACCAGTGCGCACTTGCAGCCCGAGGTGCCGAGATCGACGGCCAGCACCAGTGGTGCAGCCGTGCCTTTGTAGCGAGGGGGCATCGCTGATCAGAATCGGCGTGCCACCGAGAACAGCAGTTTGTTGTTGTTGACGCTGCGCACGTCGTTGCCGTCCTGCACCATGAACAACTCGGGCGTAGTGACCTGCGTGCCGACCCAGTCCAGGTTCCACTCGAAGCCCCACTGCTTGCGCGTCAGGCCGATGCGGTAATCCGTGAAGTCGGCCTCGGAGAAGTTGGCCACTCTCTGCCGCCCGACGTGCAGCGTCAGGGTGGTGGCCGAGGCCAGCCGGATCTTGTAGTCCAGATCGAACAGCAAGCTGCCGCGCGAGCCCTGATCGCCGCGCGCATAGCACTCCAGCGCCTTGGTCGGGTCGGCCGAGAACTGCAGCATTGCGCCGCAAACGCCACCGGTGTCGGCGCCGCGGTAGGTATTCGAGAGCACGCCGAGGAGGCGGCCCTCCAGGGCGCCGTAGCCGATCTCCAGCACCGCAAACTGGCTGTCGTACTTGGTGCTGCTGAAGTTGGTCGGCGTGAACGCGTTCATGTCGAAGCCGTGCGGCGCGTCGAACTTGGCGCCGGGGAAGGCTTCGGCCGCCAGACCGACGCCGTAATGCCAGCCTTCGGGGTCGCCGAAGCGGTAGCCGGCGCCGAGCGTGAGACCCATGCCATTGCCGTCAAGAAACTGCGTCTTGCTCACCGTGACCAGTTCGGCCACCGCCACCAGGCCGCTCTGGTGCGCGAACTGGAGACTGAGCTTGGCCGCCGGCCCCAGCAGCGAGTCGGACATGCCGCGGGTCCGTTGCTCGGTCAGCAGGCGGACCTCGGTGTCGAGCTGGTAGCTGGCAGTCTGGCGCTCGTCAGCATGGGCCAGGGGCGCGGCAGCGGCAATCGCGGCAAGGACGCCGGCGGCAATGTGGGATTGATAGCGCATGGAGTGACTCCTCTTTATGTTGGGGTAGGTGGAGATGAGGTTTTATTTCTTGCACACGGGTGTGCCAGGCAGAGCGTCGGTGCGTGTCATCTGCTCGGTTTCACCCAGAATTTCGACGCCGATGAAAGCGCGGATGTTGAGCACCCCGCCCTTGACGCGAATGACGCCCTTGTAGTTCTTCTTGTCCCGCGGGTCATAGACCCAACCGTCACGCCAGGCGTCGTTCTCGTAGCGGTTGAGCTGCGCGATCTGCACGCCGCAGGTGTCGTTGGGCGTTCCCGCATCCTTGTCCCAAACGATGCGACCGCACAGCGCGCCGGCCCGCTCCGGACAAGCCTTGAACTCGATCACCGCATCCTTGTCGGCACTCAGCCAGAGTCCCTTGGCATCGTCAGCGCCGGTGGCGCCGGCAGGCCCCGCACCCGCCACGGCGAGCGCCAGCAGCAGGGCCGCCCGCGGACCCAATGTCTTCGATATTCCCATCAGTGTCTCCTCTCGTTTGAATCCATCGCATTGCAATAATGATAGTGATGACTATTCTATAGCGATGACTATCTATTTCAATGATTTCCGGCCGCGCATGCGATAATTCGCACCTATCGCTTACCCTAATTGCAAACATGGCCCTGCCCCGTGTACGCGAGGTTGCTCGCAAGCCCTCGTTGATCGCCAAGAAACAGCCGACCCAGCTGCGCTCGACGCAGACCTTCGAACTCATCCTGCAACTCACCGCCGAGTTGCTGGCCGATGTGGGCATCGAGCGTTTGTCGACCAATCTGGTGTGCGAGCGTGCCGGCCTGACACCGCCGGCGCTGTACCGGTACTTCCCCAACAAGTACGCGATCCTGAGCGAGCTGGGTCAGCGGCTGATGCTGCGCCAGAACGAATTGATCCCGCGCTGGATAACACCCGAACTGCTTGCTGGGTCGACCGCCCAGCTTGAGACAGCGCTCACCGGTCTGGTGCTCGATACCTACCGGGTGACCAAGCGCACACCGGGCGGGGTATGGATCCTGCGCGCGCTGCGCGCGGTGCCGGCCCTGCTGAAAGTCCGTCTGGACTCGCACGACGCAGTGAGCAAAGCTCAGACCCGCATGCTGGTGCAGGCCTTCCCGGATGTGCCGCCCAAGGAGTTGATGCTGGTCGGACGGGTTGCTGTCGACATGCTTTATGCGGCGGTCGAATTGCTTTTCGACACGCCTTTGAATGCACGCGCCGTGGCGCAAATCGCGGCCGCCATGGTCGCCAGCCACCTGGAGCGGCTGCGCAACTGGCAAGGGTAAGGCCGCTGGTTGGGAGTTGAATCAGCCGGGGCCCACTGACTCGGTTGGGTGCGTTTTTGCGGCTGCCGCCGTTGCCAGCAGCCGCAAAACGACGCACAATAAAACATGCGGCCGAAATTTCTGTTGCTGGACAGGGTGCCATGAGCACGGAGGGTATCAACCCTTTGCTGGTCGTCTATGCCGGCATCGTCTGCACCTTGTTGTCGGGCGCCGTTTCCTTGTTGGCGCTGCGCCGGCACCCGGATTTTCTGCATTTCGGCTCCTTCCTGTTTCTTTTCTTTTCCGGCCTGGCCAGCATCGTCGCCGGTGGCTGGACCGTGCTGGCCAATCTGACCGTTACCGACCACTTCCCGCTGGGTTTGCCCTGGCTGGCTTGGCATCTGCGGATCGATCCCTTGTCGGGCTTTTTTCTGCTGCTGCTGGGCACCCTGGTGCTGGCTATTTCGCTCTACGGCCCCAGCTACACGCGCGAATTCGGGCGCGGCACGGCGCCGCAGCCGCTGCCGCCGTTGGGCATTTTTACGGCGCTGTTCGTCCTGGGCATGCAGATGCTGCTGCTGGCCGACGATGCCCTGGTGTTCATGATCTTCTGGGAAATGATGTCGCTGTGCGGCTATTTTCTGGTGACTTATCAGCACCAGCATGCGGCCAACCGCCAGGCCGCTTTTCTCTACCTGTTGCTGGCCCATGTCGGCGCGCTGGTGATCCTGCTGTCCTTCGGCGTGCTGGCGGCTTTTGGCGAGGGGCTGACCTTCGACCAGATGCGCGCCGCCCAGCTGTCGCCGCTGTGGGCCACGATCGCCTTTGCCGGAGCCTTCATCGGTTTCGGCACCAAGGCCGGCATGGTGCCGTTTCACGTCTGGCTGCCGGACGCGCATCCGGTGGCGCCGTCGCACATCTCGGCCCTGATGAGCGGCGCCATGATCAAGATGGGCATCTACGGCATCGTGCGGCTGAGCTACGACCTGATCGGCAACGTGCGCTGGGAGTGGGGCGTGGTGGTGCTGATCATTGGCACCGCCTCGTCCCTGCTGGGCGTGCTGTACGCCCTGATGCAGCACGATCTGAAACGCCTGCTGGCCTATCACTCGATCGAGAACATCGGCATCATCCTCATGGGCCTGGGCTTGTCGATGATTTTTTTCGGCAGCGGGCACCCCATGCTGGGCACGCTGGGGCTGGTGGCGGCGCTGTACCACACGCTCAACCACGCCTTGTTCAAGGGCTTGCTGTTTCTCGGTGCCGGTGCCGTGCTGTACCGCACCCATGCGCATGACCTGGATCACATGGGCGGCTTGATTCACCGCATGCCGGTGACCGCTTTCCTGTTCCTGGTCGGCTGCGTCGCGATCTCGGCACTGCCGCCGTTCAACGGTTTTGTCTCGGAGTGGCTGACGTTCCAGACCGCTTTGCAGGCGCCGGCGCTGAGCAACGGCTTGTTGCGCACCATGATCCCGATCGCGGCGGCGCTGCTGGCGCTGACCGGGGCCTTGGCGGCGGCCTGCTTCGTCAAGGCCTTCGGCATTGGGTTCCTTGGGAAGGCGCGCACCCGTCGCGTGGCGCGGGCGCGCGAGGTGCCCATCGGCATGCTGGGCGGCATGGGGCTGCTGGCGACGCTGTGCCTGCTACTGGGCGTGTTCCCCAGCACGGTAATCGAGGCGATGGCGCCGATCACGCAACTGCTGGTGCACCAGGCCTTGCCGTCGACCGCCGCCCAGAGCTGGTTGTGGCTGACCCCCATTTCGCCGCGCGTCGCTTCCTACTCGGCGCCTTTTGTATTGGCCGCCATCGTCGTGGTGTTGGGCCTGGGCTATCTGTTCCTCAAGCGCGGTGCCGTTCCGGCACGCAAGGTTGACGCCTGGGACTGCGGCTTCGGTCAGCTCAACCAGCGTATGCAGTACACCTCGACCGCCTTCAGCCAGCCGATCCGGCGCGTTTTCAGCGGCGTATGGAAAGTCGAGGAGCAGATCGACAGCCTGGCCAGCGCCGGCCCGATTCCGCGCCTTACCAGCCTGCATTACAGCTTGCACACGCAGGACTGGTCGTGGCTCAAGTGCTATCTCCCGATCGGGCGCCTGGTGCTGGCGGCGGCCAATCGCATCGGCTTCATCCAGACCGGCAACATTCACACCTACCTGAAATTTTCCTTCGCCACGCTGCTGGTATTCCTATGGATCGTCAGTTGACCGCCTGGGCCCTTGCCGCGACGCAGGCGCTGCTGTTCATCGCCGCGGCGCCGCTGCTGGCCGGCTGGTTGCAGCGCGTCAAGTGCCATATGCAGAACCGCGCCGCGCCGGCGGTCTGGCAACCTTACCGCAACCTGGCCAAGCTGCTGGGCAAAAAAATGGTGCTGGCCGAGAACGCTTCCTGGCTGTTTCGCGCCGTTCCCTACATCGTCTTCGGCGCCATGCTGCTGGCCGCCGCCGTGGTGCCGCTGATCGCCGTGCGGCTACCGACGGCGGCGATTGCCGACGTCATCGTGCTGGTCGGTTTTTTTGCACTGGCGCGTTTTTTCACCGCGCTGGCCGGCCTCGACATCGGCACCGCTTTCGGCGGCATGGGCGCCTCGCGCGAGATGATGGTCTCGGCGCTGGCCGAGCCGGCCATGCTGATGGCGGTGTTCACGCTGGCCATGACGGCCAGCACCACCGACCTGTCGGTGGCAACCGAGTACATCCTGCAAGCCGGCCTGGTGTTGCGGCCTTCGTTCCTGTTCGCGCTGCTGGCGCTGGCCATGGTGGCGGTGGCCGAGACCAGCCGCATCCCGGTCGACAATCCGGCCACCCATCTGGAACTCACCATGTTGCACGAGGCCATGATCCTCGAGTACAGCGGGCGCCACCTGGCGCTGATCGAGTGGGCCTCGCAAATCAAGCTGATGATCTACTCGGTGCTGATCGTCGATTTCTTTTTTCCCTGGGGCATTGCCACCGATTTCGGCGCCACGGCGCTGGCGCTGGGACTTGTGGCGGTGGCGGCCAAACTGATGCTGCTGGCCGTTCTGCTGGCGGTGTGGGAGAGCTTGCTGGCCAAGATGCGGCTGTTTCGGGCGCCCCAGTTTCTCGGCTTTGCGCTGATGCTCTCGCTGCTGGCGATGCTGACCCACGTGGTGCTGGAGACGGGAGACTAGATGGGCATCGCCTCCCTGGGTCTCTACAGCCAGGCGATTGTCCTGTTCGCGGCGCTGGCCTTGCTGACCTCTTTCATCATGCTGGCGCAGACCCGCATGATGCCGCTGATCTTTACCTTTGCCTGGCAAGGTCTGCTGCTGACGGTGGTCTCGGTGCTGGTCGCCATCGCCTCCGACCATCCGCAACTCCATATTTCTGCGGCCATCACTTTTTGCCTGAAGGTGGTCGTGATCCCCTGGTTGCTCTACCGCCTCAGCGCCAAGCTCAACATGCAATACGACGCCGAGGTGATTGCGCACCCGACGCTGCTGCTGCTGGGCGGCGTGGCGCTGGTGATCTTCAGCTACCACGTGTCGCAGTCGATCATTCATTTGTCCGGCCTGGCGACCCGCAACACGATTGCCGTCAGCGTCGCGATCGAACTGCTGGGCATGCTGCTGATGTGCGTGCGCAAGTCGGCGGTGGCGCAGGTGATCGGTTTCATGTCGATGGAGAGCGGCATCTTCTTTGCCGCCGTGGTGTCGACCTACGGCATGCCGCTGATCGTCGAACTGGGCCTGGCCTTCGACATCCTGGTGGCCTCCATCCTGTTCGGCGTCTTTTTCTTCCACCTGCGCGATTCGTTCGGCTCGCTCAACGTGGGCCAGTTCAACCGCTTGTCGGAAGCCAATCAGCAGATGCCGGTGGCCGAGGCAGCCGACGCGCCGGCCGAGGGGGAGGCGTCGTGACCTTGCTGGAGGCCACACTGCTGTCGCCGCTGCTGGGCGGCTTGCTGCTGGCGATCATCGGCCACCGTCCGGTTGCCGGCTGGATCAACGTGGCGGTGGGCGTCGTGACCTTCGGCGCCGCGCTGGCGATGGCGCTGCAAGTCTTCGAGCACGGACCGCAACTCTCCAGCGGCCGCATGTTCTACATCGACGCCTTCAATGTCTACCTGGTGGTTCTGACCGCCTTCGTCGGCTTGACCACCTCCATCTTTTCACGCCCCTACATGCGCCATGAAGTCGAGCGCGGGCGCGTCACGGACCGGCGCCTGCGGCTCTACCATTCGATGTACCAGTGCTTTCTGTTTGCCATGCTGCTGGCGCTGTCGACCAACAACCTGGGCGTCTTGTGGGTGGCGATGGAATTGGCCACCCTGACCACTGTGCTGCTGGTGTCCCTGTACCGGACGCCGGAGGCGATCGAGGCGGCCTGGAAGTATTTCATCCTCTGCGGCGTCGGCATCGCCCAGGCTTTGTTCGGCACCGTGCTGATCTATTTCGCCGCCGAAAACAAGCTGGGTGGCGACCGCGACGACACGCTGCTGTGGACCGTGCTGCACAGCTCGGCGGCTGGCATGGACCCGGCGGTGATCACGCTGGCCTTCGTCTTCCTGCTGGTCGGCTACGGCACCAAGGTCGGCTTGGTGCCGCTGCACAACTGGCTGCCCGATGCGCACTCCGAAGGCCCGACACCGATGTCGGCGGTGCTGTCCGGCTTGCTGCTCAACGTTGCCCTGTACGCCCTGGTGCGCGTCAAGATGCTGGTCGACGCCTCGCTGCATACCAACCTGGCCGGCCAGTTGATGATGGGCTTCGGCCTGCTGTCGTTCACCGTTGCCGGTCTGTTCCTGCACCGCCAGCACGACGTCAAGCGCATGTTCAGCTATTCCTCGATCGAGCACATGGGGCTGATCACCTTCGGCTTCGGCATGGGCGGCGCGCTGGCCACTTTTGCCGCGCTGCTGCACATGACCGTGCACTCGCTCACCAAGTCGGCCATCTTCATTACCGTGGGCCATGCCTGCCAGTTGGCCGGGACGCAGCGCATCGACCAGATCCGCGGCCTGATACGCACGCAGCCGGCGATCGGCTGGGGCTTGCTGATAGGCACCGTGGCGATTGCCGGCTTTCCGCCGTTCGGGGTTTTTATCAGCGAGTTTCTGCTGCTGATGGCGACCATGAAGGCCTGGCCCTGGTTGACCATTCCGTTGCTGGTCGGCTTCGGTGTCGCGTTTGCCGGACTGGCGCGCCATGTGCAGAGAATGGTCTTCGGCGAGCCGCCGCCGGGCCAGCGGCCGGTCGAGGCCAACATGCTGCCGGTGGTGCTGCATCTGCTGCTGGTGTTGTGGCTGGGCTTGTCGATCCCGGTGTTTCTCTCAAGCTGGTTCGAGCAGGCCACCTTGCTGATTTCGGGCGCTTCACCGCTATGACCTCGCAGCAATACTTTGCTCCGCTGCTGCGCCGCCTGGCGGAACTGGGTGTGCGCGTCGATACGCTGGCAGCGCCAGGTCTGGCGCCGGCGCAACTGGTCCAGCTGAAAGCTGCGGACTGGGGGCGCCTCGGCCAGCAGGCCAGGGACTGGGGCTGCCGCTGGGTTGCCGGCTGGGGTGAAGATCCCGGCCTGGATGCCGGCGAGTCGCTGCGCATCAATACCTGTTTCGAGAAAGCCGGTCGCTATCTGCTGGGGCGCACTGTGCTGCCGCGTGAGCTTGCCACTGTGCCATCGCACACGCCGTATTTCCCGGCGGCGGACCGACCCGAGCGCCATACCCAGGACTTGTTGGGCGTGACCTTTTCCCTGCACCCGGATGTGCGCCGCTGGACCCGCCATCAGGCCTGGAAAGAGGATGAGTTTCCGCTGCGCCGGGATTTCCCGGCAGCCGGTCGGTCGGCGGGGCCGACGCCGGCCGATCACCCATACCGCTTTCTGCTGGCGCAGGGCAGCGGCGTCTATGAAATACCGGTCGGGCCGGTGCACGCCGGCATCATCGAGCCGGGGCATTTTCGCTTTCAGGCGGTGGGCGAGACCGTGCTCAGGCTGGAAGAGCGCCTGGGCTACACCCACAAAGGCATCGAAAAGATGGCCGAGGGCCGCGACGCCGAGGGCCTGGCGCGCCTCGCCGCGCGTGTCTCGGGTGATTCCACTGTCGCCCACGGCTGGGCTGCCTGCATGGCGATGGAGCGGGCCGCCGGCCTGCCAGTGCCGCCGCGTGCCCTCTGGCTGCGCGCCTTGATGTGCGAGCGCGAGCGCGTCGCCAATCACGTCGGCGACATCGGCGCCATGCTCAACGACATCGCCTTCGCTTTCGGTTTCTACCAGTTCGCGCGGCTGCGCGAAGAGTGGCAGCGGGTCTCGTACGCCGCCTTCGGACACCGCTTCATGATGGACTGCATCGTCCCCGGCGGGGTCGCGCTGGACCTGCAGGAACACTTCATCGTGACGCTGCGCGATGAGGCCCGGGCGCTGCGCCAACAGATCGCCGAGCTGATGACCATCATCAACGATCTGCCGTCGGTGGCCGACCGGGTGCGCGGCACCGGCGTGCTCAAGCCTGACCATGCCAGGGCGCTGGGCTGCCTGGGCTATGTCGGGCGCGCCTCGGGTGTCGATTTCGATGTGCGGCGTGACGCCCCTTACCCGCCTTACGACAGCCTGAGTGTTACCGTGCCGCTGCATCACTATGGCGACGTCAATGCCCGGGCGCGCACCCGGCTGGAGGAAATCACGGCTTCGTTCGATCTGATCGAAGCGCTGCTGGCCGGCTTGCCGGACGGACCGGTCCGCACCGAATGGCGGCCTCCGGCGGACGGTGCCGAGGGCCTGGGTCTGATCGAGGGCTGGCGCGGCGAGATCATGAGCTATGTGCGTTTCGGCGCCGCCGGCCGGGTCGCGCGCTTCTTTCCGCGCGACCCCTCCTGGACCACCTGGCCGGCGCTGGAACTGCTGATACACGACAACATCGTCCCCGACTTCCCGGTCTGCAACAAGTCGGTCAATGGTTCCTACTCCGGCCACGATTTGTAAGAGCACTTCACCATGCTGCGCATCCTCGCCAAAATCCAGCGCATCGGTATCGTCACCGAGCCGCTGCCTCGGCTCAATGAGCCGGCGCTGAGCGAAATCGGCGAGCAGTTGAAGGAGCGCATCGGCGAGTTGTTCGGCGGCAGTCTGGCCATCCGCGAAGTGGACGCCGGTTCCTGCAACGGCTGCGAACTCGAAATCCAGGCGCTGAACAACCCTTACTACAGCATCGAGCGCTTCGGCGTGCATTTTGTCGCCAGCCCGCGCCATGCCGACATGCTGCTGGTCACCGGCCCGGTCTCGCGCCACATGGAAGAGGCGCTGCGCCGCACCCTGGCCGCCACGCCTGAACCCAGGCTGGTGATTGCGGTCGGTGCCTGCGGCGCCGATGGCGGCGAGTTCGGCACCAGCTACGCCTCCAGCGGCGCGGTGGCCAACGTGATCCCGGTCGACGCCGTCATCCGCGGCTGCCCGCCGACCCCGCTGGACCTGCTGCGCGGCATCCTGGAAGCGGTGCAGCGCCGCGCCTGAGCGCACCAGCGCAGGGGGATGCTGCGAACTACATTTGCGTACCAAGTTTTACCGACAGCGGATCGCCCCCGGCACTTACTTCGCTTCTGGGCCGGAACGAAATCGTCTGCAAGACCGGGTCAAAAGTCATGGGCTGTCCGCTGTACGGGTCGCGCAGGCTGGCATCGACGCTGGTGAGGAAGGAGCCCACCTTGTCGCCCGGCAAGTGCGCCGCCGCGATTTGCCGTTGCAGTTCCACAAGTCGGGTGTAGCCCGCCAGGTCATGCAGCTTATGGCTGTGGTAAAGCAGTGCCGAACCTTGATAGGACATCAGTATCTTGCCGACCGGGTTGTACAACCACAGGCGAGGGTCCAGGGAACTGACTTCATAGGTTTTGAAAAATGCGTCGGCGCGCGACTCGATTTGGGTCGCGCTTTGCGCGTAAAAATTGCCGCTTTCGGTCAGCCGTGAAAAACTCAGATTGAGGGTGGCGTTGGACCTGACGAAGAGCCGGAGGGCAAGTTCTTCGACCCACCGGGGTAGTTCGTGGTCCAGCCCGCTTTGCCGCCCCTGTTTCGAGTCTTGCACCATGTTTTCTAAAAGGAGTGCGCCGTAACGAAACTCGCCGCTCAAGACACGCCTGAGGTCGGTGTCCGCCAGCGTCAGCGGCATCGTCATTTGGGCCACCAGTTCGCGGTTCTGATGGGCGATGGCCGGGTACTCGGTGAGCAATTCCGACAGCAGCCGGTACTTGTTGCGCAGCAGCACGGTAATGATGGTGCGGTCGATCAAAAAATCGGCCTCGCGCCCGATGCGGCGCCACAGGGCGATCTCTGCCTGCAACTCCGCCAGGGCTGCGGCGCGCCGCTCGGGCTGTTCCATGTCGAAGGCAATGGAAGCATCGACCAGTTCGGATAAAGCCAACACCGTCTGCCAGCTGAGCAGGGGCGCGGCCGGGGAGGGCGTCATCGTTTGTTCGAAGTGCGGATAGTTGCGCAAGGCGCGGTAGCGCTGGACATAGACGTCCTGAGCCCAGCGCTGGGCATCGAGTTCGCTGCGATGCGCTCGCAGTGCCGTCAGGCAATGCGCAGTCTTGCGGCCCGAGTCGCAGTAAAGACCGGAGGGGATGCGGCCCTGGTAGGGTTTGGCGCCATAGAAGGAAGCAGGGTCAAACTGCACCCTCTGGCCTTTCTCGCGAAACGTCGCCAGTTGAGCGGCTACCACTTGGCGCCCGACCTGAAAAGGGTCCAGCTCGGGTGAAGCCGGTAAACCCCATAGCAGGTAGAACGCATTCTGGTCCGGTGGCACGCTGGGTGGCGCCGCCAGAATTTTCCGGGCCTCGGGATGCAGTGTCTCATCCGGCAACAGAAACCAGCAGGCCAGCAGCAACACCAAGAGCCCAAGGGCCGCGACAAGCAGCCACTTGAGGGCCTTGCGCGCGGCAAGAAACATGTTTTTCATGGCAACGGAAACCTCCCTGCCAGGTCAACTCGGGATGCCCAGCAGGTCCAGTATGCCGCAAATGAAAGTCAGGGGATGCGCCGGGCAGCCGGGCACGTACAGCGTCGGTTTGACCCGTTCCAGAAAGCTGCGCTCCAGCGCCGACGCACCTTCGAACGGGCTGCCCGAGATGGCGCAGGCGCCCACCGCGATCACCAGCTTGGGTTCCGGCATGGCGTCCCAGCACAGTTGCAGCGCCTGGCACATGTTGCGCGTGATCGGGCCGGTCAGCACCAGGCCGTCGGCATGGCGCGGCGAGGCCACGATGTCGATGCCGTAGCGCCCGATGTCGAAGTTGACGTTGGACAGCGCATTCACTTCCAGCTCGCAGCCGTTGCAGCCGCCGGCCGAAACGGACCTTAGTTTGAGCGAGCGGCCGAAACGTTGGTACAGGGCCTTTGATACCTGGACCGGATCGGGTGCCGGCCGCCCGGCGCTCAGCAGCAGCGCGGCGCGCTCCGTGCCGGCCAGCTTGAAGTCATTGCTAAACGAAAACTTGTGGCTGGGGCAGGCCGGCTCGCAGTCGCCGCACAGGACGCAGCGACCGAGATCGATCTGCACCGGGTCAAGCGTGATGGCCTTGGTCGGACAGACGTCCAGGCAGGTATCGCAGCCGACCGCGCAGGCTGTCGCACCGATGACCGGTTTGCCGCGCAGCCCGACCGGATTGGCCTCGCGCGGATCCTTGATGTACTGGGTTCCTTGCGAGACCCTGACCTTGATTGATTTCAGCACCGTTGTGTCCTTAGGGCTTGTTCATGAATAAGCTGTGCATTTGGCCGCAAGATTTGGGATGCAATGCTAGGCGCAAAGCGTGCCGTGCAGCTCTGCTGCACAAGCGATTTGTAACGACGCAGTGCGCCCAAAACTGGCGAGCCAAATGTGCATGTTATTTGTGAACAAGCCCTTATAGATCGTTGCCGCAGTAGGAAAGATCGAAGCTCTTGTTGCAGATGGGAAAGTCCGATATCTCGTTGTCGCGCACCGCCAGCGCCAGACCGAACCAGTTTTGCAGCGACGGGTCCTGCACCTTGTAATGCAGCAGTTGGCCGTGGGCGCCGGTCTCCAGCGCTTGCACCACCGGACCGCGAAAACCCTCCGTCACGCTGACGCACAAGCGCTCCGCGCCCAGCGGGCCGGCCAGCATGGGCTGGGCGCTGGCGAGCTTGAGTTCGGGCCCTTGCAGCACTTTTTGCAGCCAGCGCAGCGACTCTTCGATCTCCCGCATGCGAATCTTCATACGGGCCCAGCAGTCGCCGCTGTCCTCGGTGATCAGCGTCACCGGATGCCTGGCGTAAAGCCGCCCGGGCAGACTGGCCCGGGTGTCGAACGCGACGCCGCTGGCGCGCCCCACCGGCCCGCTCAGACCGATCTCCCGCGCCGCCTTCTGGCTGACGACACCAGCGCCCCGGAACCGGGACTGCACGCTGCGGGCGCTCAGCATCAAGTCGTTGACTTCCGTGAAATCCCTGGCAAAAGCGGCCAGGGTGGCCAGCAGGTCCTGCTGCAATTCTTCGTTGATGGCGCAGCGCACGCCGCCCGGGCGCAGCCAGCCGCGGCCAAAACGGCTGCCGCAGGCCCGCATGGAGGCGTTGATGATGGCGGTGCGCAGACGCCCGTAGCTGGCGCCGCCTTGCAGGAAGGCGATGTCGGTGGCCAGCCCGGTCAAGGTGCCCAGGTGCATGGCGATGCGCTCCAGCTCCAGCGCGACACCGCGCACCTGCTCCACGCCCACGCCGGCCGGTGCATCGGACAGCGCTTCCACGGCAGCGCAGTAACCCCAGGCATAAGCGATGCTGCTGTCGCCGACGATGGTTTCGACCAGCGACGCGAGCGCCAGCGGCGGGCGCTGCAACAGCAAGGCCTCCACCGCACGGTGCTGGTAACCGAGCTGGATTTCCAGATGCTGCACCTTCTCGCCATGGCACATGAAGCGGAAATGCCCCGGCTCGATGACGCTGGCGTGGATCGGTCCGACGCCCACTTCGTGCACCTCCGGTCCGCGCACCGTGAAGAACGGGTACTCGTTCATGCGCTGCTGGCGCTCTCCCTCGAAGCGCACCGGTTTCAGCCAGGGATGTCCCGTGGGGGTGAGCCCGGTCTGCTCCCACAGCTCGCGCTCGAACATCTGCACGGCCGGGTACTGGACAGTCAGCGAGGGGAAGGATTCCGAGCGCTGACCACAACCGCGCAGCACGCGCAAGTTGCCGTCCTGGTCCTGCAATACGGCGGTGGTCAGCACTTGGTCGCCCTCGGTGACGCGCCCAAACAGCGTCAGCAGGCGTTGGCCGGCCTCCAGTTTCAGCGCGCAGCGGCGCGCCCATACGTCTAGCGCTTGCGGCGGAATTTCCCGCGTCGGCAACATGATCAGCGGCAGGCCTTGCATCATTGGCCTCCGATCGACTGGGCCACCTGAATCAGCAACTGGCTCAGGGCCGTCGGCGTGTAGACGCCCAGCATCAGCAGAATGAAGACAAAACCCAGCTTGGGCAGTGCCGTCACCCAGGTTTCCTGCAAGGCCGGGCCCTGCCGGTTGGAAGAGCCCCACAGCATCGGAAAGATGGAGCGGCCGGTGGCGACGAAGATGATGGTCAGCATGGTGCACATCAGGGTGAATGCGATCAGGTTGCCCGATTGCACGATGCCCGAGAGGATCAGCATTTCAGCCAGAAAACTGCCGAACGGCGGGAAGCCCAGCAGCGCGAAGATGCCCACCGCGAACATCAGGCCCGAGAACGGCAGCACCCGGATGACGCCGCTGAGCGACTTGATTTCATTGCTGCCGTAAACCGCGCGCAAGCGCCCCGCCGTCAGGAATAGCAGCGACTTGACGAAGGCGTTGCTGACGATGTAGAGCAGCACGCCGTAAGCGGCCGACTTGCCGACCGACAGGCCGATGGCGATGACGCCCGACGAGCTGACGCAGGCGTAGGCCACCAGACGCTTGTAGCTGCGCGCCGCCATCACCTGCACGGCGGCCACCAGCAGCGACAGGCAGCCCATGAACAGCAGTTCGTGCGACACGAAACCGGCGTTCTGGCCGCGGAATATGTGCAGGATGCGAAACACCGCCACCACGCTGATGTTGAACTGGATGGCGGCCAGCAGCGCGCTGGTGCTGGTGGGTGCGGCCTCGTAGGTTTCGGGCATCCAGTTGTACAGCGGCGCCAGGCCCAGCTTGCTGCCCAGGCCGAACAGCATCAGCGCCAGCCCCAGGCGCTGCCAACTGTCGCCGGCCAGCGGCACCGAGCGCGCGATCTCGTCGAAGGCGAAGTTCATCTCGAAGCCGTGCAACTGGGCGGAGCGCGTCAGGCACATGATGCCCAGGAAAGTCAGCGCCAGCGAGATGCTGGAATACAGCAGGTAGTTCCAGGCTACGCGGCGCGGCTCCCGGGCATCGCCTTGCGCCACCAGCGGCGCCGCGCACAAGGTGGTGAACTCAATGAAGGCCCACAGCAGCAGCAGGTTGTTGGCCATCACGCCCAGGTTCATCGCCAGCATGAAGGCCAGCGTCAGGCCGGCGCGCGGCAGCATGTTGTCGGCCAGGATTCGGGAGGTCTTGACGCGCGAGGACATGTAGACGCTGATGCCCAGGAAAACGCTGTTGATGACCAGCAGGAACAGCATGGAGGTGGCGTCCAGCACGAAGTAGCGCTGCGCGAAGTAGCGCGGCATCTCGGACAGCGGCGTCTGCACGAAGACGCCGCTCCAGAGCAGCAGGGTCAGCAGGGCGACCACCACCAACGCCGGCCCCACCCACAGGCGCTGCGTCGGCGCCACCGCCTGGTCGTGGGTCAATACCAAGTCAGCCTGACTCATGTCTGGTCCTCCACGGCCACTGTGTCGCGCGTGGCGATCAGCCAGCTGCCGACCCCCGCGGTGAGCAGATAGATGGCGCTCAGGGCGCCGTGCACCGGCAACGGCCAGGGCTCGGGAAAAGTCGATTCAAACAAGGCGATGGCGTTTTCCAGCACCAGCATGGCGACCAATTGGGACGGTGGCGAGTTGTTGTTGGACAGCAGCAGCAAGGCCACCGCCACCGTGGCGCCGACCACGCCCAGCGTCAGGGCCTGGCGGTCGCTCATGCTGGGGGCACCGAACTTGAAGGCCAGCACGATCAGCGTGATGGCGATGACCCAGGCAAACAGATTGGACGGCATCAGGTCCAGATTGGGCTCGGCCCGCTGGTCGATCGCGCGGCGCAGCAGGATGGGCGCGATGGCGGCGCGCAACACCAGCAGCTCCAGGAAGGCGATGGCCGAATGCAGCGACAGCTCGCCGTGATGGGCCAGGCCGTTCCAGCCCAGCGCCAGGGCCTGGATGACCAGCCAGACTGGTGCCGAACGGATCTTGCTGAAGAAGATCGGTACCACCACCGCCACCAGAAAAATGATCAAGGGCACAGTCATCAGAACCTCACCAGCCAGCCGGCGGCGCCCAGGCACAGGGCCGCCAGCAAAGATGTCAACATCAGATAGGGCGGCACCAGCCGCATGCGCAAACGGGCCGTCAGCGATTCGACGCAGCCCACCGCCACTGCCACCAGGCCCATGATCAGCAGCGCGGTGAGCACACAGGCCAGCGGCGCCGTGGCGGCATCGAAGGGATTGAGCAGCGCCGCAATCAGACCGGCATAAGTGGTCATCTTGAGCGCCCCCGCATACTGCATGGCAGCCAGCTCGGGACCGCTGTGGTCCAGGATCATGACCTCGTGGATCATGGTCAGCTCCAGGTGCGTCAGCGGGTCGTCCACCGGCACCCGCGCCGCCTCGGCCTGCAACAGGATGAACAGCACCAGTACGGCCGGCAGCGCCAGCCAGGCAAAGGCATCGCTGTGGTGCAGATGGCCGATCAGCGCGCCAAAACTGCTGTCGCCGGTGGCCACCGTGGCGGCACCGATCAGCAGGAACAAGGCGGGCTCGATGAAGGCGGTAAAGGAGGCCTCGCGCGCCGCCCCCATGCCCTCGAACGAACTACCCACATCCAGCGCCGAGAGCATCAGGAAGATGCGCGCCAGGCCCAGGGTGTAGGCGAACAGGATGAAGTCGTAGTTGAACTGCAGCGGCGCCAGGCTACCGAGGATGGGCGCGATCATGGCCGCCAGCAGGCTGGCCGCCAGCACCACCCAGGCGCCGGCGCGAAACATTGGCGTGGCGACCGTGCTGTAGACCGGACGCTTGCGCAGCAGACGCGCCAGATCCCAGCCCGATTGCAACAGGCCCGGCCCCTTGCGGCCGGCCCACAGCGACTTGGTGCGGTTGACCAGGCCGACCAGCAGGATCGGCATCACCAGCACCGCCAGCAGGTGGATCAGTTGCAGCAGCGACTTCATTGCAGCGGCCCTCCGGTCAGCACCACCAGCGCGGCAATCATGACAATGGCCACCAGGGCGGCGGCGAAGGCGATGCGCGTGTCGTCTTCGCGCAGCTTGCCGGACAGGCTCTCGGCCGAGGCGTCGCCGTTGCTGATGACCGAAAAGATGCGCCGCTCCACCGCATCGACGCAATCGGTGATGACGTAGCTGTCGGTCGGGAAGTAACCGGCCGGCGCTTTCTGCCGGCGCAGCATCACCATGACGCCGCGAAAGCGCTTGCTGAAGTCCCAGGAGAAGCTCGATCCGGTGTACTGCATGCGCGGACTCGGCGCGCCATAGCCGCAGCCCCAGGTGACATGGCTGGCGGCGGGTTTGGGCCTGAGCACCGAGCGCAGCCACCAGACCAAGCCGATGGCGAGCGCCAGCGCGCCCGAGATCAGGCCGATGCGGCCCAGGGTGTCGCTGATCGGTTGCAGCACATTGCTGTTGGCCGCCGGCAGCAAGGCCAGTGCAATTTCGGTCGGGCCCTGCACCAGCATGAAACCCAGCACCGGCATGACGCCCAGCGCCACCACGCCCAGCGAATGCAGCCCCATGGGCAGCAACATCCAGCGGCTGACCTCGCTGGGTGCATGCACGCTGGCGTCACGCGGCGCGCCCAGAAAGACGACGCCGAAAGCGCGCGTGATGCTGAGCGCCGAGACGGCGCCGACAAAAGCCAGCAGGGCGGCGGCAGCGCACAAGGCCACCTTGGCCCAGACGCCGCTGGCAGCGCCATTGAACAAGCCCGAATAGATCACGAACTCGCTGGTGAAACCGTTGAGCGGCGGCAGCGCCGAGATCGCCACGCCGCCCAGCAGAAAACTGATGGCGGTCCAGGGCATCAGGCGCGCCAGGCCGCCCAGGCGCTCGACGTCGACGGTGTGCGTGGCCTGGTAGACGGCGCCGGCGGCGTAGAACAACTGGCACTTGAAGAAGGCGTGGTTGAGCAAGTGCATCAGGCCGCCGGCAAAGCCCAGCGCCACCAGCGCCGGCTGGCCCCAGCTCAGGCCCAGGCAGCCGACGCCGATGCCGATGCCGGCAATGCCCACGTTCTCGGTCGAAGAGTAGCCCAGCAAGCGCTTCAGGTCGCGCTGGCCCACCGTGTAGAGGGCGCCCACCAGCGCCGACAGGGCGGAGAAGCCGATCAGGAACCAGCCCATCCATTCATCCGGCTTGCCGATCAGGAACATGAAGCGGATCAGCGCGTACAGGCCGGCCTTGTGGATGACGCCCGACATCAGCGCCGAGACGTGCGCCGGCGCGGCAGCATGGGCGCGCGGCAGCCAGGAATGGAATGGGAAGAAGGCCGACTTGAGCCCGAAACTGGCCACCAGCAGCATGAACACCAGGTTGCGCTCGGAGCCGGCATGGTCGCTCAGCCAGTGGCCGAAACTGACCAGGTCCCAGGAGGCCGAACGCGCGTACAAAATCATGAACGCAGCCACCAGAAAGATCAGCCCCAGGTGCGTCGACACCAGGTAGTTGAAACCGGCGAAGCGCACTTTCTGGTTGGTGAAGTCCCAGATCACCAGCAGCCAGGCGGCCAGCGCGGCAATCTCCCAGCCCAGCAGAAAAACCAGCGCGTGCTGCGCCGTGTAGACCAGGATGAAAGACAGCGAGGTCAGGTTCAGCAGTGCGTAATGCACCCCCAGATGGCGCTTCGAGTCGAAGAAAGGCCGCATATAGCCCACCGCGTAAACGCTGCCCAGCAAGGTCATGGGCATGGCCCAGGCCAGGAAGAAGGCGCCCAGCGCGTCGAGCTGCATGCGCATCAGACCGACCGGGTAGGACCAGGCCAGTTCGC
The DNA here is from genome assembly GCF_028714215.1 of Rhodoferax sp. GTDB lineage: Bacteria > Pseudomonadota > Gammaproteobacteria > Burkholderiales > Burkholderiaceae_C > Rhodoferax. Next base: position 3,586 of record NZ_JAQTMS010000058.1, on the reverse strand, counting down.
CCTGCAAGGGGCTGCCGCCGAACAGAACCGGCGCCACGGTGCGCCAGACCAGGGCCGTGGCGATCAGTTGCGACAGCACGCCGATGGCGGCGCGCGTGGTGTTGCGCAAGGGGAGCAAACAAAGGCCGGCCCCCAGCAGCAGGACCAGGATGGCGCTGATAAGTGCGTTCACTGAAATCTTGCCTTTCTAGCGCACCCGCATCCCTGGTTGCGCGCCGGCAGACGGCTCCAGCACGTAGATGCCGGGGTTGGCTTTTTCATCGGCGTGGCTGGCCGCCAGCACCATGCCTTCGCTGATGCCGAACTTCATCTTGCGCGGCGCCAGATTGGCCACCAGGACGGTCAGCTTGCCTATCAGTTGCTCGGGCTTGTAAGCGCTGGCGATGCCGCTGAAAACATTGCGTGTCTTTTCTTCACCGGCATCCAGCGTCAGGCGCAGCAGTTTGCTGGAGCCTTCCACCGCTTCGCAGTTGACGATTCTGGCGATGCGCAGGTCGATCTTGGCGAAGTCGTCGATGCCGATCGTGGGGGCGATCTCCTCGCCACCGGGAAGCAGCTTCTCGGGTTCCGGCGCGGCGGGCGCTTCGAACAAGGCTTCCAACTGCTTGATGTCGACGCGCTGCATCAGGTGTTTGTACTCGCCGATGCGGTGGCCCGTGCCCAGCGCCTGGCTGCCGCTGCCAAAGGCCAGCGGGGCGATGTTGAGGAAAGTCTCCACCTGCGCCGCCAGGGCCGGCAGCACCGGCTTGAGGTAGGCGGTGAGCACGGCGAAGGCTTCGATGCAGACGGTGCAGACATCGTGCAGGCGCGCTTCCATGCCCGTCTGCTTGGCCAGTTCCCAGGGTTTGTTGGCGTCCACGTAGCCGTTCACGCGGTCGGCCAGCAGCATGGTTTCGCGCAACGCCTTGGCGTATTCGCGGTCCTCGTACAGTTCCTCGATGCCGGTCTGCGCCGCGCGCAGCAGCGTCAGCAGCTCGGCGCCGTCGGCGGTGATGGCGCCCAGCTTGCCGTCGAAGCGCTTGGCAATGAAGCCAGCGGCGCGCGAGGCGATGTTGATGTACTTGCCGACCAGATCGGCGTTGACGCGCGCCATGAAGTCTTCCGGGCTGAACTCCACGTCTTCATTGCGGGCGTTCAGCTTGGCGGCGAGGTAGTAGCGCAGCCACTCGGGGTTCATGCCCAGGCTCAGGTATTTGAGCGGGTCCAGGCCGGTGCCGCGGCTCTTGCTCATCTTCTCGCTGTTGACCGTCAGGAAGCCGTGCACAAACACCGCGTTAGGCGTCTTGCGGCCGCTGAAATGCAGGGTGACGGGCCAGAACAAGGTGTGGAAAGTGATGATGTCCTTGCCGATGAAGTGGTACTGCTCGGTGGCCGGGTCGGCCATAAACTGGTCGTAGTCCACGCCGATCTTGCCCAGGTAGTTTTTCAGCGACGCCAGGTAGCCGATGGGCGCGTCCAGCCAGACGTAGAAGTACTTGCCCGGTGCGTCCGGAATCTCGATGCCGAAGTAGGGCGCGTCGCGGCTGATGTCCCAGTCGCCCAGGTCGCGCTTGCCGTTCTCGTCGGGCAGCAGCCACTCCTTGATCTTGTTGTAGACCTCGCTTTGCAGGTGGGCCCGGCCTTGTGCGTTGCTGCCCTGCGTCCATTTCTCCAGGAAGGCGACGCAGCGCGGGTCCGACAGTTTGAAGAAGTAGTGCTCCGAGTCGCGCAGCACCGGCGTTGCGCCGCTCAGGGCCGAATAGGGGTTCTTCAACTCGGTGGGGCTGTAGACCGCGCCGCACATCTCGCAGTTGTCGCCGTACTGGTCCTTGGCACCGCACTTGGGGCATTCGCCCTTGATGAAGCGGTCCGGCAGAAACATGTTCTTCTGCGGGTCGAAGAACTGCGCGATGACGCGGGTGGTAATCAGTTCGTTGGCCCGCAGGTCGCGGTAAATGGCTTGCGCCAGTTCATGGTTTTCGACGCCGTCGGTGGAATGCCAGTTGTCGAAGCCGATGTGAAAGCCGTCCAGATAAGGCTTGCGCCCGGCCGCGATGTCCGCCACGAACTGCTGTGGCGTCTTGCCGGCTTTTTCCGCCGCAATCATGATCGGCGCGCCGTGCGCGTCGTCGGCGCAGACAAAGTGCACCGTGTTGCCCATCATCCTCTGGTAGCGCACCCAGATATCGGCCTGGATGTACTCCATGATGTGGCCGATATGGAAATTGCCGTTGGCGTAGGGCAGGGCGGTGGTGACAAACAGTTGGCGTGGCATGGGGGGCTGCGTTTTTCGGCGAAAGGATAGATTTTAGTCGGCGCACCTTGGGTGGCCTGGTTGGCCGGGGTCAGGCAGCCCGCGTGGCGTCATTGATCGGTGCAGCTTGGCCGGTTTTCAGGCTATAGTGCCTGCAACGCAACACCTCGCGCACTGGGTCCGGCAGACGCCTGGATTGAGGAAGACAAGCGACGGGATTCACGGGAGTGAAAAAGATGGATGAGCTTACGGTATCAAGCCCTGTGGGGCTAGTGTCAAACGGGTCGCTGGGCGGGCGTCGGGCGATCGGTTGTTGGGTCTTATCCGGGCGGATAAACTGGGTTTGCCGGAATATCCGACGAGCTACGTCACGTTGTTAGGCCTCACCAAGTGCACCCATCCGACATCTCGAGCGATCCAGTCGATCCGAACCCGGCCATTCGTCGCTTCGCACACGCGTGGTCAGCTGGTCCGATCGGTTTGGCGAAACTTCTGCCAGAAGTGTCGGCCCTGCATACCAGTTGCTTGGCCAACGTCCAAGCCAAAGTTGAACGGGACGGCGGTCAGATCACCTACGGCTGGACCTTCCTGCTGCGCTTCGCACCAGACTTTGGCCACTATCTCGTAGCCACGCATCACGCCGTGTGGCACTCATCACGAGACATGAGTCTTGTGGACGTCACACCGTTTCACCCAGAGTCGCGGCATCAACCAATCACGCAACGCGGCGATACCCTTTTCCTCGTCGATCAATGCGCTCATCCGGCGCGCGTGGGGAACGTCGTCTCTCCACTACCGTCGCGCTTCTTTCCGGTGGACCCGGGGCCCGCTATTGATAGCTACCTCGTCGAGCTCGCTCGCAAAGAAGAGCAGGAGTGTCGGGACCATGTTGAGCGACTACTTCGCACTCAGGGCAGGGACGGTGACGCCTATAAGCCGATCGACACGGAAAGGCAGCTGCAGGAGGCGGTTTCGCCGCGAGTGTTGAGCTCCGGTCAGTTCCAACGTTGAGGCTGTGCAAGAACCCCTTTTGATGGAAAAACGTTTGTGAAACCAAAGATTCGACCTCTCAGATCGAGCCATATTCAACGAACTCACTTCGAACAAGAGGTCGAGTGCCACTGCTTTTGGGCCAGTGGTGCGGGTCTGATGGTTCTTGCACAGCCTCGTTATGTTTTCAGTAAAGCCTTCGCAACCCCCGTCGCCGTAAAGGAGTGCTGCGCTAATCTTACTGTGTCACAAACGTAGATGGAGATCGACTGAGCTGCAATGCGGGCAGTGCCCCAGAGAGATTGCGAGGGCGACGCCCAGTTGGAAGCGCAACGTTGTGATCGAGTTTGACACGTGACGCTG
>NZ_JAQTMS010000057.1 GCF_028714215.1 Rhodoferax sp. | reverse complement strand
CATCCAGTTTCTCCTTTCGTTTGCTTGGCGGCTCACGATTGGTAGTTTCTGCGATGGACACCTACGTATATGTCAAACTCCTACTGCCACCCCGGCAAAGCCGGGGGATCTCCCATTTGATTAGACCCCCACGCTTGCCACTGCGTGTGCTGCGCGAGGCCTTGCAGGCCGCGGCTCGCGAGACGCTTCACCTCTGTCGCCTGTCCAAGCCTGCGCAGGCAGACTTGGAGCCGCAGGCTCCAGCCCCGAGGGGGCTCGCCTTGCTTGGGGCGGCCCGGCGCGGCGGCGGAACCAGGCCCTGACGAGAGCCTTATCTCACTCGTAGACAATCTCCGCCTTGCCCTGCTCAGCCTGCACCCGCCAACCGGCCAGCGCCGCATTGCTGGGGAAGAATTTGAAGCGCTCACCGAGTTGCAGTTCGGCCGAGGCCGCACCGGTATCGCCCTGACACGCCACGCCAAAGCGCAGCGCCAGGCCGCGCACCAGTTCGCCCTGCTCGGTCATCTCGCGCTGCGCCGGATAGTCCTTCAGCATGCGCCCCACATCCGGCACCTTGGCGCCCGGCCCGCAGTCCACCGCCACACGCAAAAACTTACCGAAGCGGCAACGTGCCTGCTCCAGCTCCCAAAGCTGCGTCACCGTCAATTGCATGCCGCCGGAAAACCGGTCCGGCTGCAGCTTGCCCATGACGATCACCAGCTCATCGTCTTTCAGCAGATTGCGGTGCGCATTGATCAAGGCCTCGTCGGCGCGGGCCTCGATGACACCGGATTTGTCGTCCAGCTTGAACAGCGCCAGCTTGCCGCGCTGGCCATTGATGACCCTGAAATCGGTGATGATGCCGGCCAGCAACTGCGGCTCCCGGGTGTCGATCAGATCTTCGATCCGGCGCTTGGCAAAACGCCGCACCTCCAGCGCCACCTCGTCGAACAGATGACCTGACAGGTAGAAACCGACGGCGGTTTTTTCATAGGTGAGGCGTTCCTTCACGCCCCAGGGCAGGGCCGCCACCAAATCCGGCTCCTGCGTGCTGGAGCCATGATCGTCGTCGCCGCCCAGGTCGAACAAACCGCCCTGGTTGGCATTGGCGAGCGCCGCCGCGCCAAACTCAAAGGCCCGGTCGACCGAGGCCAGCAGGCTGGCGCGGTTGAGCTGGATCGAATCGAAGGCACCGGCCTTGATCAAGGCCTCCACGGTGCGCTTGTTGATGCGGCTGCGGTCCACCCGCAGGCAAAAATCGAACAGGCTTTTGAAGGGTCCCACCACATCGCCGGAAGGACCGACGCCGCGTCCTTCGCGGGCCGCCACGATCGCTTCGATCGCTTGCTGGCCGGAACCCTTGATGGCACTCAGGCCATAGCGGATCATCTTGTCGGAGATCGGCTCGAAGCGGCTGACACCCCGGTTCACATCGGGCGGCTCGAACGACAGGCCCATCTTCAGCGCGTCCTCGAACAGGACTTTGAGCTTGTCGGTGTCGTCCATTTCCACCGTCATGTTGGCACAGAAGAATTCAGCCGTGTAATGGACCTTGAGCCAGGCCGTGTGGTAGGCCAGCAGCGAGTAGGCGGCGGCGTGCGACTTGTTGAAACCGTAGCCGGCAAATTTTTCCATCAAGTCGAACACCTCGTCGGCCTGGGCCTCGTTGATGTCGTTCCTGGCGGCGCCGTCGCGGAAGATCTGGCGATGCTTGGCCATCTCGTCGGCGTCTTTCTTGCCCATGGCGCGGCGCAGCATGTCGGCGCCGCCCAGCGAGTAGCCGCCCAGGATTTGCGCGGTCTGCATCACCTGCTCCTGGTAGACCATGATGCCGTAGGTCTCGGACAGCATCCCGGCCACCAGCGGGTGCGGGTAAATCACCTCTTCCCGGCCCTGCTTGCGCGCCACAAAGCTCGGAATCAGGTCCATCGGGCCGGGCCGGTACAAGGCGTTGAGCGCAATCAGGTCTTCCAGCCGGGTCGGTTTGGCGTCCTTGAGCATGCCTTGCATGCCGCGGCTTTCAAACTGGAACACGGCCTCGGTCTTGCCATCGGAGAACAGCTTGTAGACCTGGGGGTCGTCCAGCGGCAGGTTCTCGAAGGCAAAGTTCTCCTGGCCCTTGTGCCGCTGCACGATCAGGTTGCGCGCGATCTCCAGAATGGTGAGCGTGGCCAGGCCCAAAAAGTCGAACTTCACCAGGCCGATGGCTTCCACATCGTTTTTGTCGTACTGGCTGACCGCCGAGTCGCTGCCCGGCTGCTGGTACAGGGGACAAAAGTCGGTCAACTTGCCCGGTGCAATCAGCACGCCGCCGGCGTGCATGCCGACATTGCGCGTCATGCCCTCCAACTTGCGCGCCAGCTCCAGCAGGGTCTTGACGTCTTCTTCCTTGCTCTCGCGCTCAGCCAAAATCGGTTCCGCCTCGGTCGCATAGATGGTTTTGTCATCTTTTTTGCGATCCGGTGGCGGCAACTGCAGGCTGACGCTGACGCCCGGCTTGTTGGGTATGAGCTTGCTGATGCCATCGCAAAAGGTGTAGCTCATGTCCAGCACGCGGCCGACGTCGCGCACCGCGGCGCGCGCCGCCATGGTGCCAAAGGTGACGATCTGGCTGACCGCGTCCTTGCCGTATTTTTCCTTCACATAATCAATCACCCGGTCCCGGTTACCCTGGCAAAAGTCAATATCGAAGTCCGGCATGGAGACCCGCTCGGGATTCAGGAAGCGCTCGAACAGCAGGTTGTAGCGCAGCGGATCGAGGTCGGTGATCTTCAGCGAATAAGCCACCAGCGAGCCGGCGCCGGAACCCCGCCCCGGGCCGACCGGACAACCGTTGTTCTTGGCCCAGTTGATGAAGTCGCCCACAATCAGGAAGTAGCCCGGGAAGCCCATTTTCAGAATGGTGCCGATCTCGAACTCCAGCCGCTCCAGGTAGCGCGGCTGCTCACGCTGGCGTTGCGCCGGATCGGGGTAGAGATGCGCCAACCGGTCTTTCAAACCCTCGTGCGAGGCATGGCGGAAATATTCTTCCGGCGTCATGCGCTGGCCATCGACCTCGGGCGTCGGAAAATCCGGCAACTGGGGTTTGCCCAGCGTCAGCGTCAGGTTGCAGCGCCGGGCGATCTCCAGCGTATTGGCCAGCGCCGAGGGCAGATCGGCAAACAGCGCCTGCATCTGGGCGGCGGACTTGAAATACTGCTCACGGGTGAAGCGGCGCTGGCGCCGCGGGTCGGCCAGAATTTCCCCCTCGGCAATGCAGACCCGTGCTTCATGCGCTTCATAATCGTCCTCCCGTGTGAACTGCACCGGGTGCGTGGCGACCACCGGCAGGCCCATGCGCGCGGCCAGTTGCACCGCGGCCGTGACATGGGCTTCGTCATCGGGGCGGCCGGCACGTTGCAACTCGAGGTAGAACCGGTGCGGAAAAATGCCGCCCAACTGCAAGGCACCATCCAGTGCCCGGGCTTCGTCGCCCTGCACCAGCGCCTGCCCCACCGGTCCGGCCTGCGCACCCGACAAGGCAAGCAAACCCTGACTGAGTTCCTTGAGCCAATCCAGCCTGACGCTGGCTTGCGCCTTGCCCGCATTGCGCGTCCAGGCGCGCGCCAGCAGTTCCGACAAATTCAGGTAGCCCTGCCGGTTTTGCACCAGCAACACCAGGCGCGACAAGGTGGTTTCGTCCTGACCCAAACCTTCCAGCCAGATCTCGGCGCCAATCAGCGGTTTGACGCCGCGCTTGCGCGCCTCCTTGTAAAACTTGATGGCGCCAAACAGATTGCTCAAATCCGTAATGGCCAGGGCCGGTTGCCGGTCCGCGGCAGCACATTTGACAATATCGTCGATGCGATTGGTGCCGTCGATGACGGAAAATTCGGTGTGGAGGCGCAGGTGGACAAACATAGCTTATATTGTAGGAAGTTGGCTGTCTGCGCTCCCGCCATTTTTGGCGTCGCCGACGCAAGCTGAACAATAATAAAAGTGGCAAGGTGAAAGTCTTGAAGATTCTCGTTGTCGATGATCATGCCCTGGTGCGGGAAGGTTTGCGCCAGGTTCTCAAGGGGCTCGATGAGCAAGTCGAGGTGCTGGAGGCCGCCCACTGCGTCGGCGCCTTCGAAATCGCGGCACAACACTGCGACCTCGACCTGGTGCTGCTGGATTACCACCTGCCCGACATGAATGGGCTTGACGCGCTGACGATATTCAGCGAAAAACATCCTGAACTGCCGATCGTCATGCTGTCGGGCTCGGTCAACCCGCAGATCGCCCGCAAGGTCATGCAGCGCGGCGCCTCCGGCTTTATCACCAAAGCCAGTCTGAGCAGCAAACTGTTGTCGATTCTGAGCCGGGTGCTGGCCGGCGAGGTGTATCTGCCGACGGAGTTGCTGAGCGCGGGCAGTCTGCCCTGCGAACCGGAGGCGGACGCGGCGCCCCTGCTTACGTCGCGCCAGGAAGAGGTCTTGTACCTGCTGCTGGAGGGGCGATCGAACAAGGAAATAAGCCAACTCCTGCAACTCTCGGACGAAACCACGAAGAATCATGTGACCGGTGTGCTGCGTGCTTTTGGCGTGCAAAACCGCGTCCAGGCGGTTCTGGCAGCCGCTCAGCTGGGCTACGTCAAGACCTCCCCATCGGTTTGATCGGGCGCCGTCAAGCGGCGAATCAGGCTGCGCAATTTGGCCGGACGCACCGGTTTGTGCAGCAAGGTCAAACCGGCATCCTTGGCCGCCTTCAACAAATCCGGGTCGGTATCGCCACTCATCAAACAGGCTGGAATCGGCCGACCCGCCGCGGCGCGCAGTTGGCGCACCGTGTCGATGCCATTTTCCCCGTCCAGCAAACGATAGTCGCTGATGATCAGGTCGGGCAGCAGCCCGTCCTTGAGTTGCCACTGCGCCGCCGTCAACCCCTCGGCCTGGACCACCAAAGCGCCCCAGGACACCAGCAAACTCACCAGCCCCTCACGCGCCAGGGCATCGTCCTCTATCACCAGCACCACCAGACCGACCAGATCTTCAAGTGGCTTGACCTGCGGCGGGCCGGGCCGTTCCATGGCAGTTCCAGGGGGCAATAGCGGGACCTCGATGCTGAAGCGGGTACCGGTTCCGGGGCGCGAGCGCAATTGCACCCGATGCCCCAGCAACTGGGCCGTGCGCTCCACAATATTGAGCCCCAGCCCCATGCCCTTGCCACGGTCGCGCTCCAGGTTGCCGACTTGATAGAACTCCTTGAAGATGGCCCGCTGGTGCTCCGGCGCAATGCCGATACCGGTGTCCCAAACCTCTATGCTGGCGCGCTTGCCATCGGCCCGGACGCGGCAGGCCAGCAGTACACCGCCGGCCTTGGTGTAACGCAAGGCGTTACCCAGCAGGTTCAACAGGATGCGATGCAGCAGCGTCGGATCGCTCAGCAACCAGACCTTGGTCGGTCGAATCCGCAGGCGCAAGCCTTTGTCAAGGGCGGTCAGGGTCAGTTCGGCGCCCAACTGGTCAAAAATATCGGCCAATGCGAAAGGCTGCACCTGAACCTGAACCGTCATCGCATCGAGGCGCGAAATGTCGAGCAAGCCATCCAGCAAATCCTGCAACGCCAGCACCGCGTTTTCCATGTTCTTGATCAGATGGGTAGTCTCCGCACTGTGCGCAAATTGCTGCAACCGCGCGACAAACATGCCCAGCGCGTGGGTCGGTTGTCGCAGATCATGGCTGGCCGCTGCCAGAAAGCGCGACTTCGCCAGCGTCGCGGTCTCCGCTTCCTCTTTTTTTTCACGCAAGGCCGCCGTCGCCGAAGCAATCCGCCGCTCCATTTCGTCGCGACCCGACTCCAGACGCCGGGCCATCTGATTGAGTCCAAGCTGCAAGTCGCGCAGCGGATCATCCGGCAGCACCTCCGCGCGCACCGTCAATTCGCCCTGCCCGATGCGCTCTATCATGCGCGAGACGCGCGCCACCGGTTCGATGACGCGCCGACCCAGACGCAGCGCCAGCAAACCACCCAGCAGCAATCCGGCCAGACCCAGCGCCAGCCCCAGCCAGAACAGTTCCCGCTCGCGCAGACGCACCTTCTCGTGCGAAAACTCGATCAGCACATGCCCCAGGATTTTCGGTGCCGCCATGGTCTCACTGGTCTTGGCATCGAACGGATCGTCCAGCTTGAGCTGGCTGACGGTAATCGGTTGCACTAGCAGGTCGGTGTCATTGTCCGGGTTGTAGTCCAGTGTTTCCTGCCGACCCAGATGTGCCGGCAAGGTGTAGCCTGGCAAGCCGACATTGACCAGCACTTCACCATCCGCATTGAGAATCGTCACCGCGCGCACATCCGCCTCTCGCAAGGCGCCCCGGGCCACGGTTTGCAGATGGGCGATATTGGCGGAGAACAAGCCATACTCGCTGGCAGCCGCCAACTGGTGGGCCAGGGAACGAGCCCCCTGACTGTGTGCCTCCTGTTGGTCGCTCACCCGCGCCACCAGAAATGCCGCCACCAACAACACCACAATCAGCGTCACCGGCAGCATGGCGGCCCACAGGATGCGACTGCGAATATCGCCCATTCTCATGGTGCCCCCTCGCTGCGCCGCAACTGTTGGCGCAAGGTTTCGGCATCCAGCGTCAAACCGAGTGAACGCGCCACGTGCTGGTTGACGGCAACCTGGAAGTCGTGGGAGTAAACCGGCGTCGCCGGCAGAACCTTGCCTTGCAGCACCGGACGGACCAGCGCCGCCGCTTGCTGGCCAATCTGGGTCGGCGTCACGTGCAAGGCCAGCAAGGCGCCGGCCCGCACATAAGCGGGTGAGAACGCCAGCATCGGCACCTTGGCCCGAAAAGTGGTCAGCAGGATATTCTGGATGCTGTTGCTGTTATAGACCTGCGGGTCGGCCACCGCCAACAACACATCGGCCTCTTCCAGGATTCGCTTCAAGCCGGCAAAAATCAATTCATCACGCTCGACACTGGCCTCCACCAGTTCCAACCCACTGGCCTGCACCAGGGCTTTCAAGGCCGGCGCCTGGGCTTGCGATTCAGGCCCCCACAGCACGCCGATGCGACGCGCGGCGGGCAAGGCCAGGCGCATCAGTTCAATCTGGCGACTCAAGGGCTGACTGAGATAAAGAGCCGAAAACTGGGACGACGGCTTGCGCCCGCTGGTCCGCAGAACACGCTCAAAACTGCTGCGCGGCAACAGCGTGCACAGCACCGGCGCCCGGGTCTCGGCCTTGGCCAGCGCCAGCGCCGCCTCGGCACCCAGTGTCACGAACAATTTGGGTGATGCTGGCCGCAGCGCCGACCACTCGCTGGGGGTCAGCAGCAACACCTCGTTGCGCGCCACGCCGGCACGCTCCAGTTCATCGAGCATGGCCTGGGCCGTTTCAAGGTAGGCGGTGCTGCGCTCGCTGCTGACAATCACCAGCGTCGCCGCGGCGTGGGCGCCAAAGCCGGCAAAACACCCGAGCCAGAGACCGACGATCAGGAGCCGCAAGGACGCCAGCATGGACCGCGCTCTAATTTTGCAGCCGCAGGGTCATAAAAGCCCGCCGTCCAAACGCAAACGCCGGCGCAAAATCCGGGTAGGGCGAACCCAGGTTCTGAATCACCAGGGCCAGTTCGCCCCGTTGCTGGTTCCAGTGCAGCGGTGCCGCCAGCCGCAAGTCGGTGCGGGTGATCGCCACCTGGTCAAAGCGACCCGCCCCCTGCAGGGTGACCGTACCGCTGTCCTGATGCATCAGACTCAGATCCAGGTTACCGGGCAGCTTCTGAAAATAGGTGAGGGTGTTGGCCAGCCTGGGCGCCGCCAGGGCCAGACCGGTGTCGGATCTCAGGTCCCCATTGATCAGACTGCTATGCACCATGGCCTGCGTGAGCAGGAACTGCGCACCCTGCCAGGGTTGCCATTTCAACTGGTATTCAATCCCCTGCTGGGAGAAATTATCGACGTTGGCGTAGTCCCTGGGCTGGGTGGCATTGAGTTGACGAAGAAACCCACCGATCTGCTCATGAAAAACGCGCACATCCAGATTCAGTCGCAGCGCCGGGAAGACGCCCAGATAACCTAGTTCACGGGCCAGCACGCTTTCGGCCTGAACCTGACCGCTGGCCAAGGTCCCGACCTTAAGCAGTTGGCCGTTCCAGAAATAGCGTACATCGGCAAATTGTTCGTAGGTACTGGGGGGTCGGTAAGCTCGCGAGCTACCGACGCGCAGCGTCTGCCCGTCCGCCACGTGCCAATTGAGCATCAGCCGCGGCGCCACCGTGTTGCCGCTGGCGCTGCTTCTTTCCGCCATGGCGCCGGCATTGAGCACCAGATCCCGGGCCGGTCGCCATTCCAGGTTGCCAAACAGTCTTGAGAAATCCGTGACCAAGGCGGCATCGGTGTTGTAGGCCGGCCTGGAGATCGACTGCTCGCGCCGCAATTCACCACCCCAGACCAGCCGCAGGCGCGAACCCTGACGCCAGCTGTGCTGCAAGGACACGGTGTCGTTGCGCGCCCTGCCGCTGGCATCGATCGCCAGGCTGCCATCGATGCCCAGCGCTAGCAATGAATAAGGGAAGCTGTCCTGGTAAGACTCCTGCACATGGGAATAACTCAATGCGATATCCTCATCCTCATTCAAAGTGCGACGCCAATCGAGTTGCAGATAGCCGGTACCGTAACGGGTATCGCGCGCCAGATCGTCGACGTTGTCGGGAACACCCTTGCCGGCATTGAGCACCAGGCCACCGGAGCGCAACTGCAAATCGTCGCGGGGGTTGAGACGGACATCGGCCCGAAAATTGACGCGATCAAGCTGGTTGTGACCGTTCGAGCCCAGCAGTCCGGCGTCCGAGCGACGATCCAGCCCGAGACGGAAAGTGGCGTTCACAGCACCCCAGCCCAGGCTGGCGCGGCCATCGCGAATACCGTTCTCGCCGACGCTCAGACTGGCCTGGGTACCCAGCGTATCGGCACTGTCACGGGTAACGATATTGATCACGCCCAGAAAAGCGCGAGCGCCATAAGCCGCCGAGTTGGAGCCGCGCAGCACCTCGATGCGCTCTATGTCCTCCAGCGCCACCGTCTGCAAGCCCGGCTCGATGCTGCCGATGAAATACGACGAGTAGGCCGATCGGCCATCCACCAGAACCTGAAGACGGTTCGAGTAGCTGCCAAAACCGCCGTGGTAGCTGGCCTGCGGCGCAATCCGTTCAAAAGCCATGCTGCTCTGAAAACCGGGCACCAGGCGCATCAGGTCCGCCACATCGCGGGCACCCGACAGGCGGATCATGTCGCGGTCAATGACGGTGACGGCACCTGGCGTTTCATCGAGTCGCTGCGGCAGACGCGAAACCGACAGGACCACCGGCAGTTCGGTCAAAAAATCCTTCTCGGACACAGACAGCGGTGTTTCCGCCGAAGCCAAGCTAAGCCAGCCGAGCAGCGCGCTCAGGCAGAGTGATCGGTTCATGACAGCTCCAATTGTTCTTTTCGCTTGCAGGCACTGATTTTGCCTTGTCGGCGGCAGGGCTTGTGCCGCTTTGCAGCCAAACTTGGTTTATATTGCAACAACTTGACTGTGCCCGTCCTTGCCATGTTCACCTTCCCGAGTCGGGTCAGCCCCGCTGGGGCGAACTTTACCGAGAGTCACCCATGACCCTGCTTTCCAGCGGACAGCCGACGCCCAGCAGTCGCTTCAGCCCCGGCCGCGTCGCCTTGCTCTACGCGATTTTTGCGGTCCTGTGGATCGTCGCGTCAGGCTACCTGCTGAACTTCACCGTTGACGATCCGCAACTTCACAACCGCATCGAAATCGCCAAGGGTCTGGCGTTTGTTGCCGCCACCGGCAGTCTGCTTTACCTGCTGCTCAAGGGGTGGCATGCGTCCTTGAACGCCGCAACAGCATTGCCGGCCAACGCCGCCACACCGCTGTCAACCAGCCGACTGGTGCTGCTGTTGGCCGCTCTGGCACTGGTCGTGCCACTGATCGGGTTGGCGATCATCAAACTCCATGGCCCGCAGATCGAGCAAGACGCCTTCACCAGTCTACAGAGCATTGCCCGCCTGAAGTCCGATCAAATCGAAAACTGGCTGGCCGAGCGGCACGGCGACAGCCTGGCGCTGGCCGCCGACGACGATTTCGCTGTGCAGGTGGGGCAGTTTGTGCATCGGCAAACCGATGCCAAGCTGTCCCGGCTGATTCTGGATCGACTGGGCAATCTGCGCACCTCCTACAGTTACGACAGCATCCTTTTATTCGATACCGGCGCGCGGCGCCTGCTCCTGCTGGGTAACGAGGATGACAACACCCCGGCACTGCAGAAGCAGTTGCGCCAGGCACTGCTCAGCAAGCAGGTGCAACGCGGGGAACTGTACCGCGACGAAGCAGGGCATATCCATCTGGACTGGGTAGTGCCCGTTGCCGGCCCCCAGGACCAGAGTCCGGTGGCGGCGGTGGTGTTGCGCGTTACCGCCCAGCGTTTTCTTTTTCCCTTGATCAAGACCTGGCCGACCGCCAGTCCCAGCGCCGAAACCCTGCTGGTACGCCGCGACGGCGAAGCGGTGGTTTTTCTCAACGAGCTGCGTCACCGTCAAAACACCGCCCTGACCCTGAAGCTCTCCCTGGCCGAACCGGAACTGCCGGCCGCCATTGCCCTGCGGGCCGCCAAGCCCGGCACGACGCCCGGCCGCGACCACCGGGGTGTCGCCGTGCTGGCCGCTTACCGGCCGGTGCCAGGCACCGACTGGTCCATCGTCGCCAAGATCGATCAAGCCGAAGTGCTGGCGCCACTGCGCGAGCTGGTGCTGTGGGTCAGTCTGGTGGCCTTGTGCGCCATCGTGGCGCTCAGTGCCGCGCTGCTGTTGCTGTGGCGTCAGCAATTGCGCCTGCAGAGCCTGGCCTTGCTGGCGCAAAAAACCAGAACGGACCGTTTGTTGCAAAGCTCGTTCAATGAAATCTACCTGTTCGATGCCGACTCGCTGCTGTTCCTTCAAGTCAGTGAAGGGGCCAGGCAAAACCTGGGCTACTCGGCCGCTGAACTAAGCCGCTTGACGCCGCTGGACCTCAGAGCCTCGCTCACCCGGGAGAGCTTCGAGCAAATGCTTCGCCCGCTACGCACCGGCGAGCAGCCGTCCCTGCTGTTCGAGACGCGTCTTCGACGCAAGGATGGCTCGTCCTATCCGGGGGAAGTGCGTCTGGAACTGATGCGAGCGGAACGCCTGGTGTTTCTGGCCGTGATTCAGAACATCACCGAGCGCAAGGCCGCCGAGGCCAAAATTCTGCGCCTCAGCCAACTCTATGCCGCCTTGAGCCAGTGCAATCAGGCCATCGTGCGCTGTGCCAGCGAGCAGGAGTTGTTCCCGCAAATCTGCCGCGACGCGGTGCAGTTCGGTGGCATGAAAATGGCGTGGATCGGTCTGCTCGACCCGAGCCGCACCAGCGTACGCCCGGTCGCCAGCTTCGGCGCTGGTGTCGATTACCTGCCAGACATCGAGATTTCGGTTGACGCCGCCAGTCCCTACGGACAAGGGCCCACCGGCAGCGCGATCCGTGACAACCAGCCGTTCTGGTGCCAGGATTTCATGCATGACCCGCGCACCGCTCCCTGGCGCGAGCCCGGCGCACGCCATGTCTGGGGCGCCTCGGCAGCGCTGCCACTGCGCCGCCACGGCGTCGTGCTGGGCGCGCTGACACTGTATGCGGGAGAAGTCGACGCCTTCGACGAGCCGGTACGCCAGCTGCTGATTGAAATGGCGACGGACATCAGTTTTGCGCTGGACAACTTCGCGAGCGAAGCCGCGCGCCAACAGGCCGAGAACGAAGCCCAACTTTTGACGCAGCGAATCAATCTGGCGACCGAGGCCGCCTGTATTGGCATCTGGGACTGGAATCTGGTGACCGATCAGTGGTTTGCCACCCCCACTTATTTCACGATGCTGGGATACCACCCTGACGAGGGTTTTGCCAACCGCAACCTCTGGATTGAGCGAGTCCATCCGGAGGATGCGGATTACATCAAGGAAAAGATCCGCGCGGCATTGGCCGGAAATGACGAGCTCTACCAATACGAGGCCAGGGTACGCCACGCCGACGGCGTTTACCGCTGGGTCAGCGTCATCGGACGCGTTGCGGAGCGGGACGTCAATGGCAAGGCCAGCCGCATGCTGGGGGTACGGATGGACATTACCGAGCGCAAGCGGGCGGAGCAGGAACTGCGCGTGGCCGCCACCGCTTTTGAAGCCCAGGAAGGCATCTTCGTCACCGATGCCGACAACGTAATCCTGCGCGTCAACCAGGCGTTTACGCGTTTGACAGGGTGCAGTGCCGAGGACGCCGTCGGCCAGACGCCCGCTCTGCTCAAGTCCGGCCGGCATGAGCCGGATTTTTATCGGGAGCTGTGGGAGCGGCTCAATCGCGACCAGAGCTGGCAAGGCGAAATATGGAACCGCTACAAGAACGGCGAGGTGCACCCCCTGCGGCTCGCCATCAGCGCCACCAGCAACGCCAAGGGACAGGTCACCAACTACATTGGCACCTACT
Source organism: Rhodoferax sp. (assembly GCF_028714215.1). Taxonomy (GTDB): domain Bacteria; phylum Pseudomonadota; class Gammaproteobacteria; order Burkholderiales; family Burkholderiaceae_C; genus Rhodoferax. The sequence goes on along the minus strand of NZ_JAQTMS010000057.1, from coordinate 21,794 downwards.
ACGACCTCACCCAGAGCAAGGAAGCGGACGACAACATCCGCTTGCTGGCCTTCTTCGATCCGCTCACCGGCCTGCCCAATCGCCGCCTGCTGATCGACCGTCTGCAACAGTCCCTGGCGGCCAGCGCACGCCACCAAAATCACGGCGCGCTCCTGTTTATCGACCTCGACAACTTCAAGACGCTCAACGACACCAGGGGTCATAACATCGGCGACCTGTTGCTGCTCGACACGGCCCGCCGGCTGCAGGCTTGTGTGCGTGAAGGAGACACCGTGGCGCGGCTGGGCGGCGATGAATTCATCGTCATATTGGAAAATCTGAGCGAGGACATTGAGCACGCCGCGGCCCAGACGGAAGCTGTCGGCGAGAAGATCCTGGCCGCCATCCGCCAGCCTTATTGGCTCAACGGCTACGAACACCATTGCTCCACCAGCATCGGCATCAGCCTGTTTCGCAACCAGGAAATGACGGTCGACGAACTGCTCAAACGAGCCGACGCCGCCATGTACGAGGCCAAGAACGCCGGGCGCAACACCTTGCGTTTCTATGACCCCGCAGTGCAGGTGGCGCTGGAAGCCCGCACCGCCCTGGAAAACGATTTACGCAACGCCCTGGCGGAAAACCAGTTCCGGCTGCATTACCAGATGCAGGTCGACCAGCGCGGTCATATTCATGGCGCCGAGGCGTTGATACGCTGGCAGCACCCCGATCGCGGCCTGGTCTCGCCGTTGGACTTCATCGCGCTGGCCGAGGAAACCGGTCTGATTTTGCCGATCGGGCAGTGGGTTCTGGAAACCGCTTGTGCCCAGCTCCAGGCTTGGGAAGCCGACCCGCTGACAGGCCAGTTGCAAATCGCCGTCAACGTCAGCGCACGCCAGTTCCGCCAAGCCGATTTCGTCGCGCAAGTGCAACGAACCTTGCGTCGGCATGCGGTTAAATCGAATCGGCTGAAGCTCGAACTGACCGAGAGTCTGGTGCTGGACAACGTCCATGACACCATCGGCAAGATGCAGGCACTCAAGGAGGTCGGGGTGCGTTTCTCGCTGGATGACTTCGGCACCGGTTATTCATCGCTTTCCTACCTGACGCAGCTGCCACTCGACCAGTTGAAGATCGACCAGTCCTTCGTCCACAACATTGGTACCAAATCCACCGATTCGGTGATTGTGCAGACCATCATTGGCATGGCCAACACCCTGGGAATGGAGGTGATTGCCGAAGGCGTGGAGACCGAGCAGCAGCGCGCCTTCCTTGAGCGGCACGGCTGCGCGCTGTGCCAGGGCTACCTGTTTGGCCAGCCGGTGCCGATTGCGGAGTTCGAGGCAAGCTTGAAGCAGCGGCCTCAGTTCACCCACTCCGCAAGCAACTCCTTCGCCAACGGGCCAATGCAGTGACTGCGTCGGCCTCTATCAGCCCCGGAACCTGGCCGCCACCTCAGCCACACGCTGGCCAAACAGACGCGCGGTTTCGAGGTCGCCCGAATTCATTTCCCCAGCACTGGCGTCACCCGGCGTCTGGGCCATGGGGCCAGCCGAGGAGGCGAGGTAATTGACATCGCTGCGTTGCGACGCCTTGGTGTTGTTGTAATTCAGACCGGTGCCCGCCCAGACGCCGCCGTGTTGCATCGCCAGCGTCATGAAATAGTGCAGCGTGGAGTGCTTGTCGCCGTTGACATTGGCACTGTTGGTGAAGCCGCCGAAGATCTTGTCCTTCCAGGCCTGGGTGTACCAGGGTTTGGATGACGCGTCGGCAAACTTCTTGAACTGCCAGCTGACACTGCCCATGTAGGTTGGTGAGCCGAAGATGATGGCGTCTGCCGCCGCCAGGGTGTCCCATGCGCTTTCGGGCACATTGCCGTCGGCGTCAATCGGCACCAGCTCGGCGCCGGCGCCTTCTGCCACGGACTGCGCCATGCGCAAGGTGTGACCATAACCCGAGTGAAAAACCACTGCTACTTTTGCCATTTGAATACTCCTTGACTGCGGTTGAAAAAGGAAGTCCGCAATCTGCGTGCTTCCCGGGAAAACAGGACAAACAATTGAAATCAGTCGGCGCGCTTGGCGTCCACACTCCAGGCGCCGGCGCCGTAAGCGGCCAGCACCAGCAGGCCACCGACCACCGCGATGTTCTTGTAGAACATCAGTTGCTGCACCATCGCCTGGTCCACCGGCACGCCCCAGAAATTGTGGAACACAAAGGTCGCCACCAGCGTGAAGGCGGCCAGTGCCAGCGCCGCGATACGGGTCTTGAGCCCGACGATCAGCGCCAACGATCCGCCGACTTCCATGATGATGGCGATCACGACGCCCAGTTCGGGCAGTGGCAGGCCTTTGGAGGCAATGTAGCCCGCGGTGCCGGAAAAACCGGCGATTTTCGAGATGCCGGCCGGCAAAAACAGCAGCGCCAGCAACAAACGCCCGACCAGGGCCAATGGGTTTTGAAAAGAGGTCGTCATGTCAAGTCCTTTAAGAGAAAAAATGGAGGGAGAGGAAAGATCAAAAATTCAGGCCGCCAGGTCGAACACCAGCACTTCGGCGTCCCTGGCATGGTTCAGCGCGAGCTGACTCTCGCCTTCGATCAAGGCCGCATCGCCGGTGCTCAGTGCCACCCCGTTGACATCGAGTTGGCCCCGCACCAGATGGACATAGGCCTTGCGTGTCGGTTTCAGCGCCAGAGTGGCGCTCTGAGCGCCGTCCAGCAAAGCCGCGAAAAGACGGGCGTCGGCGTGGATGGTGACAGAGCCTTGCGCGCCATCAGGCGAGGCCAGCAAACGCAACTGCCCAAGTTTTTCGGTGTCTGCAAAAGTCTTTTGTTCATAGCTTGGCACGATGCCGGTCATGTTGGGCTCAATCCAGATTTGCAGGAAATGCGTGGTGACGGCGGGCGCGTGGTTGAACTCGCTGTGTTGCACGCCGCTGCCTGCACTCATGCGCTGAACGTCGCCCGGCGGAATGCCCTTGACGTTGCCAATGCTGTCCTTGTGCGCCAGATTGCCTTCCAGCACGTAACTGATGATTTCCATGTCGCGGTGGCCATGCGTGCCAAAACCGGTGCCTGGGGCAATACGGTCTTCGTTGATGACGCGCAGATTGCCCCAACCCATGTGCTTGGGATCGTAGTAGCCGGCAAACGAAAAACTGTGAAATGACTTGAGCCAGCCGTGGTCGGCATAGCCGCGCTCCGCGGATTTACGAATCGTCAACATCAGAAGTACTCCTTTACCACCTTGCGGGACAGACCTTTAGCTCTGTCCTCAACCGTTTGTGCTTGCGGGGCAGACCTTTAGCTCTGTCCCCAACCATTTGTGCGGGACCGGTGTTCAGAACTGTCCCTGCCGCTGGTGAGAACTTTAGGTGTACCGGGGACTTCGGCAATCCATGGCATTTGATGGCATCATTCAAATAATTCGAATCAAAATCAAGCTTTAGTGATCGCCGGCTGACCCTCAAGTCAAGTCGGCACCCTACGGAGAAGCCCATGCCAACTGCCCGCGATGCCTTGACGCCGGACGCCCTTGCCATGCTGCAGACCATCGCTGCCAGCGGCAGTTTTGCCGCCGCTGCGCGCAACCTGGATCTGGTGCCCAGCGCCCTGACTTACCGGGTGCGCCAGATCGAAGACGCGCTGGACGTGCTGCTGTTCGACCGCAGCTCGCGCCAAGCCCGCCTGACCGAAGCCGGCGCCGAGTTGCTGCGCGAGGCAGCCCGCTTGCTGGATGACATCGATGCGGTGGCGAACCGGGTCAAGCGCGTCGCCACCGGCTGGGAGCCGCAGTTGACGATCGCCGTCGACAGCATCATCGCCAAGGCCACGGTAATGGAGTTGTGCGAGAGTTTTTTCGCACTCAATCCGCCGACCCGCATCAAGCTGCGCGACGAAACCCTGTCCGGCACGCTGGCGGTACTGATCGCGGGCCAGGCCGATCTGGCGCTGGGTGTGGCTGACTCAAGCACCCAGGCCGGCATTCACGGCAAGCCGCTGGGCGATGTGAGTTTTGTTTACGCGGTAGCGCCGCATCACCCGCTGGCCGGTGCACCCGAGCCGCTGACAGACGAATTGATCCGGCAACACCGGGCCGTGGCGGTGGCCGACACGATCAGCCGCGGCGGCGGCATGACTTTTGGTTTGCTGGGCGGACAAGACGTTTTTACGGTGGCCACCATGACGGACAAGCTGGACGCGCAGTTGCGTGGCCTGGGCAGCGGCTTCGTACCCGAATGCATGGCCCGCGCCTACATTGAAACCGGTTGCCTGGTGGTGAAACGGATGGAACGCCCGGAGCGCATTGTGCGGGTCAACTATGCCTGGCGCAGCATCGCCAAGACGGACCATGGCCGGGCTCTCAAGTGGTGGCTGGCCCAGCTTGAAAGTCCGGCCACCCGCTCCGCTTTACTGGAGCGGCACCGAGGCGTGTAAAGTGCAACCCATACAACAACGCTTGGAGTTAACGTTCATGATCTCATCCACATCCAAAAGCAAAGCCAAATCGGAACCCCAATCCAAGCACATTGCCATCATCGGCTCCGGCATGGCGGGCGTCGCCTGCGCCCGTACCCTGGTGCAAGCGGGCCACAGCGTGACCCTGTTTGAGAAAAGCCGGGGCGTTGGCGGGCGCATGGCGACGCGCAGCAGCGCATTCGGCAGCTTCGACCATGGCACCCAGTATTTCACCGTGCGCGACGCCCGCTTTGCGCGAGCGCTGCAAACAGTGCCTGGCCTGTGCAAACCCTGGAGTGCCAACACGGTGCGCGTGCTCGACGAGCATGGTCAGGTAACAGCCGCCGGCTTGCCGGCGCAGGAAGCGCACTGGGTGCCGACACCGACCATGAATGCCCTGCTCGGTCACTGGGCACTGCCGCTGCTGGAGCAGCACCGGGTCGAACTCGAAACCCGGGTCAGACAATTGGACCGCGACGCCCTCAACCCGCACCAGTGGCAGCTGCATACCGAGGGTCCCGGCGGCGCCCAGCACGTGTATTCCGGTTTCGATGCGGTGCTGCTGGCGATCCCCGCCGAACAAGCGCGTCTGCTGCTCAATACGTCGCAGCAAGCCGACGGGCTGGCGCAGCAAATCGACCGGGTGCAGGTGGCCCCCTGTTGGACCCTGATGCTGGCTTTTCCACAAGCCATGCAACCGGATCTCTCGGCGCTGGGACCGCAATGGAATGCAGCCCGCAGCACGCACCACCGGATTGCCTGGCTGGCACGCGAATCCAGCAAACCGGGGCGCGGCGCGGTGGAGCGCTGGACCGTGCAAGCCAGCGCCGCCTGGTCGCAAGAGCATCTGGAAGACGAGGCCCCGCGGGTGCAGGCCAAGCTGCTCAAGGCGTTCTCGGAAATCACCGGTATCCGGGCCGAGCCGGCCTACGTCGATAGCCGGCGCTGGCGCCATGCCCAAACCACCCAGCCCCTGGGAAAATCCCATCTGTGGGATGCCAAAAGCGGCATCGGCGTCTGCGGCGACTGGTGCCTTGGGCACCGCGTGGAAGACGCATTTGTCTCCGGCCTGGAGCTTGCACTGACGGTAGCGTGATGGGGTGATAAGCGTGGGAGCAAGGTACAGAGGTCGCTTTGCCCCCTCCCCGACCGGGCCGCTGCATGCCGGCTCGCTGGTGGCAGCGCTGGCCAGTTGGCTCGACGCCAGGGCCCATGCCGGCCAATGGCTGGTGCGCCTGGAAGACGTAGACACCGCGCGCTGCGTAGCGGGAATGGACCGCATCATCCTGCAACAATTGAGCGAGTGCGGTCTGCACGCCGACGCAGCACCCGTGTGGCAATCGCAACGCAGCGGGCTTTACCAACAGGCGCTGGAGCAGCTGGTGGCACGCTCCCTGGCCTATCCCTGCAACTGCTCGCGCAAAGACATCGAGGCCGCGCTGGCCCGCCTTGGCCAGGATCACCCGCGGCACGCGGAACTGGTTTATCCGGGCAGTTGCCGCAACGGCCTGACCAACCGCTCCGACGCAACCGGCGCCGGCGGCCAGCGCGCTGTGGCATGGCGACTGCGCACCGATGCCAGCCCGACCCTTCATTGGATGGACCGCCGCCTGGGTGCCCAGCAACAGGATGTGGAGGCCGAGGTCGGCGACTTTGTACTCAAGCGCGCCGACGGCTGCTTCAGCTACCAGCTGGCAGTGGTACTGGATGACGCGGCGCAAGGCATCACCGACGTGGTGCGCGGTGAGGATCTGGTCGACAACACGGCGCGCCAAATCCTGCTGCAACAACGCCTGGGCCTGCCGACACCGCGCTACCTGCACACGCCGCTGGTGCTGGGCGCCAACCGTGAGAAACTGTCCAAGCAGAACGGCGCACAACCGGTCGACACCAGCGATCCTCTGAGCGCACTCAATCGTGCCGCCGATGTATTGGGCCTGCCGGAGAAGACCGGTACCCTGAGTGCCGCCCTGCACGATTGGGTCAGGGCCTGGAAAACGAGCCCTGCGATTTCCTTCTGACCGCTCGTTACCCGCGCCGCCCATGAAGCGCTGGATCAGCCTGGCCGACGTGCACAAGGTGCTGGGCGTCACGGCCACTGAACGGGCACTCGCGCAGACCTATCCAGGTCGATTGAAAAGCATGGGGGAACCGGCCGAAACGCATATTCGCGACGACGCGCTGGTCATCCATCTGGGCCAGAAGAAGCAGGCGACCGCGCTCAGGTTCAGAACCTGGGTCGAGCGAAATATCGCGCTCCCGGGGCGAACCATCCGCCAGAGATTGGGCATCCGGTCGGATAATCAATAACTCATCAATTTCCAATCTCTGGAATCCTGCTCCGTGACCGATCCAACCCAATCCTGCGCCGCCGCTACGCCGGCCGCCGCGCCCAGCCGCCGCGTCAAAGGCTGTTTGCCCGAGGGCGTGGCTTATCCGAAAGAAATCAAGAGCTTCGTGCGCCGTGCCGGCCGCACCACCACGGGCCAGGCCAAGGCGGTCGCGGACATCGGTCCGCAGTTTTTATTACCTTACCAGACAGAGCTCCTTGATTTTTCCGCTGCCTTCTCGAGTGCCGTCGCGGACCCCGGACAGGTTGAGGCCGTGAATCGGCCCGTCATTCTTGAGATCGGCTTTGGCATGGGCGAGGCCACGGCGCACATTGCGGCGCTGCTGCCGGAGAAAAACTTTCTCTGCTGCGAGGTGCACCAACCCGGCGTCGGTGCCCTGCTCAAGCGCATCGGCGAGCAAGGCCTGCGCAACGTCCGCATCGTGGCGCATGACGCGGTCGAAGTCATAGACCACATGCTGCCGCTGCAAAGCCTGAGCGGCGTGCACATCTTCTTTCCCGACCCCTGGCACAAGAAGAGGCACAACAAACGCCGCCTGATCCAAAGCCCTCTGATTGCCAAGCTGGCGGCCCGCCTCAAGGTCGGCGGCTACCTGCATTGCGCCACCGACTGGCAACCCTATGCAGAGCAAATGCTGGAAGTGCTGAGCGCCGAACCCTTGCTCAAAAACACCGCGGCGCAAACCCATCCGGAACTGGCCGGTTACGCACCGAAGCCGTATTACCGGCCACTGACCAAATTCGAGAACCGCGGCATCAAGCTCGGCCACGGCGTCTGGGATGTCGTGTTTGAGCGCATCTAGCCCTTTCAAACCGGCGGCCCGCGGCGCTGTCGGGCCTAGTTGCGTCGGCTTGCCGGCCGGACCCTGGCCGACCATGCTGGCCTTCTTTGCCCAACGCTTCCCCGCCATCCCGCAGGATGTCTGGCAACAGCGCATGGCGCAGGGTCTGGTGATCGATGAGCTGGGCGTGGCGGTCACGCCGCAGCGACCCTACCAAGGCCATATACGCGTCTACTACTACCGCGCCGTGGCGACGGAGCCGCGCATCCCGTTTGACGAGGAGGTGCTGTTCCAGGACGAGCATCTGGTGGTGGTCGACAAGCCGCATTTCTTGCCGGTCGTGCCATCGGGCAACTATCTGCAGGAAACCCTGCTGCTGCGGCTCAAGCAGAAGCTGGGCCTGGCCGCGCTGACGCCCATCCACCGCATTGACCGCGACACCGCCGGCCTGGTGTTGTTTTCGGTGCGACCCGACAGCCGTGCCCGCTACCACGCCTTGTTCAGCCAGCGCCAGGTGAAGAAGAACTACGAAGCGATCGCCCCCTGGCGCGACGACCTGGCGTTGCCATTGACGCGGGAGAGCCGGATTGTCGAGGCCCACCACTTCATGCTGCAACATGAGGTCAGCGGCCCGGTCAACGCCATCACGCGGGTGGCCGTGCTGGAGGTGCAAGGCGCGCTGGCCCGCTACGCGTTGACCCCCGTGACCGGCAAACGCCACCAGTTGCGCGTCCACATGGCGGCACTGGGCCTGCCGATCGTCGGCGATGGCCTCTACCCGACGCTCACGCCTGAGGGGCAAATCGATTACCGGAACCCCTTGCAATTGCTGGCCAAATCAATCTCGTTTGTCGATCCGGTCAGTGGTGAGCAACGGTATTTCGAGAGTCGGCGCCGACTCAATGGGGTTTGAAGCCGCCAGCACGCCGCGCAACTTGAGAATTGTCAAACTGCAAGCCCCCTGGACTTCTACAGTGCACTCAGAATGAATACTTCGAACCGACAGGTCAGCGCCATCAGCGGGCAACCGATACCGCCGGAATTGCCGCCGGTGCCGTTTCAGACGCCCCCGGACCAGGACCCCGGCACACCACCCGCCCCGCCCGAACCGGCACCGTTCGAGCCGGCACTGCCGGACACCGAACCGAGCACGGTACCGGCACCCAAAGCTTGAGTGGACAGCTGCCAAGTTGGTGAACGCGTGAGTGCCACGCCAACGATGTAAGCCACGCTAAGCAGCGCCGCCATAAAGAACAGCGGACGCCGCGCTTGGGGCGTGTGCTTGCCCAAGGCATAGTGGCCCAGCACGATGTAGAGCAACAAGGCCAGCACCTTGGCGGTCAACCAGCTTTGCTCAAAAGGGTATTGCGCGCTGCGCCAGGCCAGCCACAAGGCGGAACTCAGTAGCAGGGTGTCGACCAAGTGCGGCGCCACGCGCAGCAGGCGCCACTGGCGCCATGGCCTGGACTGCAACTGCAGCGTACCGCGCAGCGCAAACAGACTGATGCTGAGCACGACACAGGTGACATGCACGGTTTTGACAAAAAGGTAATCCAATGCGGCGAAGTCCATGCTTGCCCTCAGCCGTCCTTGCCGTCGAGCCGCGTGCGCAGCAACCAGGGCGTGAAAACCCAGAGGTAAAGCAAGAACGCCACGCTCCAGGCCGCCGCCGCGGCGATCAGCCAAACCGCCAGCCATCCGGGTGCCAGCAGCGGCAGCAGCACGCGCAGCACGGCGGCGCCCAGCACCAGACCATAGGCCAGCACTTCAAGTCTGGACACCTGTAACAGTCGGCCGGTATGGCCGCGCGCGGTGCGGGTGATCATGCCGATGACGAGGCCACCGGTGGCGCCTACCGCCAGCGCGTGGATGCCGGCCGAGACCGGCACGACACCGATCTGGGCCAGCGCCAGCAATGCCAGCCCAATCGGAATCCAGGCGTAGGCGGCGTGCAGAATCCACAGGATCGGCCGCTTTCCCGTGACGCCTGGGCGCCAAGCCCACAAGCGTTTCACATGCAGGACACTGGCCAGCGCCAGCAGCGCCAGCGTCAGCAGGCCCGGCGCTGCAAATACCCAGAGCGTCAAGCCGAGTCCGGTGGCGCCCAGCGTCAACCGCTCAAGGCCTGCCGTAGCGCTAAGTTTCAAGCCCGGCGTCACCGCCATAGTGAAAGCCGGAATGACGCGCCCGGCCATCACACATTCGATCAGCACGATCAGCGCCAGAGCGGCGTGCAAAGGTGTCAGGACCGACACTGGAACCACTTGCAGCAGCGCCAGGTGAAACAGCAGATTGGCGCCGGCCAGCAGGGCCAGCAGCAAGGCCAGCGGCAGATTGCGATGATTGCGCGCGCGCAGCAGCAGATTGACCAGAATGGCCGCCACCAGCGGCAGCAGCGCCAGGTCCAGCAGCGCATACAGCGCGTAAGGCCCTGCCACGGAGGCAAAGCGCGCCGCCAGCCACAGCAAGGCCAGGGCACCCAGCGCCGGACCGCGCGGTGTTGCCAGCCCGGTCCAGGCCTTGCCGGCCGTCAACAGAAAGCCCACGATGATGGCCACCGCGAAACCAAACAACATCTCATGCGCATGCCACAGCAGCGCCGGCGCATTGGGCGTCCACTGCAACTGCCCCAGAAACATGGCAATCCACAGCGGCACGGCCAAAGCGGCCAGCAGCGCACCCCCGATGTAGAACGGCCGAAAGCCCAACCGCAACAAAGGAATGCCCCGGGGCGGCGGAGCGGCCGCCTGGGCCGCAGTGAAGATTGGCAGGGAATCGAGTTTCATGCGGGTGAGATGACACAGGCGTCAAGGAATTTAATAACATTCATTTTACATGAATCTTAAATACGCTGTCGCATGTCGTGCCTGCGGTCAACATCCGCACTGGCGAAAGGGTGCATTCCAGTAAAGCCGAAGATGAAAACTCAATCAAAGGCGGCGCGCAGCAGCTCAAGCACGCGCGCATAAGCCTGCTCCCGCGCTTGCTCATTGGGCCCGGCATGCACACCTTGACCGGGGTGGACGCCGTTAGGTATGCCGGCCAGCAGCTTGACCGACCCGACCGGGTTGTCGAAATCGTGGTAGCTGTCGGGGTAGACATGAACTTCCGCACCGACGGTCTGACCAAGTTCAACGCAGGGTCCCGGCGGTGTCCAGTCGTCAAGAGCGCCCAGCAACATCAGCAGCCGGGTGTTGGGCCGATAGCCGGCCTTGCGCGCCGCGCCGCAGCCCGGGTAGAAAGCAATGGCGACACCGGCCTTGACCGCCTGGGCGGCGACTTCCCGCTGCCCGGCATCGGTCGCCGACAGCACGGCGCTGCCGCCATGCGACCAACCCAGCAGCGCGATTTTGGAAGCACTGGCCCACGGTTGCGCAGCGACCCAGTTCAAAGTAGCCAGCGCGTCATGGCGGCGCTGTGTCTGCGTGATGGCGCGATCACCGATTCTTTGCCTGCACAACTGGGCCACGCCACGCGGGCTCAGGCTGTCCGGAAACACGACCGCGTAGCCCTGCGCCAGCAGCAGGTCGGCCAGGGCTTGATGGCGGGCATTGAGCTGCCCCCGGCGCGCCCCCGAGGTAGCGTACAAACCACCGCAGCCATGCAATGCCACCACAGTGCCCGCGGGTTGGTCTGTCGGCCGAAAAACCCAGGCTTTGAGTGGCGTGCCATCCAGACTGGCAAAGCCGACCGGCTCCGGTAGTGCGCCCAGCGCTGACACCCCGTCGCTTCCCATGGCAAGCGCCAACACCAGCTTGAGCATGGGCATCACCCAGGTCCGCTGCAACATGCTGCGTCAGGCCCGGATTTCCCTGGCACTGATCTGGTACTTGAAGTCATCGGGCGCGTAGGAGTCGAGCCGGCCGGCGGCGTTCTCCGCCGTCGGGTACATCAGGAAGCCCAGCCTGGGGCTTTTGGCGTGCGGCAGCTTGACATCGTGCGCGGTGTTGAAAGCCATCCAGTTGCCTTCCCAACCGCCAAACAAGCTCTTGTTGACCGGCGCCACGATCGCATTGGCAGCTGACTTGATCCACTGGGGCGTTTCCTGGCGCATCACCTTGGCGACATCGGCCGGGTCCATGCCGACCCAGCCCCGGCCTTTCAGGAACACCTCGGCACGGCAGTGTTGCGCGCCCTTCAGGCTGGCCGGGTTGCCACCCAGTTCCTTGTAGCCGAAGGCGCTGGGCGCTACGCGCAGGCCATAGACGTCGCGTGCCGGCAGGCCGACCGAGCGGCACAGGCCGACAAACAAGGCATTCAGATCGGCACACTTGCCGCCCAGATTGCCGGTTTCCAGCATGCTCTTGATATCGCCCTCGCCGCAGCCGCGCACCTTGGGTTCGCGGAAGGTGTTGGTGACGATCCAGTCGTACAGTTTTTGCGCTTTTTCAGCGTCGCCGTGGGCGCCGCGAATGGCCTCCAGCGCGGTCTGGCGCACGATGCCGTCGGTCGGTAGCAGGCTGGTGGATCGGGTCCAGTATTGGAGCGTGGCCGCGTCTTCATTGACGTCTTGCCGCTTCGCGCCGTCGAGGGCACGGTTTTGGGTCCGGATCAGGCTGCTCAATTCGATAAAAGGTTTCGCCTCGTTGGCGGCAAACTCGACGTAAAGCATGCGCACGCCCTGCTGCTCATCGGCTGTCAACTGGGCCTTGCCATTGCTGGCAAAGTTGTTGCCCAGGGACTGTTGCCATTCGCTGTTGACGCTGGGTACCGGCAGCCAGACCCGGGTCACGCCTTGCGGCTTGGCGATGTCGACCCGGGTCGTCACCTCGAAGGTGCGCCAGTTGCCAGGCTGGGGGTTGAACTGGCGCTCGGCGGCAATCGCGGATTGGGCGAAATTGACAGTCGGCAGGGCCGCAGTGGCAGCGGCCAGCGCCGTGGTCTTGAGAAAATTGCGGCGCGCGACAGGACGCGCGAAGGCGTGAACGGTGGTCATCAAGAGAACTCCGGAAAAAGGTAAAAAAACGGGCGCAGTCGGCGTAGGTCAAGATACCCCGAAACTGGCTCAAGCGAACGCGGGCAAGCCCGGTCCGGCCCGGCGATTATCGCTGCCCGGGCGGCGGCGCCAGCAAAGACGCAAGCAGGCTGGCGGCCTCGGCGCCCGACCAGTCCAACTCACCGCGCAGCACGCCACGCACCCGGCCGTCGGCGGAGATCAGCACGGTGGAGGGAAACAGCCGGACACCCCACTGGCGCGCCAGCAACCCGGCCGGGTCCGGCAGTATCGGCAAGCGCAGCTCATTGCGCTGGGCATAGCGCCGGACAGTGCCCTCGGACTCCTTGAAATTGACCGCCAGCACCCGCAATTTTTCCGGGCCAAGGCTTTGCGCCAAGGCTTGCAGGGAAGGCATTTCGGCCCGACAGGGCTCACACCAACTGGCCCAGAAATTGATCAACACCGCCTTGCCGCGCAGGTCCTTCAGGCGCCAGACCTGACCGTTGAGATCGGTCGCTTGCAGTGAGGGAACGGGTTTGTGTGCGCTCCAGGGCACAACTTCATAGCCCTGGGCTTGCACCCCGGGGCTCGCCGCCAGCGCCGCGCAGGCAAGGCACAGCGCAACGCGCAAGCGACGGCAGTTCAAAGCTTGGCGGAGACCCAGCCCAGCACGCTGGCCAGCGCTGCCGCCAGTTTGGCCGGCTCGGTGCCGCCGGCCATCGCCATGTCGGCCTTGCCGCCGCCCTTGCCGCCGACCTGGGCAGCACAGAAGTTGACCAATTCGCCGGCCTTGACTTTGCCAACGCTATCAAAGGTGACGCCCGCCGCCAGCTGCACCTTGTCGCCGTCGACCACCGCCAGCACGATCACCGCCGTCTTGAGCTTGTCCTTGAGCTTGTCCATGGTGTCGCGCAAGGTCTTGGTGTCGGCGCCTTCCAGCCGGGCCGCCAGCACTTTGATGCCCTTGACCTCCACCGCCTGGGCTACCAGCTCATCGCCCTGGGCGGAGGCCAGTTTGCCCTTCAGCGCGGCAATCTCTTTCTCCAGCGCCTTGACATGCTCCAGCACATGGCCGACGCGCTCATTGATCTCAGGCAGCGGTGCCTTCAGGCTGCCCGCCACCTGCGTTACCGTGGTCTCCAGATCCTGCAAATAGGCCAGCGCGTTGTGCCCGGTGACGGCCTCGATGCGGCGCACGCCGGAAGCGACGCCGCTCTCGGCCAGCACCTTGAACAGACCGATGTCGCCGGTGCGCTGCACGTGGGTGCCGCCGCACAGTTCGCGGCTGTCACCGATGTCCATCACGCGCACCGACTCGCCGTACTTCTCGCCGAACAGCATCATGGCGCCCGTTTTCTGGGCCGATTCAATGTCCATCACGCGCGCCTGCGTGGCGGCGTTGCTCAGAATCTCGGCATTGACGCGCGCTTCGATCTCGCGAATCTCGTGGTCGCTCACCGGCGCGTTGTGGGCAAAGTCGAAACGGGTGCGCTCAGCGTTGACCAGAGAGCCTTTTTGCTGCACATGCTGGCCCAGCACTTCGCGCAAGGCCTTGTGCATCAAATGGGTCACGCTGTGGTTGCGCTGGGTGGCGGCGCGCAACGCGGCGTCGACATGCGCCGTCACGGCATCGCCGACCTTGAGCGTGCCGGTCTTCAGCACACCGTGATGGCCAAACACATCGGCCTTGATTTTTTGCGTGTCTGCCACCTCGAACAACGCGCTGTCGCAGAAGATGGCGCCTTGGTCGCCGACCTGGCCGCCGCTCTCGCTGTAGAACGGCGTGCTGTCCAGCACCAACACGCCGGCCTGCCCGGCGGCAAGCGTCGCAGCAGCTACGCCATCGACATACAGCGCGACGACTTTGCTGATTTGCGTCAGGCTCTCGTAGCCGACAAATTCATTGCCGTCACCGCTGTAGTCCAGCGCCCGGTCCATCTTGAACTTGCCCGCGGCACGACCCTGGGCCTTCTGTTTTTCCATGGCGGCGTGAAAGCCGGCCTCGTCCACGTCGACACCGCGCTCGCGGCAGACGTCGGCCGACAGATCCAGTGGAAAGCCAAAGGTGTCGTGCAGCTTGAAGGCGACCTCGCCCGGCAGCACTTTGACACCACCTTCCAGCGCCGCGTCCAGAATCTGCATACCCACTTCCAGCGTCTCGAAAAAGCGCTCTTCTTCCGCTTTCAGCACCTCAACGATGCGTTGCTGCTGCGCCGCCAGATTGGGATAGGCCGCCCCCATCAAGGCCACCAGGTCGGGTACCAGTTTGTGGAAGAACGGCGTCTTCTGGCCCAGCTTGTAGCCGTGCCGGATGGCGCGCCGGATGATGCGCCGCTGCACGTAGCCGCGCCCTTCGTTGGACGGGTTGACGCCGTCGCTGACCAGGAAGGCGGTGGCACGGATATGGTCGGCGATCACGCGCAAGCTCTTGTTGTCCAGATCGGTGCAACCGGTCTCGCGCGCGGCGGCCTTGATCAGCGCGTCGAAGATGTCGATTTCGTAGTTGCTGTGCACATGCTGCAGGATGGCGGCCAGGCGCTCCAGCCCCATGCCGGTATCGACGCAGGGAGCCGGCAGCGGTTTGACGGAACCGTCGGTCTGCATGTCGAACTGCATGAACACGTGGTTCCAGATTTCGATGTAGCGGTCGCCGTCGGCATCCGGGCTGCCGGGCGGGCCGCCCGGGATTTCAGGTCCGTGGTCGTAGAAAATTTCGCTGCAGGGGCCGCAGGGGCCGGTGTCGGCCATCATCCAGAAGTTGTCGGAGGCGTATTTGGCGCCCTTGTTGTCGCCGATGCGGATCACGCGCTCGGGAGGCAGGCCAATCTCCTGGGTCCAGATCTCGTAGGCCTCGTCGTCGTCGATATAGACCGTGGCCCACAGCTTGTCGGCCGGCAGCTGGTAGACCTGGGTCAGCAGTTCCCAGCCCCACTTGAGCGAGTCGCGCTTGAAGTAGTCGCCAAAACTCCAGTTGCCCAGCATCTCGAAGAAGGTGTGATGGCGCGCCGTGTAGCCCACGTTTTCCAGGTCGTTGTGCTTGCCGCCGGCGCGCAGGCAGGCTTGCACCGAGGCGGCGCGCACGTAGGAGCGCTTGTCGGTGCCCAGAAACACGTCCTTGAACTGCACCATGCCCGAGTTGGTGAACATCAGGGTCGGGTCGTTGCCCGGCACCAGCGGGCTGGAGGGAACCACGGTGTGCCCCTTGGACTCGAAGAAGTCGAGGAATATCTTGCGAATGTCGGCAACGCTAGCAGGGGTAACAGGTGAATTCATGGAACGAGGCGAATGGTTGAACCTTCAATTTTAAGTCATCAAGCCGCCAGACGATGACTCTCCAGGAAGGCAAAGAGCGCGGCTTCCTCGCAAAAAGCAACGTTGAACCGGAGCCAGGGACTGGGCGTCAGTTCGGGGCTGAACAGGTGGCCGGGTCCCAGCAGGATGTCGTGTTCGGCGGCCTTGTAGGCCAACTCGGCGGCGCTGGCGATGCCGGGGTGCCTGGCCCACAGAAACAGGCCCGCCTTGGGTTCCGTGAAAATCACGAAACCAAGCTTCAACAAGCGTGCCGCGACGTCCTCGTGCGCTTTCGCCAGCCGCTCGCGCAGGCCCTTGAGGTGTTTGCGCCAGCGCCCATCGGTCAGCGCGCCATAAGCCAGGCGCTCGCTGAACTCGGACGAGGTCAGACCGGAGAGCATCTTGAGCTGCGCCAGATCCTCCGCCAGTTCCGGACTGGCGGCCAGGTAGCCGACCCGGATGTTGGGCGAAATGGTCTTCGAATAACTGCTGATGTAGATGACCCGGCGCAACTGGTCCAGGCTGGCCAGCGAGGGCCGGGGCTCCGGGTCCAGATCGACGTAAATGTCGTTCTCCACCACCAGAAAATCATGTTTTTCGGCCAGTTGCATGACGCGGTGCAGATGCGCCAGTGGCGCCACCGAACCGGTGGGACTTTGCAGCCGCGGCTGGGTGAAAAAGACCTTCGGTTGATGTTCCAGCACCAGGCGCTCCAGTGCCACCAGGTCGTAACCGGCCGTGCTGCGCGGCACGCCAATCAGGCGCGCACCCAGAAAGCGCAGCGAAAACAACTGATTCGGGTAACCGGGGTCGTCCACCAGCACGGCATCCCCCGCGCGCACCAGGCGCCGCGCCACCAGGTCCATCGCCTGGCTCGAGCCCTGGGTCAGCAACACCTGCTCCGTGTTGACGGCAATTTCCTGCTCGGCCAGCAGATCACGCAGCAACAGACGCAGCGGCGGGTAGCCCTTGGGCTCGCCGTAGCCACCCAGGTCCGCATTCTCGGCGGCCAGCGTGCGCAGGCCGCGCCGCACGCCCTCCTGAAACAGCCAGTCGCCCGGCAACCAGCCGCAACCCGGTTTCATGGGCAGGGCCCGATTCTCAAAAGACCGGCGCAAATACCACATCGAGTCGAAGCTGAAATTGGGGCCGTGCGCCGGCACCCCGGCATCATGCAGCGGCCGCTGCTTGACAAAAAATCCGGAATGCGGGCGCGACGCGAAATAGCCCTGCGCCACCAGCCGGTCATAGGCGTCGACCACGGTAAAGACGCTGACCTTGTGGGCGTGCGCGAACTGGCGGATGGACGGCGCTTTCGAGCCGGGCCGCATGGCACCCTGCTCGATCAGGAGACGAAAGCCTTCCACGATCTGCAAGACCAGGGGTGTCGAACTTTGAAGATTGAGCGAAAACAAAAGCAGGACCTAAGGGTTTTTCTGTACCGGTGCAGCCCCCTGCACAGTACACCTGAAAAATGGGGCGATCTGTATATGGTAGCGGGCGCGGCCCGGGCCTACATTTGCAGCAGTTTAAAAACCACCTTCTGGAGTGCCATGCAACGCGAGCCCGATTTGACCAACACCTTATTGATGACCCGGCGCCAGGCCGCGCTGCCGCGCGGTGTCGGCCAGAGCCACGAAGTTTTCATCGCCCGCGCCGAGAATGCCGAAGTATGGGACGTCGAGGGCAAGCGCTACATCGATTTCGCCGGCGGCATTGCGGTACTCAATACCGGGCACCGGCATCCGGCGGTGATAGCAGCCGTCAAGGCGCAACTCGATCGCTTTACCCACACCTGCTTCCAGGTGCTGGCTTACGAGCCTTATGTCGAATTGGCCGAACGCCTCAACGCGCTGGCGCCGGGCGACTTCGCCAAAAAAACGATGTTCATGACGACCGGCGCGGAAGCGATCGAAAACGCCATCAAAATCGCCCGCGCCTACACCGGACGCAGTGCGGTGGTCGCGTTCAGTGGCAGCTTCCACGGCCGCACCCTGCTGACGCTGGGCCTGACCGGCAAGGTAGCGCCCTACAAGACCGGTTTCGGTCCGTTCCCGGCCGAGATTTTCCACGCCCGCTTTCCCGATGCACTGCACGGCGTCAGCGTCGACGAATCAATCGCGTCGGTGGAGGCCATCTTCAAGAACGACGTCGAAGCCAATCGTGTGGCGGCCATCATCGTGGAGCCGGTACAAGGCGAAGGCGGCTTCAATGTGGCGCCGCCCGAGTTCCTGCAGCGCCTGCGTGCGCTGTGCGACCAGCATGGCATTGTGCTGATTGCCGACGAAATCCAGACCGGTGCCGGTCGCACCGGAAGCTGGTTTGCCATCGAGCAAAGCGGTGTCGCGCCGGACCTGATCACGATGGCCAAGTCGATGGCCGGCGGCTTTCCGATCTCGGCCGTGGTGGGCCGCGCCACGGTGATGGATGGACCGGCGCCGGGTGGTCTGGGCGGCACTTATGCCGGCAGCCCGATGTCGTGCGCCGCCGCCCTGGCGGTGCTGGATGTATTCGAGAAAGAAAAGCTGCTGGAACGCAGCCGCCAATTGGGCCTGCGCTCGACTGCCAGTCTGAAAGCCATGGCGGCCAAAAACCGCTGCATCGTCGAGGTGCGCGGCCTGGGCGCCATGGTGGCGATCGAGCTGTGCCAGGACGGCGACCTGAAGCGGCCCGCCGCCGACCTGACCAAACGCCTGGTGGCGGAGGCGACGCGGCGCGGCCTGATCCTGTTGTCGTGCGGAACTTACGGCAACGTCATCCGCATCCTGGTGCCTTTGACCGCCAGCGACGCCATCGTCGACGAAGGCCTGGCTATCCTTGACGCATCGTTGACAGCGGTTCAGGCGGTTTGACTTCCCGCGGGGTCGCAATTTGGTTATGCTTGGCCGCTTGACCGAGCCGACGCGCTGGTCAAGCGGCCGCCGCGCTGCACCCCTATTTCCTTCACTACCCATGAATGCCATGAACACCAAAACTTCTCCCCTCTCGCTGCTCAAAGACCCGACCCTGCTGAAAACCGACGCCCTGATCAACGGCCAGTGGGTGGCTGGCAGAAGTCGTTTTGCGGTGACCGATCCGGCCACCGGCCAACACCTGGCCGACGTAGCGAACCTGGGCCCCAAGGACGCCGAAGCAGCGATCGCCGCCGCCAACGCCGCCTGGCCGGCCTGGCGCACCAAAACCGCCAAGGAACGCAGCATCATCCTGCGCAAATGGTTCGATCTGCTGATGGCCAACCAGGACGATCTGGGGCGCATCATGACGGCCGAGCAGGGCAAGCCGCTGCCCGAGGCCAAGGGCGAAATTGCTTATGGCGCCAGTTTTGTCGAGTGGTTTGCGGAAGAAGCCAAGCGCATCAATGGCGAGACGCTGCCGCAGTTCGACAACAACCGCCGCCTGCTGATCCTGCGTCAGCCGATTGGCGTCTGCGCCGCCATCACGCCCTGGAACTTCCCCACCGCCATGATCACGCGCAAGGTGGCACCGGCCCTGGCGGCCGGTTGCACGGTGGTCATCAAGCCGGCCGAACTGACACCTCTGAGCGCGCTGGCGGCGGCCGAGCTGGCGCTGCGGGCCGGCATTCCGGCCGGTGTGCTCAACATCCTCAGCGCCGACGCCGACAACTCCATCGCCATCGGCAAGGTGCTGTGCGCCAGCGACGTGGTGCGCCACATCAGCTTCACCGGTTCCACCGAAGTGGGCCGCATCCTGATGGCGCAATCGGCCCCCACCGTCAAGAAGCTGTCGCTGGAACTGGGCGGCAACGCGCCCTTCATTGTGTTCGACGATGCCGACATCGACTCCGCGGTGGAAGGCGCTTTTGCCAGCAAATACCGCAACGCCGGCCAAACCTGCGTCTGCTCAAACCGGCTCTACGTGCAGGAGGCGGTCTACGACGAGTTCGTCACCAAGTTTGCCGCCAAGGTCAAGACCGCCAAGGTCGGCAACGGCTTTGAGGAAGGCGTCAACCAGGGGCCTCTGATCGAGGAAGCGGCACTGGTCAAGGTACAGCGCCACGTGGCCGATGCGGTGGCCAAGGGCGGCCGCGTACTGGTCGGCGGCAAGCGCCTGGTGGGTCAGTTCTTCGAACCCACCGTGGTGGCCGATGCCACGGCCGACATGCTGTGCGCCAAGGAGGAAACCTTTGGCCCGTTCGCACCGGTCTTCAAGTTCAAGACCGAACAGGAGGCGATAGCCGCCGCCAACAACACCGAGTTCGGTCTGGCCAGTTATTTCTACAGCCGCGACGTGGGCCGCATCTTCCGCGTTAGCGAAGCGCTGGAATACGGCATGGTGGGCATCAACGTCGGCATCCTGGCCACCGAGCACGTCCCGTTTGGCGGCGTCAAGCAGTCCGGCCTGGGGCGCGAGGGTTCGCACCACGGCATCGACGACTATGTCGAAATCAAATACCTGTGCATCGGCGACATCCTGAAGTAAAGCATTCTCCACGGCGAAAACAAGGCACTCCATGAACCATCAGAAAGCAGAAATCTCCCTGGCCGGACAGAGCGACGTCCGGCACCATCTGCATCCTTACACACAACTGCGCGAGCTTGAGCAAGACGGCCCGTTGGTGATTGTGCGCGGCGAAGGGGTGCAGGTGTTCGACGAGCACGGCAAAGCCTATATCGAAGGCATGGCCGGCCTGTGGTGCGCTTCGCTGGGTTTCTCGGAGAAGCGTCTGGCCGACGCGGCCTACCGCCAGATGACCACCCTGCCCTACTACCACTCGTTCTCGGGCAAGGTTCCGGGGCCGGTGACGGCACTGGTGGAGGCCATGATCAAGTGGGCGCCAGTGCCGATGGCGCGGGTCCTGTTTGCCAATTCGGGGTCGGAGTCCAACGACACCGCGTTCAAGCTGGTGCGCTATTACAACAACGCCAAGGGCCGGCCGCTGAAGAAGAAGATCATTGCCCGCAACAAGGGCTACCACGGCGTCACGGCAGCCGCGGCGTCGATGTCCGGGCTGGCCACCATGCACCAGCACTTCGACCTGCCGCTGCCGGGCATCGTGCGCGTCAGTTGCCCGCACTTCTACCAGTACGGACTGCCGGGTGAAACCGAGGCCCAGTTCGTCGACCGGCTGGCCAAGGAACTCGAAGACACCATTCTGCGCGAAGGCCCGGACACGGTGGCCGCCTTCATCGCCGAACCGGTGCAGGCCGCTGGCGGCGTCATCATCCCGCCCGAGGGTTACTTTGCCAAGGTGCAGGCGATCCTGAAAAAGTACGACATCCTGTTTCTGGTGGACGAGGTGGTGACCGGTTTCGGTCGCCTGGGACAGGCTTTCGGGACCCAGGTCTTCGACTTGAAGCCCGACATGATCACGGTCGCCAAGATGCTGACCTCGGCCTATGCGCCGATGTCGGCCCTGTACCTGACCGACGAGATTTACCAGACGATTGCCGACACCAGCGCAGCCGTCGGTGTCTTTGGCCACGGCTACACCTACAGCGGGCACCCGCTGGCCTGCGCCATTGCGCTGGAAACCTTGCGCATCTACGAGGCCGACAAGGTCATCGACCATGTGCAAAAAGTCGCTCCAAGGCTGCAGCAAGGCCTGCAAAAATTCAAGGACCATCCGCTGGTGGGCGCGGTGCGCGGCCTGGGCCTGATCGGCGCCATCGAGTTCGCGGCGGACCCGAAAGCGCACCAACCTTTCGACCCGAAACGCGGCGTCGGCGCCTATTTTGTCGCTCGCGCGCAGGCGCACGGGCTGATCGTGCGGGTGCTGATCGGCGACGTGATTGCCTTCTCACCGCCGCTGATCATTTCCGAGAGCGAGATCGACACCCTGCTGGAGCGCACCGCTCTGGCCCTGGCCGACACCCTGGCCTGGGTCGAAACATGGCGCACATAAACGGCTCCGGCCGGATTTTTCGAATATAGTAACGAAGACTCCGAAAGTTTATGCACCATGGCACTGATCGAGTTTGAACATGTCTTCAAGCGCTACCCGGGCAGCAGCAACGCCGCGGTAGACGACTTGAACCTG
>NZ_JAQTMS010000056.1 GCF_028714215.1 Rhodoferax sp. | reverse complement strand
GCCAGCTGGTTGGCCTGGCGCGACGCTTCGGCCGACTGGCGCACCATGTTCGTCAACGCATCCATGCTGGAGGCGGTGCGCTGCAAGTTGCTGGCGGTCTGTTCGGTACGCGCGCTCAGGTCCTGGTTGCCGGAGGCGATCTCGGCGCTGGCGGTGGCCATGCTGTCGGTTGAGGTCCGCACCTGCCCGACCAGCCGGTCCAGCGAATGCCGCATCGCCTCCAGCGAACGCAGCAATTGGGCCGCTTCATCGTCACCCAGGCTGTCGACCTGGTGATCGGTCAGATCCCCCTGCGCGATCGCCTTGGCAACTTGCTGCGCCTTGTCGATCGGCTGGCAAATCGCGCGCATGTTCCAGATTGTCAGCGGAACGAAGATCAGCAGCAGCAGGCCGGTCAGGCCGGCGATCAGTTCAATCCCCTGATTCACGGTTTGCTGCAATTTGCCTTGGCTGGCTTCCGTGGCGCGCTGCAATTCCACGGCCAGCGAGGTCAATGATTTGTTGGCCTTGTCGAAAATCGGCTGCAACTTGTCGATCGTGGCCGAGGCCACCTGCGCCGACGGAAAACTCATGCTCTCCAACTGCTTTGCCATCGGTTCGAATTCGCTGCTGAACTGCTTGATGTCGGTCACCACCTGCGCCAATTGGGTGCGCTGCGCATCCAGTGGCAGCAAGGGTGCGAGCGCCTTGGCGGAGCTTTGAATCTGCGCCAGCGAGGCGCTCCAGGCTTCCTTGTAGCGCCCTGCTTCAACACTGTTTTCGTACTGGATCACCATCTGTTTTTCATTCAGACGCAGATTGCTCATGGCCAGTTGCAGGCGGGCCACCTCGGCGATCGACGTGATGTCATGGGTGACCAGGGCGGTGGCGATGGTGTTGATGGACAACTGCGCGATGACGCCGATGCCGCCGATGAAAATCAGGGCCAGCGCCACCATGCCGATGGCCGCCATCATGCGAAAACGGATGGTAAAGCGCCGCATCAAGGTAGCAAGTTGCATAAGAATCCTCAATAAATCAACGAACCTAAATTAGTTCCCAATGCCGGCGCGCCAGGGGTCCAGACGAGACAGTGCTTTGACGGATGCCCAGCCCTGTTTATCGGCAGGATCGGGAAAAACTTTAGCCAGGGGGAGGGCGGTCAACATTTTCATGTTTCGATATTTCTGTGTTTGAGCAAGACTAGCTGGCCAGTGCCTCGATGGCTTCGCGCAGGCTGGCGCGCAGCCGGCAGATGGCCTGGCTGTGGAGCTGGCAGACGCGCGACTGGTTGACCTCCAGCACGGCGCCGATCTCCCGCAGGTTGAGCTCTTCCTCGTAGTACAGGCTCAGCAGCAGGCGCTCGCGCTCCGGCATGCGTTCGATGGCTTCGATCAACTGGCGCCGGAAGTCGCCCTTGAGCAGTTGTGTCAAGGGGTCCATGCGCATCGACTCGGGACCCTTGCTTTGCCGGTCCAGAAAGTTGTTTTCCTGGTCGTCGCGATCGAAGTCTTCGTAATAAACCAGTTGGCAGCCGTGAATCTCCCGCAACAGGTGCTGGTAGGACTCCAGCGACATCTGCAGTTCCTGCGCCACCTCGCCTTCGGTCGGCGAGCGTCCCAGCTTCTGTTCCTGGGCCTGAACCGCCGAGGACACGCTGCGCGACGATTGCCGCAAGCCGCGCGATACCCAATCGTTGGCGCGCAGCTCGTCCAGCATGGCACCGCGAATACGCTGATTGGCGTAGGTTTCGAATTTGGCTCCCTGGTCGTCCTGGTAGCGCTCGGCGGCGTCGAGCAGACCCATCATGCCGACCTGGATCAAGTCGTCGAGTTCGACACTGGCCGGCAGTTTGGCAATCAACTGCAAAGCCAGACGGCGAACCAGCGGCGCGTATTGGGTCAGCAGGGCCGACGCGCCGGACTTGTCGATTTTTCCCTGGGCGGTGTACATATTCAGGATTCCTCCGGCTTTCAAAATAGTTGTCGCAGGTCAGCTTTGAGGCCTGCTTCAGTGCAACTCCAACACCGGTCTGGCGGGCGCGCCGGGCACTGCCGTGGCCGGCTCGGCGCACGCTTGCCGACGCCATGGCCAGTGCGGCAAATCGGAGGCAATCTGGCGAAAGTCGAGCGCCGCCGGACTGGTTTGAAAGGCTTCGACGACAGTCAAATTCAGGCGCCGGGCCTGCGCCAGCCGAGGATCGGCCCGGACCCAACCGGCACTTTCCAGTGCCAGTGCCAGATAGCGGCCGCTGGCATGCGCCAGATTGGCCAGAATGTGTTGCGCCTGGGCCGCGTCGGTGGCGAAGTTGACCAATACCCGCACGCGCGGTAGCGCATGGGCGTAGTGAAGGCCCTTGATGCAGGCATAAGAGGCCTTGATCGATGGCGCGTTCGGTTGCAGCACCACCAGCACGTTATCGGCCTGCGCCGCCAGCGGTGAGAGCGCTCCTTGTGCGTCCAGCCGGGCGTCGATCAGCAGCAGCCGCCCCTGGCGCTGGGCCGCCGTGGGCGCCGGCGCGGCCCGGTGCTCGTCGAGCAGCAGTACGTCCTTGCCCTGTTGCACCAATGCCGCCGCCAGGTTCAGGGTCACGCTGGTAACGCCGACGGCCGGGCCGCCGCCCACCACGGCCAGCATTTGCCCCGGACTGTTGGCCATCAGATGGCGCAAGCCATCGGCCTGATCGCTCACCACTTTTCTCACGGGCGACTCCCCACGATGGCCTCGCCAGCGCTGCGTTGGCTGGCCGGCGCGCCGACCTGACAGGCCTCTTGCCGCGCATTCTGGGTCAGCGTCTCTATCAGTTCCTGGCACTGCGCGCGCAAGCGCCAGATCGCTGTGGCGGTGGCCTGCTCCGCCTTCGGGTCGGGCGGCGCCGGGCGTTCTTCAAGATCGGCCTCGCCGGGCACAAACAGTGCGCTGCGGCTGTTGGCCTGAAACACCTGGTCGATCAGGGCGGCGCGGTTCACCGTCATCAGGTCCTCCGGGACTTTCTGCCCGTTGGAGATGTAGTGCACCGGCAACTGGTGCCGGATGGCCGTGTCGATCAAGGCCCCGGGATGGGTGGCTTCGTCGACTTTGGTGAAGATGCAGCCCGCCAGATCGGTGCTGCCGGGTGTTTGCTCGCCGTGGCGGTAGGCTCGCACCACTTCGTTGAGGGTGTCGCCATGGCTGGACGCGTTGAGCAGCAGCAGGCGCTTGACCGGCCGGCTGGAGCCGCACAGCATGGCGATCTGGTCCGAGACGGCGCGGTCGCGCTGGCTCATGCCCACCGTGTCGATCAGCACCATGTGCTTGTCGGCGAGGTCCAGCAGGGCGCGCTCCAGATCGGCGGCGTCTTTCACGGCATGCACCGTGACGCCCAGAATCTGGCCATAGATGCGCAACTGCTCGTAGGCGCCGATACGGTAACTGTCAGTTGTCACCAGGGCCAGTTTCTTCGACCCGAAGCGCATCACGCAGCGGGCCGCCAGCTTGGCCGTGGTGGTGGTCTTGCCAACCCCGGTCGGTCCCGTCAACGCATAGACGCCGCCGGCGTCCATCATGGCCGCTTCATCCTCCAGCATGGGCAGTTGGCGCGCCAGTTCCGACTTGGCATAGTCCATGCCACCGGTAAAGTCGTGGCCGCCGGGCAGGCCGCCCAAAATGTTTTTCGCCAGGCGGGCGCTGAAGCCGGCCGCCAGCAGCGCGCGCAGCAACGGCCCCCGCAAAGGGTCGCGTTCCTTTTTCTCGTTCCAGGAGATGCCGGCCAACTGCTCCTCCACCATTTCGCGCATCGAATGGATTTCCCGCAGAACACTGTCGTCGGGGACGGCTGCCACCGGTTCCGCCACCGCACAGGGCGCGGACGGCTGCGCCGGGCGCGCCGCGGCGCTCAGCAGCCGGGCCACTTGCTCTTCCATCGTGGCCAGGATTTCAACGCCGTTGGCGGTGACGCGATTGGACAGTACCAGGGCGTCGGGGCCCATCTTTTCGCGCAACAGACGCAGCGCCTCGCGACTCGACGGCGCCACCACCTTACAGGCTGCGGTGCTGACTTCCATGCTGTTATTCAAGCTCTTCCTCCAATCGTGGCGGTAACTTTGATGGTGCGGTTGTCGGGTATTTCAGCGTGCGACAAGACCTTCAGTTGGGCCAGGTTGCGGCGCAGGAAACGGGCCAGCAGGACGCGCAGCGGATGTTGCACCACCAGCACGCTGGCCAGGCCCAGTTGCGTCTGCCGATCGATCGCCGTCTGGGTCTCCCGCAGCAGGCTGTCGGCCAGACCGGGCTCCAGGCCGCCGCTGTTGCCCAGCGCCTGCAGCAGTACGCGATCGAGCGAACTGTCCAGGCCGATCACCTGCAACTCCTCGTTGCCGGGATAGATTTGCTGGACGATGGCGCGTCCCAATGCGAGCCGGATCAGGGACGTCAATTCGGTGGTGTCGGAGACGCTAGGCGCATGCTCGGCCAGCACATCGAGAATGGTGCGCATATCCCGGATCGGCACCTCCTCCTCAAGCAGGTTCTGCAGTACTTTTTGCAGGGTCGTGAGCGACAAGGTCTTGGGCACCAGATCCTGGATCAGCATCGGCGACTCCTTGCCGATACGGTCCAGCAACTGCTGCACTTCCTGGCGTCCCAGCAACTCCGCGGCGTGGGCGTGAATCAGGTGATTCAGGTGCGTCGCCACCACGGTGCTGGCGTCGACCACCGTGTAGCCATAAATCTGGGCCTGCTCGCGCAGGCTGGCGTCGATCCAGATGGCCGGCAAGCCGAATGCCGGATCCTTGGTCTGGGTACCGGGCAGCGTGGCACTGACCTGGCCCGGATTGATCGCCATCCATTGGCCCGGCGCGGCCTCGCCATGCCCGATCGGCACCCCCTTGAGCTTGATCACGTAGGCGTTGGGCTTGATCTCGAGGTTGTCGCGAATGTGGACCACCGGCGCCAGGAAGCCGATTTCCTGGGCGAATTTCTTGCGTATGCTTTTGATGCGACCCAGCAGTTCGCCGTTTTGCGCCCGGTCCACCAGGGAGATCAGGCGATAGCCCACTTCCAGTCCCAGCGGGTCGACCAGCGCCACGTCGTCCCAACTGGCCTCCTGCGGCTCGGTCGCCGCTGGCGCCGGTGCGGCAGCCGCGGCGCCGACGCTGACAGCGCTGGCGCTGCGTTGCGCGACCCGGCGCCCGAGCCAGACCAGGCCACCGGCAATGATCAGAAAGGCCAGATTGGGCATGCCCGGAATCAAGCCCATCAGGCCGATGACACCGGCGGTCAAAAACAGCACCTGCGGATTGGCAAACAGTTGCCCGGTGAGTTGCCCACCGACGTCCTCGTCGGTGGTGACGCGCGAGACGATGACGCCGGCCGCGGTGGAAATCACCAGCGCCGGGATTTGCGCCACCAGGCCATCGCCGATGGCCAGCAGGGTGTAAGTGGTGGCCGCGGCCGAGAAGTCCAGGCCGTGCTGCGCGACGCCGACGATCAGGCCGCCGATGATGTTGATCACCAGAATCAGCAGACCGGCCACGGCATCGCCGCGCACGAACTTGCTGGCACCGTCCATCGAGCCGTAGAAGGCGGCTTCCTGCGCCACTTCGGCACGCCGTTTACGCGCCACGTCTTCACCGATCAGGCCGGCATTGAGGTCGGCGTCGATCGCCATCTGCTTGCCCGGCATGGCATCGAGCGTGAACCGGGCACCGACTTCGGCAATCCGGCCGGCACCCTTGGTGATGACCATGAAGTTGATCACCACCAGGATGATGAAGACCATGACGCCGACGGCAAAGTTGCCGCCCACCAGAAAATGGCCAAACGCCTCGATCACCTTGCCGGCGGCATCCGGTCCGGTGTGTCCCTCCATCAGCACCACGCGGCTGGAAGCGACGTTGAGCGACAGGCGCAGCAGCGTGGTGAACAGCAGCACCGCCGGGAAGGCGGCGAAATCGAGCGCCTTCATGGTGTACATGCTGACCAGCAGCACCATGATGGACAGGGCGATGTTGAAGGTGAACAGCAGGTCCAGCAGGAACGGTGGCAGCGGCAACACCATCATGCTGAGGATCAGGATGATCAGCACCGGGCCGACCAGCCCCTTGCTCTTGTTGCCTGAGGCCATCAAGCCGGCCAGGCGCAACCAGGAACTCAGTAGCGTCATGCCGGGAGTTCCTGGGGAACCAGTGCCTCAGGCACCGGCAAGTTGCGGGGCGGGCGCGGCAAACTGGCGCCTTCGCTGCCCAGCCGCTGCAACTGGTAAGCCCAGGCTAGCACCTCGGCCACGGCCGCATACAGGGCCAGCGGGATTTCCTGACCCAACTCGGTGTGGCGGTACAGGGCGCGGGTCAGCGGCGGCGCTTCGAGCACCGGAATCTTGTGTTCCTCGGCCAGCGCCCGAATGCGCAAGGCCAGCAGATCGGCGCCCTTGGCGATCACGCGCGGTGCCCGCATTTCCTGGTCGCGGTATTTCAGGGCCACCGCGTAGTGCGTCGGATTGGTGACGATGATGTCGGCTTTCGGTACTTCGGCCATCATCCGGCGCTTGGCCATCTGTTGTTGCTGGCGCCGAATCTGG
This sequence comes from Rhodoferax sp., assembly GCF_028714215.1. Classification (GTDB taxonomy): domain Bacteria; phylum Pseudomonadota; class Gammaproteobacteria; order Burkholderiales; family Burkholderiaceae_C; genus Rhodoferax. Next base: position 27,860 of record NZ_JAQTMS010000056.1, on the reverse strand, counting down.
GCCTTGACCTGGGGATCGCCGTCGTTTTCCTTCTGCTCCTGGCGCAAATCCTCGCGCGACATGCGCAGCTTGTGGGCATGGCTCCACAATTGGTACGGCACATCGAGCGCCACCACCAGCAGCAGCGAGCCGACGATCAGGGCGCAACTGGCAGCCACCAGTTTCAGGGCGTGCGGCAGCGCCGCGTGGATCGGTTCGTTCATCAACGCCATCAGGGCGCTGATGTTGCCGGCGATGACCCACCAGGCGACGCCGCCGACCAGCAGGGACTTGACAATCGTCTTGACCAGTTCGGCCAGGGTCTCGGTCGAAAACATGCGGCCGATGCCCGCCACCGGGTTCAGTTTCGAGAAGTTGGGCGCCAGCGATTTGGTCGACAGCAGCCAGCCGCCCAGCAGCATGGGCGCCAGCAGCGCCGCCACCAGCATCATCACCAGCAGCGGCAGCAAGGCCTGCAAGGCGTGCACCACGGCGCCTTCGGCATGCACCATCATGTGGGAGGCGTCGAAGGCGGAGGTGCGCTCGAATTGCAGGCCATCGCGCATGGCGCTGCCAAAATGCCCGCCTATCGTTTCCCCCATGGCCCACAGGCCGCCGAGGGCCGTAACCAGCATCGTGAAGGTGACCAGTTCGCGGGAGCGCGCCACCTGCCCCTCGTCGCGCGCCTTTTCCAGACGCTGGGGCGAGGCCGGTTCGGTTTTTTCGAGATCACTTTCTTCCGCCATCAATGCTCCGGAGCGCCAGGCGCAATGCGCCTCATCCGAAATATTATTGAGGCTGGAGCCCCGAATCGATCAGCCAAACAAAGCCGGGATAGGCCTGTTCATCGCCCAATCAGCACAAGTTGCTAAAAGCCCAGACTGGCCAGCAGATCGTCGACCTGGTCCTGATCGTCCAGCGTGTCCGGGGTGACCGGCTTGATCTTCGGTCCGTTGAGCAAGCTGTTGCCGCTGTCCGGGCGTTTTTCAGAAGGCGAGTTGTCGACCAGCAGTTGCAGCAACTGGGTTTCCATCTCCCGGATCACGTCCATCATTTTCTTGATGACTTGTCCGGTCAGGTCCTGAAAGTCCTGCGCCATCATGATTTCCATCAATTGGGCGTTGGTGGCGCTGACTTGCCGGGGGACTTCCGACAAATAGCCCCGCGTGTCCGTCACCAGCTCGCGCGCGTCGGCCAACTCCAGAGGCGAGGCGAACCAGAGGTTCCAGCGCTCGTTCAAGGTATTGGCCTGCTTTGACAGGTTCTCCTGGATCGGTTGGGCGATGTCGATCGCGTTGAGGGCCCGTTCGGCCGCGCGTTCGGTCATCTGGGCGACGTAGCCGAGGCGGTGGCGGGCGTCGGGAATGGCCTCGGCCGCCATGGCGATGCCTTTGTCCAGGCCCAGCTCACGCATGCTCTCTAACATCTGGCGCGTCAATTGGCCGATCCGATTCACCAGTTGCTCGGCCGAATCGCCCACCGGGGTGGCAAGTTGCTCCTGTGCCATATCAAGCACCTTCCTTTTCAAGCTTCTCGAATATCTTGCTGATTTTTTCTTCCAGTGTGACGGCGGTAAACGGCTTCACGACATAGCCGCTGGCGCCAGCTTGGGCGGCGGCAATGATGTTTTCCTTTTTTGCTTCCGCGGTCACCATCAGGACCGGCAGCTTGGCCATGGCCGGATCGGCGCGAATGGCCCGCAGCATGGCCAGGCCGTCCATATTGGGCATATTCCAGTCGGAGACGACAAAACCGTAGCGGCCACCCTTGAGCTTTTCCAGGCCGACCGCGCCGTCCTCGGCTTCATCGACATTGACGAAGCCCAGTTCCTTGAGCAGATTGCGAACAATTCGACGCATCGTCGGGAAATCGTCCACCACCAGTATCTTGATGTTTTTATCGACCACATTCACTCCAAAAATTGACTGCCAACACAGCGGACATACCCGCCAAAGGCCCTGATTTCCTCACTGCTCAAACCCGATTAGTCCGTTCACCCAGCGACCGCAAGTGTGCCATCATGCGCTGACTCATTTCCTGCGGCGTGGCGACTTCAACGGCGGCGCCGATGGCGATCGCTTCACGCGGCATGCCAAACACGACGCAACTGGCCTCGTTCTGGGCCAGTGTATGGGCACCGGCCTGGCGCATGCGCAGCAGGCCTTCGGCACCATCGCGTCCCATGCCGGTCAGAATCACGCCGATGGCATTTTTGCCGGCGTATTTTGCGGCTGAATCAAACAGCACGTCAATCGACGGACGATGCCGGTTCACCGGCGGCTCCTGGTCTACCTGGGCCACATAATTGGCGCCGCTGCGCGCCAGCGACAAATGAAAGCCACCCGGCGCGATGTAGGCATGGCCCGGCAAGATCCGCTCGCCCTGGCGCGCCTCGGAGACGGCGATGCGGCACAAGCCGTTCAGGCGTTGGGCAAACGAATTGGTGAAACCGGCCGGCATGTGCTGGGCGATCATGATGCCCGGGCTGTCCGGTGGCAGCGGTTGCAAGACCTCCCGGATCGCTTCGGTGCCGCCGGTGGAGGCGCCGATGATGATCAGCTTCTCGGTACTGAGCAGGGGGCTGCGCAGCAGAGGTGTTTCGGCCGGGGCCGCCGGCTGGCCCGCGGCCGCGGCCCGCTTGGCGGGCAGCAGCCGGGCGGCGGCGGCAATCCGGATCTTGTCGGCAATCAGGTCGGTGTAGGCCAGCAAGCCGTCACGGATGCCCAGGCGCGGCTTGGTGACAAAATCGATGGCCCCCAATTCCAGCGCGCGCAGTGCCGCTTCCGAGCCCCGTTCCGTCAGCGACGACACCATGACCACCGGCATCGGTCGCAAGCGCATCAGTTTTTCGAGAAACTCGAGTCCGTCCATGCGTGGCATTTCAACGTCCAGCGTCATCACGTCCGGGTTGTGCTGCTTCACCAGATCGCGCGCGACCAGGGGATCGGAGGCGGTCGCCACCACTGTCATGTCGGGCTGGCTGTTGATGATCTCGGTCATCAGGCTGCGTATCAGCGCCGAGTCGTCGACACATAAAACCGTGATTTTTTTTGTATTCATGCGGCCCACGAATCTTTGTTGGCAAGGTTTCCGGGAAGTCCGGTGTTACACAGCGCCGCCTTGTTGCAGGCGCGCTGCTTGGCCAGCGCCTGCGCCAGCGCCAGTTCATCATGTTGCACCAGCAGCGTGTCCTCCTGCCGGCGCAGTTTTCGCATGGCGACCCGGCCGCTCAGAGGAAAGTAATTGATGCGCCGGGGCAGATTGCCGCGCAAGTCCTGGGCGACCACGCGGATGCGCTCGGTTTCGAGGTAGCGCAACACAAAATCGGCGTTGTTGTCGCCGATATTGAGCTGTGTCATATTGGCCAGTACCGCGCCGCCACCAAACACCTTGGCTTCCAGTCTCTCACGCCGGGCGCCGGCTTTGAACAACTCGTTGATCAACATTTCCATCGCGTAAGCGCCATAGCGCATGGCGGCAGCGGCGTCCCGCCCGGCCGGGTCCGCGTCTTCCGGCAGCATGAAATGGTTCATGCCACCAATGCCGACCGCGCCATCGCGCACGCAGGCTGAAACGCAGGAGCCCAAGACGGTGGTCAACAACATATCCTCGGACGTGACATAGTACTCGCCGGGTAACAGTTTGACCGCCGGAATGCCAAACTCGCGGTCAAAGTAATGCAGGGTCGCGGCCGGCTCAGTGGCCACTGAATTCATGCGCCTGCCTTTGCCCGGCTGGCGCTCAGCTCGTAAATCGTCTTGCCGCGCAGCCGGAAGGTGTGACTGGCAAAGGAAAAGTTCTCGGAATGGCCGGCAAACAGCAAGCCGTGCGGCTTCATCAGCGGAGCAAAGCGCTGCAGAACCTGCTCTTGCGTCGGTTTGTCGAAATAGATCATCACGTTGCGGCAGAAAATGGCGTCGAACGGCTCTGCCAGGGCCCATTTGGCGTCCAGCAGATTGAGCTGCTGGAACTTCACCAGCGCCGCCACTTCCGGCCGTATCCGGACCTTGCCGGCATGCGCGCCCGAACCTTTCAGGAAAAAGCGCTTGAGGCGTTCCGGTTCCAGTTTGCTGACCTGTTCCATCGAAAAAATGCCCTGCGCCCCGACCGCCAGCACCTGCGTATCGATGTCGGTGGCCAGCACGCTGGCGCCACCGGCGCGGTTGCCCAGCGCCTCGATCAGTGTCATTGCAATCGAGTACGGCTCTTCCCCGGTGGAGGCGGCCGAGCACCAGACCGTGACCGGTTGCGGACAGCCTCGAACGTGCTCCGCAAGGGCCGGGAAGTGGTGCGATTCCCGAAAAAACGAGGTCAGGTTGGTGGTCAGCGCGTTGGTGAACAATTGCCACTCTTCGCCGTTCGGATCGGCCTCCAGAAAATTCAGATAGGTGGAAAATTCCTTCAGTTTGAGTTTGCGCAAACGTCGGGCCAGGCGGCTGTACACCATTTGCCGCTTTTGCGCGCTCAGCGCGATCCCGGCACGCTGATGTATCAGGGTGCGGATCTTCGAAAAATCCTTGTCGGTGAGGACGAAATCTGGTCCGATGGAGACGGTCGCAGCGGTATTCTGGTTGGTATTCATACACTTTCGGGGATGTCGCAGGCGCAAAAATTGCGCCTCGCATGGCAAGCCCATGAGACACGTCCCAATGTACACAGGCCGAGCCGGAATCGAAGGCCAGAAGACCGCTCCAAAAAGCCCGTTCTTCTCAGCATCGCCGGCCAGACAGTGTGGCCCGCCGCAACAAGACGGTTCCCTGCCAGGCCGGCAACCCTGCGCCATCCTTTGGCGGATGACCTGACTGGAATAAGCCCATTCCTTCCGCAGGCCGCACGCCAGCGCCTAAAATCCAAGCTTTCCGTTCTAAACAATATCCTGCCCATGGCCAGTGCCTCCCGTTCCGGTTCCGTCAAACCGGCCAGTTTTGAAGCCGCTCTGGAAGAGCTTGAACAGCTGCTGGCGCGGCTGGAATCGGGCGCCATGCCGCTGGAGCAACTGCTTACGCAATACCAGCGCGGCGCCGAGTTGCTGAAGTTTTGCCGCGCTCGGCTGGAAGCCGTGGAAGGCCAGATCAAGGTGCTGGACCAGGGGATGCTCAAGACGTGGATGCCGGAGTGAAAGTCGATACCCCATTTGACCTGGGCGCGTGGAGTGGCGGGCATCTGGCCAGTGTTGAACAGGCGCTTGGTCGCTGGGTCAGCGCCAACGGCGGCGCCGCCGTCGATCACGGCGCGCCGGCCGAGCTGATCGAAGCCATGCGCTACGCGGTGCTGGATGGCGGCAAGCGGTTGCGCCCCTTGCTGCTGCTGGCGGCCTGCGAGTCGGTCACTGGCGAGCCGCCGGAGGTGGCTGGCAGCGGCGAAATGCTGCTGCCGGCCGAGCGCTATACAGCGGCCTTGCGCGCCGCCTGCGCGGTCGAGCTGATTCACGCTTATTCCCTGGTGCACGACGACATGCCTTGCATGGACAACGACGTGCTGCGCCGCGGCAAGCCCACCGTGCACGTGAAATTTGGCGAAGCCAGGGCGCTACTGGCCGGCGACGCCTTGCAGGCACTGGCGTTTGAGCTGTTGACGCCGGATGCCGGCATGCCGGCCGGCTTGCAGGCCCAGCTCTGTCGTTTGCTGGCGCGGGCTGCCGGCAGTGCCGGCATGGCCGGCGGGCAGGCGATTGACCTGGCCAGCGTCGGCGCCAGGCTGTCGGAGAGCCAATTGCGCGAGATGCACCGTCTCAAGACCGGTGCCTTGTTGCAAGCCAGCGTCATGATGGGGGCGGCCTTTGCGGAGCTGCCCGGCGCCGCGCGGGCGGCCCTCAGCCGTTATGGCGCTGCCATCGGTTTGGCGTTCCAGGTGGTGGACGATATTCTTGACGTCACGGCCGACTCGGCCACGCTGGGCAAGACCGCGGGCAAGGACGCCTGCCAGGATAAACCGACCTACGTGTCGGTGCTGGGACTGGAGCGCTCTGCCGCCTATGCGCAGGAGTTGCTGGAGCAGGCGCTGACCGCACTGGCCCAGAGTGGTTTGCGGGACACGCGGGCGCTGCGCGGTCTGGCCAATATGGTGGTGAACCGTTGCTGCTGAAATAATACTGGTCAATACATAGCCCATGTCAAACACGTTGTATCCCTTGCTGGAAACCATCCATAGCCCGGCCGACCTGCGGCTGTTGCCGCGCGCGCAACTCGATCTGCTGGCCGCCGAATTGCGCGCCTACCTGCTCGACAGCGTTTCAAAAACAGGGGGGCATTTGAGCTCCAATCTGGGTACCGTGGAATTGACGGTGGCCTTGCACTATGTCTTCAACACGCCGCATGACCGGCTGGTCTGGGATGTGGGGCATCAGACTTATCCGCACAAGATTCTCACCGGGCGGCGTGAACGCATGGACTCCCTGCGGCAACTGGGTGGTTTGAGCGGCTTTCCGCAACGCGGGGAGAGCGAGTACGACGACTTTGGCACGGCGCATTCCAGCACCTCCATTTCAGCCGCCCTGGGCATGGCCCTGGCAGCCAAGATCCAGGGCGAAGAACGTTGCGTGGTAGCCGTCATTGGCGATGGGGCGATGACCGCCGGCATGGCTTTCGAGGCGCTCAACAACGCCGGTGTGGCCGACTGCAACCTGCTGGTCATCCTGAACGACAACGACATGAGCATCAGCCCGCCGGTGGGCGCGCTCAACCGCTATCTGGCCAAGCTGCTGAGCGGACAGTTCTACGCCGCCGCCAAGAACGCCGGCAAGACCGTTCTGAAAGGCGCGCCGCCCCTGTTCGAGTTGGCCAAGCGCATCGAGGAACACGCCAAGGGCATGGTGGTGCCGGCTACCTTGTTCGAGAAGTTTGGCTTCAATTACATCGGACCGATCGACGGCCACGACCTCGACTCGCTGGTCCCCACGCTGGAAAACATCAAGCACTTGAAGGGCCCCCAATTCCTGCACGTGGTGACCAAAAAAGGGCAGGGCTACAAGCTGGCCGAGGCCGATCCGGTGGCCTATCACGGCCCCGGCAAGTTCGATCCGGCCATTGGCCTGCAACAGCCCAGCACGCCGCCCAAGCAGACCTTCACGCAGGTTTTCGGCCAGTGGCTGTGCGACATGGCGGCGCAGGACCGGCGGCTGGTGGGCATCACGCCGGCCATGCGCGAGGGTTCCGGCATGGTGGAATTCGAAGCGCTTTTTCCCGAGCGCTACTTCGATGTCGGTATCGCCGAACAGCATGCGGTGACTTTTGCCGCCGGGCTGGCCTGCGAGGGCCTGAAACCGGTGGTGGCGATTTACTCGACTTTCCTGCAACGGGCTTACGACCAGTTGATCCACGACGTGGCGATTCAAAACCTGCCGGTGGTGTTTGCGCTGGACCGGGCCGGACTGGTGGGCGCCGATGGGGCCACCCATGCCGGAGCCTATGACATTCCTTATTTACGCTGCATTCCCAACATCAGCGTGGCCTGTCCGGCGGATGAAAACGAGTGTCGACAACTGCTGTCCTGCGCTTTTGCGCAGCAACATCCGGTGGCCGTGCGCTATCCGCGCGGTGCCGGTGCCGGGGTTGCGGTTGAGCCCGGTCTGAAGGCGCTGCCTTTTGGTCAGGCGCAAATCAGGCGGCAAGGCAAAGGGGTTGCCATTCTGGCGTTCGGCACGCTGTTGTACCCGGCCCTGGAAGCCGCCAAGGCGCTCAATGTCACGGTGGTCAACATGCGCTGGGTCAAGCCGCTGGACGGGGCGCTGTTGCTTGAAGTGGCCGCGACGCACGAAGCGCTGGTGACGCTGGAGGAGGGCGCGGTCATGGGCGGCGCTGGCAGCGCCGTCAGTGAAGCCTTGCAAGCGGCCGGGGTGCTCAAGCCGCTGCTGCAACTGGGCTTGCGCGACGAATTCATAGAGCACGGCGACCCGGTCAAGCTGCTGGCTTTGCAAGGACTGGACGCGGCCGGTATCGAGGCTTCGGTGCTCAAGCGCTTTGCGCCGCTGCTGGAGTCCGGGCGCCCGGCGCTGAAAGCGGTCGCCTGACCGTTGCCTGATGCGCTCCACCCCGCAAGGGTTCTGAACCACTTGGTGGTCAGCCCCGGCAGGGCTCAGAGCCGCTTGGCGGTCTGCCCCGCAAGGGTTCAGAATCGCTTGGCGATCTGCCCCGCAAGGGAAAACCCGCACCATGCGGGCCACGCATGTTTCTACAATGTCGGGTGACTGTAATGGGTCGTCGTTGTGTCTAGCTGCACGACGGGATTTTTAATCAACAACTCCAGGAGTGAACTACATGGATCGTCGGTCGATAATTAAAAACGCGGGTATTGCCAGTATTCTGGCCGCTGGTGCAGCGCCCGCTGTACACGCCCAGGGTGTCAACATCCGTTGGCGTCTGGCTTCGAGTTTTCCGAAGTCGCTGGATACTATTTACGGCGGTGCCGAGGTCTTTGCCAAGGCCGTCAAGGCCATGTCGGGTGGCAAGTTCGAGATTTCGGTGCATGCCGGTGGCGAGTTGTTGCCGCCGTTTGGCGTGGTCGACGGCGTGCAGAATGCCACTGTGGAAATGGCCCACACCGTGCCCTATTACTTCTATGGCAAGAACCCGGCCTTTGCGCTTGGTTCGGCTGTGCCCTTCGGCCTGAATGCGCGCCAGATGAACGCCTGGATGATGCACGGCAACGGTCGCAAGTTGATGAACGAGCTTTACGCCGCTTACAACATGACCAGTTTTGCCGGTGGCAACACCGGCACCCAGATGGGTGGCTGGTTCCGCAAGGAAATCAAATCGGTTGCCGACTTCAAGGGCTTGAAAATGCGCTTGGGTGGCGGCTTGGTGGGCCAGGTGATGCAAAAGCTGGGTGCCGTGCCGCAAAGCATCCCGGGCGGCGAAATTTACCAGGCACTGGAGAAAGGGACTATTGATGCGGCCGAATGGGTCGGTCCTTACGACGACCAGAAGCTGGGCTTCAACAAAGTGGCGCCTTTTTACTACTATCCGGGCTGGTGGGAAGGCGGTCCGGAAGTGGACTTCTTCATCAACCAGAAGGCGTTTGACGGTTTGTCGCCTGAGTACAAGGCCATCATTGACGCGGCTTCGGCACTGGCCAGCACCGACATGCTGGCCAAGTACGATGCGCTCAATCCGCCGGCCTTGAAGCAACTGGTGGCGGCCAAGACCAAGGTGCTGCCGTTCTCGCAAGCTGTCATGGACGCTTCGTTCAAGGCCTCGATGGAGGTGTTTGCCGAGAATGACGCCAAGAGTCCGGAATGGAAGAAGATTTACGCCGATCTGCGTACCTTCCAGCGCGACCAGGTGGCCTGGTTCCGTTTTGCCGAAAGTCGTTTCGACTCCTTCATGGCAGGGCAAAAACTGTAATCGGTTCGCTTTTTCAAGCCACACGGAAGGCCTCGCACAGCGAGGCCTTTTTTTTGAACAACAATAGGGGTTTGGAGGAAGCCGGTTTGAATGATGTTTTGCTGTGGCTGGGTTTGGCACTTGCCGGTTTGAACGGCTTGTTATTGTTGTGGCTGGTGGTGCGCCGCCTGGATTCCGCCGGCTTGTTGGCGGCGGCTCAGGGCCGGGCCGAGTTGCTGGCGGCGCTGCAGGGCGGCAACGAGCGGCTGGAGCGCGAGTTGCGGCGCGAGATCGGCGAGTCGGCGCGCGCCGGGCGGCAGGAAATGACGCAGAACCTGGCCACTTTTCAGCAGTCCCTGGTGCAGCAGGGGGCCGAAGCCACGCGCACCCAAAACACCCAGATCGACGCCTTTGGCCAGCAGTTGACGCTGCTGCAAAAAACCTTGTCCGACACCTTGACGCTGCAACTCCAGTCCTTGAGCGAATCCAACGCCAGGCGTCTGCTGGAGGTGCGGCAAACCATGGAGACGCAACTGGCCCAATTGCAGGCCAGCAACGCCGGCAAGCTCGACGAGATGCGCGCCACGGTGGATGAAAAATTGCAGACCACCTTGCAGACTCGACTGGGGGAGAGTTTCAAACAGGTGGCCGACCGGCTGGAGCAGGTGCACAAAGGCCTGGGCGAGATGCAGACGCTGGCGCAAGGCGTGGGCGACCTCAAGCATCTGCTGACCAACGTCAAGACGCGCGGCATTTTCGGCGAGGCGCAACTTGCCTCCCTGCTGGAGCAGGTGTTGGTGGCGGACCAGTACGCGGCGCAGGTGGCGACCCGCCCCGGCTCCAAAAACGTGGTCGACTTCGCCATCAAGCTGCCCGGCAAATCGGGAAATGGCGAGCCGCTGTGGCTGCCGATCGATGCCAAGTTTCCCAACGAAGACTACGAGCGCCTGCTCGATGCCCAGGCTCGGGCCGATGTGGCAGCGGTGGAGGCGGCGGCCAAGGCGCTGGAGTTGCGCATCCGGCTGGAGGCCAGATCCATCGTCGACAAATACGTGGAGCCGCCGTACACCACCGATTTCGCCATCCTGTTTCTGCCGACCGAGGGTTTGTACGCCGAGGTGCTGCGACGTCCCGGTCTGATGCAGGCCTTGCAGCGCGAGCACCGCATCACACTGGCCGGCCCGACCACGCTGCTGGCCATGCTCAGCTCGTTGCAGATGGGCTTTCGCACTTTGGCGCTGGAGAAACGCTCCAGCGAAGTGTGGCAGGTGCTGGGCGCAGTCAAGACCGAGTTCGGCAAGTTTGGCGACGTGCTGGCCAAGGTCAAGTCGCAGACCGAGACCGTGCTCAAGACGCTCGACAGTGCCGAGACGCGCAGCCGCGCCATGGGCCGGGCTCTGAAGAAAGTGGAGGCACTGCCGGAGCCCCAGGTGGCGGCGTTGATTCCGCTGGACAAGGACTTCGACAGTGACGTGGAGGCGGGGCCGGCGTGAGCCCCGCGCCGCTGGCCACGCCAACTCCCCGCTTTGCGCTGGCGCGTCTGATTGCCGGCCAGATTTGCTTGCACGCCTGCATGGCCGGCATGCGCATGGCGGCGCCTTTGCTGGCGCTGCGCGAGGGTTTCAGTGCGCTGGCGGTGGGCTTTTTGCTGGCCTTGTTCGCCCTGACCCAGGTTTTCCTGGCGCTGCCGGCCGGGCGCTACGTGGACCGCCACGGGCTCAAGCGCCCGGTCGCCTTGTGTGTCGTGGCGGCGTTTTTGGGGGCTGGTCTGGCGCTGTTGTTTCCGCGCTTCGAGGTGCTGTGCCTGAGTGCCTTGATGACCGGAGGCGCCACCGGTGTGGCATCGATTTCCCTGCAACGCCATGTCGGGCGGGCGGCGCAGGGCGCAACCGAACTCAAAAAGGTGTTCAGCTGGCTGGCCATCGGTCCGGCTGTGTCCAATTTCATCGGGCCGCTGGCCGCCGGACTGCTGATCGACCACGGCGGCTTTCGTGCCGCCTTTTTGTTCCTCGCCTTGTTGCCCTTGGCGACCTGGCTGTGGGTGCGCCACACCGAGGAGTTGCCACCGCTGGTCGTCCAACCGGGTGCAGCGACGCAGCAGACGCTGGACTTGTTGCGCGAGCCTCTGATGCGCCGGCTGATGCTGGTGAACTGGTTGCTGTCTTCCTGCTGGGACGTCCACACTTTTGTCGTGCCGGTGCTGGGTTACGAGCGCGGCTTTAGTGCCTCGACGATTGGCGCCATTCTGGGCGCTTTTGCGATTGCCGCAACCCTGGTGCGGGTGGTCATGCCGGTCTTTGCGGCGCGCGTGCACGAATGGGTTGTGGTCAGCGCGGCGATGCTGATCACGGCGCTTCTTTTTGTGCTTTACCCGTTCATGGTCTCGGCCCCGGCGATGGGGCTTTGTTCGGTCCTGCTGGGGTTGGCGCTGGGTTCGGTTCAGCCCATGATCATGAGCACCTTGCACCAGATCACCCCGCCAGCGCGGCATGGCGAGGCGCTCGGTCTGCGGCTGATGGCGATCAATGCCTCCAGCGTGCTGATGCCGCTGCTGTTCGGTACGGCCGGGGCCGTGGTGGGCGTGTCGGTGGTGTTCTGGTCGGTTGGTCTGGCGGTCGGCGCCGGTGCCCGGCCGGCTTGGTTGTTGCGGCCAGCTTTGCCAGCGGCGCCGCCCTGAGAACCCTGGGCGGCGCCGGCGCAACCGTAGCGATCTTGCGGCGCCTGCCCGTTATTGCCTTTCAGCGACTGGCGGAAGCCTGCGCCGAAGCGTCGCTGCTGGCGGCAGCGTCGACCTGAGGCGGCGGGTTGGCGGCACCCTGCTTGCCGCTGGCGCTGCCGCCGTCGGGGCCTTTTGCCTGCCGCGTCGTGTCGCCCGGCTTTTGTGCCGCGCTGCGTGACAGCTCGGTGCCGGCCGCACCGGCGCCGGTCAAGGCAGCACCGAGGCTGCCGGCGCGCTCACGCGCAATAGACCCCTGCTGGCTGGTATTGGCTGAAGTGCCTTGCTTGACGCTGCCGGCTTGCTGGTTGAGGTCGTCGCCGCGCGGCAGCAGAGGACTCTGACGGCCACTGGCCTGGCCCGCCGCAGTGCCGCCCATATCCATGCGGCCCGGGCCGAAACCACCGCCCCAGCCGCCACTCAAACCGCCCACCACGGCGCCGGCGCCACCGCCCAGCAGGCCGGCCTGAGCCGGCAGGGAAAGAAACAGGGTCGACAGCAGTGCGGCGAGCAGCGTGCCCGGAACGAGAGTCTGACGTTTGAACATGATGAGGTCCTTTTGACGAATTGAAGAGCCAGCCCATCCGGCCCTTGCAAAAAGTACAACGAGTCCCATCGATGATTTCATCCGCGCCGATTTGTAATCAATTGAAACGCTCCGCTGTCGTGCCAAGCCCGACAGGTTGCTCGGCCCGATCAGTGTCGGGGCGCCATCAGCGCGTGCTCGCCGACCAGGCCGAAGCCGTAGACCGGATCGCGGCCCGGCGCACCCAGATCGATGGCGCTGTCGGCCAGGTGCGCCAGGGCCGCGGCGGCGCCGGCCTGGTCGGGTGCACGCAGACGCTCAGCCAGCAGGCCGGCGACGATGGGCGCGGCGAACGAGGTGCCGCGTGCCCAGCTGTAGCCGCCGCCGGCTTGCGCCACGGCCAGATCGGCCCCCGGCGCGGCAAACATCACCTGCGGCCCTTGCGCCGCCTCGGGCAGGACGCGGCGCGCGCTGGTCACTGCCGTAACACCGACCACGCCGGGGTAGGCCGCCGGGTACAGGGGCGGGGCGGCCGGCCCGTCATTACCGACCGCCGCCACCAACAAGTGGCCCTTGCGGTTCATCGCTTGCACCGCGCGTTCCAGCAGACGGTTGGCCGGACCGACCAGGCTGATATTCACCACCGCCACCTGCTCGCGCGCCAGCCAGGCCAGCGCCGATGCGATGTTCTCGGCTGCGCCGCCGGCCGGCTGGCCGCAGTAAATGTCGGCCGCGTACAGCACCGAACCGGCGGCGACGCCGGCAAACTTGACATCACGCCCGACCAGCAAAGAGGCGACGGCGGTGCCGTGCGGGCTGGGCGCAGCTACATCGTTGCAACCCCAGGTGCGCAAGTCGGCGTCGCGCAAGGCGGCATGCTGTCGGTCCAAGCCACTGTCAATGAGGCCGACGCGGCGGCTGGTCGCAGCGCTGCCGGGTGCCGCCGATACGCTGGCCGAGGTTTCTCCGCTGCGCGTGTAGACATGGTTGAAGTCAGCCTCGACTTGCGGCTCCAGCGCACGCAGCCGCTCCAGTGCCTCGGCGGTCGACCAGCCCGGCGGCGGGCGCAACACCAGTTGGCGCAGCGCCAGCTCGGCCAGCCATTGTTCGCGCAGCACGACAAAGCCCAAGGCGACGGCGGCGTCGACCAGTGCCGCTGCCGGCGAGACCAGCAGCAGTTCCTGGCGGCGCATGGGTTCCCCGGCCGGATCCGCCTCCAGCAGGTCGGGATGGTCGCGCAACAACTGGCGCACGCTGGTCAGGCGCAGTGAGGTCGGGTTGGGCAGCGCCTCGGGTGCCAGGGCGCCAGGCAGACGCGGTAGTTCAACCGGCAAGCTGGGTAGCCTGAGCCGCGGCAGGCCCAGTTGGGCCTGCGCCGGCGCGGCGCAGCACAGGGCGGCGGCGATGGCTGCCCAGCAGACCGCCTGGCGAACCGCTGGAACGGGCAATCGGCTGGAGCGCATCATGTGCATGCGATGATAACGAACGCCGAACGGAAGAAAATCCCTGGCCACACCGTTGTATCGGATAGAGATGACTGATTCCCTGCTGAACCTGCGAGACCAGATCGCCGCGCTGTTGCCGCGTTTGCGGCGCTTTGGGCGTACGCTGGCGCGCCACCGGGAGGATGCCGATGACCTGGTGCAAATCGCGCTGGAGCGGGCCTTGACGCACAGCCATCAGTGGCGCGCCGGAACGCGCTTGGACAGCTGGCTGTTTCGAATCATGCAAAACGCCTGGATCGACGAGACGCGGGCGCGCCACCGGCGCGACCAGACCTTTGTCGATGAGGCGGCAGGGGAATCGGTGGGCGTCTCCAGCAGCGACGCGCAAATCGACGCCATTGCCGTGCGCAAGGCGGTGGCGCAGTTGGGCGACGAACAGCGCGCGGTGGTTGGTCTGGTCTTGGTGGAGGGGCTGCCCTACAAAGAGGCGGCCGAGGTGCTGGGGATTCCGGTGGGTACCCTGACCAGCCGTCTGGCGCGGGCGCGCGAGGCATTGCAGGCGATCCTGTCCGGCACTGAAGGAGCCCGATGATGAACTGGTCCGATGAAACCTTGATGTCGTTTGCCGACGGCGAGCTGGACTCCGTGCAACGCGCGCAAATCGAGAGTGCGCTGGCCACTGATGCGGCGCTGCGCCAGCGCGTGGCGGCGCTGCAACTACAGCGCCAGCGCGTGGCGGCGGCTTTTGCGACGGTTCTGGTAGAACCGGTTCCCGATCGGCTGACGAGTTTGTTGCAGGCGGCGCCGCTCACGCCTGAACCAGCCGCAACGGCAGCGCTTGTCAACCTGGCCGAGGTGCGGGCTGAGCGCCAGCGCAAACGCTACCTGCCGTCGTGGGCACAATGGGGCGGCATGGCTGCCAGCGTGCTGCTGGGGGTGTTGCTGGGAACGCAACTGGAGCGCGACGCCGCCGACCCCGCCATCGGCCTGCGCCAGGGCCGCTTGCTGGCTGGTGGCTTGATTGAGCGGGCACTGTCGGAGCAACTGGCGAGCGAACCCGTGGTCGACGCCCAGGTGGCCGTGCAGCTAAGCTTTGTCGACAAGGGTGGCAACTATTGCCGCACCTTCAGCACGGCGACAGTGGCGGGTTTGGCGTGCCGGGAAGACCGGCAATGGGCGCTGCAGAGTTTGGCCACGGTTGCAACCACGCCACAAGGCGAGCTGCGTCAGGCCTCCAGCGCCTTGCCGCGCGCCATATTGGATGCGGTCGACCAGCGCATTGCCGGTGATGCGCTCGACAAGGGTGGTGAACGGGCGGCACGCCAGCGCGGGTGGCGCCGGTAGCACTGCAAGTGCCTGTCAGCTGTTCGACCCGGAACATGGTGGGTCCAGAAATGGAATTACACTGAGAAAACTGCCCGCAGAGGCAACTGGTTTTCTTTTTTTACCAAGTCATTTTGGGGGGGACAGGGATGAGATACGTTTGTCAACTTGTCACGGCGATAGGGACGATGTTCTGGGTATCGGGGGCGCTACCGGTGTCGGCGGCGCCGAGGTTGCCGATAGAAGCGTTTGCCGCGCGTCCGCTGGTGCAGCATGTCTCCTTGTCACCGGACGGTCAGAAGGCGGCCATGCTGGTCAACAACGAGGGCAGCACCATGATCGTGGTGCAAGACCTGGTCCACCCAACTGGCAAGCGGACCAGCCTGATGTCCACCGACAACCGCGAATACAGCTTCAGGTGGTTTCGCTGGGTTAACAATGATCGTCTGCTGGTAGGTACCATTTTCCCCAGCAAACGTACGCAGAATAGCGACAGCACCGCCGGCGGCATCAAAACGTATGAAACTCGGCTGTTGTCGGCCAAGGCGGATGGCAGTGAAGTCATCAACTTGTTCAAACCCACAAGTTTCAAGGGGTATTGGCAACCGCGTTTGCAGGACCGTGTAATTGATTTTGAGCCGGACAGTGGCAAGCATGTCCTAGTTGCTCTGCGCGACCGCCAAGAGAGTCTACAGGGTGCCGATACCGGAGTCTATCCCGCCATATTCAGTGTCGATGTGGAGACCGGTAGTCGCAGTCATGTGCACGACTCGCGTGACAAATTTGATTCATGGATGGTGGATCGCAATCACCGGGTACGCCTGGGGGTGCGATATGACCAAGCCAACGTCGAGATCCATGTTTGCGATCCGGATGGCAAGAATTGGCGCAAACGCTGGTCCTACAAGGTTCTGGGCAAGGACAGTGTCGAAGCAGTCGGTTTTGGCAAAGACCCCAACGAACTGTTCTTTCTGGCTGAGCATGAAGGGCACGATGCCTTGTTCACGGTCGACCTGCGCGACCCCGAACTCAAGCGCACACTTAAACTTGCCAGCAAGAACCATGACCTGTCGGGCAGTCTTGTGTACTCGCGCAAAACTGGCGAAGCCATCGGTCTGCGCGGCGGCAGCGAGATTGATGACGCCAACAGCAACTACTGGGACAAGGATAGACGCGAACTGGTCAACTTGGTTGATCAAGCGCTACCCGGTCGCTACAACCAGGTTTTCAGCACAAGTGACGACGAGAACCGCTATTTGGTCTACTCCAGCAACGGCCAAACATCCGGGCAGATCTATCTGGGTGATGACCGAGCCAACACGATGGCCTTGTTTGCGCTGAGCTATCCCCAGCTGAGTGCGAAAGATATGGTGGTCAAGCAAAGCGTGGAGATCAAAGCGCGTGATGGACTGGCGCTACCGGCGTTTCTGAGCTTGCCGCATGGAGGGGAGGGTAAGAACCTGCCAACTGTCTTGCTGGTACATGGCGGTCCACAGCATCATGACGATGCCGGCTTTGATACCTGGGCGCAGTTCCTGGCCAATCGCGGCTATGCGGTGCTGCAAGTGAATTTCCGCGGCTCGACGGGCTTTGGTCGCGGACTGATGGCCGCCGGCCTCAAACGTTGGGGCCTGGAGATGCAGGACGACCTGACCGATGCGGCTCAGTGGGTGATTGCGCGCGGCACGGCAGATCCCAAGCGGCTCTGTATTGCGGGGGCCAGTTTTGGCGGTTATGCCGCCCTCATGGGGGTGGCAAAGACACCCGATCTGTACCGCTGCGCAGTCAGCTTCGCGGGGGTCAGTGATCTGCTGGAACTTGGGCGTGATCGACGCGAGTTCGGTGGTGCCGAGGGGGTCTACGACATCCAGGTCGGATCACTGGACCAGGATGGCGAGCGCTTAAGGGCCACGTCACCTCGATTCTTGGCGCAACAAATCAAGGTGCCGGTGCTGTTGATTCATGGCAACGAAGACCGCAGTGTGCCGTTCGAGCAGGGTGAGTTCATGGACGCGGCATTGACTGCTGCCGGTAAGCCGCACCGTTTCATCAAGCAGGATCGCGGCGATCACCACTTGAGCCTCTATGAGCACAGCATGCAGTTCTTCACCGAATTGGAAAGTTTCCTGGCGCAAAACCTTGAGCCGCTCGCCGCGCCGCCCGTGGTGGTCAAATAATTCTGCGTGACTCTGCTGAGGCTGGCAAGGCACTCAATCTTGTCGTCAAAAGAGGCTGCTGGTTTTCCAACTGACGCAGGCAACTCCTGAAAACAGGGTGGCCGATCTACCGGACCATTTGCATTTCACCCGACAGCAAGACGCATGTTCCCTGCTCGGTGCTGCGTACCGCAGCGAGCAGCGCTTGCGCTACCCGGGTCGCCGCAATGGTCCGGTAGTTGGCAGGAATCAGGGGTTTGAACAAGGCCATGGCAAGTTGCCCCAGTTTTTCCGCCGGGCGTGGCGCTTGATCCAGCGCGTCGCGGTCACCGGCCAGCATCGAGGGCCGCGCAATGACCAGCGCCCGGTAGCCCAGTTGCGCCAGCGCCTGTTCCATCTCGCCTTTGACGCGGTTGTAAAAAACCGCCGAGGCAGCGTTTGCGCCCATGGCGCTGACGACACCCAGTTTGCTGGCACCAGCGGCCTTGCCGGCCCGCGCCAGCGCCAGCACCGCCGCAAAATCGACGGCGCGAAAAGCCGCCTGGCTGCCCGCTACCTTGATGGTGGTGCCCAGTGCGATGAAGACATCGTCAACGTGATCGATGCCGGGCAGGCCGGACAGATTTTGCAAATCCAGCACATGGCTGAACAGCTTGGGATGGCTGATCGTCACCGGTCGGCGGCCCACGCAGTGAACCGCCGTATAGCGCTTATCGGTTAAAAGAGCCGCGAGAATTTCCTGGCCCACGAGACCCGTTGCCCCCGCCACCAAAGCCACTCGCCCCGCCGCCGGAACGGCCACTTGATCCACCATAGGAACCTCCATTGCGGTTACCGCCGGCGTAGCCGCCGCCCCGGCGGGCACCGCGTTCGGCCATCATATCGACACTGGTGCGCATCGGGTCGGGTTGACCCTGGGCCGGCCTGGATGGCGCCGGGTTGCCGGTGCCATTGCCACCGGCGTAGCCGCCGCGACCTTGCGCCGGGCGCTGACCCTGGCCACCGCGCGGCATCTGATCGCCGACCGGGCCGCGGCTGCGTTGACCGGCACCGCGCGCAGCGCCGGCGTTACCGCCACGTGCGCCACCGGCATGGCCGCCACGCTCGCCCTGGGTGCCCTTGCTGTCGCGCACCCGTTGCATCATTTCGACGCGCGCCGCCTTGGCCGCCGCCTGCATGACGTCGCGGCTGGGCGGTTTGCCGGCGCCGCCCCAGATGGTCTGGCGACCCATGGCGATGGGCTCGGCCCGTTCGCCAGGCTCGGGCATGAAACCTTCGATCACTTGGACCGCAAGCTCCTGTTTGGTGTAGCGTTCAATGGCCTGCATGAAGCCCTCTTCGTCCAGGCACACCAGATTCACGGCAGCGCCGTCGGCGCCAGCGCGACCGGTGCGGCCGATGCGGTGCACATAGTCTTCGCAGACATTGGGAATGTCGTAGTTGACCACGTGCGGCAAGTCATCGATGTCGATGCCGCGGGCCGCAATGTCGGTGGCCACCAGGGCGCGAATGTCGCCACTCTTGAAGCCGGCCAGCGCCTGGGTGCGGGCGACCTGGCTTTTGTTGCCATGCAGCGCCATCGCCTGAATACCCATTTTGCTCAGAAACTCGGCGACGTTGTTGGCGCCGAATTTGGTGCGCGTGAAGACCAGCACCTGACTCCAGTTGTGCTGCTGGATGATGTGCGCCAGCAGCGCTTTCTTCTTGCCGCGGCCCACCGGATGGATGAGTTGGGTGATGCGCTGCACGGTGGTGTTGCGCGGCGTGACCTGTATGCTTTGCGGGTTTTTCAGAAGGGTCGCCGCCAGATCGCGAATTTCGTCGCTGAAAGTGGCCGAGAACAACAGGCTTTGCTTGTCCTTGGGCACCGCCGCCAGAACTTTCTTCACGTCATGGATGAAGCCCATGTCCAGCATGCGGTCGGCTTCGTCGAGCACCAGGATCTGGACCTGGCTCAGATCCAGCACGCCTTGTTGCATCAGATCCAGCAGGCGGCCCGGTGTGGCGACCAGAATGTCCACGCCTTTTTTGACGCGGCTGATCTGCGGGTTCATGCCGACACCGCCAAAAATGACGGTGGAGGAAAGCTCCACATACTTGCCGTAGGTCTGTACCGACTCTTCCACCTGGGCTGCCAATTCCCGGGTCGGGGTCAGCACCAGGCCACGAATGCCGATGCCGCCAAATTTGTTGCGCGGGGCTTCGCCCTGGCTGAGTTGGTGCAGCATGGGCAGCACAAAGGCTGCCGTCTTGCCGGTGCCGGTCTGGGCCCCGCCCAGCAGATCGTGGCCGTCGAGCACCACCGGAATGGCCTGCGCCTGAATGGCGGTGGGAGTCTCGTAACCCTGCTCAAGCACGGCCTTGACAATGGCCGGAGCCAGTTTTAGTTCTTCAAATTTCATTTAAGTGGCGCCTATCCTGGGCGCTATGGCATCGGCCCGTCCCGGCGTTTGAAACGCCGGGTCAGTCAAGGGCAGATGGGGTACAAAGGTGGAACGTTTGCGCGAGGCTTCGTTCCCAGCAAGGTGCTGGCATTGTGGGCAACTGAAGCGCCACAACGGAACGTATTGTCGCACGGTATCGAAAATCTGGCGTGGCCGCTGCAATTCGCCAATTTGTGGGCGCTGGGTCGGGGCTGCGCTGGCCTCATAATGGGGCTCCATGAACGCTTGTTTTGTTTTGACTTCCTGTTTTCGATAACGCGATCAGGCAGTGCCGCCAGGGATTGAATTGTTCATGCGACGAGACTCCGGGTTCTACCGACTGGTTCATTTCTTTTCGCCCAAGGTCTGGTTGGCTGTTGCGCTGGTTTCCCTGTTGCTGGCCGGCGCTTCCAGCTGGGTCCTGTTGTCTCACCTGGGTGGGGGAGCGAAAGACGGCTGGTACTCGGCCTACGATTCCGCCGCCCGCTTTGTGCATGACACCATTCGCTTGACTTTCAGGACCGACAAGCAGCGCGCGGCCGTGTTCGTGGCTCCGGTCGGTCTTCTGAATCCGAAGGCCGACTTCAACTGGATCGAGAGTTACCAGGACTTCAAACCCCGGACCGAAGATACGGCGCCAGAACCGAAGGCGCCGGCCGGTTTGCTCGATCCCGACTGGAAACCGACTTTTTCTGGGTACCAGGAACCGCAATGAATTTCTTTGACTTATTGGCCGTGAAAAAATGTCTGCACCTGGTGCGGGGCGCTGTGTTGGCTTGTCTGCTGGGCCTGGCGAGTTCACCCCCGGCGCTGGCTGCCGCGGCTCCGCCGCCCCTGGAACAGGTGTATTTGTATTCCAGCCCCATCACGGCGGCTTTTTTCAGTGCCAACGGAACCAGTTACGACGGCTTGAAACAGCGTTGGCGTGAATACTTCCGACCCTACGGAAAGGCGTTTCGTGAGGTTTCACGCGCCAACTTGATTGCCGGCCTGAAGCCCGGCGTCTTGGTGCTGGGCTCGGCAGCACTGCTCGATGAGCCCGAGCGCAAGGCGATACAGGCGTTTGCCGATGCCGGAGGCAGCCTGCTGGTGACCTGGGGTACCGGCGTGCGGGATGGTCGTGGGCAATGGGCCGGCTACGGTTTCATTGAAGACTTGCTGCGGATGAAGGTCAACAGCAAGGCGATGCTGGAAGACAGCAAGGAAAATAGCACACGCTTTCTCAATCCCTTTGGGGATGGCCCCTTGAGCTGGACGATTCCAGGGGGGGAACGCATCTTTTTGGGCGAGGTCGCCGAAACCCCCATACGCGTCGAATCACCCTATCTGGCCGCCCGTTACTTCAGTTGGGAGCGCTACCCAGCGCCGAAAAACAGCAACGGTGCCATTGCATTGCTTGAAAAAGGCGCGTCGCGTCGCGTTTATTTTGGTTTTTCGGAGTCCAGTTGGGAATACGACGAGCGCCTGGAAATGCCCAATCTGGTCGATTCGGTGCTGGCTTGGCTGAAGCACGAACCCAGCATCTACAAAGCCGCCTGGCCGAACGGTAGTCTGGCGGCCCAACTGCTGGAGATGGACACGGAAGAAAAGTATTTGAATGCGATCGACTTCAAGCGCGATCTCGATGCGGCCAATTTTCGCGGTACGTTCTACTCACTGACCAGCATTGCCAGACAGTATCGGGATACGGTTCAGAAGTTGTCCGAGAAACACGAGATTGCCTACCACGGTGAGGTTCACGTTGGCTTCAAGGGGAAGACTCCCGAGGTGCAGGAGAAACGCCTGGGCGCCATGGTGACCGAGATGCGGGACATCGTCGGTTCTCGCGCCTTGCCCACAGTGACCGGGTTTCGGGCGCCGACCGAATCCTGGGACGCCAATACCGAAAAACTGCTGCGTCAATTGGGTGTCCGCCACAACGTCACGGGACCGTCCGCCTCTGAAGGCCGGATACCTTATTTCTCCGACTCCGAGCCCGGACTCAAGCCCGAAGAGGCGATCGTGCGGCTGCCGCGCACCCAGATGGACGATCTGAATTACCTGGGCCTGAGAATCGGCGCCGGCAAGGCCACCGAGCTGATCATGCTGGACTTCGACTATCTGCACGAGGCCGGTGCCCTGGGCGTTTTGTCAGTCCACTCACAAAACTACGAGCCCGGCGAGTTGATGACCAAAATCACACCGCCTTACCTCAAGAAGCTGCAGCAACACCAGGACGACGTCTGGACCGCCTCGGGCGGGGAAATTGCCAACTGGTGGCGCGCCCGCGACCGGGTTGTTTATAAAGCGAGCAAGACTTCTCCCACCCAGTTTGCCTTTGACGTTCGAGCGCCGGGCAATGTCAAGGGCTTGACGTTTTTTGTGACGCATCCGGCGCTTGACATGGCGCCCAAATCGGTCATGGCCGTCAGTTCGGAGGCGCCGCTGCCGGAGCTCAAGCGCATTGATGCTTACCGCACGGCACTGATCTTCAAGCAGGAACTCAAGGTCGGCAATTACGCCTACAGCTTGGAGTTTTAGCACTGGTTCGGCGGGGACCGCCAGCGCGCTTCGGTTGCGCTTGACCTGTATCGGTTGAAACAATGTGTTAGCGGACGCTTGACGAGCGTCCATCATCCCTGAGAATGCCAGCAGATGCACTGAATTTGCAATTTGAGGGAACGCGCTTGATGAAGAAATTCCTGCTTCCACGCATCGGTGTGGCGGACGATCAGACGAGCGTTCGTCCAAGCCTGCTGGACTGCATTGAGGTCGTCATGCCGCAGGCCGACATCCTGATGCAGGACGTGCTGGAAGGCTTGCTCCATTCGACCACCCTGGGTGGGGGAAAGAGTTCGTTTGGGAATCCTTTCCCCGTCAGCAAGGCGGCCGCCGAGGCGTTGTTCAGTCAGGCCTTGGCCGTCAAGCAGACGTTTGTGGCGCACCTGGAGCTTGGCGTTTATCACCGGGGGTCGCAGGATTTGGCGCTGCAGGCGATGTCCGGTTTCGAGGACTTCAAACTGCTCGATACCCGGCAGATCGATGCCAGCATCGAATTTGCGCTGGCCCGGCAGGAAGTCTCCCGCTGCGTCGATGACGTGCTGCCTTCGCTGGACGCGCTGATCAGCAGTTTGCTTGGCTGGATGACCGTTCAGCCCTTGCTGAATCCGCTCAGAGCGGACGTTTTTGTCCGCGCCCTGCAGGCCAGCTTGCAGCAACATGTGCCAGGTGAGCAGGTCCGGGTCGCTTTGCTGATGCCTGCCGCGGGCCTGCTAGGGGTCGGTCTGCGCCAGCTCTACCGTGAGATCTGCAATTGGTTGCGCTCGCAGGGCGTTGAGCCCGCTGCGCCGCTGGGAAGCAACCTGGGCAGCGGCGCCTGGGCCTCGGAAGCCGCCATGAAAGGTTCGGTTGCTCGCACGCTGGTGACGTTCGACAAGCTTCGCAAATTGCTGGCCGGTGGCCTTGACGCTACCGCGGGCGGTTTGGAGATGCAGGATTTTTTGCATACCGTGCCGGCCGCCTTTGTCGCGCTGGAGGAGATGAAACTGGTCGAACCCATGATGCGACGCCTGGCGCAGCGGGAAAGCCAGTCCGCCCACGTGGCGGCGCCAGCCAGTCAAAATGTTTCGCCTGAACCGGTCAGGAGCCGGCAGTTGGGCAAGCAACTGGGCGAGGAGGTGGTGCGCCTGATGCTCGATGAGCTGGTGCGAGACGAGCGACTGCTGGAAGGAGCGCGTGAGCTGATCAACCGGTTGGAACCTGCCTTGCTGGCACTCGCGAGGTCCGATCCCCGGTTTTTCAGCCAGCGTCAGCACCCGGCGCGCCAGTTTCTGGACCGGCTGGCACAGCGCGGCCTGGACCATGCCCGCGAAAACGACGCCGCCGGCTTTCGATTTTTGACATCCGTTGAAAATGCGGTTGACTTTTTGAGCGGCACTGGCGGAGGCGACGCTTTTGCACATGTATTGCGCCAACTTGAGGATGACTGGCGACGCGATGATGCGATGCAGTTCCAGCGATTCGAGGAAGGCGGGTCGGTCTATTTTCAGACCGAACAGGGCAAGCAGTTGACACAGCGATTCGCCGACGATTTTGCGCAACGCCAGCAGAACAAGAAGATTCCGCCATGGCTGGACAGTTTCCTGCGCGGACCTTGGGCCCAGGTGGCGGCGCAAGCCCAGTTGGATTGTCTTGATGGCCGTGCCGACCCGGGTGGCTATCTGGCGCTGGTTGACGACTTGATCTGGAGTGTTCAATTGCGCTTGGCGCGACGCGACCGGGCACGCCTGGTCCGGCTGGTTCCCGATTTGCTGGGCAAGTTGCGCCAGGGACTCCGGTTGATCGGGTACCCGCCGGAGCGCATACCGGTCCTTTTCGATGCGCTGGTCGAAGTGCATGAAAAAGTGCTGCAGGGTCGGCGCGCACGCGCCGGCCAGCAGGGGGAGCCAGGGGCGGCTGAAATTGGCCGGCCCCCGGCCATGGAGGGAATCGATCTGCTGGGGTTTCCGTCCCCGGCTGACAAGGCTCAGGCCACAAGGGCGCTGGCGCCGAATTCCGGACCGGTCGGCGGGTCGCTCCAGCTTGCTGGGTCGGTGGCTGACCTCGCCACCGGCGCCTGGGTTGAAATGTTCGTGAATCGGGTCTGGCTGCGTGCCCAACTGAACTGGGTCAGTCCACAGCGCACCTTGTTCATGTTTGTTTCGCGCGGCGGACTGGCTCATTCCATGTCACGCCGGACCATGGAGCGCCTGCGTCTCCAGGGCTCGATCCGCTTCGTCTCCGGCGCTCAGGGGGGTGACGATGTGCCGGGTTTTGCGGCAGGGGCGGTGTGGCAAAGCGATCAGGCGCAGGACCAGCGCGAGTCCGGCTTCTGGGGGATGACCGGGTGAAAGTGGGCGATGCGTCGATAATGCTGGGTTTACATCCCGCAAAACCTCGCAAGATCCATGGCCCAATACGTATTTTCCATGAACCACCTCGGCAAGATTGTTCCGCCGAAGCGCTTCATTCTCAAAGACATCTCCCTTAGCTTCTTCCCCGGCGCCAAAATCGGTGTGCTGGGAACCAATGGTTCCGGCAAGTCCACTCTGCTCAAAATCATGGCCGGGGTCGACAAGGAGTTCGAAGGCGAAGCGATCCCGATGGCGGGCCTGAACATCGGTTATCTGCCGCAGGAGCCGCAACTGGACCCCTCGCAAACCGTGCGCGAATGCGTGGAAGCCGGCATGGGCGACGTGCTCAAGGCGAAAGCCCGGCTGGAGGAAATCTACGCCGCTTACGGCGAGGAAGACGCCGATTTCGATGCGCTGGCGGAAGAGCAGGCCAAAATGGAAGCCATCATCGGCAGCGCCGGCACCGACTCCGAGCACCAACTCGAGATTGCCGCCGACGCCTTGCGCCTGCCGCCATGGGACGCCAAAGTGGGTGTCTTGTCCGGCGGCGAAAAGCGCCGCGTTGCCCTGTGCCGCCTGCTGCTGTCCAAACCCGACATGCTGCTGCTGGACGAGCCCACCAATCACCTGGATGCCGAATCGGTGGACTGGCTGGAGCAATTCCTTTCACGCTATCCCGGCACGGTGGTGGCGATTACCCACGATCGCTACTTTCTGGACAATGCCGCCGAGTGGATTCTGGAACTCGACCGCGGCAACGGCATGCCTTACAAGGGCAATTACAGCGCCTGGCTGGAGCAAAAGCAGGAGCGGCTGGCGCAGGAACAAAAAGGCGAGGAGTCGCGCGCCAAGGCGCTCAAGAAAGAGCTTGAATGGTCACGCCAGAATCCCAAGGCACGCCAGGCCAAAAGCAAGGCCCGTCTGGCCCGCTTTGAGGAGTTGTCGGATTTCGAGTACCAGAAGCGCAACGAGACCAACGAAATCTTCATCCCGGTGGCCGATCGCCTGGGCAATGAAGTCATCGAGTTTGTCAATGTCAGCAAGTCTTTTGGCGACCGCCTGCTGATCGACAACCTGAGTTTCAAGGTGCCGGCCGGTGCCATCGTGGGCATCATCGGTCCCAACGGCGCGGGCAAGTCAACGCTGTTTCGCATGATTGCCGGCAAGGAAAAACCCGACAGCGGCGAGGTCAAGATCGGCGCCACCGTCAAGATGGCGTTTGTCGATCAGAACCGGGACGATCTGTCGAATGAAAAAACGGTCTGGGAAGATGTTTCCGGTGGTCTCGACATTCTGAACGTAGGCAAGTTCCAGATGGCCAGCCGCGCTTATTGCGGGCGCTTCAACTTCAACGGCGCGGACCAGCAAAAACGCGTCGGCACCCTGTCCGGCGGCGAGCGCGGACGCCTGCATCTGGCGAAAACCCTGATTGCCGGCGGTAACGTCCTGATGCTGGACGAGCCCTCCAACGACCTCGACGTGGAAACCCTGCGGGCGCTGGAAGAAGCCTTGCTGGAGTTCGCCGGATCGCTCATGGTGATCAGCCATGACCGCTGGTTCCTGGACCGTATTGCGACCCACATTCTGGCCTGCGAGGGCGACAGCCAGTGGACCTTCTTTGACGGCAACTACCAGGAGTACGAAGCCGACAAGAAGAGGCGCCTGGGCGAAGAAGGAGCCAAACCCAAGCGCATGCGCTTCAAGGCGCTGAAGTAGGCTTGTGCTTCAGGTCGGCCGCGGCCGGCCAGTGCAGGGCGCCGCAAGTGAGGCCTTGAGCGGCCATCACGGCACGCACCACGGCGCGCGCCGTGGCCTCGGCCGCCAGCATGCTCAGCAGCAGCATGCCGGCGGTCTTACCGGCCTTGCCGGTACCCAGGGCAAACAAAGTGTCGCCGTCGGACTGCGTGTGTACCGGATTGATGCTGCGCGCCAGTCCGTCATGTGCCACCAGGGCCAGACGGTGCGCCTGAGCTTTCGTCAGGATCGCATCGGTGGCGATCACGCCGATGGTGGTATTGGTGCCGGCCAGCACTGGTTTGGGTGTCTCCCCGTTCAGGATGGCGTTGCGGCTGTTGATCAGCGCGGCACCGTCGGGCGTACGGGCACCGGCCAGCACCTGGCCGGTGTCGGGGTCGATGACGTCGCCCATGGCATTGCAGGCGATGATGGCGCCAACCGTGATGCCGTCCACTGTGATGGCGGCGCTGCCGATGCCGCCGCGCATGGCGCGGCTCAGCCCGAAGACTTTGCCCACCAGTGCGCCGGTGCCGGCGCCAACGTTGCCTTCGGCCGGTGCTTTTTTGCTGACGCTGACGCAAGCCTGGTAGCCGGCACCTGCGTCAGGCCGGATGCCGGCGTCGCCGACCGGTAAATCAAACAACACCGCGGCCGGCACGATGGGCACCAGACCGAAACCGACATTCAATCCGATGTTGTTCTCTTCCAGCCAGCGCATGGCGCCGCCGGCCGCGTCCAGCCCCCAGGCGCTGCCACCGGCCAGCATGATGGCGTGAACCCGGTCGACCAGGTTGGAGGGGTGCAACAACTCGGTCTCGCGGGTACCGGGCGCGGCGCCGCGCACATCCACGCCGGCCACCGCGCCGTCACGCGCCAGGATCACGGTACAGCCGGTAGGGCGACGCAAATCGGTGCAGTGGCCGACTTCGATGCCGGCGACATCGGTGATCGAGCTTGTCGGGTTTTGTGCTGAACTGTTCATGGGCCAAATGTTAACCCGTCAGGCCTGGGCCGTAACGTTCTGGCAGCACGACCGCTGTTTATGAATCTTTCCTGAAATGATGACATACCAAACCCGGTTCAACCTACCGGGTGGATCAGGCTGGCGGGGCACTCAGCTCCGTGTCCCCCGCCCTGCGGGCTCCTCCTTTACCTGCGCTGAGCGCCCCACCAGCCTGATCTTTCAAGCAAGGTTGGTGTGCAATCGGCGCAAACCACCGATGCCGCTACCGAGGGCACTGGGGTGAGTGGCGTAGCGTGGACTTGGGGTTTTGCCAAATGAATACGAAGGGACTTCCCGCTTCCTGGTAACGGCATCAAGTGCCAAGATTGGTTTTTTGGAAGTCAATCTACAACCTTTGGAA
>NZ_JAQTMS010000055.1 GCF_028714215.1 Rhodoferax sp. | reverse complement strand
GATGCACTGGGCTGGGCCTCTGTCAGTTCCACCGCCACCAGCACCACGGCGGCCGGCCTGACGGCACCGCTTCCCCCCAGCGCTCAGGCTTTCACCAGCGGCAGCGCTGGCAACTACGTCATCAGCTACGCCAACGGCACGCTGAGCATCACCCAGCGCCCCATCACCGTGACCGCCAGCGATCAGAGTCGGGCCTACGGCGACGCCAATCCCGCCACCGGCGCGGTCAGCCTCAGCAGCGGTACTCTGGCCAATACCGATGCACTGGGCTGGGCCTCTGTCAGTTCCAGCGCCAGCAGCACCACGGCGGCCGGTCTGACGGCACCGCTTGCGCCCAGTGCTCAGGTTTTCACCAGCGGCAGCGCCGGCAACTACGCCATCAGCTACGCCAACGGCACGCTGAGCATCACCAAGGTGCCCCTGACGGTGAGCGCCAATGCCGCCGGCAAGACCTACGACGGGCTGGCCTATTCGGGCGGTAACGGTGTCGCCTACAGCGGCCTCGTCAATGGCGAGACCAGCTCCGTCCTCGGGGGCACGCTCGCCTATGGCGGCAGCAGTCAGGGCGCGGTCGACGCCGGCAGCTACATCATCACTCCGGGTGGCCAGACCAGCGGCAATTACACAGTCAGCTATGTCAACGGTGCACTGACGATCGGCAAGGCCCCGCTGACGGTCAGCGCCAACGCCGCCAGCAAGACCTACGACGGACTGGCTTATTCGGGTGGCAACGGCGTCGCCTACAGTGGCTTCGTCAATGGCGAGACCAGCTCCGTCCTCGGGGGCACGCTCGCCTATGGCGGCAGCAGTCAGGGCGCCGTCAACGCCGGCAGCTACATCATCACCCCGGGCGGCCAGACCAGCGGCAATTACACGATCAGCTACGTCGATGGCGCGCTGACGATCCGTGCCGCTCCGCCGCGGCCGCCAGCGCCGGTGCCGGCACCGTTGCCGACGCCGCAAGCCAGCCCGCAACTTTTGTCGCAGGCGAGCGCTGGCGTACCCGGTAGTGGCAGCATCTCTGTATCCCTGGTCAGCGAAGCGACGATCCAGACACCGGGTATGGTCGCCGTGGCGATACCGAAAGAAATGGCCTCGGTCGGCAGTGGTTTCACCTTCCCTTTGCCGGCACAGGTGTTCGCGGATGCCTCACCCAATACGCCGATCCAGGTCAGCCTGCTGAACGGCAGTCCCTTGCCGGCTTGGCTGCGCTTTGTGCCCGAAACCAACAGCTTCGTTGCGACTGCCGTGCCGGATGGTGCATTCCCGATACAAGTTGTGGTAACGGTGGGTACCAAGCGCACGACGGTGGTAATTTCGGAACGGGCGGAATGACACTCGCCGAGTGAGTGCATGGCGGTGCCGCCATGACCGATATGAAACGACTTGCCATATCGACCGGCGCTTCTCGCCGCCTGGGTCTGGCCCTAGCTCACATTAGCGCACCAGACGAAGCAGGACGGTGGAACTGTAGCGGTTGCTGCTGACCACGCCACCGAGCCCAAAATCGACGCTCCAGGCCAGTGACGGCAGGCGCACATCGGGGCTCGACGACCAATACAGCGCACTGGGTGTCAGGGGAAAGGCGTTGCCGTCAATCGCCGGGTTGAAGCGGCTGGTGTCGACCAGACTGGACAGCTCCTTGACGTTGGGCAGGCGCCAAACGCCTTGGGTTTTGGCATGCGCCAGCGCCTGTTCGTGGGTAAAGGGGGTCGGCGTTCCGCTACAGATGCCGGCACTCCAGATCTGCCCTTCGCTGCAGCGGCGCCAGACCAGGCCGGCCTGGACATCCGTTACTTCGGCACCATTGGCCGAATAGGTGTAGCGCGCCTGCGCCTGCGCCGGACCTGCCGTGCCCAGGCAGGCCAGCAGCGCGAGGGCCGACAGCAGTTCCAGGTGACGGCGGTTTCTCAGACTTCTCATAACCATTTCCTTCAAATATCTTGCCGCCGCAGCCAGCGGCAGGCGGCCCGGACGGTCAGCGCACCAGGCGCACATAAACACCACCGCTGGCGCTGCCGTCGGGGGCGACGTTGCCCTTGATGAAATCAACCAGCCAGACACTTCTCAGATTGGGCGCGTACTGGGTGGCGGAATAGTAGGCACCAATTTTGGTGTCGGGAAACCAGTTGGTATCAATGGAAAAATACAGATCGAGTGAACCGTAATTGACCAGACTTTGCAGTTCGCCGCGAGATGGCAAGCGCCAATCGGTAAAGCCACACAGACCGGTCGCATTGAGGGTGCTTGCCAGGCCTCTGGCCTCCTGGTTGCGGGGGTCGCCGGGCAGAGCCGTCAGGGCCGTGCTCTTGCCCTGCCAGATCAGGCCGGTGGTGTTGTCCTTGACACAGTCGGTCTTGGCAAAAGCCGCCACCGTGCTGTAGCTCAGGCCGGCCTGGCCGTCGCTGCCGTCGGCACTGGTGACGTCGCGGCCGGTCATGCCGTCCTGTTTGTCGTTCAAGGCAATGGCCGTCGGACTGATGCAACTGACCAGCACGTCGCTGCCCGCCGCATAGCATTGGCCGGCGTTGACACCGCTGTCGACCAGCAGATTGACAACGGTCAGCGGGGTGACTTCCGGCGCCGTGGCGGTGATGGTCTGGGCACCGACCCACCAGCCGCTGTTGGCAACCGTATCGGAGCGGACCGTCAGCACCAGATTGCCGGCCAGACCGCCCGCGGTACAAACCACCGTGAAGCCGGTCGCGCTCTGGTTGGTCGGCGTCAGGCAAGTGCCATCGGCAATTGACAGGGTCGCGGTCAGAGGCAGATTCAGACCGGTCACGGTGAAGGTGGTGGCCTCGCCCAGAATGGCCTTGGCCGGCGTCACGCTGGTGACCGCCGGCGTCATCCCGGCAACCGGTAGCGACCCTTCACCGCCAAAACAGGCAGCCAGTGCCGACAGCGTCAGCGCGCTGCCCAGGCACTTGCCGTATTGCCACGCGCTGTCAGCCTTGATTTGAATAACTTTTTGCATGCGCTGAATTATCGTCCTTGAATCCTGGCGCCGTGGCCGGTCTGTCGGCTGGCCGGTGGTGTCGCTGGCGTTTCAAGCCAGCAGTCGGGACGACCTGGGCACGTGGGCGATCAGAAATTCCATCTGGTCCGCCAGGATGCGGCGGTTGCGCAGAATGAAGTCTTCCCACAGGCTGGGCACATAAGGCGTGTAGAGCAGCGGCATATTGGCTTGCTCGGGCGTGCGGTGGCTCTTGCGGTGGTTGCAGGGGCGGCAGGCAGTGACCACATTCATCCAGTTGTCAACGCCATTCTGGGCGAACGGAATGATGTGCTCGCGGGTCAGTTCTTCCTCGTAGAAATGATCGCCGCAATAAGCGCAAACATTGCGGTCGCGGGCGAACAACTTGTGGTTGGTCAGCCCCGGTCTGAGGTGGAACGGGTTGATGTTGGGCACGCCCTTGGTGCCGATGATGCTGTTGACAACAATAAGCGACTGCCGGCCGGTAATGGCGTTGTGCCCACCGCGGAACACCGCGACTTCACCGCCCATTTCCCAGCGCACTTCCTCGGCGGCGTAGTGCAGCACCGCCTGCTCAAGCGAAATCCACGACTGGGGCAAGCCCTGGGCCGACAGCTTCAAGACCTTCAAAACACGCCTCCTGGAACTTCTGAAACCTTGCCGGACAGTGGTTATGGGGCTCCGACCCCAAAAACCGGCTCTGTCCTCAACTGATTAGAACCATTCACACGAAATGCAATTGTCTCTCGCAATGCGGCCGAAACGGCTCGCTTCACGGCTAGGACACAATATACCCTCATTTTGTGACAATTTGGCTTCCAGCGCCTGAATCAAAAGCGTGGCCTGCTATCAAAAAGATAACTGTTCAATGAAAGTATTTCGCGGTTTTCACCACCCCGGTCTGAATCAGACCTGTGCCCTCACGATCGGCAACTTCGACGGCGTGCACCGCGGCCATCAGGCGATGCTGGCCTTGCTCAAAAGCGAGGCTCAGCAGCGCGGCGTGCCGAGTTGCGCGTTGACCTTCGAGCCGCATCCGCGCGACTATTTTGCCGCCGTCAGGCAGCAGCCGGAGCTGGCGCCGGAGCGCATCGGCACCCTGCGCGACAAGCTGATCGATCTGGCCCAGTGCGGCGTCGACCAGACCGTGGTCCTGCCCTTTGATGCCCAGTTGGCCGCGCACTCGCCGCAGGCCTTCATCGACGAGGTATTGGTCAGAGGACTGGGCGCCAAGTATGTTCTGGTCGGCGACGATTTCCGTTTTGGCGCCAAGCGGGCCGGCGACTACGCGCTGCTCGATGCCGTTGGCACGGCACAAGGCTTCGACGTGGCGCGCATGAACAGCTACGAGGTGCATGGCTTGAGAGTCTCCAGTTCCGCCGTGCGCGACGCCTTGGGCCAGGGCCGCATGGATGACGCGGCCCGGCTGCTGGGGCGGCCGTATCGGATCTCGGGGCATGTGGTACACGGCCGCAAACTGGGACGCCAACTGGGTTTCAAAACCCTGAACCTGCGCTTTGCGCACTGGAAACCGGCCGCCAGCGGCATCTTCGTGGTGCTGGTGCATGGCTTGACGGCCCAGCCTCTGCCAGGCGTTGCCAATATGGGTATCCGTCCCTCGCTGGACCCGAACGATGTGAACGGCGGCCGGGTGCTGCTGGAAACCCATTGCCTGGACTGGCCGGACGCCCTGGGCCCGGAGGGAGCCTACGGTAAAATCATCCGCGTGGAACTCCTTTACAAACTGCACGACGAGTTGAAATACGACGGTCTGGACGCCCTCACGCGCGGGATAAGACAGGACTGCGACGCGGCACGCCATTGGTTCGCGGCCCGAATTTGACCGGGCTGGACCACGCACCTGGCCCCGCGTCTTGTTAGCCTTGCGGCTTGCGCCAAAAACCAAGCCCCAGCACCTATTCCCCTCTTGAGATCTGTCATGACTGAAAAAGTTGATTACCGTAGTACCCTGAACTTGCCGGACACGCCTTTCCCGATGCGCGGCGACCTGCCCAAGCGCGAGCCCGGCTGGGTCAAGGAATGGGACGAAAAAGGCATTTACAAAATACTGCGCGCGGCGCGCGCCGGCGCACCCAAATTCATCCTGCACGACGGCCCGCCCTATGCCAACGGCCAACTGCACGTCGGCCACGCCGCCAACAAGATCCTGAAGGACATGATCGTCAAGGCGCGCCAGCTCAAGGGCATGGACGCGCAGTACATCCCGGGTTGGGACTGCCATGGCCTGCCGATTGAAAACGCGATCGAGAAACTCTACGGCCGCGGCCTCAGCCGCGCTGAAGTGCAGGCCAAAAGCCGCGCTTTTGCCACCGAGCAGATCGCCCAGCAGATGCTGGACTTCAAACGCGTGGGCGTGCTGGGCCAGTGGGACAAGCCCTACCGCACGATGGACTTCGCGACCGAAGCCAATGAGTTGCGCGCCCTCAAACGCGTGGTGGAACGTGGCTTTGTCTACCGTGGCCTGAAACCGACCTACTGGTGTTTTGATTGCGGCTCCAGCCTGGCCGAGTTCGAGATCGAATACGACGACAAAAAGAGCCAGACCCTGGACGTCGGCTTCTTGTGCGCCGAGCCGGACAAGCTGGCAGCCGCCTTCAAACTGCCCAAAATCGAGAAGGACGCTTTCGCCGTCATCTGGACCACCACCGCCTGGACCATCCCGGCCAATCAGGCGCTCAACCTCAACCCGGCGCTGACCTATGCCCTGGTGGACACGCCGCGCGGTCTGTTGCTGCTGGCCGAGAGCCTGGTGGAGCAATGTCTGGAGCGCTATCAGCTCAGCGGCAGCGTGCTGGCGACCTGCGAAGGCGCGGCGCTGGGCCTGCTCCAGTTCAAGCATCCACTGGCCCACGTCCACGCCGGCTACGACCGTGCCAGCCCGGTCTACCTGGCCGACTACGCCACCGCCGATGACGGTACCGGCGTGGTGCACTCCAGCCCGGCCTATGGCCTGGAGGATTTCAACTCCTGCATCAAGCACGGCCTGGCCTACGACCAGGTGCTCAATCCGGTGCAGGGCAACGGCGTTTATGCGCTGGATCTGCCGCTGTTTGGCGGCATGAACATCTGGAAGGCGGCGCCGCTGGTAATCGACGCGTTGCGCGACGCCGGCCGCCTGTTTGCCAGCAGCGACCTGGTGCACAGCTACCCGCATTGCTGGCGCCACAAGACGCCGGTGATCTACCGCGCTTCGGCCCAGTGGTTCATCCGCATGGACGAAGGGGTTGGCGTTTTCACCAAGGACAAGGCGCCCAAGTCGCTGCGCCAGTTGGCGCTCGATGCCATCGAGCAGACCTCGTTCTACCCCGAGAACGGCAAGGCGCGGCTGCGCGACATGATCGCCGGCCGGCCCGACTGGTGCATCAGCCGCCAGCGCAACTGGGGCGTCAACCTCCCCTTCTTCACGCACAAGGTCACTGGCGAACTGCATCCGCGCACGCTGGAGATCATCGACCAGGCCGCCGCCATCGTGGAGCAAGGCGGCGTCGAAGCCTGGAGCAGATTGAGCGCCGCCGAAGTGCTGGGCCAGGGTCCGGACGGCGGCGAGCACTACGACAAGAGCACCGACATTCTGGAAGTCTGGTTCGACTCGGGCACAACCCATTACACGGTCTTGCGCGGCAGCCACCGCGGTGCCGCGGCGGACGCCGGTGCCTCCACCAACAGCGAGTCGACCGGTCCGCTGGCCAACGCCCACAACAGCGGCCCCGAGGCCGACTTGTACCTTGAGGGCCACGACCAGCACCGCGGCTGGTTCCACTCGTCGCTGCTGACCAGCGCGGCGATGAACGGGCGGGCACCTTATCGCGGCCTGTTGACGCACGGTTTCACCGTCGACGGCAACGGCCGCAAGATGAGCAAAAGCCTGGGCAACTACATGCCGCTGGGCGAGTCGGCGCAAAAATACGGCGGCGAAATCCTGCGCCTGTGGTGCGCCTCCACCGACTACTCGGGCGACCTGGCCATCGACGCCAAAATCCTGGCGCGCGTGGTCGACACTTACCGGCGCATCCGCAACACGCTCAAATTCCTGCTGGCCAACGTCAGCGACTTCGACCCCGCCTCGGACCCGGTCGAACTTCAGGACATGCTGGAGATCGACCGCTACGCACTGAGCCGCGCGGCCCAGCTGCAGGCCGAGATTCTGGCGCACTACGAGGTCTATGAGTTCCACCCGGTGGTCGGGAAACTGCAACTCTATTGCAGCGAGGACCTGGGTTCCTTCTACCTCGACATCCTGAAGGATCGGCTCTACACTAGCGCTCCCAAATCGCTGGCACGACGCAGTGCCCAGACCGCCTTGTGGAGCATCACCCAGGCCATGCTGCGCTGGATGGCGCCGTTCCTGAGCTTCACCGCCGAGGAAGCCTGGGCTGTGCTGGGGGCCGCGGGAAAAACACCAGCGTCGACCAGAGCCTCTATCTTCATGGACACTTATTCGGATCTTGCCGCGCCGGACAGCGCCTTGCTGGCCAAGTGGGGTCGCATCCGCGAGATTCGTGATGTGGTGAACAAGGACATCGAAGCCTTGCGGGCCGACGGCCAAGTCGGCTCGTCACTGCAAGCCAAGGTAGCGCTCAGCGTTGCCGCGGACGACCATGCGCTGCTGGCAAGTCTGGGTGACGATCTGAAGTTTGTCTTCATCACGTCCGGCGTCGAACTGCTGGCGGGCGAGGCGCTGGCGACGGCGGCCAGCACTTCGCAGGCTGTCAAATGCGAGCGTTGCTGGCATTACCGCGACGATGTCGGCCATGACCCGGCGCACCCGACCCTGTGCGGCCGCTGCACCAGCAACCTGTTTGGCGCCGGCGAAGAACGGAAGTTTGCCTGATGGCCCGCAAATCCTCTACCGGCACGGGCGGCATGCTGCAATGGCTGGGGCTGGCCCTCGTCATCGTGATCGCGGACCAATTCACCAAGGTGCTGATCACCGGCTTCTACCAGCTGGGTGACAGCACCCAGGTGACCAGCTTCTTCAACCTGGTTCGCTGGCACAACAGCGGCGCCGCGTTTTCGTTCTTGAATGGGGCGGCCGGCTGGCAACGCTGGTTTTTCACCGGCATCGGGGTGCTGGCAGCCAGCGTGATTGTCTGGTTGCTCAGATCGCACAGCGGTCAGAAGTTGTTTTCCTTTGCGCTGGCCTGTATCCTGGGCGGCGCCCTGGGCAATGTGATCGACCGCCTGCTGTATGGCCACGTGGTGGACTTCCTGGACTTCCATTGGCGCTGGCTGGCACCCCTGTTCCCGATGGGGCATTTTCCGGCCTTCAATGTCGCCGACAGCGCCATCAGCCTGGGCGCCGCCTGCCTGATCCTGGACGAACTGTTGCGCGTGCGGCGCGCGCGCTAGATCTGATTCAAGAAGGAAGAGACGTTGACGCACCTGCTGGACCTGCTCGCCGCGATTGCCCTGCTGGTTTGGGGTACGCAACTGGTGCGCACCGGCATCGTGCGCGTCTTTGGCGCCAGCCTGCGCAGCATCCTGGCCAAGAGCGTCAGCAACCGCATGGCCGCCTTCCTGTCGGGCGTGGGTGTCACCGCGCTGGTGCAATCGAGCACCGCCACCGCCCTGATCGTCTCGTCCTTTGTCGGCCAGGGCCTGATGTCCCTGACCTCGGCACTGGCCGTCATGCTGGGTGCCGATGTCGGTACCAGCCTGATGGCCGTCGTGTTCTCGCGCGATCTGTCCTGGCTCTCGCCCTTGTTCATTTTTGTCGGTGTGGTGTTGTTCATCGCGCGCCAATCCACCACCGTGGGCCGCGTCGGGCGCATTCTGATCGGCCTGGGCTTGATGCTGCTGGCGCTGCGCCTGGTCACCCAGTCGGCCAGCGTGCTGACCCAGGCGCCGGCCGTGAAAGCCTTGCTGGGGTCGCTCAGCAGCGATTTCTTTCTCGAGATCACGGTCGGCTGCGTGTTGTCGGTGGCGAGCTATTCGAGTCTGGCCCTGGTGCTGCTGACGGCCGCGCTGGCCACCACCGGCGTGGTGCCGATCGACGTCGCGCTGGGCCTGGTGCTGGGAGCCAACCTGGGCAGCGGCCTGCTGGCGGTACTGACCACGCTCAACACCAATGTGGAGACGCGCCAGGTGCCGCTGGGCAACCTGGTGTTCAAGATCGTCGGCATTGCCATGATTGCGCCTTTCGTCAGCCTGTGGCTGCACAGCGTGCGGCCCTGGATGCACGAGCCAGCCATGCTGGTGGTGCTGTTCCACCTGACCTTCAACCTGCTGGTGGGCGTTGCCTTTATCGGTCTGACCCAGGTGGTGGCGCGCCGGGTCGAGCGCTGGCTGCCGAAAGTCGACAAGAGCACGGTGGCCGGGCGGCAACGCCATCTCGACGCCTCGGCGCTGGAAACCCCTTCGCTGGCCATTTCGTGCGCCGTGCGCGAAGCCATGCACCAGGCCGATGTGGTCGAGACCATGCTGCTGGGTATTCTGGGCGTGATCAAGAACAACGACGTCGGCCTGGCCCAGACCCTGCAAAAAATGGACGATACGGTGGACGAGCTGTATTCGGACATCAAGTACTACCTGACCAAGATTTCGCGCGAGGCGCTGAGCGAGAGCGAGGGCCATCGCTGGACCGACATCATCAGCTTCACCATCAACATGGAGCAGATCGGCGACATCATCGAGCGCGTGCTGGAAGATATCGAAAATAAGAAAATCAAGCCGGGACGCGAGTTTTCCGAGGCCGGCATGGCCGAGATCGCCGACTTGCACGCACGCCTGGTGGACAACCTGCGCCTGGGCATGAGCGTGTTCCTGGACGGCAATGTGCGCGACGCGCGCAAGCTGCTGGAAGAAAAAACGCGTTTCAGGGATCTGGAACGTGAATACGCGGCCAGCCACCTGGAGCGGCTGGCCGTCAACACGCCGCAAAGCATGGAAACCAGCTCCTTGCACATCGACTTGATCAGCGACCTGAAACGCATCAACTCGCATATCTGCTCGATCGCCTATCCGATTCTGGACACGGCCGGCGCACTGGCGCCGAACCGGTTGCGCGAACCGGTGGAACAGACCACGCGCCCGGTCAAGGGCCAGGCCGCGCGGCCGGCGGAATCAAGGCGCTCGCGCTCCTGACTTTTCAGGGCGCCGGCGCCTCGCGCCGGACCCGGAACCAGGCCGCGTACATGGCCGGCAAGGCCAGCAAGGTGAGCGCCGTGGCTACGATCAGGCCGCCCATGATGGCCACCGCCATCGGTCCCCAGAAGACGCTGCGCGACAGCGGAATCATGGCCAGCACTGCCGCCGCGGCGGTCAGCACGATCGGGCGCAGGCGCCGCACCGCGGACTCCACGATCGCATCCCAGGCCGGCACGCCGCGCGCGCGGTCCTGCTCGATCTGGTCGATCAGGATCACCGAGTTGCGCTGGATCATTCCCATCAGCGCGATCACGCCCAGCAGCGCCACAAAGCCAAACGGGCGCCCCAGCAGCAGCAGGGCCCCGGCGACGCCGGCCAGGCCCAGCGGCCCGGTCAGGAACACCAGCAAGGCGCGGCTGAAACTGTGCAACTGGAGCATCAGCAAGGTGAAGGTGATGAACAGCATGATGGGCACGCCGGCCGCGATGGAGGCCGAACCCTTGCTGCTTTGCTCCACCGCGCCGGCCACTTCGATGCGGTAACCGGCCTGCCCCTTGGCGTGCCAGCGCGACTCCAGTTGCCGCAGTTGCGGCAGCAAGGCCTGGGTGACGGTGGCGCCCTGCATGCCTTCCACGATGTCGCACTGCACGGTGATGGCGTAATCGCGGTTCTCGCGCCACAGCACGCCCGGCTCCCAGGCAAACACCGGTTTCGCAATTTGCAGCAGCGGGATAGCCTTGCCCGAGGCGGTCGGCAGATTGGTATTGCCAAGGTCGCTGATCGCGCGGCGTTCCTCCAGCGGCTGGCGCAGCACGATCTCTATCAGCTGGTCACCGTCGCGGAACTGACCCACCGTGCTGCCGCTGAAAACGGTGCGCGTGGCCTGCGCAATCGACTGGCTGCTGACGCCCAGGGCGCGCGCCTTGGCCTGGTCCACTTCCAGCCGGATCGACTTGACCGGTTCGTTCCAGTTGTCGTTGACGCCGCGCGTGTCGGGCGCTTGGCGCAGGATGGCCTTGACCTCGTCGGCGTATTCGCGCAGCAGCGCCGGGTCCGGCCCCATCACCCGAAACTGTACCGGATAGGCCACCGGCGGGCCGTTGGGCAGCAGCTTGACGCGCCCCCGCACTTCGGGGAATTCCTGCGCCAGCAAGGCCGGCAGCTTGACGCGAATCGACTCGCGCAGCTTCATGTCCTTGGGAATGACGATGAACTGCGACACATTGGTTTGCGGAAAGACCTGGTCCAGCGGCAGGTAGAAACGCGGCACGCCGGAGCCGATCCACGTGCTGACGGCCTGCACGCCGGGCTCGCGCATCAGGCGCTGCTCGACCCGGCGCGTCGTCACCTCGTTGGCGGCCATCGAAGTACCCTCGGGAAACCAGACGTCGACCATGATCTCCAGGCGGCTGGAGTCCGGAAAAAACTGCTGCTGCACCTGGCCCATGCCGACGATGCCCAGCACAAAACTCAGCAGCGTCACAGCTATGGTGCTCCAGCGGTGCGCCACGCACCAGTTGACGGCCTGGCGAAAGCGGTTGTAGAACGGCGAGTCGAACATCTCGTGCGCCACGCCGTCGGCGCCCGGCATGAGTCCGGCGGCAATCGGCGCATGCGCTCTGACCTTCAGCAGCAGAGTGCCCAGATAGGGCACGAAGTAGACCGACACCAGCCAGCTCAGGCACAACGCAATCACCGTCACGGCAAAGATGGCGAAGGTGTATTCGCCGGTCATGGAGCGTGCAATGCCGATCGGCAGAAAACCGGCCGCCGTGATCAAGGTGCCGGTCAGCATGGGCATGGCCGTTACCTCGTAAGCGTAGGTGGCGGCGCGCACCTTGTCGTAGCCCTCCTCCAGCTTGCGCACCATCATCTCGACCGCGATGATGGCGTCGTCCACCAGCAGCCCCAGGGCGATGATGAGCGAGCCGAGCGAAATCTTGTGCAAGCCTATGCCCCAGTACCACATGGCCAGAAAGGTCAAGCCCATGACCAGCGGGATCGTGATGGCCACCACCAGCCCGGGTCGCACGTCCAGGGTGTAGCGCCGCAGCCAGCGCTTCTCGCCCGGATGCGTGTGAAAGCCCAGCGCCAGGAAACTCACGCCCAGCACAATCACCACCGCCTCGATCAACACCGCGACGAATTCGTTGACCGACTGGGCCACCGCCTTGGGTTGGTCCTGCACCTGCGACAGGTGGGCGCCGGCCGGCAAGCCTTTCTCGATCTCGGCAACGGCCGTCTTCAAGGCCTTGCCCAGCGCAATGATGTCGCCGCCCTTGGCCATGGAAACACCTAGCGCAATGCCTTCGGCGCCCTGGTGCCGGACCTTGACCTGCGGTGGCTCCACCAGGCCGCGCCGGATTTGCGCGATGTCGCCCAGCCTCAACTGGTTGCCCGAAGCACCCCGAATCGGCATCGCGCGCAGTTGTTCTTCCGCCTCGAACTGGCCGGCCACCCGAAGCTGCACCGCGTCCAGCGGCGTCTGCACGATGCCGGCCGGCTCAATCGCGTTCTGCTGGCCCAGTTGCGCCAGCACCTGGTTCAGGTCCAGTCCCAGTTGCGCCAGACGGCGCTGCGAGATCTCGATGTAGAGTTTTTCATCCTGCACGCCGAACAGTTCCACCTTGGCCACATCCGGCACGCGCAGCAGCGTCTGGCGCACGTTGTCGGCCAGCACGCGCAGCTCGGGGTTGCTGAAGCCGTCGGCCTGCAAGGCATAGATGACGCCATAGACATCGCCGAAGTCGTCGTTGAAGAACGGCCCCTGCACGCCTTGCGGCAAGGTGTAGCGCATGTCGCCGATCTTCTTGCGCACGGCATACCAGACGCCCGGCACCTCGGCCGCGCGCGAGTAGTCCTTGATCTCCAGAATGATCTGCGACTCACCCGGCTTGGAGTAGCTGCGGATCTTGTCGGCGTAGGGCACCTCCTGCAAGGTGCGCTCCAGCTTGTCGGTCACCTGTTCGGCGACCTGGCGCGCGCTGGCCCCCGGCCAGTAGGTGCGCACCACCATGGCGCGGAAGGTGAACGGCGGATCCTCGTCCTGCCCGAGCTGGAAATAGGAGGCAAAACCCAACAGCAGCAGCACCACCATCAGGTAGCGCGTCAGCGCCGCGTGGTCCAGCGCCCAGCGCGAAAGATTGAAGCCCGGTTGGGCTTCCTGCTCATTCAGGTCCATCTCAGCGTCCCGTCACAGGTGAAAGCGCAGCCACCTCGGGCCGGGCCTGGTACAGCGTGACCTTTTGACCGGCGGTGAGTACATGCACGCCGGTCGTCACCACCTGCATCCCGGGACTCAGTCCGGCGCTCACCACCACCTCGTTGTCGTCCAGCGTCGCCACCGTGATAGCTACCGAGCGCAACTGCATGGTGGCCGGCTCCAGCACCCACACCGCCGTGTTCTTGCCGTCCTGGCGCAAGGCGCTGGTGGGCAGCCGGATGGCTGGTGTGCCGGCCTGGCTCAGCGCGGGCGGGCGCACATAGGCCGTGCTGCCCAGGGCCGGTGCCGGCTGACCCATTAGCGCCGCCTTGACCGTGAAGGTGCGGGTCAGCGGGTCGGCCAGCGCCCCGACCTCGCGCAGCTGGGCCGTTTGCAGGCTGCCCGAGGCCCAGTTCCTGACCTGCACCGTGGCACCCGGCAGCATCGCGCCGACCCGGTCCTCCGGCACCGAAAACACCACGTCGCGCGGCCCGTCGTGCGCCAGGCGCAGCACCGGCGTGCCGGCCGCCACCACCTGGCCCGGTTCGGCCTCCACGGCCACCACGACACCGGCAGCGTCGGCGTACAAATTGGCATACGCCGCCTGGTTGAGCTGCGCCGCCGACTGCGCCTGCGCCTGCTCCAGTTGCGCCTGTGCGGCTTTCAGGGCGGTTTCGCGCCGCTCCAGCTCCGCCGCGCCGATAAAGCCCTGCGCCTTGAGTTCCTGGTAGCGCTTGAAATCGGAACTGGCCAGGTCGCGATTGGTCAAGGCCGCAGCCACCTGGGCCTGTGCCGCGCCGGCCGAGAGCTGGTAATCCCGGGGATCGAGCTGCGCCAGCAGTTGACCGGGTTTCACCGTCTGTCCGACTTCGACCGGCCGGCGAATGATTTTTCCGCCAACGCGAAAGCCCAGCCGGGACTCGGTCCGGGCCCGTACTTCGCCGGCAAATTCGAGCTGCGCCTGCAAGGCACTGGTGCCCACGGTCAACACCTTGACCGCGCGTACCGGTTCCTCGGGCGGCGCCGGCTGTTTGCAGGCGGCCAGCAGCACGACCGCACCGATAACCCCGACACCCCTGGCCCAGTGGCGCAAAAACCCGCTCCTTGACTGCCGCACCCAATCTGTCTGCATGACCGTGACCCCGCCTGAAATCGAAAAATGGAAGTGAAGTCAATTAATGACCAATTGGTTATTAATGTAGGAAATTCTTCCCGACCTGTCAAGCCAGGGGTCAGAAATTGCGCTGCTGGCGCCACCATGGGGCCATCCGGGAACAGGAAATTCAAGGGTTTGGAATGCGGCAATACGCGCCGCCGAACCGCTGCCAAGC
Organism: Rhodoferax sp.; assembly: GCF_028714215.1. GTDB lineage: Bacteria > Pseudomonadota > Gammaproteobacteria > Burkholderiales > Burkholderiaceae_C > Rhodoferax. Next base: position 20,403 of record NZ_JAQTMS010000055.1, on the reverse strand, counting down.
GGTCAGTTCAAGGCAAACGCAGCGCCGCCACCAGAATCAGGGCGGCCTCGGTGGTGAATTCATTGCGCTGCAGTTTGTCCAGCAACGCTGCCCGGTCGAGCAAAGCGAATTGCAGCACTTCGCGATCCTGATTGACCGGCGCCACGCCCTGCGGAACGGTACAGGCAAACCAGTCAACCTGTTCCACCACGTAGCCCGCGTCCGAGCGATCGGAACTGGGTTTGCGCAGTGTCACGCTGCCGCCCCGACGCAGTTCTTCGACCGCCTCCAGGTGCAGCCCGGCTTCTTCCCAGGTTTCTCGTGCCAGTGCCGTCAGCACGCTGTCGGCAGCCGACACCATGCCGCCCATCAAGGTGTCCCACAGGCCCGGGTCGTCGGCCTTGTCGAGGGCGCGCTGCTGCACCCAGAAGCGGCCCTCGGCGGTCCGCCCCACCAGGTGCACGGCCCGCGTGACAATACCCAGCGGCCGCACCACACCACGTTCCACCGTGGCGATTTGCCGACCCAGGGCGTCGCAGACCGCCAGTTGCTCGTCGCGCCATTGCTGCACCACGCGCCCGACCCGGGCTTCAAACAAGGCCTCGGCCAGACCCGCCAAGGCCCGCGTTGGGTCGCCTTGCAGGCGCCAGCACGAGCCCGCGCTGTCCTCTTCGCGTTGCAGCCGTTCGGGCGTCAACAAGGGGTGCTGGAGCACGGCCTGGCTGAAATAACCGGGCTCCACCGAGCCGATCAGATGCGGCCCCCAGCGCAAGGGCAGACGCGGCCGCCAGGGCGGCTGATCAGCGCTGGCGTGCAACGCCGCCAGCCAACGAGGGTCCAGTTCCGCCGCGCTCACAAAGTCAGAATGGTGCAGCCGGTGGTCTTGCGCGCTTCGAGGTCGCGGTGCGCCTGCGCCGCGTCGGCCAGTGGGTAGCGCTGGTCGATGCGGATCGTCACCTGGCCGCTGGTCACGGCAGCGAACAAATCGTCCGCCATGGCCTGCGTGCTGTCGCGCGTGCCAATGTGGCTGAAGAGGGTCTGGCGCGTCACGTAGAGCGAGCCCTTGGGGCCCAGAATGCCGGGCGCAAACGGCGCCACCGGACCGGAGGCGTTGCCAAAACTGGCCATCAGGCCGAACGGCGCCAGACAGTCCAGCGACTTGTCCCAGGTGTCCTTGCCAACCGAGTCGTACACCGCCTTGACGCCTTTGCCGGCGGTGATCTCCTTCACCCGGGCCAGGAAATCCTCACTTGAATAGTTGATGACGAAGGCGGCACCATGCTGTTTGGCCAAGGCACATTTGGCGTCCGATCCGGCTGTGCCTATCAACTGCAAACCCAGCGCTCTGGCCCACTGACAGGCAATCAGGCCGACGCCACCGGCGGCGGCATGGAACAGCACGAAATCGCCGGCCTGCAAACCCCCTTGCGGCAGCGTGCGCTTGAGCAGGTATTGGGCGGTCAAGCCCTTGAGCATCATGGCGGCGCCGGTCTCGAAGGAAATGGCATCGGGCAGCCTGCAAACGCATTTGGCCGGCATCACCCGCAGCTCGCAGTAGCTGCCCGGCGGCTGGCTGGCGTAGGCGGCGCGGTCGCCGACCTTGAGGTGGCTAACGCCGGCGCCGACCGCCTCCACGACACCGGCGGCTTCCATGCCCAGTTGCAGCGGCAGCGGCATCGGGTAGAGACCGCTGCGCTGGTAGACGTCGATGAAGTTGAGGCCGACGGCGTGGTGGCGAATGCGGATTTCACCTGGGCCGGGCTCGCCCACCGCGACGGCAACCAGCTTGAGTTGCTCCGGCCCGCCGTTTTGCTCGATCCGGATGGCGCGGGAAGTGTGTTGGCTCATGGTGGCTCCTCGAATTTGAAAGGTTCGGTATGTTGCCATGAAATGACGGGCAGCGACGGCGGCCTGGTTTATGCGAACTTACCCCAGTGCTTTGAGGTGAACAGTTTGCGCTTATCTGCCAGAATGGACAGGCTGTCACGCACCTATTGCTGGAATTTCTTATGCCCCGTTTCAATTACTTGCTGCCTGCTCTCGCCGCCGCCGTGCTGGCTGGTCCGCTGCTCGCCTGGGCCGCGCCAGCGCCGGCAGCGTCGGCACCGATGCAAAAACTGCGCGTCGTCGGTGGTCTGGCCGACACCAACCAATACACGCACCACGAAGAGCCGTTCTGGACCCGGGAACTGGCCCGCCTGAGCGGCGGCAGGTTCGATGCCGATATCGTGCCTTTTGACCGCGCCGGGGTGCCCGGCGGCGACATGCTGCGCCTGATCGAGTTGGGGGTGGTGCCCTTTGGCACGGCCTTGATGAGTTCGCTGGCAATCAGCCACCCCGAGTACGCAGCACCCGACCTGGCGGGCCTGAACCCGGACATGGCCAGTCTGAAAAAATCCGTCGCGGCGTTTCGGCCTTACCTCGAAAAAGCGCTGCGCGAACGCCATGGCGTGGAAGCACTGGCGCTTTATGTCTACCCGGCCCAGGTGCTGTTTTGCAAGAAACCCATGACCGGCCTGGCCGATCTGGCGGGGCGGCGCATCCGTGTTTCCTCGGCCACCCAGTTCGATTTTGTGGCTGCCGTTGGCGCCGTCCCGGTGCTCACCGGTTTTGCCCAGATCATGTCCAACATGGCCTCCGGCAACACCGAATGCGCGATCACCGGCACCATGTCGGGCAATACCCTGGGCCTGCACGAAGTGACCAGCCATGTGCACACCTTGCCGGTGACTTGGGGCCTGGCCGTCTTCGGTGCCAACATGGCGGCCTGGGGCGCCTTGCCGCCCGACCTGAAAGCCTTGTTGCGGCGTGAACTGCCGAAACTTGAAGCGGCGATCTGGCTTGAGAGCGAACGCGAAACCACCGAGGGTTTGGCCTGCAACCGGGGCACCGCGGCGTGCAGCAGCGGACGGCGCGGCCACATGGTGGAAGTCGCCGTGTCGCCACAGGACGAACGCCGACGTCAGGAAATTTTCACTGCCACCGTGCTGACACGCTGGCTGCAGCGCTGCAAGAGCCGATGCGCCGAGGTCTGGAACATGACCATCGGGCCGGTTCGGGGCATCACCGCGCCAGCAACCCCATGAAAAGATTCCGCCCTTCCCGCGTCACGGCGCTGGCACTGGCGCTGGTGGCGCTGCTGGTAACGGCGGTGCTGCTGGCCACCAGCGGTTTGCTTTGGCACACCCGGCAGGAAGCCCTGTCCGAGAGTGAGTCGGAGGTAGGCCGTTTCGTCGCCGGCGCGGAAGCGGCTCTCAACCGCAATCTGCTGGGCGTGGACGTGCTGCTGGCGAATATCGACGAGTTGCTGGGACTGTCGGGTCTGGTCGCCCAGTGGATCGACGGCCCGACCGCCAATCGGCTGCTGCATGGCGCGGCCCAGCAAAATCTGAGCGTGCGCAACGTGGTACTGATCGATGCGCAGGGCCGGATTCTGGCTTCGTCGAATGCGCTGGGCACCGATCTGGGTTTGAGCCTGCCGGCCGGCTTTGTCGAGGAAGTGCTGGGGCAACCGGTGTCGACCCTGATCGTCAGCGCGCCGGTGGTCAGTTTTACCAGCTCCGAGCGGGTGCTTTACATGGGGCGCACCATCAAGCTGGCCGACAGTTCCAGGGTGCTGGCGGTGGCCGAGGTGCCGGTGCCACTGCTGAGTTCCATCATGGTCCAGGGCGCCGACATCAAGGGACTGGAGGTCACACTGGAGCGCACCAACGGACAGTTGCTGGCCAGCTCGCCGCCGCGCGACGAATTGCTGGGCCAGCGGCTTGCGCCGGCGCTGGAAGTGCAACGCGAGACGGTCCAGGCGCTGCGCATGGCGGCACGTTTGACGGGCCAAGCGGCCATGGTCATCACCCGCCCTATCCTGTACCGCGACATGCTGATTGTGGCCAGCATTCCGCTCGACGCCGCCCTGACCGACTGGCGCATCCTGCGCAATTTCATTGTCGGCGCGGCGGCGGCGTTTGTCCTGATGCTGTTGGCGGCCGGCGGCTTTGCCGTCTGGAATCTGAACCGCCTGACGCAGGCGCGGCTGGCCATTGCGCAGTCCAAGACCACGCTGGATGACGCGCTGGAATCCATGGTCAGCGGCTTTGTGCTGCTCAATAGCGAGCATCAGGTGGTGAGCTGGAACCGGCGCTTCATGGAGCTCTACCCCTGGACCGCCGCGGTGATGGCGCCCCTGGTACCGTTCCGCAAAGTGCTCGAAGCGGCGGCAGCACACCACTTGCCCGGGGCCGGCGCAGCCGAGTTGCAGGAATGGATCGCGCACCGGCTGTCCCTGCAACTCAACGCCCAGGGCAGCAACGAACAACAGTTGCCGAACGGCCAGATCATTCAGATCACGGAGCAACGCACACCCGACGGCGGGCTGGTCATCGTCTACAACGACGTGACCGAATTGCGCCGCGCCACCGCCGAAATCGAGCAGTTGGCGTTCTACGACGTATTGACCACGCTGCCGAACCGGCGCCTGCTGATGGACCGCATGCAGCAGGCCATGACGTCGAGTGCCCGCAGCGGCTACTATGGCGCCCTGCTATTTCTCGATCTGGATCACTTCAAGACGCTCAACGACACCTTGGGCCACGAAGTCGGCGACCTGCTGTTGCGGCAGGTGGCGCAGCGCCTGAAGAGCTGTGTGCGCGAGGAAGACACGGTGGCGCGCCTGGGTGGCGACGAGTTTGTGGTGATGCTCAACGACCTCTCCGAGCACAGCCAGGAGGCCGCCACGCTGGCCCAGCAAATTGGCGAAAAGATTCTGCATCGGCTGAACCAGCCCTATCAGCTGGCGGCGCACAGCTACCGCAGTACCCCCAGCATCGGCGCCACCTTGTTCAATGCCCTGCAGATCGCACCGGCCGACCTGCTGAAGCAGGCCGACATCGCCATGTACGAGGTCAAGCTGCGCGGGCGCAACGCCTTGTGCTTTTTCGATCCCCAGATGCAGGCCGCCATCAGTGCCAGGGCGCAACTGGAGGAAGATCTGCACACCGCCTTGCGGGACGGGCAGTTTGAGCTGCACTACCAACCCCAGGTCAAGCTCGACGGCCCGATCGTCGGAGCCGAAGTGCTGATTCGCTGGCGCCATCCGCGGCGCGGACTGGTATGGCCGGCCGAGTTCATCGTGGCGGCGGAAGAAAGCGAACTCATTCTGCCGATCGGTCAATGGGTGTTGCGCCATGCCTGCCAGCAGCTTGCCGCCTGGCAGGAGGTTGCGCGCTGCCGCGACCTGCATCTGTGCGTCAACGTCAGCGCGCGCCAATTCCACCAAAACAATTTCGTCGAGCAAGTGGTTGCGGTGGTGCGCGAGACCGGTATCAATCCGCAGCTTCTCAAGCTTGAGCTGACCGAGTCGCTGGTGCTTGACAACGTCGACGAGACGGTGGCCAAGATGACCGAACTGAAGGCGCTGGGACTGCAGTTTTCGGTCGACGACTTCGGCACCGGGCATTCCTCACTGACTTACCTGACCACGCTGCCGCTGACCCAGCTCAAGATCGATCAGTCGTTCGTGCGCAATATCGGCGTCAAGCCCAGCGTCGGCATGATCGTGCAGACCATCATCGGCATGGCGCATAACCTGGGGCTGGAGGTGATCGCCGAGGGGGTCGAAACCCAGGCACAGCAGGAGTTCCTGGCGCTCAACGGTTGCACCCTGTACCAGGGCTACCTGTTCGGCAAGCCAACGCCGCTGGCCGAGTTCGAGGCTTTGCTGGGGACCTGAAGCCAATCGGTGCGACGACTTGCTACAGTCGCTGCCATGCACCCCAAACTAAGCCCTGGCGCAGCCCTGCTGCTGACCCTGCCGCCCCTGCTGTGGGCCGGCAACGCGGTACTGGGCCGCCTGCTCAGCCCCCTGGTGTCGCCGCTGACCCTGAACTTCCTGCGCTGGAGCATCGCGTTCATCCTGCTGCTGCCGCTGGCCGGCGCGGTGCTGCGCCCCGGCCATCTGCCAAGGTCGGCCTGGCGCCGCTTTTCACTGCTGGGCCTGCTCAGCGTCGGCAGCTACAACGCCTTGCTGTACCTGGCGCTCGACACCTCGACGCCCCTGAACGTCACCCTGGTGGGCTCCAGCACACCGGTCTGGATGCTGCTGATCGGACGCCTGTTCTTTCGCGTCCCGGTGTCGCCGCGCCAGTTGCTGGGCGCGCTGCTGTCGATCAGCGGGGTGCTGCTGGTGATGTGCCGCGGTCAACTCGAACTGCTGGCCCAGCTGCGGCCGGTGGCCGGCGACCTGTACATGCTGATGGCCGCCGCGGCCTGGGCTTATTACAGCTGGATGCTGGCGCACCCGACCACGGAACCGCCGGCCATCCGTTCCGACTGGTCGGCTTTCTTGCTTGCCCAAGTGACTTTCGGCCTGTTTTGGTCGGGGCTGTTTGCGGGCGGTGAATGGGCCCTCGGCAAGGGCCATGTGCAGTGGGGCTGGCCGATGGCGGCAGCGCTGCTGTTCGTCGCCGTCGGCCCGGGACTGATTGCCTTTCGCGCCTGGGGTGCCGGCGTGGCGTGGGCTGGGCCGGCGGCGGCCGGTTTCTTCGCCAACCTGACGCCGCTCTTCACCGCCCTGCTGTCAAGCGCTTTCCTGGGCCAGGTTCCGCAGTTCTATCACCTGCTGGCGTTCCTTCTGATCATGGGCGGCATCGTGGTGTCCTCGCGGCGCTGAAGCCAGGCCCCCACGCTTGTCACTGCGTGTACTGCGCTGCCCCCCGAGGGGGCTGGCCTTGCTTGGGGCGGCCCGGCGCGGCGGCCGGCCACGCAGGCGGACCTTGTCACTGCGCCTGGAAGCCGCTGGCCTTGATGATGCGGGCCCAGGTCTGGGCATAAGCATGTTCCCGGCTGGCCAGTTGCTGCGGCGACATATAGCCCACCGTCAAGCCCATCGTCGTCAGGCGCTCGCGCACATCCGGCAGCGCAATCACCTTGGCCACCGCTTCGGAAAAACGGTCAATGACGGCCTTGGGCGTACCGGCGGGCGCAAAAATGCCGTAGTAGGGAACGTCCTCGAAACCGGCCAGTCCAAGCTCGGCAAAGGTCGGCACATCGGGCACCGCGGCTTGCCGAGCGCCCCCCAGCACGGCCACGATGCGAACCTTGCCGGCCTTGTGGTTCTCGATGAAATCGGGGATCGAGGCGACCCCGGCGTTGATCTGGTTGCCCAGCATGTCGGCCATCATCGGTGCACTGCCACGGTACGGCGCGGCTTGCAAATCGAGGGCGTATTTCTGGCCAATCAGCTTGACCAGAAACTCCGGCACCGACGCCGGCGCCGGCACCCCTACCGTGCCCTTGCCGCCTCCCTGGCTGCGGACCCAGGAGACATATTCGCTCATCGACCTGGCCGGTGTGCCGCCCGACACCGCCAACGCGTTGACGAAGGTGGCAAAGCCGGCCACCGCGACAAAATCGCGCGCCGGATCGAAGCCGGGGTTTTTCACCACCAGCGGCAAAATCGAAATCGTGTGGTCATGCGTCAGGAAGAAGGTGCTGCCGTCGGCCGGCGCCGCTTTCAACACTTGCGCCGCGATCTGGCCACCGGCGCCGGCGCGGTTCTCGACGATCACGGTAGTCCCCAACTGCTCCTTCAGCTTGTCGGCCAGGGTGCGCGCGATGGCATCGGTGCCGCCGCCCGGCGGAAAGCCGACCAGCAGTTTGATGGTGCCGGTCTGGGCTTGTGCCAAGCCGCCCAGCAAGAACGCGCTGAACGCCAGCGCAAGAGTAAGCCGGCGCGACAGGCGCGGCAAAGTTGACCTGAACATTTTGGATTCCATTTGATTGAAGTAGAAAGTAATTCCCGGCTCAGAACACGCCGGGATAGGCACCACCGTCGGCCAGCACGTTCTGGCCGTTGATATAGCCGGCCTGCTGGCTGCACAAAAAGGCGCAGATGGCGCCAAATTCCTCGGGCCGGCCAAAGCGTTGCGCCGGAATGGTTTTCTTGCGCGCCTCCGTGACGGCCTCGATGTTCAAACCGCTCTTCTGCGCCGCGCCGCTCATCACCGCCTTCAGCCGGTCGGTGTCAAAAGCACCGGGCAGCAGGTTGTTGATGGTGACGCCCTGCGCCGCCAGTTTGCTGCGTGAGGTCCCGGCGACAAAACCGGTCAGGCCGCTGCGCGCGCCGTTGGACAGGCCCAGGATGTCGATCGGCGCCTTCACGGCGCTGGAAGTGATGTTGACGATGCGCCCGAAACCGCGCGCCGCCATGGCGTCCACCGTGGCCTTGATCAACTCGATCGGGGTCAGCATATTGGCGTCCACCGCCTTGATCCAGGCGTCCCGGTCCCAGTCGCGAAAATCGCCCGGCGGCGGGCCTCCGGCATTGGTCACCACGATGTCGAAGTCGGCCCGGCTGGCAAACACCGCCGCGCGGCCCGCCACCGTCGTGATATCGGCAGCCACCGACTGCACCGTCGAACCAGCCACGGCCTCTGTCCTCAATCTTGCCGCCGACGCCTGCAAGGCCTCGGCCCCGCGGGCGACAATCAGCACGTTCACCCCTTCGCGCACCAGGGCCTGGGCGCAACCCAAGCCCAGCCCCTTGCTGGCACCGCAGACCAGGGCCCATTTGCCACCAATTCCAAAATCCATATCAGTTACCTCGTTAGTTACAACAATCTTTCGCCATGATAGTGGCGAACCGCGGATGAAATTTTTACCGGACTCCGAATCAGGCGCGCCGGGTAAAAACAAATATGCCGGCAATCACCAGCACGGTGCCGGCCGCCACCCAGGCGGTGAAGGGCTCGCCCAGAATCAACACGCCCATCAGAATGGTCGACATCGGACCGACCATGCCAACCTGCGACACCACACTGGCGCCAATGCGCTCTATCGCCATCATCACCAGCAGCACCGGCAGCGCCGTGCACAAGGTGGCGTTGAGCACCGACAGCCAGATCACCGGCGGCGCCACCAGCGCCGCATGCCAGGGCCGCAGCAGCACAAACTGCGCGATACACAGCAGGCTGGCGACACTGGTGGCCAGACCCACCAGGCGCAGGGACCCGAGCCGCTGCACCAGTTCACCACTGAAAATCAAATAGTACGCATAACTGAAAGCGCTGAGAAAAACCAGCAGCGCACCCAGCGCCACGTCAGCGCCTGCCAGTTTGACCTCGTGGCCAAACACCAGCATGACACCGGTATAACTGATCAACATGCCCAAGACCTGAGCGCGTTTGACGCGTCGCCGGTACAGCAGCCAGGCCAGCAGCAGCACCAGCGTCGGATTGAGGTACAGGATCAGCCGCTCTAGCGAGGCGCTGATGAACGACAGGCCGGCAAAATCAAGGTAGCTGGCCAGGTAGTAGCCGCTAAAGCCGAGACCCAGAATGCCCAGCCAGTCGCGCCGCGTGAGGGCCGGCTTGCCGCGGCTGGCCCACCACGCCATCAGCGCAAAAATGGGCAAGGCAAACAGCATCCGGTACATGATCAGCGTCACCGCATCGACGCCATGCCGGTACGCCAGCTTGACGATGATCGCCTTGCCGCTGAAGGCGATGGCGCCGACGGTAGCCAGCAGCAGGCCGGTGGCTGCCGGCGACCTCATGTTCTCACCCTTGTTTTCGCTAATGTGGCAATCGGCAGGAACAGGCACAGAGGATCATCGGCTGTTTCGACGAAGCCCAGTCGTGTGTAAAACGCTTTGACCTTGTTGTTTTTGGCCTCAACCAGCACCGCGTACAAGCCGACTTGTTGCGAGAACTCCAGGGCCAGCTGCAAAGCAAAGGCCAGCAGGTCCTGCCCGATGCCGCCTCCCTGGTGGCGCACATCGACAGCCAGACGACCGACCCGCAACATCGGAGCCGGGTAGCGCGGTAACTTCAGGCCTTCGGGCAATTGAATGCTCGCAACCTGACCGGCACTGACCGAAACGTAGCCGGTAATGGTCACTCCATCATCGGCCAAAGCCACATAAGTCTTGCCAAAGCCACGCCGTTGCAGTTGACCTGCTTGCCTGAGAAGAAAGTCATTGAGCGCGCCTTCACCGCAATCGAAGCCCACACGCACATGATGTGCCGCGAGGCGCTCAATGGGCACAGTCATCTAGCGCCGCGCCATGAGTTTACGCAATGCGGCAGTCGGCTTGGACGGCCTTTCACAAGCCGCTACAAACGATTGAAAAGCCTGCTGCGACAACATGAGGGAATCATCGTCGGCAACGACGCGGCGTGCCGCCTCATAGGCGTTTTGCAACACGAAGCCGGAAACGGTCGCGCCCATCATGGTTGCAGCGCGCTCGATGGTGGCCTTGGCTTGTGGCGTGGTACGAAGATTGATACGGGCGGACTGAACGGCACCGGCGGCAGACGACATGCAACTCTCCTTGGAACTTTTCAATTGTACGTCAGAATGGCGCACAAAGCTTCGAAACCGAACCACCACCTGATGGTCGCGCCAGCACCAGATCGGCAAACAAAGGAGGGGTAACCAGGGTTTTAGAATTGGCGCCTGCGGCAGGGTCTCGTTCTTTGAACGCAATTGCAAACACATCGGAGAAATGCAGACATGGTGACGCAAAGCGCTAAAAAATTCGTGCAACGACTCGGCCCCGGCCTGATCACGGGGGCCGCCGACGACGACCCCAGCGGCATCGCCACCTACTCGCAGGCCGGTGCCCAATTCCGCTTCGCGCTGGTCTGGACCCTGCTGCTGACGACGCCCCTGATGATAGGCATCCAGATGCTGTCGGCGCGCATCGGCTGGGTCACCGGCGAGGGACTGGCGGCCAACATCAACAAGCTGTTCCCGCGCTGGCTGACGACCGGTCTGGTCGGCCTGCTGGTGGTGGCCAACACCATCAACATCGCGGCCGACATTGGCGCCATGGGCGAGGCGGTGCGGCTGCTGGTCGGCGGTCCCCTACCGCTTTACGTGCTGGGCTTCGGTGCCCTGTCGATCGCCACCCAGGTGTTCTTTTCCTACGAGCGCACGGTGCGTGTCCTGAAGTGGCTGACGCTGGCGCTGTTTGCCTACGTCGCCGTCATTCTGACGGTCTCGGTGCCCTGGCGTCGGGCGATTTCGGAATCGCTGCAGCCCTGGTCCTTCTTCCCGAAAGAAGTTTCGCTCAAGGAATACGCCGCCATGGTGGTGGCGGTGCTGGGCACCACCATCAGCCCGTATCTGTTTTTCTGGCAGGCGGCGCAGGAGGTCGAGGACAACCGGCGCCGACCGCAATCGCAGGAACTGCGTGCGCATCCGGAATATGCGGCGGAGCATTTGTTCCGCATCAAGCAGGACACTTTTGTCGGCATGAGTTTCTCCAATGTGATCGCCTTGTGCATCGTGATTGCCACCGCGGTGACACTGAACGAACATGGCATCAGCAACATCCAGACCTCGGCCCAAGCGGCCGAAGCGCTGCGCCCGGTGGCCGGCGAGTTTGCCTTTGCGGTCTTTGCGCTGGGCATCATTGGCACCGGCCTGCTGGCGGTACCGGTGCTGGCTGGCTCGGCCGCTTATGCCGTCAGCGAACTGTATGGCTGGAAGGCCGGGCTGTCGCACGGTTTTCATGAGGCCAAGGGCTTTTACATCATCATCGTGGCGGCCACCGGCATCGGCACCGTGATGGGCGACCTGGAACTCGATCCGATCAAGGCGCTGGTCTGGAGCGCTATCGTGAACGGCGTTATTTCGGTCCCCATCATGGCTGCCTTGATGTGGATCGGCCAGTCCAGGCGGCTGATGGGCGAGCACACCATCTCGCTGCGGCACCGCTACTTCGGCTGGAGCGCAACGGCGGTGATGGCGCTGGCCGTGCTGTTCATGCTGGCCACCAGTTTTTGACAGGACGGAGAGGCCTTAATCCTTGAACACGCGGTGATGCAGTCTGCGCAGCGACCACCAGACCGCCAGCGCCACCACAGGAATAGCGGCGGCGGCCGTGCTCTCGGCGCTCCAGGGCCAGCCCAGGCTGTGCGCGGCCTTGGCCAGATAGCTGATCAAGCCGACGATGTAATAGGTGATAGCCGCCACTGACAGTCCCTCGACCGTGGACTGCAGCTTGAGCTGCATGTCCTGCCGGCTGTTCATGGTCGCCAGCAGCGCCTGGCTGCTCTGCTGCTGTTCGATCTCGACCCGGGTGCGCAGCAGGTTGCTGATGCGGGACACCCGTTGCGACAGTGCGTCCTGGCGCCGGGCGGCCCAGGCGCAGGTGGCGCGCGCCGGGCTCAGGCGTCGCTCCATGAATTGCCCGATGGTCTGCATGCCCGGCAGCACCGCTTCGTCAATGTCGCTGATGCGCTTGTCCACCAGCTCGAAATAAGCGGCGCTGGCGGAAAATCGCGCATGGCTGGCGGCGTGCCGGCTCTCCACCTGCCCCGCCAGCTTAGTCAGCCGGTCCAGCAACAGCGGTTCGTCCTGTGCCGTGGCACTGCGAATGGCGCTGGCCAGCTCGGCCAGTTCGCCTTCGGCACTGGCCAGGATGCCGGTCGCCTCGCGTGCGGCCGGCAAGCCCAGCAAAGCCGCCATGCGGTAGCTCTCGATCTCCAGCAAACGTTGTACCAGGCGCCCCAGACGACGCTGCGACAGGCTGCCGACCAGCAGCAGCATGCGCGAAAAACCATCCGCCCGCAGCGCAAAATCGGTATACACCTCGGCCGCGCCACCGGCCACGCTGGAGGCCACCAGCGTGTCTTCCAGCAACAGCTGTTTGATCAGCGTGGCGGCACCCAGCGCCGGGGTCGACAGGGCCCACAGGTGCAGGCTCGACAGACATTGGCCCGGCAAGGCGGCCAGCCAGTCCTGCGGCACCGCGTCCAGCGCGCGCGGCGGCTCGCTCTCGCCAAAGCGCTGCGTCGCCAGCGGGCACATGAAGGTCCAGCTGACAAATTCCGTGTGCAGTTCCCAGCGAATGTGAAACTGCCCCAGATCCATGCGCAGGTGGCTGGCCTGCGGGTCCGGCAGCGGCAGGTGATGGTCGCGCAGCAAGGCCGCCAGATGCAAGCGGCTGGCCTCGCGCTGGGCCGCGTCACAGACCATGACCACGCTGGAGATCGCCAGCGGCGCCACCAGCGCCTGCGGCGGCCGGGCGTGGACTTCGTTGTGCAGGGCGGCGCGTTGCGCGTGCTGTTGCAGGTGGTGCTTGAGTTGCATAAGTGCTCCTTGCAGGAATTGTGCCGCAGAAGGGGTTTGCTGCGGCTGCTGGCCTGAACTTTGTGTCGAAACTCTTCCCAGAGCCATTCGCCATCAAGCCACAATCACCATGGAGTTCACGCACAGGGCCTGACCGATGGGGTGGAAGGCGAAGTGGCATGATTGGACAATGAACTTGAAAACAAGCGTCGCCCTTGTGGCACTGTTGATTGGCCTGTCGGGGTGCAGCAAGGTGACGGCAGAAAACTATGCAAAACTGCAGACAGGAATGTCGTCCGCCGAGGTCAATGCCATCCTGGGCAGTCCTCGATCCTGCGACGAGGCGCTGGGCTTCAGGAGTTGCCAATGGGGTGACGAGCAGAGCAATGTGACGGCGCGCTTTGTTGCCGACAAACTCGTGCTGCTTTCGGCCAAGAACATCCGCTGAGCCAGCCGGCTTTTCGGCAGCACCCTGGTCGGGCCGGGCCGCGTCGTTTGACTACACTGCGCCAGATGAGCAGCCCTCCTCGACCGCATCGCGTGCAAGAACTCCTTGCCTGCTATTTCTGGAGTGGCGACGTCATCCGCAGTCGAAGTGTGAGTGAGGTCGTGCTGTCGGGAACGCTCAACGTGCCGGCGCCCCCGGCGAGGCTGACGGCGGATTGGGAAAGAGAGACGTCGTTGCGCCTGGGTCTGGAACCCGGAGACGTCGAGCCCTTGCCCTTGGCGCGAGCGCGCGTGCGCTGGACCGACTACCGGCACTGCGTGCAGGCGGTGTCCGACTGGACGCGCGCACGCGGTCTGCATGAGGTGCTTGCCCCCTGTGATGTTGCGCTGATGGCCTGCCGCGGTGCCAAGTACCACCTTGACGGTGCGCACTATGGCGGCGCGGCCTTTTGCAATCTCTTCCTGAGCGAGGACAGGGGTCTGGATCTGCACTTCCCCGCTACGGGCCATCGAATTCCCCTGACCAGGGGTACGGTTGTGCTGTTCGACACCGCCCAGCCTCACGCGGTCATTGATCGCGGCAGCGATGGCTTTGACACGGCCGACTTCCCCGCCGACCGGGATTGCACCCAAATCTTCCTGACCTGGGAAGTGCCGATTGAAAACGCCCCTGTCGCGCACGCACTTGGGATCGCATTCGACATCGACCCCGCGACCGCGTTGCTACTGGAGGAAGAGCAGGTCTGGCGCAACGGCGCACGCGCCGGTGTGTGCCCAGATTCCGGTCGGTGGTGCCAGGCTGGCAGCTAGCCTGTCGGGTCACGGTGCGGCCAGGCCAAGGTGGTCGGGCTTGAGCGGCTCAATCCATCGCAACCGATTTGGCCGATACCCGACTGTCATGGGTACCCGCGTGGTGCCCAAAGCGGGTAGCCACGGCTGAGCCAAGCGGTCATTCAGATTGCCCAATGGAAATCAGTAAGCAGACGTTCATAACGGTGATGAAATTTCTGCGGCCTGTGCGGCTCTTGCGCAGCGTAACGAGTCATTGGACCTTTGGCAGTGAAAGACTGGTTGGTCCCGAACCCGACATACGTCTGACTCGACAACTGGCTAAACAGGTCAGCGCGCATACTAAAATTTGACCTGCAGCATTACGTAGATACCTGAGTTATAACTATCACATATGACATCAGGCAATCCGTCGCCGTTAATATCAGCGATAGTTACATTGCGAGGATATAGCGAGTCAAACACTGGGATTCCGAATGCAGGCGAAAACTCCCAAGTGGCGGATCGACTGGCGGCACCGATAGCCAAAAAACTATTGGAAAAGCTATAGATAACCAAATCATCCAGTCGGTCGCCGTTCATGTCTTTAACGAAGTAGATCTGTGCTCCACCCAGATTGATTTCTTGTCCTTTAACGAAGCTACCATCGGAGGAGTGGAGATAAGGCACATTGCCGACAAATGTCCCGGGTTTGGTCGATACATCATCAAAGAAGATATCGGACAATCCATCACCATTTACGTCAAAGACTCGCATCCCCATACACGAATAAAAGCCCGCACAGATGGCCTCGGCATTCTTAGTCAAATTTGCGTTGGGCACAAACACTCCTGGCAGACTTTGCGAATAGACTAATACTTCTGAAGTTTTGGTCATCCCGGTTACAGGGCTGGTAATTGCGTTGATGATCAGCTCAGGCTTGCCATCTTGGTCAAGGTCGATGACACCTATCTCATACCTGCCATTGCCGGTGAACTGACTGGTCTTCGGCACTAATGGGGGAAGTAATTTCAACCCTGAACTCGAGTTGAGAATGATCTGAATTCCAAAAACGGAAGAAGTACTTGGACTATTGTTTGCGATGATGTCTACTCTCGAGTCCCCATCAACATCATAAAAGTCGACGTTCTGGACATAGTCACTTTGGATGAATTGCGACAACGCATACTGTCCGCTCTGATCTGCCTTGAATACGTAGAGACCCGACTTTTCGGTGCTTTGATATTCAGTCGAAGCACCGGGAACGATAATCTCTGGTCTTCCATCGTTATCCAAATCTGTTACCAGAATTTTCTTGGCATCCGCATTGACAACCACTTCAAGCTTTTGACTCTTCTTGAATACCCCTTGAGCATCCTGAAGAAAAATATTCAGCGTAAATCCGTTTCTGACGACTTGGTTGACAACATCCAAAGTGGCGAGTTCAACGATATCCGTGCGACCATCGCCATTGATATCCGCCGTGGTGATGTAAGGCTTGTCACTTCCGAACACAGTGGGATCCCTGGGCGTTAGCTGCTTTGGTTCGAAGATGGCAACGGTTGTGCGGAAGCTCAAATGGTAGTCATGGGGCAGAATGTTGCCATTGCTCGCCTTGAGACCGGCCTTGATAGTGAGTTGGTAGCTGGTCCGCGCATTTAGCGGCAGGACAGGGGTCACGTCGATCATAGTACCGCCCGAGACGGTGACTTTGATTGGTATTGAGTTGGAACCGTCACTCAACAGCACTTGGTCGCTAGTGATGCCACCACTTGTGACAGCGCTATCTACATATACTTTGAGGTCGACACGAGGGTCAACGCCCTGCGAGCCGTCAGGGAATCCAGCCGACACTACCTTTAGGGCAACTGCCTGCGCAGGTGGTTCAACGGGAATTGTGCCGCTTGTTCCACCTCCCCCTCCGCCACCGCAGGCAGCAAGCAATACGGACAACCCAATACACGTGACAAATTTCACAAGCTACTCCCTGTTTTCTAAGTTCTAAGAATTCTTAATGCGGCCGGGACAACTGTACATGAACATTTTCAGCACTGATATCCCCCTTTCGGGGGATGGTGCGATGACGGCTACTTGCTGATGCCGGCTTTCCCTGCATACTTGACTTCCGACTGTGCCGCGTGAAAGACCGGATTGTGTCTTCAAGAGCCTGTGGCGGAATACTTCGGCAGTTCTCAATCGAAGCTTGGCCCAGGCGCGATCGCGCCGAAGGCTTCTATCGCACCGTGGCAAGCAGCGCCCGCACAGGGATATTCTTGGCGTTCAGACTGGGCGTTTGGCCGCGCAGATCAAAATCCAGCTTCACTTGCGGCCTGAACATCAGCGTATGGGTCGAGCCACCGAAATGGAACATACCGAGCTGATCGCCTTTGTTGACATGCTGCCCCTCGTACACCGTGATGTCGTTGGACGACACCTCGGCCATGCCGACAAACATTACGGCCATCAAACCAATCTTTGGGTTGTCAGCTTCAATGAATATCAAACCCCGTGACGCGACTTGCGTTATGTAGCCCTGCGATTCATTGGGTCCTGCCGGATCAAAACCCACCGCCGGAGTCTGAGCGTAATAGGAGCCGTCAATCAGCCGTGTTTTGACAATGCGCCCGCTCACCGGACTGTGCCAGCGGTGGTAACTTGCTGCGCTCAAAAAGGCTTGATAGATGGTGCCGCCAACAAACTGCTGCGCCAGTGCGTCGTCGGCCATCATGTGCGAGAGTGAATAGGGTTGGTCCTTGATCCAGAACTGATCCTGCCACTTCACACCCTTGGCTAGTTTGTACGGTGCAGATTCGCAGGCATTGGCGATCACGCTGTCATCCAAGGGGCTGGCCACGGGGCGCCGGCCCTCGCGGAACTGGCGGGTAAAGAAGTCATCCCAAGATAGGAACCCGTAGTAAGGCGAATCCAGTTTGACATCAAAATCTTCCACCAGGTTGGGCATGGCTTGCAGTGCATCTCGACCTAACCAGCCTTTCTCGGGGTGATTGTTTAGCACCGCGCGTGAATCAGTTGATCTCAAAAACACCGCCCACTGCGTCAAAATTTTCTTCAACTGGCGATTCACCTTGTCGTTCAAGAACGCCGTGGCGCCGGCGGGGGTGCCCATGGCCCAGTTGACTATGGCGTTGATCGGAAAACCGACCAGATCGGTTTTGTTGAATTCCGGCGCCTGGGTGATGATCCGGTTGATGAGCCGGAGCATGTCGCGGTAATTGCGCACCTGCGGGTCGCCCACTGGGTCGTTCAGGTACAAGGGTGTGTGCGGAATCTGCTCAAACATCTGCGTGAACAGCATGTATAGATCAGGATCGTTGTCGATCAGCGCCTTGAACTCCTGCACTACCGGCAGCCAGGTCTGGCTCTCGTCCTGACCAGCGCTCTGGCGTACCTGCTGCAAGGCTTGTTGATCAGCGCGCAACCAAGCACCGGTTTGCGGCTGTGCCAATGCAACGTCGGCTGCAAGAAGGCTCGCCAACGCTGCTGAAAGATACCATTTTGTCTTCATTCGGTATTCCTTTAGCGTTGAGCTATTGTGCGCCGGGGTGGATGACGGGTCTACAGCGAGCTGTTTGGGCAGCACCCACAGTCACTGACGTTCAAGCTGGTGTATGACCAGAAGCTGAACAGGGCATGGGCGTACTGGCACGAAAACCAAGATGCGATGCGCGCCTCCAAACCGATCAGTTATTTCGATTTGGTCAAACGCACCGGGATTGATTTGTTACCTGGTGTGCGCCTTGACTGATTCATAAGTCACACTGTCATTGAACGGTGTGCAGACCCGCTACAGACACATAGCTGCCACTCAGTTTTCCGGTCTACCACCTCCAAACCAGTCACTCGCATCCGTGCCTGTGGCGCGGCTCAACGTTCGAGTTAGACCGCATTTGGAGCTACCTTGGGAGTGGGACGTTCATGGAAACGGCCATGTAAACCCAGACGGGAAAGACCAGAACGCCAAGCAGCGCAAATAGCTTGATTGACCGTACCGACGATATCTTGGTGCCGCGTTGCCCGAGTACCGTCATGAGGTTGTACTTGGCAACGACCTCGGCACCATTTGCGAACAGTGCCCACCATGCAAACACGCAGGACAACACGAAGATGGAGGCTAGCCACGCAAGTACGAAAGGACTTCCGTCCTGCGGACGAAAGTACTGCCAGACGGTTGGGGTTGCGCCGGACAGTTGGCCCACGCCCATGATGACCCACGGAATGGCGCTAGCAAGAGCGAACTTGCGAACATAGGCTACTGCCTCAAGAACGCTAGCCTCGGTTGACTGCCGAGAGGCTGCACGATGCGCCACAACGAAATTGAATAGAGCGAAACCGAGCGCCAGTAGCCAGAAGTTGCGCGAGACAAAGTTGAAGATGTCGGGCATTTTCTTTGCGGTCTAGCGAGGCTGTGCAAAAACCATCGGACCCGCACCACTGGCTCCAATGCAGGGGTACTTGACCCCTTGCTCGAAGTGCGTTCGTTGAATATGGCGCGATCTGAGTGGTCGAATTTTTGGCTTCACAAGAGTATCTCCATCAGAAAGGGTTTTTGCACAGCCTCAACGTTCAAGATCAGCGGACCAGCCAGCAAAGCTGGCGCAGGTCCGATGCATTGCAGGGTTATGCATACTAACCATCCGCTCTCATGACTCCTTCAGGACCCGAGGCTTTCGATTTAATGCATTCGGAGATCGATTTTTCGACCCCGTCCTTTACTGCGAAAGCACACCACTCGCCTTTGTACCGTTTATTCAGCGCGCAATTTTGGTAAGGAGCGTTACGAACCTTATCTTTTGCGGCAAGCTTTTCGACACAAGTTCGAAGTTGCGGCGACTCAACAATGACGCCCGTCCGCAGTATGCAAACAGCGGTCGCCCAGTCATAGGTTGTGCCCGCGAGGTTAGCCGGGCACGCGCAATTCCCATGCGGCGCAATTAGACCCAGCGCCGTCAATGCAAAGATCTTACAAAATGGAATTGATTGCATAACGATCAGCGTTTATCCGCCGCGCTGCACTACTGATAGAACCCATGAACATCTCCCGCGGCTGATAAACCATGTTGGACTGAACCGCCTGCACAGGCAGTCGCGATAGGGGTTTGAAAGCTTCGCCCCTTTTGTTTGATCGAATTATGACCGCGCGTGGTGCGCTCGGGGTGCGAAGTTGTTTGTGCCACGGTATACCAAGACCTCAATCGTGGCGGCCTGCCAACACTGTTTGCGTGGGACGCTGGTCTGCTCAGAGGCTGCACGCAGCACCACTCCCAGCGCGTTGCCGCGATGCCAAACCGTGCTCAGGCCAAGCCTCACGATGGCGGTCCCCGGCCCTGCGGCAATCCGCTTCGGACACGGCCGCCAGTCGCTACGAATAGCGCCTGGTTTGAGTGAAATTGGCCCACCCGAGAGCGGGTGTTCGTGGTCGTCTGGTTACGCTGCCCAAGAGCCGCCCACGGCCAGGTTCTGCTTCCTCGTATCGAGCGACTGCTTTGTAGAAATTGACTCGGCGAAGGGCTGCTTTGGAGCACCGGTCCCCAATAGCAGCTCCTGGTCGGGTGCCGGTGCTCCTTTGGTCGGACTCGCCGCCACATACCTGACGGTTGATCCGAGGCTGCCAATGTCGGGTAACGGGCAGGCAATTTGAATATCTGGAGACCCGCTTTGTGTCTGAAACGGTAGTTGACACCGCTACCCCTATGACCACCCAGATCGGATCGGGCAGCAACGCAAGGCGGGGGTGGGGTGGATGTTGGGCGCGCAAAAAAACGGCACCCGAAGGTGCCGTCACGCTGAGCGAAAGGGCGGGCCGTCAATCCTCGACAAACGCCTCTTCACGCTTCTTCTTGATCGAGGGCAGCAGCACGATCATCAGCATCAGGGCCGCCGCCACCAGCAAGCCGGCCGACAGGCCGCGCGTCACAAAGACGCTCCAGTCGCCACGCGACAAGAGCAGCGCGCGGCGCAGGTTCTCCTCCATCATGGGCCCCAGGATAAAACCCAGCATCATGGGCGAGGGCTCCATGCCCAGCTTGTTGAAGGCGTAGCCGATGAAGCCGAAGCCGGCCACCATCCAGATGTCGAAGGTGCTGTTGTTGGTGGTGTAGACGCCAATCGCGCAGAACA
>NZ_JAQTMS010000054.1 GCF_028714215.1 Rhodoferax sp. | reverse complement strand
ATGCTGCGAGCCGACAGACCACTGGTAAGCCGTGTGCGGGAAATCCGCATGCACGGTTTGAAAGGGGGCGTTGGCTCTCTAACCGGCCTTCGGGCCTTTTTGCGAGCCAACGTCTACCAATGACAAGCCAGACCACAGAAAAACCCCTGCACTGGGTTGGATCGTCAAAGAAGGATCTGCTGGCCTTGCCGCCCGAGGTGGTGGATGATTTTGGTTACGCCCTGGGCGCGGTGCAAATCGGTTCCACTCCGCCGCAGGCCAAACTGTGGAAGGGCGAAGGCTCCGGTGTGTTGGAGTTGGTCGATAACCACCGCGGCGATACGTTCAGGGCGGTATACACGGTGCGTTTTGCCAAGGCGGTGTACGTGTTGCACTGCTTCCAGAAAAAGTCACCAAGTGGTATTCGAACCGCGCAGAGCGACATTGACCTGATTCACGAGCGTCTCAAGCTCGCCCAGCAACATTACAAGGACCATCATGAGCATTGACGCGAAAGCAGCCACCGCAGAAAAGATTGAAATGGGTACCGGCAACGTGTTTGCCGACCTTGGTTTGTCAGACCCCGACGAGCGTCGCTTGCGCGTGCAGTTGGCAACACGCCTGAACGACTTGCTGCAAGCCGAAGGGTTGACGCAAGCTGCCGCGGCCAAGCGTCTGGGAATTGCGCAACCTCATGTGTCGGAGTTGAAGAACTACAAACTCAGCCGTTTCTCCAGTGAGCGGCTGTTGCACTACATCACGTTACTGAATCGGGATGTCGAAATTTTCATCCGTCCAAAAACCAATGCAAAAGCAGATCGTCCTGGGACCGTCATGGTCTGGGCGGCAGTCTGATCATCCTGCTCCTCGTCAAACTGGCGTTTTCCTGGCTGGCTTCATGAGTCAGCAGGTACCATCACGCTACCGATATTGCCAAGGAGAGCCATCCAATGCTCAGCGCTGAATTCCTGATCACCTCGTTTATTGTGGTGCTGATCCCTGGCACCGGGGTCATCTTTACCGTCTCCACCGGCTTGGTTCAGGGTCGCAAGGCTAGCGTGTTTGCGGCACTGGGGTGCACGGCCGGCATCGTGCCGCATCTGCTGGCCACAGTGCTGGGTCTGGCCGCCGTGATGCACACC
This sequence comes from Rhodoferax sp., assembly GCF_028714215.1. Classification (GTDB taxonomy): domain Bacteria; phylum Pseudomonadota; class Gammaproteobacteria; order Burkholderiales; family Burkholderiaceae_C; genus Rhodoferax. The sequence goes on along the minus strand of NZ_JAQTMS010000054.1, from coordinate 34,089 downwards.
AGCGCGCTGGCCTTTCAGGCACTCAAGTACGCCGGCGTTGCCTACCTGTTCTACGTGGCCTATGCCACCTGGCGTGACAAGTCGGCTTTCGCCTTGGACGGAAATCCCTCCACCAGCAGCGCCACAGGTTTGGTCGTCAAGGCCTTCCTGCTCAACATTCTCAATCCCAAGCTGACCATCTTCTTCCTGGCTTTCCTGCCGCAATTCGTTCAGCCGGGCAGCACCGAACCGCTGTTCCAGCTGCTGCTGCTGAGCGCCACCTTCATGGTCATGACGTTTGTCGTGTTCGTGCTTTATGGCTCCCTGGCGCATCTATTCCGCAAAGCAGTGATCGAATCGCCGCGCGTCCAAAGCTGGCTGCGGCGCGGCTTCGCGGCAACTTTTGCCGGCCTCGGCGCGAGCCTTGCGCTGACCGAAAAGTGAGACCCAAGCCGGCGGCCAAAGGGTCCGGCTGGCGGCTGACTCATCGTCGGATTTGACTCTCCGGCGCCTGCTTTCTGCACTTCATCGCATGGCGCTGTCGCGTCTGCGGAGCCTGGCATAAGCTTTGGTTCAGGCGGTCAGGAAGGCCGCATTTTTGGAGAACCTCATGTCCATTGCCGACGATTTGATCCGACTGGAACAACTGCGGGATCGCGCCAGCCTGAGCGCCGACGAATTCCAGCGTGCCAAGAACAAGCTGCTCAATACCCCGCCGACTGAGCCGGTATTGCAGGCCATCAACGGCTTGCATCGCTCCGCCACCGACCGTTGGCTGGGCGGCGTCTGCGGCGGGCTGGCTGCCGCCACCGGCATGCAGGCCTGGATCTGGCGCATCGTGTTCGTCATGAGCCTGTGCACCGGATTTGGGCTGCTGGTCTATCTGGCGCTCTGGATCTTTGTACCGCTGGCGCACGACCTGCCGCTGCTGCGCGCTTCCTGAGGTCAACATGAGACATTGGTTGCGACAGAACCGGGGTTTCCTGGTGTTCATGCTGTTGTTGGGGCTGTTTCGCAGCGCCGTGGCGGACTGGAACCCGATCCCCTCGGGCTCCATGCACCCCAACATTCTGGAGGGCGACGTGGTGCTGGTGAATCGCCTGGCTTACGACCTGAAGCTGCCCTTGACGGAGCGGGTGCTGATGCATCTGGGCGATCCGCAACGCGGCGACATTGTGACCTTCACTTCGCCGCGCGACGGTGTGCGCCTGATCAAGCGCATTGTTGCCGTCCCGGGCGACCGTATCGCCATGCACGATAAACAGCTGGTCATCAATGGCCAGCGCGCCAGCTATGTCGCCGTTGCGCCGCCGGCCGGTGGCGCGGCTCTTGATGCGCCCTGGCAGGCCCAACCCTACCTGGAGCAATTGGCCGGCAACCAGCGCACCATCCAGTGGCTGCCCGGTGTACTGGCCCGGGACAACTTCCAAGCGCTGACCGTCCCCGAGGGGCAGTACCTGATGCTGGGAGACAACCGCGACAACAGCGCCGACTCGCGCTATATCGGTCTGGTGCCACGCCCACTGCTGACCGGCAAAGCGGTTCGGTTGCTGCTGTCAGTGGATATTCTGGGGGCCTGGTGGCCGCGCTGGGAGCGCTTCGGTCAAGCGCTGGGCTGACCCGCCGCCGCCAATGGCCTATTCAGCGGCCGCCCGCCACGTCCAGTAGCGCGCCGGTGCTGTAGCTGGACTCGTCCGACAGCAGCCAGACAATCGCCTGCGCCACTTCCAGCGCGCTGCCGGCGCGCTGCATGGGTACCAGCGGCGCCAACTGATTGGCCCGGTCCGGCTGGCCGCCCGAGGCATGGATCTCGGTCTCAATGATGCCGGGCCGCACGGCGTTGACGCGAATGCCTTCCGCCGCCACTTCTTTCGCCAATCCGAGCGTGAAGGTGTCGATGGCGCCCTTGCTGGCGGCATAGTCCACGTACTGGCCGGCGCCACCCAGCCGTGCCGCCGCGCTGGAGACGTTGACGATGGCGCCGCCCGCGCCGCCGTGGCGCGTGCTCAGGCGCTTGACGGCTTCCCGGGCGCACAAGAAACTGCCCAGCACGTTGATGTCGAACATGCGCCTCAGGCGTGCCACGCTCATGGCATCGACGCGCTGCGCCATGTCCACGACACCGGCGTTGTTCACCAGGGCCGTCAGACGCCCCAGCCGGCTGTCGATCTCCTCGAACATCGCCAGCACCTGGGATTCAAGCGCCACATCGGCTTGCACGGCAATGGCCTGGCCCCCGCCAGCGCGAATTTGCCGCACCACGGCGTTCGCCGCCTCTTCGTTGGCGCTGTAGTTGACGGCCACGGCGTAACCGCGTTGCGCGGCCAGCAAGGCGGTGGCGGCGCCAATGCCGCGCGCGCCGCCAGTGATCAGGACGATTGGGTTCACGGTGTCTTCCGTTGAAAAAAATGAGGGAACAAAACAGAGGTTTGCGACCGACTCATGTTAGCCCAGCCGCCAAGGTGGTGCCGGCGCAGTGCCACTCAGCTCCTTCTGGTTTCCATCCACACCACCAGCAGCAGACCGGCAACCACCAGGGCCAGGCCGCCAAAGGCCGCTGGCATCGGGCGCTCCCCGACGACCAGGATGGCCAGCACAAAAGCAGTCACCGGCTCGGCCAGCGCAAAAGTCACTCCGGTCGCGGCCGAAACGTGGCGCAGTGCATGGCTGAACAGCAGGTATGAAATCCCGGTCGCGATCAGTCCCAGGTAAGCCACCATGAGCCAGGTCGAACCGGTGGCCGAGAAAGTGCCGGCGGTCAACGCCGCAACCGGCACCGCAATCACGGCGGCCGTTGTGAAAACGGAAAACGTTGCCATCACCGGCGAGCTGATACCGATCAGATGCTTGCTGACCAGGGTGTAGCTGGCGTAAGCCAGACCGGCCGCCAGACACAGGGCCAAGCCCACAGCATCGAAGCGGGTAGCGCTGCCGGTGCCCGACAGCATCAAGCCTATGCCCATGACCGCCAATGCCGTCCCCAGGCACCAAAGAGGCCCAGGCGGCCGCCGGCTGATCAGGGCTTGCAGCAGGCCGGCCCAAACCGGTCCGCTGCCGATGGCAACGGCGGTGCCGGTGGCGACGCCGGTCGCCTTGACGCCGGCAAAAAAGCACAGGTTGTAGGCCGCCATGGCGCTGCCGCCCAGCACGATCCAGGGCCAGGCCCGGCGCAGCCGGGAGTCGACCTGCGCCCGACCGGCGCGACCGAAAAAGACCAGGCCGGCAAAGAAGACGCTGGCGATCGCCAGCCGCAAGGCGCCAATCCAATAGGGCGAGGACTGCGCGGCGGCAAAGGTCTGGGCGGTGCCGGTGGTGCCCCACAGGACAGCGGCCGCCAGTCCCATGGCGGCACCGGTGAGCGACGGGTTTTTCATGCCGCCATGATGCGCCCGGTAGGCCCCTGCGACTTTCGAGCAACGCTCGACCTGGGTTAGGGCCTGTTCACACTATTTCTACTCGCAAAAATAGTGTGAACAGGCCCTAGTGCGCGCGCAATTGCCGGGTGCTGAACTGGCGCTCGCGCTTGAGGGCAAAGCTCAGGGCGCTGGCGGACTGATAACCGACTTGCAGTGCGCTGGCGTCGAGTGCCATGCCCTGGCGCAGCAGCTGTTCGGCGCGGTCCAGCCGGCGCCCCCGAAGATAGGCTTGCGGCGTCAGCCCGGTCAGTTCCAGCAGCCGGGCATGAAAGCGCGGCGTGCTGAGGAAAAAAAGTTGCGCCATGCGCGCGGTCGGCCAGGGCTGGTGCAAACGGCCCGCCAGCGCGGCATCGAGTTGCGCCAGATCGATGCCGCGGCGTGTCAGCACCCGGGGCGCTTGCAGCAGTTGCGCGATCTGCAAGCCGGCATCGGCCTGGCGGACGCTGGCGCGGCAGGCCGGCGTGACGGCAAAGCGCCGCAGCTGGTCGAGACCGGGCAGCGGCGGCACATCGAGCACGAACATGCGCACCTCGGAGGCGGCCAGAAAACCATGTTCGACACCGGCCGGGATCAGCATGCCGCAGGAGCTGTCGGCAAACGTGCAATGACCGTCGATCTCCAGCTCCATGCGTCCCTGCAAGGCAAACATGATCTGCACATGCTCATGCGCATGGCTGGCGCGCTCGCCGCTGTAGCGCCGAATCCCGCTGGCCAGGATCTCAGGGCTTGTCGGGTGCTTCATCGCTGACCTCGCCAGCCGCGTAATTTCGCCACTGCCGCATGGCGTTGCGCATCGTCAGCACCTGGCGCTCGAACGTGGGACAGGCGGCGCAAACGGCCATGTGCAGGCGCAGTGCCAGCCGGTCGCGCCACGGCAGCGCGCGGTCTTCCCGCGCAATCACCAGCGCAGTGACTTGCCGGCAGGTTCTGCGAAATGGCGTCATGTGGTTTTCGGTTGGGCAAACCAGTTCAGTTCAAGGCACTCGCGCAAGCGCAGCCGGGCCCGGTGCAGTTGCACGTACAGGTTGGTCGGCGTCAGGCTCAATTCCTTACAGATTTCCTCGCTGGAGAGCTCCAGCCACTCGCGCATCAAAAACAAGCGGCCTTGCACCGCCGGCAGTTTTTTGGCGCAGACGTCCAGCACTTCCAGAAACTGGCGGCTGCTCAACTGCTGCTCGGGGTTGCCCCAGTCGGCCGGCTGTTGCTGGAAGTGCCCGTCGGCCTTGAAGCCCAGATATTCCAGCGGATCGGCGTCATCGTCCTCGGAACTCTCCAGGCCACAGACCTCGCGGCTGTGCTGCCGCAGCGCGTCGATCACCTTGTGTTTCAGAATGCCGACCAGCCAGGTCTTGAGTTGCGAGCGGTTGGCAAACGATTGCGGTTTGGCCAGCGCCGCCAGCACGGTTTCGGACACCGCATCCTCGGCCCAGGTTTCGTTGCGCAGTTGCAGCCGGGCAAAGCGCAGCAGGTAGTCGCGCTGTCCCAGCAACTGCTGCTCGAAGGAGGGTGGGGTGGTGTCGCTCATGATGGACTGCGCAGTGTAATCGGCCCGACCGGACTTGCTGGTCAGTGAGTTTCAATCGCTGTGGTACAGACCGATTGCGCGGCGCTCAGCACTTGCCCGCGCGCGTCCTGAACCCAGCCGATCAGGCGCAGCCGCTCCGGCTTGGTGCCCTCCGGGACATTCAGCGGACGCAGCTCACGGTAACGGGCCGGCCCGGTTGCCGGGCGCTGATCCGGCCGGTCCCAGCTCGAGATCAGTACATTGCGGACCAGGTTCTTTTCCACCGCCGCGCCCTCGACCCCCGCCGGGACGGTCTCCACCAGCAGCAGCCAGGCCGTCAGGGGTTCTTGCCGCCGGACTTTGGCGCTGATCTGGAATTCGATGATGGCGCCCAGGTAGGCGCCCAGGGGCAGGCCCTGCGCCACCCGCAGTTGCAGGCCGGGCCGGTTCAGTACCCTGCTGCGGGTCACGGTCGAGCTGGCGGGGCTGGCGCGCCCCAGGGCCGCCAGCCGCGTCTGTGCCTCGCGCAGGGCCGCCGCCGACAGGGGCGCTTCGTCGCCCTGGTCGCTGGGTACGATCCAGTCGATGCTCAGTTCCTGTGGCCCGGGATGGGCAGTTGGCGCGGCGCTCCAGCAGGCCGCGCAGTCGGCGCTGATGAAGTGCTCGACCAGGGTCAGCGGTGCGGCCTGACCGTCGCTGGTGCAAAGCGACTGGGCCGCCGCGCCGTGCCCGGCACAGACACTCAACGCCATCCAGAGCAAGACATTCTTCATCAGCGATTTTTCTCCATGCGGCGGTCAGATTCGGAACCCGGCGGCGCCAGTGACCGGGCTGGAACCCTGGTTCAAGGTGCGGGGATTTCCGGACGCTGCGCGGCCTTCGCGCGTTCGCAGGCCAGCAGGATGCGCTCCGGCGTGGCCGGCGCCACCAGGTCGACGCGCGCGCGGTGCTGGGCTGATGCGCTGACGGCATCGCGCAAGGCGAAGAAAGCGGACAGTGACAGCATCAGCGGCGGTTCGCCCACCGCCTTGCTGCGGTAGGGCGTGGGCCGGACGTTTCTGCCGTCGAACAGGCTGACCCTGAAATGCTCCGGCACGTCGCTGGCTACCGGGATCTTGTAAGTGCTGGGGCCGTGCGTCAGCAGCTTGCCGTGCGCGTCCCAGATGCATTCCTCCATCGTCAGCCAGCCCAGGCCTTGCACGTAGGCGCCCTCGATCTGGCCCTTGTCGATGGCCGGGTTGATGCTCTGGCCGACGTCGTGCACGATGTCCACCGCCTTGAGCCACCACTCGCCGCTGCGCGTGTCGATTTCCACCTCGCTGACGGCGGCGCCGTAGCAGTAGTAGTAGAAGGCACGGCCTTGCAAGGTGTTGAAGTCGTACCGGATGTCGGGCGTCATGTAGAAGCCCGTCACGCTCAGGCCGACGCGCTCCAGCCAGGCCTGTGTGACCAGCGCTTGCCAGGGCACAGTCTGCATCGCAGCGGCCGTGCCAGCGCCCACTGTGCTGCGGGCAATGCCGGCCTCAAACTCGACCGCTGCCGCATCGCAGTCCAGCAGCCGGGCCGCCACCGGCGCCAGCCGTGCGCGCAGTTGCGCACAGGCATGGTTGATGGCGGCGCCGTTGATGTCGGCACCGCTGGAGGCCGCGGTGGCGCTGGCGTTGGGCACTTTTTGCGTGTCGCTGGCAGTGACGCGCACCCGGCTGACCGGGATGCCCAAACCGTCCGCCGCCACCTGCGCCATCTTGGTGTTCAGGCCCTGGCCCATTTCGGTGCCGCCATGGTTGACGCTGACCGAGCCGTCCTGGTAGATGTGGACCAGGGCGCCGCCCTGGTTCAGCATGGTGGCGGTGAACGAGATGCCGAACTTGAGCGGTACCAGCGCCAGGCCGCGCTTGCGGCTTTTGTTTTGCGCGTTGAACTGGTTCACGGCTTGGCGGCGCGCGCCGTAGTGGGCCTCGGTCGCCACCTGGTCGATCACCCGGTCGCCAATCCAGTCCTCGATAGTCTGGCCGTATTGGGTGGTCATCGACCCAGCGTCGCCCGACAGCGCCGGGTCCCGGTACAGGTTGGCGCGGCGCACTTCCAGCGCGTCCTTGCCGAGCCGGTGCGCAATCTCCTCGATCACGGTCTCGATTCCGAACATGCCTTGCGGACCGCCGAAGCCGCGAAACGCGGTGGCGCTCTGCATGTGGGTCTTGCAGCGGTGACTGACGATCTTGAGGTGCGGCAGGTAATAGCAGTTGTCGATGTGCAGCAGGGCGCGGTCGTTCACCGGGCCGGAGTAGTCGGTGCTGTGGCCGCAGCGCGAGGCCAGCACCACGTCCAGGCCCAGGATGCGGCCGTGCGGGTCGAAACCGCAGTCGTAGTCGATGCGGAAGTCGTGCCGCTTACCGGTGATCATCATGTCGTCGTCGCGGTTGACGCGCAGCTTGACCGGGCGCTGTAGCTTGAAGGCGGCCAGCGCCGCGCTTTGCGAGAAGATGCTGGAGTTGCCCTCTTTGCCGCCGAAAGCGCCGCCCATGCGCCGGCAGATCACTTCCACATCCTTGGCCGACAGCTTCAGCGCGGCCGCCGCCTCGCGCTGGTTGCCGTCCGGGTGCTGGGTCGAGACGTAGAGCGTGAGCTGGCCGTCCTCGCGCGGCACCGCGTAGGCGATCTGGCCTTCCAGGTAAAACTGCTCCTGCTGGCCGCACTCGGTGCGGCCCTGGATGCGCAGCGGTGCGCCGGCGATGGCACTCTCGGGCTGGCCGCGCGTGATGCCCCTGGACGGCATGACGAAGCTCTGCTGGGCCAGTGCCTGGGCTATGCTCAGGATGGCGGGCAGCTCCTTGACGGTGACCTTCGCCCCTTTGGCGGCTTGGCGGGCCTGGCGCATGCTGTGCGCCACCACCACGGCCACCGGCTGGCCCAGGAACTGCACTTTGCCATCGGCCAGAAACGGGTCGTCGTGGACGATCGGGCCGCAGTTGTTTTCACCGGGAATATCTTGGGCCGTGAACACCGCCACCACCCCGGCTTGCGCCAGCAGGGCGGCGCGCTCAATGCCTTCGCCCAGCAGTTCGCCGTGCGCCACCGGTGACAGCACCAGCGCGGCGTAAAGCGTGCCGCGCAGTTCCGGGATGTCGTCGGTGTAAGTGGCCTGGCCGGTCACGTGCAAGCGGGCCGATTCGTGCGGCAGTTCCCGTCCCTGCTCGGTGGCGGGCGCCAGTTCCCGGGGCGAGGTGGGTGCGTTCATGGGGTCACCTCGGGCACGCTGCCAACGGCTTCTTCAATAAATCGCAGCACCAGATTGCGCGCCAACAGCGAGCGGTAGGCCCAACTGGCGCGCAGGCCGTCGCGCGCGGTGAAGCTGGCGGCAATCGCCTGGTCCAGCTCGGCCGCGCTGACGGCCTCGGGCGTGCGGCCGTTGATCACGGCTTCCAGTCGGGGCGCGCGGCAGGGCGATGGCGCCAGGCCGTTGTAGGCCAGCCGGACCCGGGTGAACTTGCCGTCCACCAGTTGGTAACGCAGGGCGCAGCAGGTGGCGGAAATGTCCTGGTCGAAGCGCTTGCTGACCTTGTGCGCTCGGAACACTTCGCCGGGACCGGGTTTCGGCAGATCAATCGCGGTGATGAACTCGCCGCTCTGCAAGGCGTTCTTTTTCTGACCGGTATAGAAATCCTCCAGGGCCAGCGTGCGTGTGCTGTCGCCCCGGCGCAATTGCAGGCTGGCGCCCAGGGCCAACAGGCACGGCATGCTGTCTCCGATCGGAGAGCCGTTGGCGATGTTGCCGGCCAGCGTGGCGGTGGAGCGGATCGGCGGCGAACCGAAGCGGCGCAGCACCTCGGCAAAGTCGGGGTAGACATCGGCCACCAGGTTTTGCACGTCGGTCAGCGAAACTTGCGCGCCGATGCGCCACAGCGTGCCCTGGTCTTCGATCTGGCGCAGCTCGCTGACGCCGCCGAGATAAACAATTCTGCCGGGCCGCGCAAACTGCTTGTTGACCTGCAAGCCAATCTCCGTGCTGCCGGCCAGCAGTGTCGCGTCGGGGTGCCGGCTCAGGTAATCGGCCAGCGCCGCCAGCGTTGTCGGCGTGAAAAAATCTTGACCCTCGGCGCTGTGCAGCACGGCCGGCTGCGCGCTCTCACGCCGCAGTTGGCGCAGCAGGGGCAGGTCGGCGCTGTCGTCGAGTTTCAACTGGCCGGCCGGCGCGGCGGCGGCCTTCTGGGCGGCCTCGACGATCGGCCGGTAGCCGGTGCACCGGCACAGGTTGCCGCTCAGGGCGTCGTTGATTTGGTTGCGCGTCGGCTGGGCGACCGTCTGCAGCAAACCGGTCAGGCTCATCACGATGCCGGGTGTGCAAAAGCCGCATTGGGTGCCGTGACTGGCCGCCAGCGCCTGCTGCACCGGGTGCAGGTCGCCGTTGCCGCGTTGCAGGCTTTCCACCGTCTTGACCGACTTGCCATGCAGTGTCGGCAGCAGTTGCAGGCAGCTGTTGACGGGCCGGTAATTGATCGTCGCGCCGGCGCCGTCGAGCTCGCCCAGCAGCACCACGCAGGCGCCGCAATCGCCTTCGGCGCAGCCTTCCTTGGTGCCGCTGCGCTGCAATTGCTCGCGCAGGTAATCCAGCACAGTGCTGCCGTGGTGCTCGCCGCCGGCCTCGATGATGGCGCCGTCGAGGACAAAGCGCACGGAGTTGGGATTGGGGGTCATGCTGGGGTGGCCGGCTGGGATGATTGGGATACGCAAGGATACGGCGGCGAACCGGTCTATTTGGCCAGTATGGGAAATAGTTTTACCAGGCCGTCGGACATCACCTCGACCGCCAGCGCCGCCAGAATCAAACCCATCAAACGGGTCATCACATTGATGCCGGTTTTGCCCAAGATCCGGGCAATCGGCCGCGCCAAGGCAAAGCACAGGGCGGTGGCCAGACCGATCACCACACCGTAGCCTACCAGCGTGCTCAATTGCAGGAAAGTCTTGGCCTTGTCGGCATAAATCACCACCGTCGACATGGTGGCCGGGCCGGTCAGCAAGGGAATGGTCAGCGGCACCACGGCAATGCTGGCACGAGCTGCGGCGTCGTGCATTTCCTCTTCGTTCGATTTGGCTTCGGCCGGTTGCGCATTGAGCATGGCCAGGGCCGAGGTCAGCAGCAGCATGCCGCCGCCGACCTGAAAACTGGCCAGCGAAATGCCGAAAAATTCCAGAATGTGCAGACCCATCAGGGCGCTGATAGCGATCACGACAAAAGCGCTGAAGGATGAAATCCAGATCGTGCGGCGCCGCTGCTCGGTTGTGAAATCCTGTGTGTAGTGAATGAAGAACGGCACGATCGCCAGCGGATTGACGATCGCCAGCAGGGTGACCAGGGGTTTGAAATCCACGGACATCTTTCTTCTTCTTTGCGGGGTCAAGGTTTGCGGCAGTCGCAGACCTCATTGCCCTTGTCGAAAATAATGCGCCAGACGCCCGGGGCTTCCAGCCGCCAGATCGAGGTGAAAGTGGCAATCAATTTGCCCTGGGCGTCGCGTACCGGCCCGGAACTCAGGGCCAGCGTGCCCGAAGGCAGTACCTCCACCTGCTCCGGTTGCCAGGAAAACGGTGCCTTCGCGCCCTCGTAGAAGCGCTTCCAGGCCTGCGCCACCTGTGCCTTGCCGTGCAGCACCTTGGGCTCCGAAAAGAACACCGCTTCCTCGGACAGGAAGGAGGCAAAAGCGGCGTGGTCCCGATCGGCCATTGATTTGGCGAAGGCGCGCTCGGTGTCTGCAACCGCTTGCCGCAGGGCTTCAGGCTCTGGCGTGGCAGCAGTCATGCCGGCGCAAGCCGACAGCAGGGCGCCGGTGACCAGTAGGAGGATGAGTGTGATGTTGCGCATGGCTGAGCCCTCGTTGTTTTCGATTTCATGTTGGCGCCGCAACCGAGGGTGGCGACGGGTGCAGGCGTGCCATGGCATGCGCGTCGACATAGCGGCCATGGCGCAGGGCATAGGCCCGGTGCGTGCCCTCCAACACGAAGCCGTGCGCCCGGTACAGGCGTTGCGCCGCCTCGTTATCGGTCCAGACAGTGAGTTCCAGGCGCAGCAGGTTGAGCCAGTTGTCGGCCAGATCGACCGCTGCTTTGAGCAAGGCGCTGCCTACACCTTTGCCCTGTGCGTCATCACGCACCGCCATGCCGATGCCGGCGGCGTGGGCGCGACGCAGGTTGGCGACCGGGTGCAGGCCCAGATTGCCAACCACCTCGCCACCCAGCACGGCGACCAGGATGCGGTCCTGCGGCGCCATGTTTTCCAGGCGCTTCTTCCAGACCTCGGTCGACTGCAGCGGAATTTGCAGGGTGCCGGCAGCAGCCCGCGGCTGCGCGTAGATCAGAGTACAGGCGGCGTAATCGGCGGGTTCGGCGTGGCGGATCGTGATGCTCATGGGCGGTTTCCTGCGGGTGGCATGGCTGACACGCGCAATCTACACCAGATTCGGTGCCGGGTCGCCCCCTGGATTGGATTTTTACCTCCAACCCGGGTCTGCCTCGCAACCGGTGTTCAGGCCGCGCTTGCCGGCGTCCGGGTGAGGACCTGGCCGCTGCGGGCGCCGCTGTGCCGGCCATGGCGCCAGGCCATGACGCCGTTGACGATCACGCAGTCGATGCCAGCCGCGGCTTGCGCCGGCGCCGCATAAGTGGCGGTGTCGCGTACCGTGGCGGCGTCGAACACGACCACGTCGGCGTGGTGCCCCACTTTCAGGGTGCTGCGCCCCTGCAGGCCGAAATTGCGCGCCGTCAGCCCGGTCATCTTCCAGACCGCCGTCTCCAGCGGGAACAGGCCGACATCACGGCTGTAATGACCCAGCACGCGCGGGAAGGTGCCCCACAGGCGCGGATGCGGGCTGTCGCCGACCGGAATGCCGTCCGACCCAATCATGGTTTCGTCGAAAGCCAGGATGCGCCGCACGTCGTTCTCGTCCATCAGGAAGTAGATCGCACTGCCGGGCTGCAAGCGTTGCGCGGCCTGTTCCTTCGATACCTGCCACTCCGCGGCGATGGCGTCGAGTTCGCGGCCGGCGCACTCCGGGTGCGGCGTGCTGGAGGCAATTAGCACCCGGCCTTCGAGCATGCCGCGGTCGCTGCGTATCATGGTCGAGCCGGCGTCGTAGGGATAGCAGTCGAGCGCCACGCACTGGTGCTGCATGGTCTCCCGGATGAACGGCAGGGTGATGGCCGATTTGCCGAAATTGGGCTTGCCCATCGCCTTGTGGTGCGAGATCACGACGGGAATAGCCAGCTCGCGGCCGATGCGGAAGGTTTCCTCCAGCGCCTCCAAGACCTTGTCCGACTCGTCGCGCATATGCGTGACATAGAGCCCTTTGTGCGCCGAAAGGGGGCGACCGACTTCAATGATCTCCTCGGTGCTGGCGTGGCTGGCCGGCGGGTAGAAAGTGCCGGCGGAGAGGCCCAGCGCGCCGGCCTCCATGGCCTCCTGCACCCAGGCCTGCATGGCGCGGATCTCGTCGCCATTGGCTGCGCGGTCCAGCGCTGCCATGGTCATGACGCGCAGCGTGGAGTGCCCTACCAAGGCCCCGACGTTGACGCTGGAGGGGGCCGCGCGCAAGGCCTTCAGGTAGGCGGCAAAAGAGGGGAAGCGCCGGTCCGGCGGCAGGCCTAACAGGGTCAGGGGCATCGGCAGGTCCAGCGCCGGGCGCAGCGGTGCGGCGCTGATGCCGCAGTTGCCGACGATGACGGTGGTGACGCCCTGGGACAGCTTGAAAGTCATGTCGGCCTGCGACAGCAGGGCCTCGTCGTCATGAGTGTGGGCGTCGATGAAGCCGGGTGCCACGATGCGGCCGCGCGCATCGATTATTTCGTCGGCGCTGTGGCCGCTCAGGTCGCCGATGGCGGCGACCTGGCCGGCGCGGACGCCCACGTCGGCGGTAAAGCGCGGCGCCCGGGTGCCGTCGATCACCGTGCCGTCGCGGATCAGCAGCTCGTAGTGTTGAGGTTGTGTCATGGCATCTCCTGGGTCTGTGGTTCGATGACTGGCTCGGCTGCGTCCGGCCTTAGCGGAAGTGGCAGGCGACCCACTGGCCACCGTTGGGGTTGGCGGCGCGCTGGGTCAGGGCCGGACTTTGTTGCTGGCACAGCGGCTGGGCCAGCGGGCAGCGGGTGTGGAAGCGGCAACCCGGCGGTGGCTTGGCCGGGCTGGGCGGGTCGCCTTGCAGCAGGATGCGCTGGGCCGGCGTGCGCGGGTTGGGCACCGGCACGGCCGACAGCAGGATTTGGGTGTAGGGGTGCAGCGGCGCCGCGAACAAGGTATCGCGGTCGGCCACTTCGACGATGCGGCCCAGGTACATGACGGCGACGCGGTGGCTGATGTGGCGCACCACCGCCAGGTCGTGCGCCACGAACAGGTAGGCGATGCCGAACTCGGCCTGCAAGTCCATCAGCAGGTTGATGACCTGCGCCTGCACCGAGACGTCCAGCGCCGACACCGGTTCGTCGCAGACGATCAGTTTCGGGTTCAGCGCCAGGGCGCGCGCAATGCCCAGGCGTTGGCGCTGCCCGCCGGAGAATTCATAAGGGTATTTTTTGGCCGCTTCCGGCCGCAGCCCGACCTTGGCGAACAACCATTGCACGCGCTCGCGCCGCTCGGCCGCCGAGACGCCGGCGAAGTTGCGCAGCGGCTCGGCCACGATGTCGCCGGCCGACAGGCGCGGATTGAGCGAGGCATAAGGGTCCTGAAAGATGATTTGCAGGTTGCGCCGGCGCAAACGCATCTGCTCGGCGCTGAGCGTCAGCAGTTCCTCCCCGTTGAGCCTGACCGAGCCCGAGGTGGGTGTGACCAGCCGCAGCACCGACTTGGCGGTGGTGGTCTTGCCGCAGCCCGACTCGCCCACCAGCGACAGCGTTTCGCCCTGCGTCAGCGAGAACGTCACTTCGTCCACTGCCTGCACCGCCGGGCTGGCTTTTTGCAGCCACTTGCGCGGCGCCAGGTAGTGCTTCCTGAGTTTCTCCACCACCAGCAAGGGCGGCGTGACGGCGGGCGCGTTCATGCGACGGGGAACTCCAGGTTGATGCGCTTTTCTTCCACCGCAAAACAGGCCACATGGTGCCCTGGGCCTTGCGTGGTGAGCCTCGGCACCTCGCTGCGGCAGCGTGCCTGGGCATAGTTGCAGCGCTCGGCAAAAGCGCAACTGCGACCCAGCTGGTTGAGCGCGGGCACCATGCCCGGGATTTCGGTCAGGCGCGTGCTGTGGGTGTTGATCGAGGGCATGGAGGCCATCAAGGCCCGGGTGTAGGGGTGCAATGGATGGTCGAACAGGTCCAGCACATCGGCTTCCTCCACCTTGCGCCCGGCGTACATCACGACCACCCGGTCGCAACTTTCGGCCACCACGCCCAGGTCATGCGTGATCAGCACCACGCCCATGCCCAGTTCTTTTTGCAGGCGCTTGATCAGTGCCAGGATCTGCGCCTGGATAGTGACGTCCAGCGCGGTGGTGGGTTCGTCGGCGATCAGCAGTTCGGGCTTGCAGGCCAGGGCCATGGCGATCATGACGCGCTGGCGCATGCCGCCGGAGAGCTGGTGCGGGTATTCGCTGGCGCGTCGCTCAGCCTCCGGGATCTGGACCAGGCGCAGCATTTCGACGGCGCGGGCCAGGCCTTCGGCGCGGCTGGTCTTCTGGTGCAGGCAGACGGTCTCGGCGATCTGCCGGCCGATCGTCAGCACCGGATTGAGCGAGGTCATCGGCTCCTGGAAAATCATGGAAATGCGGTTGCCGCGGATGTCGCGCATCGCACGTTCGCTGAGCGCGAGCAGATTGCTGCCGTGGTAGCGCACCGCGCCGCTGTGGCGCGCCGGCGGCGTCGCCACCAGGCGCAGGATGGAGAGCGCGGTGACGCTCTTGCCGCAGCCCGACTCGCCGACCACGCCCAGCGTCTGGCCGGAGCGGATCGACCAGGAGACGCCGTCCACCGAACGTACGGTGCCGGCCAGCGTGTCGAACCAGGTGCACAGGTTATCCAGCTCCAGCAAAGGTGCCTCGGCGCCCGATGCAGGGGCGCTGGCGGGGGTGTTGATGGTGGGCATGGTGTAGCTCAAGGTCGCCTGCTCACAGTTGCCGGGCCAGCCGCGGGTCCAGCGCGTCGCGCAGCCCGTCGCCCACCATGTTGATGGCCAGCACGGTGGCCGCCAGCAACAGGCCCGGGTACAGGATGATGTGGAAGGCCACCGCCACGAAGTTGCGACCCTCGGCCATCATGTTGCCCCAACTGGGCGTTTGCGCCGGCACACCGACCCCCAGAAACGACAGCGAGGCCTCGATCAGCACGGCCGAGGCGGCGACGAAAGTGGCCTGCACGATCAGCGGCGCCATCATGTTGGGCAGCACGTGGCGCCACAGGATCACCGGCAGCCGGGTACCGACGGCGTGCGCCGCTTCCACGAACAGTTGCTCGCGCAAGGTCAGCGAGAGCGAACGCACCAGCCGGACCACGCGCGGAATTTCGGGCACGATGATGGCCACGATGACGGTGCTCAGGCTGGCGCGGGTCACCGCCATCAGGGCGATTGCCAGCAGGATGCCGGGAATCGCCATCAAGCCGTCCATCACGCGCATCACCGGGCCATCGGCCCAGCGCACGAAGCCGGCCAGCAGCCCCAGCAGTACGCCGCCCAGGGTCGCCAGCACGGCCACCGTCAAACCCACCACCATGGAGACGCGCCCGCCCCAGACGGCGCGGCTGAAGACGTCGCGACCCAGCGCATCGGTGCCGAAATAGTGCGCTGCCGAGGGGCCCTGCATGCGCACCAGCGGGTCGATATCCTGCGGGTCATGGTTGGCGATCCAGGGCGCCGCCAGCGACAGCAGCGCGACCGCCAGCAGCAGCAGGGCGCCCAGGATCAGCGTCGGGTTCTTGCGCAGCCAGCGCCAGCGGCGCAGCGGTGGCGCGGCGCCGGGCGTCAGTTCAGGGTCGATGGCGGTATGGCCGGTCATGGGGCGAGGCATCAGTACTGGATGCGCGGGTCGAACAGCCGGTAGCTGAGGTCGATCAGCAGGTTGATCAGCACGTAAACGCCGGCCGACAGCAACAGCACGCTCTGGATCACCGGGTAGTCATGGTGCAGCACCGAATCGATCACCAGGCGGCCGACGCCGGGAATGGCGAATACGGTCTCGGTCACCACGACGCCGCCAATCAGCAGCGCGATGCCGACGCCCACCGTGGTGGCGATCGGGATGGCGGCGTTGCGCAGCGCGTGGCCCAGCACCGGCAGCACCGCCAGACCCTTGGCGCGGGCGGTGCGGATGTAGTCTTCCAGCAGCACCTCCAGCACGGTGGCGCGGGTCATGCGCGTGACCAGTGCGATGTACACCAGGGCCAGGTTGATGCAGGGCAGCACCAGGCTGCGCAGCCATGGCCCCAGGCCTTCGGACAGGCGTGCATAGCCCTGCACCGGAAACCAGCCGAGCTGGATCGCCAGCGTGTAGATCAGCAGGTAGCCGATCAGGAACACCGGCGCCGAGAACGCCAGCACCGCGAACAGCATGACGACGCGGTCGATCCAGCTGCCGGCGCGGTAGGCTGCCAGGGTTCCCAGCGGCACCGCCACCAGCAGCGTCAAAGCCATGGTGAGGACGGCAATCGACAGCGTCGGCTCCAGCCGTTGCGCCAGCAGCTGGGACACCGGCACCTGGGTAAAGATGGAGGTGCCCAGGTCGCCTGTTAACAGACGCCCCAGCCAGAGCAGGAACTGTTGGAGCAGCGGCCGGTCCAGACCCAAAGCGGAACGCAGCCGGGCGATGTCCTCCTCGCTGGCCATGTCGCCGGCAATCAGCGTCGCCGGGTCGCCGGGCGACAGGTGGATCAGCAGGAATACCACCAGCGCCACCACCGCCATCACTGGCAAGGTGGCTAGCAGTCGTCTGAGAAGGTAGCCCACGCGAGTGCGTCAACCGGGCTTGACTTATTTGTCCAGCAGCCACAGCAGGGGCAGTCCGCCCCACAGCTTGTCGACACCCTTGAGTTCCTTGCGCGCGGCAAAGGCCGGCGAGTACTGGCCGGCGTTGATATAGGGCACCGCCTCGTAGGCCCGGCTCTGGAACGCATCGAGCAAAGCCTTGCGCTTGGCCGGCACGGTTTCCTTGATCCAGGCCGAGCGCAGTTCGTCGAGTTGCTTGTCGCAGACCCAGCCGGGCAGACCGTTGCCGCAGGCGGCGCTCAGGTAAGCATTGGTGATCGGCGAGTTGACGTCGAATTCACCGGCCACCGTGACGTACATGCTCCAGCCGCCGGCTTCCGGTGCCTCGCGTTTGGAGCGCCGGCCGCTGATGGAGGCCCAGTCCATGGTCTGTGCGTCCACGTTCATGCCCATGCTGCGCAGGGTCTGCGCCGCCATCAGTGCTTCGGCGTTGAGGTAACTGACGTCGCTGGGGACCAGCAACACCACTTTCTCGCCCTTGTAGCCAGCGTCGGCCAGCATCTGCTTGGCCTTGGCGACGTCCGCCACGCGGTACGGCTCGGCACCGGCCGCGGTGTCATTGGGACCGCCGCAGATGAAGTAGGTCGGGCAGTAGGTCACGCGCATGTCCAGCGGGTAACCCATGGCCGCGGTGAAGCGATCCTGGCTGACGGCTTTGAGCACCGCCTGGCGCACCTTGGGGTTGTTGAACGGCGGATGCAGTTGGTTCATCACCAGGAAGCCCTGCCAGGAGCCGGCCGCGCCAATCTTGATATTGGGGTCGCTGCGCAGCGGTGTGATGTAGTCGGGCGGGACCTGCTCGATGTAATCGACCTCGCCTTTTTTCAGTGCCGCGACGGCGCTGTTGGAGTCCGGCAGGTAGAGCCACTCAACCCGGTCGAAGGCCGGTTTCTTGCTGCCGGCCAGCGCGCTGGGCGGGTCCGTGCGGGCCACGTAATGCGGGTTGCGCACAAACACCACCTTGTTGCCGGGCACCCATTCGTCGCGCTTGAACATGAAAGGCCCGGAGCCCAGCACTTCGGTCAGCGGCGCCGTGGTGGGCAGCTTGGCCAGACGCTCGGGCATGATCACCGGCGGGAACGCCGAAGGCTTGGACATGCCCTCCAGCACCATGCCGAACGGCTCCTTCAGCGTCAGCGTGAAAGTCCGGGCATCCAGCGCCTTCCATTCCGGCGCGGCGACGGCGGTCATGGCGCGGCCGATGCTGTCGCGTGTGGTCCAGCGCTGCATCGAGGCCACCGCGTCGGCGGCGGTCACGGCGCTGCCGTCGGAGAACTTGAGTCCCGGGCGCAGCGTGAAGGTCCACAACTTGCCGTCCTTGGAGGTGCTGTATTTTTCCACCATCTGCGGCCGCGGCACGCTCTTGGCATCCAGGCCGAACGGCATGTCGTAGACCATGTAGCCAAAGTTGCGCGTGATGTAGGCGGTGGTGAAGGTGGGGTCCAGGATTTTCACGTCGGCGTGCGCCACCATGCGCAGCGTTTTGGTTTGCGCCAGCGCCGGCAGGCTGGCCAGGCTGATGGCAGCGCCCAGCAGCAGCGAAGACAGAGTGGTGAGAGCAGCTTGTCGTTTCATGGTGAGGTCTCCTGTAATGTTGGTTTGATGTTGACAAGTGAAATTTCAGGCGTCCAGCGGCCATTTGGGGCGGTGTATCTTGCGGTAATGCAGCGTGCCAAGGTCCAGCGTGACGGCCCCCGGAGCGGCCACGTAGATGACATGGCGGGCCAGTTTGGAGAAGGAGGCGTAGAAGTGCTGCGAGGATTTGACGACGATGATTTTCTTCGCCGCCAGGTCGCAGCCCAGTTGCGTGAACAGATCGGTGCCCATGGCCTGGTTGCGCAGGGTGATCAGCACGATCTCGATGCCCATGGCCTCGATCAGCGCACAGTCGCCCAACTGGCTGGGGGTGTTGGCCAGGCCGGTCATCACCATGTTGCTCCGGAGCGCCTTGACAGTGCAATCCAGGTCGATCGGCGCGCCCGACAGCGGGCTGATTTTGCCGCCGACGCGCAGCATCAGGCGCGCGCCGACGCCGGCATCGAAGGCGATGCGCACCGCCACCGGATCCCACAGGGGCCCCAGCGCCGCGTTGACTATGCCGCGCTCCACCATGCGGCGCAGGATGAAGGTCGAATCGCCGGCCGCGCCACCGCCGGGGTTGTCGGCACCGTCGGCCAGCACCACCGGGCCGCCGTCGAACGCCAGCGCCTGATCCAGCGCGGCGTCGATGCTGGGGTAGTGCACGGTGAGCTGCTCGCGCAGGGCGATCAGCTCATCGGCCAGTTGCCGCGCCAGTGTCTGGGCCCGGGCCGCGTCGCCGTCGCTATAGACCAGCACCTTGGTCCCCATCTGGGCCACGTCACCCCAGGCAAAGCCGTGCGAGATGGAGATCGAGAGCACGCCGTTCTTGCCCTCCAGGGCCTGGATGCGGTCGACGAAACCGCGCGCCGGCTGACGCGAGGTGTGCATGGTGACTATCATCTCGCAGTCCACCACGGCGGCCACCGGCTGGACTTTTCCGGCCACCTTGGCGGCGCACAGATCGACCAGTTCAAGACCGCGCTCGAGGATGTCGGTGTGCGGGTATTCCTTGAACGCGATCAGCACATCGGCGTAGCGGACCATGGCCGGCGTCAGGTGATTGTGCGGGTCGAGTTCGGCGCCGACCACGACGCCCGGTCCGACGATGGCGCGCACGCGCTCCAGCAGGTCGCCCTCGCAGTCGTCGTAGCCGTCGGCCACCATGGCGCCGTGCAAGCCTAGCAACACCATGTCCACCGGCAGCGCGCGACGCAGATCGGTCAGCAGTTCCTCGCGCAGGGTTTCATAGGCGTGGCGGGTCGTGATGCCGCTGGGCTGGGCGCCGGCCACCACGCCTTCGACCAGGTCCCAGCCCTGGTCAGCGCCACGCAGGCGCGCGGCCCACAGAGGACCGGAGAAAAAAGTCATCTGGTCCGGGTGCTGACCGGCCGGGAAGTAGCCGCGATCCCGGAACGAGGAAAGACCGGTGGGCATGGGGCCAAAGGTGTTGGTTTCTGTGGCCAGGGAAGCGCTGAAGACACGCATGGTGGGGCTCAAGGTTGAAGGGAGGAAAGACGCGCTCGCGCCGGACTGAGCATTTCGGCGCTCAAGCCATAAGCCGCAATGCGCTGCGGCAGCGGCAGGCCGCGCACCAGCGCAGCGCAGGCCTCGCCCATCGCGGCCGAGGTCTGGATGCCATAGCCGCCTTGCGCCGCCAGCCAGAAGAAACCGGCTGCCTGGGGGTCGAAACCGCCGACCAGGTCGCCGTCGGCAACGAACGAGCGCAGTCCGGCCCAGGTCCGCGTCGGCCGGCGGATGGTGAGGCTGGTCATCGCCTGAATGCGGTCTATGGCCAGCGCGATGTCGAGTTCCTCGGGCTGGATGTCCTGCGGCGCCACCGGGTCGGCATTGGCCGGTGAGCCCAGCAGCATGCCGGCATCGGGCTTGAAGTACCAGTCTTCCCCTATGCCTATGGTCAGCGGCCAGTGGGCGCTGGCCAGGCCGTCGGGCGGCGCGAAGATGAAGGCGGAACGCCGCCGCGGCTCCAGTCCGATACCTGGCAAGCCGGCCAGCGCCGCCACCACGTCGGCCCAGGCGCCGGCCGCGTTGATCACGACTGGCGCCTCGAAAGTGAGCCCGGCGGCCTGCACCCGCCAGCGGCCCGCCGCGTGCTGCAGCGCCGTTACTTCGGCATTGCAGACCAGGCTGCCGCCGGAGCGCCGCAGCCCGCGCAGGTAACCCTGGTGAATGGCATGCACGTCCATGTCGGCGGCGTCGGGCTCGAACACCGCACCCCGTACTTTCTCCGGCCGCAGCACCGGGACCCGGGCGCAGGCGGCGGCGCTGTCGAGCAGTTGCGCGCGTGGCGACATGCCGCGCAGAACCTCCCAGTGCTCCGCCAGCAGCGCCTCTTGTCCTTGCGTCGCCACCATCATGGCGCAGCGCGGCGCCAGCAGCGGATGCTCGCTGAAGCCCTCGGGCGGCTGTTCCATGAAAGCGCGGCTGGCCATGGTGAGCGCGCGCACCTGGGGTGTGCCGTAGCTCTCCATGAAGACCGCCGCCGAGCGTCCGGTCGAGTGGTAGCCCGGCTGCGACTCGCGCTCCAGCAGCGTCACGCGGCCGTGCGGTGCCAGCCAGTAGCCGATCGATGCGCCGGCGATGCCGCCGCCGATGATGAGAAAGTCAGTCTGTTCAGCCATTGCGTGGTGTTTTCAAAGGGGGTCGTCACAGTGCGCCAAGACCGCCGCACTGGTGTTCGGAAATTCGTGAACCTGAAACCAGTCTAGTATGAAATTTGCAGATACGCAAATTATATTTTTGCGTATCTGCAAATTATGTGGCTAAACTAGGGCCGCTGGAAATGTCAAATGGCCAATCTGAAAACCGTACCCAAGCTCAAACCTGACAAGGGGCCGCACACGCTGGATCGTGTGACCTTCGGCAAGCGCCTGCGCGCAACGCGCAAGCAACTGGGCCTGACGCTGGCCGAGGTGGCCCAGCGCTCGGGCGTTTCCATCACCACTATTTCACGCGCCGAGCGCGGACAGCTGGCCCTCAGTTACGAGAAGTTCTCGGCGCTCGGCGCTGCCCTGCAAATGGACATGGCGGCGATGTTCTCCCAGGCCGACGCCAAGGTCGCTCGACTCGATCGGCCGGTGGTCACGCGCGCCGGTGCCGGTGTGCTGTACCAGGGGCAGGCGGTCTCTTATGAGTTTCTCGGCACCAGCGCGCTGGGCAAGCAGATGAGTCCCATTTTGGGGACCGTGCATGCGCGCCGCATCAATGGGCCGCAGGACTTTGCACGCCACGAGGGCGAGGAGTTTGTCCACATCCTGAGCGGTGCGGTCGAGGTGTATTTCGAGGACGGCTCCATGTTGCGGCTGGCGCGCGGCGACTCGATCTACTTCGACAGCCGCATCGGCCATGCCTATATCAGCGTCAGCCGCCGCTTGTCCAGAGTCGTGGGTGCCTGTACCAGCGAGAGCAGTTTCACCAGGTTGGCACGCGAGAACGCGACACGGGATGCCGCTGCTGCTGCTGCCGTCAGGCCGAAGAAATCACGTCCGTAGCCGCCGGCTGGTTGAGGCCCCAATCCCTAGGCCGCTGTCAATTCAAAAGGAGATCAAGTGAACCAGACTATCGACTACTACTTCGCCCCGCAAAGCCCGTGGACTTATCTGGGTCATGAGCGTTTCGCGGCACTGGCGCAGGCGGCGCGGGCCACGGTTCGCGTGCGGCCGGTGGACTTCGGCAAGGTGTTTGCCGTATCCGGCGGGCTGCCCTTGTCCAAACGCGCCCCGCAACGCCAGGCCTACCGCTTGCAGGAACTGGCCCGCTTTCGTGATTTTCTGAAACTGCCGCTGAATCTGCAGCCACGCTATTTCCCGGTGGCCGGGGATGACGCGGCGCGCCTGATCCTTGCGGTCGATCTGCAGGACGGCGCGTCGGCCGCGCTGCGCTTGAGCGGCGCGGTGTTGGCGGCGGTCTGGGTGCAGCAGCGCGATATTGCCAGTGCCCAAACGCTGGCACAACTGTTAAGTGAAAGCGGTCTGCCGGCGGATCGGCTGGCGCAATCGCGCAGCCAGACGGTGCAACAGGAATATGACGCATACACCCAGGCGGCGATTGACGCGGCTGTTTTTGGTGCCCCCAGTTATTGCATTGACGGTGAAATTTTCTGGGGTCAGGACCGGCTTGACTTCGTGCAACGCAAACTGGCAGCAACGTGAGCCATATAGGATAAGGATAAGAACTGCACTACAGCACTTTGCTTAGAAATTTGCGGGTGCGCTCTTCCTTCGGCTGCTCAAAAATGTCGGCCGGAGACCCTTCTTCGACCACCAGACCGTCGTCGATGAACAGCACACGATCCGCCACCTGGCGCGCAAACCCCATCTCGTGGGTGACGACGACCATGGTCATGCCTTCCTCGGCCAGCGTCTGCATGACGTCCAGCACCTCGCCGACCAGTTCCGGGTCGAGCGCCGAGGTGGGCTCGTCGAACAGCATGATGCGCGGCTGCATGGCAAGCGCCCGGGCGATGGCCACCCGTTGCTGCTGACCGCCCGACAACTGGTTCGGGTAGGCGTCAATCTTGTCGAGCAGCCCGACCTTGGTCAGCAATTCATGGGCACGGCCGCGCGCTTGCGCGGAGCTTAATCCGCGCACCTTGGTCGGCGCCAGCGTGATATTTTCCAGCACGGTCTTGTGCGGGAACAGGTTGAAACGCTGAAACACCATGCCGATCTCGGAGCGCAGCGCGTCGACGTCGGTGCGGGCTTCGTGCACCGAAACACCACTGACCAGGACCTGCCCGCCGGAAGCCTCTTCCAGCCCGTTCAGGCAGCGCAGAAAAGTACTCTTTCCCGAGCCGGATGGCCCGATGACGCAGACCACTTCCGATGCCTGGATGACGCAGTCGATGCCGCGCAACACCTGAAGATGACCAAACTGCTTGGTCAAGCCCTCAACGCGAATCACCTCGTCCATAGCGCGCCTCCAACCTGTTGACAGCGTAGGCCAGACCCAGCGTCAGCAGCCAGTACATCAGTGAAATCGTGAGATAGGGTTCCCAGTAGCGCGAGTAGGCACCGGCCACCGTGCGTGCGGCGTAGGCCAGTTCCGCCAGGCCAATGGCTGAAATCAGCGACGAGTCCTTGAGCAGGGAAATGGCGTTGTTGCCCAGGGGTGGCAGCATTCTGCGAAACGCCTGCGGCAGCACCACGTGGTACATGGTGCGCGGGAACGACAGGCCCAGCGAACGCGCGGCTTCCGCCTGGCCACGGTCGATCGACTGGATGCCGGCGCGGAAGATCTCCGAAATATAGGCGCCGGAGTTGAGCGTCAGGGCCGCTACGCCGGACATGAAGGCGCCGTAGTTCTGCTTCAGGTGGCGCGCGCTCTCGCCGGAAATCAGCAGGCCGTCGGCCGGGTTGATGAACAGCGGCAACACCGCGAAGTGAATCAGCAGAATCTGCACGAACAAGGGCGTGCCGCGGAAGAAGCTGACATAGACCGTGGCCGGCCAGCGCAAGGCGTACTGGCACAACTGCCGGGCCGGCGCGTGACGGGCTTGCGCCAGCCGCGCCATGCCGATCGCCAGGCCCAGCGCCGTGCCCTGCACGATGCACAGCAGCGTGACCAGGATGGTCATCTGCAGGCCGCGCCAGAACAGCGCGGCGTACTCGGCAATGATGTCGGCGCGGAACCAGCCGAACCAGAGCACCTGCTCCATCGAGGCAGCCCTGTTCAGCGATTATTGGGCCGGCAATACCGGTGCCTCGGCCAGGAACCATTTTTTGTAGATCTGCGCGTAGCTGCCGTCGGCCTTGATGGCGCTCAGGCCGCTATTGAGCTTGGCCAGCAGCGCCTTGTTGCCCTGCTTGACGACGATGCCGAAGTACTCCTTGGGAAAGCTCGGATCGTTCACGGTCTTGAGCTGTTTGTGCTCCTGTACCCGAAAGGCGATCACGCCGTTGTCGCCGATGGCCGCATCGACACCGCTGTTGGCCAGTTCCGAAATGATCACCGGGGTGCTTTCAAAGCGGCGAATATCGGGGTTGGTCTTGCCGAATTCACGCGAGGCGGTGTCGTCGGCGGTGCTGCCGGTGACGACGCCAATCTTCTTGCCGGCCAGATCTTTCAAGCTCTTGACGTTGCTGTCCTTGTGAACCGCGATCAGCTGGCGCGCCTCGAAGTAGGGCATGGTGAAGTCGTACGACTGCTTGCGTTTGTCGTTGATGGTGACACCGGAAATGACAAGGTCCACGTCGCCGTTGTTGAGGGCCGCGAAGATGCCGGTCCAGGGCGTGTTGACGATCTTGATTTGCAGGCCGGCTTTCTGCGCCACCGCCTTGATGATGTCGACGTCGTAGCCGACGATCTCCTTGCTGGGGCTTTCATAGGCAAAGGGGCGGTAGGTGGCGCTGGAGCCGACCACCAGCTCCTTGTTCTGCGCATTGACGCTGCCCAGCGCGAGGGTGAACAGGCCGATCGAAGCCACGATTTTTGGCAGAAGGTTCATTGCTGTATCCAGAGGGTTAGGAAAAATAGCGGAGCGCCCCACGCGCACAGGCTCGCGTAACGCGGACAGGGACAAAGATTAACACGTGCCAGGCCCTTGACCCGGTTAGCGCGCCGAGCGTTCCAGGTAGCGTTTGCGTGAAAAGATGAGCACCAGGGTGACTGCAATCAGCAGCATGGCGCCCATGGCAAACCAGAAGCCATTGGACTGGTGCAAAAAGGGAATGAACTCAAAGTTCATGCCAAAAATCCCGGCGATCAGGTTCAGGGGCAGAAAAATGGCGGTCAACACGGTCAGCGTGCGCATGATCTCGTTGGTGCGGTGACTTTGGGCGTTGAAGTGCATTTGAACGGCGGTTTCGGCACTTTGCTCCAGACGCCGCACGTGGTGCACCACGCGCTCGATGTGTTCCAGCACATCGCGGCTGCGCACTTGCAGCAGGTCGCGCTCGCGCTGGCTGGCGGGCGTGCTGGCGTCGGGCCAGGTCTTGAGGGCTTCGATCCAGTCTTGCACGGCAGCGTGCTGGTCCTCGCAGATCTCGTCCAGATGGTGCAGCGACAAGCGCGCTTCCAGCAGGGAAGCCCAGTTGTTGAAACGGGTCCTGGGGTTTAGCAACTCAGTTTGCCAGTGTTCAAGCTGGTGGCTGAGCTCGCGCCGCAACTCCAGGTAGCCGTCCACCATCTGGTTGACGATGCGCAGCATCAGGTCGGCCGGACCGCTGGGCAGGCGGGCACCGGCAGCATGCGACTCGGCCGAGGCGGAATTCAGCAACTTGGCGGCGTAGGCGTCGCGCACCGCGCAATCGGTCGGGTGAACTGTCAGCAGGATCTGGTCAAACACGGCAAAGCCGACCGGGCTGGTGTCTATGCGGCGCAGGATCGGCGGGCCACCACGCGCCGGCAGGCGGCTCAGGGGCAGTCCGGCTTCGGCGGGGTGGGTCTGCGCGCTGCCGGCGGCCAGGCGGCGGAACACCAGCAGGTCATACTGCGAGGTGTAGTCATAGCGCGAGGGCAACTGCTGGTTCAGCAGGTCGGAGATATGCAGATCGACCAGTTGCATGCCACACAGGGACTGTAATGCGGCCTGGATTTGCGCCTGCATGAGCGCGAACTCCGGACGTGTGCAAGCGATCCACAGGTAGCCATGTTCCGGCAGGTGCTCACTGACAGGAGGCGTCAGGCGATCGGTTTCCGCGACGCTGCCGTCCTTGATGGTGAAAATTCGCATGCCGTCCCGGGTACCGGATAAAGTGACCAATCGGACCGTGGCAAGCGCTGATTTGGCACCGGCAAGTGCTATTTTTTCAGCAAGCGGGCGGCATCCCTGGCAAAGTAGGTGAGCACGCCATCGGCCCCGGCACGTTTGAAAGCCAGCAGGCTTTCCAGCATCACCGCGTCGTGGTCCAGCCAGCCGTTCTGGGCAGCGGCCTTGAGCATGGCGTACTCGCCGCTGACCTGGTAGGCAAAAGTGGGTACCTTGAACTCATCCTTGACGCGGCGTACCACATCGAGGTAAGGCATGCCCGGTTTGACCATCACCATGTCGGCACCCTCGGCAATGTCCATGGCGACTTCGCGCAGGGCTTCATCCGAGTTGCCGGGGTCCATCTGGTAGACCTTCTTGTTGCTTTTGCCCAGGTTCGCCGCCGAGCCGACCGCGTCACGGAACGGCCCATAAAAGGCGCTGGCGTACTTGGCGCTGTAGGCCATGATGCGGGTGTGAATGAAATGATTGGCCTCCAGCGCCTGCCGAATGGCACCGATGCGACCGTCCATCATGTCGCTGGGGGCGACAATATCGACACCTGCGCCGGCTTGAGTGAGCGCCTGCTTCACGAGTATGGCAACCGTTTCATCGTTCATGATGTAGCCATCGGCCGCCGGATTCGGGTCGGGCAGGCCATCCTGCCCATGGCTGGTGAACGGGTCCAGCGCCACGTCGGTCATGACCCCCAGCTCAGGAAATTCCTTTTTCAAGGCCCGCACCACCCGGGGTACCAAGCCATCCGGGTTCAGGGCTTCGCGGCCATCCGGCGTTTTCAGCGCCGGATCGATCACCGGGAACAAGGCCATGACGGGAATGCCCAGCTTGACGCAGTCTTCGGCTACGGGTAACAGCAGGTCCAGGCTCAGGCGTTCCACCCCCGGCATCGACCCGACCGCCTCCCGCTGCTTGTTGCCATCAAGCACAAAAACCGGGTAGATCAGGTCGTTCGGGGTGAGCGCGTTTTCACGCACCAGATTGCGCGTGAAGGTGTCGCGCCGCAGTCGGCGCGGCCGACCGAGGGGAAAGGGGGCATGAGGTGTCATGGGTCAAATTGTGCCTGAATTTTGTGCGGCCAAGCAAATCCTGATTCTGAACAATAGCCCCGGCGCTGGGCCGGCCAACCAGCGGGCGCGGGTTGGCGCCGGGCACCGCCTGCTTGCCAATTTGTAAAGGATGCCGATATTTCTGACTTCCTCTTGTCATGAATCGAAATATTTGGTACATTGCGCTCCGGGTAGCTTGCTACCTCCCGCTTTTCCTCCCTGAGCGGGGCCTTGATGTGTGACAGCAAATAGGCTTACCACCCCAGCCCTCGTGCTGGGGTTTTTTTTGCCCTAAACTGCGCCCCATGCGCTGGACCCAGTTACTTGGCCTTGTTGTTGTCATCACCGGCTTGCCGCGTTTTACCGCCGCCAGGGCACTTGTGGCGTTGGGCCTGACGGAATACGAGTCGGTCCGTTCCTGAGCCTTCCAATGCACCGAACTTCGGCCCGGCCCCTCGCGCTGATCTACGCCGGGCTCATTTTTTACGCCAGTCTGTACCCTTTTTCCGGCTGGCGCTACCAAGGTATCGTGCCGTGGGCATTTTTGAGCAGCCCGCTACCCAAATACTGGACCGGTTTCGATGTGGCAGTCAATGTGCTTGGTTATATGCCACTCGGGTTTTTGCTGGTGCTCAGTGCCCTGCGTAGCCAAAGGACACAGCATGCGGTAGTGCTGGCGACGTTGCTGGCGAGCGCCTTGTCGGCGACGATGGAATCGCTGCAAAGCTATTTGCCGGCGCGTGTCGCGTCCAACGTGGACCTGGGGCTCAACCTGGTCGGTGCCTGGTTGGGCGCCATGCTGGCATGGCGGCTGGAAAAACTGGGGGCTCTTGACCGCTGGAGCCGCTTCAGAGCCCGCTGGTTTGTAGCGGATGCCCGGGGTGGTCTGGTGTTGTTGGCAGTGTGGCCGCTGGCCTTGCTGTTCCCGGCCGCCGTGCCGTTCGGGCTCGGGCAGGTACTGGAGCGGCTCGAAGCGGCGCTGGCGGGTGTGCTGCACGACACGCCGTTCCTGGATTGGCTGCCGGTGCGGGATATTGAGTTGCAACCCCTGGTCCCCGGCGTGGAATTGGTTTGCGTGGCGCTGGGACTGCTGATCCCCTGTCTGTTGGGTTATTGCATCATTCGCACTATCGCGCGGCGCACCCTGTTCCTGCTGCTGGTGTTCTCTTGCGGGGTGGCGGTGACGGCGCTTTCGGCGGCTTTGAGCTATGGTCCGGGGCACGCGTGGGCTTGGTTGAGCTTGCCGGTCGAGGTCGGACTGGTGATTGCTCTGGTGCTTGGAATCCTGTTGTTATGGGTGCCGCGACGCATCAGTGCGGCCCTGGTGTTGCTGGCGTTGGGAATCTACCTCAGTTTGTTGAACCAGGCGCCGACGAGTTCCTATTTCGCGCAGACTTTGTCGACTTGGGAGCAGGGACGCTTTATCCGCTTTCATGGACTGGCGCAGTGGCTGGGGTGGCTGTGGCCTTATGCGGTCTTGGTGTATGCGCTGACCCAGGTCGGGGGGCGCGAGCCAAAAAACTAGAATCTGGCAATGACTGAAATAAAAAGTGACGCCGAAGTTGGCAATGGCACGGACTCCGCGTCGACGGCTTCCTATTACCGGCGGCATATCTTTTTTTGCCTGAATGAGCGCAAGATGGGGGAGGAGTGCTGTTTCGGCCATGCTGCGCAAGAAGGCTTTGACCGGTGCAAGGTCCAGATCAAGGCGGCAGGCCTGTCCGGACCGGGTCGGGTCCGGGTCAACAAAGCGGGTTGCCTGGACCGCTGTGCCGCCGGTCCGGTGGCCGTGATTTATCCGGAGGCAGTCTGGTATACCTACGTGGACAACCATGACATCGATGAAATCGTCGAGTCGCACCTGAAAAATGGCAAGGTGGTGGAGCGCCTGCTGATACCTGCGACCCTGGGCCGTTAGGCATTTTTGACTTTGGGTCGCGTCAAACGGGCGGAATCGGCTTTTTATATTCCCTGCAATTCATTCATTTACAGCCAGTTGCCATGCGCACAGGCTTGCTGCCCCATGAAAAATTTTCTTTTGATGATTGCCGCCGCGGTGTCTTTCTCGGTCGCCGCGCAAATGCCGCAACAGCCTGAAATTGCGGCGCGATCCTACCTGTTGCTGGATGTGACAGCGAACCAGATATTGGCGGAAAAAGACATTGATGTCCCGGTGGAGCCCGCTTCGCTGACCAAATTAATGACGGAATATCTGGTTTTTGATGCCTTGCGCAGCAAGAAAATCGACCTGAAGCAGACCTTCCCGGTCAGCGAGCGTGCCTGGAAAATGCCCGGTTCACGCATGTTCATCGATCCCAAGATGATGGTGCCGGTGGAAGACCTCCTCAAAGGCATGATCGTGCAAAGCGGCAACGATGCCACCATGGCGCTGGCCGAGGGGGTAGGTGGCAGCGCCGAGCGCTTTGTGCAACTGATGAATGAGCAGGCCAAGGCGTTGGGGATGAAGTCCACCAGCTACAAGAATCCGGAAGGCTTGACCGAGGCCGGTCATACCACCACGGCACGCGATCTCAGTCTGCTGGCTGCCAGGCTGATGCGCGATTTTCCGGAGTATGTTGTTTACTCCGCCATCAAGAAATACCGCTACCCCGGAACGCCTGCGGCCAACGACAGCAACCGCAACCTGTTGCTGTTTCGTGACCCATCGGTGGATGGCTTGAAGACCGGGCACACCGAGGCGGCGGGTTATTGCCTGGTTGCCACCGCCAAGCGCGACTTCGCCAGTCTGGGGGTGCCGGGCGCCGCCGCTGGTTCGCCGGGTGCTACCGGAAGTCGCCGCCTGCTGTCCGTTGTGCTGGGTGCGGCCAGTGAGAATGGTCGTGCCAACGAATCGCAAAAACTGCTGAACTGGGGTTACACCGCCTTTGAAGCGGTCAAGTTGTTTGACGCCAATCAAATTGTGGCGTCGCCGGCGATCTGGAAAGGCAAGGAGGCGACGGTCAAGCTGGGTCGCCCCCAGGCGATCGTGGTGGCGGTCCCTGTCGGCACCGCCGGCAAGCTCAAAACCCAGGTGGCTCGCCCCGAACCCTTGGTGGCGCCATTTGCCAAAGGTCAGCAGGTGGCGACCTTGAAGATCAGTAACGGGGAGCAAGCCCTGGTCGATGTACCCCTGGTTGCTCTGGATGCGGTTGAGCAGGCCGGCGTACTGGGCCGCGCCTGGGACGCCGTACGTCTGTGGATCAAGTAAGCCGGGGTTCCGGAATTTGATCGCAGCCAATGCGGGTTGCATAAACCGCAAAACGGCATTGCGGTAAAACCCTTGACCTGATATGATTGAAGGCTTTTCGGAATTTCCGAAGGCTTACACGTTTTCGAAGTGTTCGAGTTTTTTAGTTACCAAACGTTTAGGGACGTTTTTAATGCCAACCATCAATCAGCTAGTACGTCAGGGGCGCGAGGTCGAAACGATCAAGTCCAAAAGCCCTGCGATGCAAAACTCTCCGCAGCGTCGCGGTGTGTGCACGCGTGTGTACACCACGACGCCCAAAAAGCCCAATTCCGCCCTGCGTAAAGTCGCCAAAGTGCGCTTGACCAACGGATTTGAAGTCATTTCCTACATTGGCGGTGAAGGCCACAACCTGCAGGAGCACTCGGTGGTGCTGGTGCGCGGTGGTCGCGTCAAGGATCTGCCGGGTGTGCGTTACCACATCGTGCGCGGTTCGCTCGATTTGCAAGGCGTGAAAGACCGCAAGCAGTCGCGTTCCAAGTACGGCGCCAAGAAGCCGAAGGCCAAATAAGCCAACGCTTGATCAAGAACAAAGGTGTTGTTTCTCCGCGTGGCGCGGTGATGCAACGTAGTGACCCGCTGTTGGGTCGAGTAAGTGAAAACCAGGATGGTTTTCGCGGCATCTGATGAAGATGTCAACTGAAGCAAAGAGGTGAAGAAATGCCACGTCGTCGCGAAGTCCCTAAACGTGAAATCCTGCCGGATCCCAAATTCGGCAATGTAGAACTGTCCAAATTCATGAACGTGATCATGGAAGGCGGAAAAAAAGCGGTTGCCGAGCGCATCATCTATGGTGCTCTTGAGCAGATCGAGAAGAAGAATCCTGGCAAAGACCCGGTTGAAGCCTTCACCATGGCCATCAACAACGTCAAACCCATGGTCGAGGTGAAGTCCCGCCGTGTCGGCGGTGCCAACTATCAGGTGCCGGTCGAAGTGCGTCCGGTGCGTCGTCTGGCCTTGTCCATGCGCTGGATCAAGGAAGCTGCCCGCAAACGTGGCGAAAAGTCCATGGCCCTGCGTCTGGCCAACGAACTGATGGAGGCCACCGAAGGTCGTGGCGGCGCCATGAAGAAGCGGGACGAAGTTCACCGTATGGCAGAGGCCAACAAGGCCTTCTCCCATTTCCGCTTTTAAGCGGTTACTGCGCAAAGTTTATGCGTTGTTGCGCCGTCTTGCCGTGCTCCTGGCACTGTCTGCGGCGACGCGCCTAGCCTAAACATTGCTCGCGGCACCGGGGAGATCATGAGTCTTCACGGGGTCGCCAAGTTTGATTTATTTAAAGAGCAACCAAGGATCCATCATGGCTCGCCATACCCCCATTGAGCGCTACCGCAACATCGGTATTTCGGCTCATATCGATGCCGGTAAAACCACTGCTACCGAGCGTATTCTTTTTTATACCGGCGTGAACCACAAAATTGGTGAAGTGCACGACGGCGCTGCCACCATGGACTGGATGGAGCAGGAGCAGGAGCGGGGTATCACGATCACCTCGGCTGCCACCACCTGTTTCTGGAAGGGTATGGAAAACAACTTCACGGAACACCGGATCAACATCATTGACACTCCCGGCCACGTGGACTTCACCATCGAGGTCGAGCGTTCCATGCGCGTGCTGGACGGTGCCTGCATGGTTTACTGCGCCGTCGGTGGCGTGCAGCCGCAGTCCGAGACCGTTTGGCGGCAGGCCAACAAGTACAAGGTGCCGCGTCTGGCCTTCGTCAACAAGATGGACCGTACCGGTGCCAACTTTTTCAAGGTCTACGACCAGATGAAGCTGCGCCTCAAGGCCAACCCGGTGCCGATTGTGATTCCGATCGGCGCCGAGGAGAACTTTGTCGGTGTGGTCGACTTGATCAAGATGAAAGCCATCATCTGGGACGAGGCGTCGCAAGGC
The DNA here is from genome assembly GCF_028714215.1 of Rhodoferax sp. Lineage (GTDB taxonomy): Bacteria > Pseudomonadota > Gammaproteobacteria > Burkholderiales > Burkholderiaceae_C > Rhodoferax. Next base: position 1,737 of record NZ_JAQTMS010000054.1, on the reverse strand, counting down.
ATGAAGTTTGAATACAAGGAAATTCCCGCCAACCTGCTTGAGCAGGCCAAGGAGTGGCGCGAAAAATTGGTTGAATCTGCCGCTGAAGCGTCCGAGGAATTCATGAACAAGTACCTCGAAGAGGGTGACTTGACGGACGACGAAATCAAGTTGGGCATTCGTACCCGTACCATTGCGTCCGAAATCCAGCCCATGCTGTGTGGCACGGCGTTCAAGAACAAGGGCGTGCAGCGCATGCTGGACGCGGTGATCGAGTTCATGCCGTCGCCGGTTGACATCCCCCCGGTGAAAGGCACCGACGACGACGAGGTGCCCGTTACCCGTCGGGCCGACGACGGCGAGAAATTTTCGGCGCTGGCTTTCAAGTTGATGACCGATCCGTTTGTCGGGCAGTTGACTTTTGTGCGGGTTTATTCCGGCGTGTTGACCAAGGGCGACACCGTCTACAACCCGATCCGTGGCAAGAAAGAACGCATCGGCCGGATTGTGCAGATGCACGCCAACAAGCGCGAAGAAGTGAGCGAAATCGTCGCTGGTGACATTGCTGCCTGCATTGGTTTGAAAGATGTCACGACCGGCGAAACCCTGTGCGATCCGGCAGCCATCATCATGCTTGAGCGCATGGTGTTTCCGGAGCCGGTGATTACGCAGGCGGTTGAACCGAAGACCAAGGCCGATCAGGAAAAGATGGGCATCGCGCTGCAGCGGCTGGCGCAGGAAGATCCGTCTTTCCGTGTCAAGACGGATGAAGAATCGGGTCAGACCCTGATCGCCGGCATGGGTGAGTTGCACCTCGAAATTATTGTCGATCGCATGAAGCGTGAATTTGGCGTTGACGCCAACGTCGGCAAGCCGCAAGTGGCGTACCGCGAGACCATTCGCAAGACAGTGGAAGACAGCGAAGGTAAATTTGTGCGCCAGTCGGGCGGCAAGGGTCAATACGGGCATGTGGTGCTCAAGATTGAACCGAATCCGGCCGGCAAGGGGATTGAGTTCGTTGACGCCATCAAGGGTGGCGTGGTTCCTCGTGAGTACATCCCTGCGGTCGAAAAAGGCATTCATGAGGCGGTGACTTCCGGCGTGTTGGCTGGTTACCCGGTGGTGGACGTCAAAGTCACTCTGCATTTCGGCTCCTACCACGATGTCGACTCGAATGAGAACGCCTTCAAGATGGCGGCCATCTTTGGTTTCAAGGAAGGTTGCCGCAAAGCCGGCCCGGTGATTCTGGAGCCGATGATGGCGGTGGAAGTTGAAACGCCGGAGGATTACGCCGGTAACGTGATGGGCGATTTGTCGTCACGTCGCGGCATGGTGCAGGGCATGGAAGACATGGTTGGTGGCGGCAAGGCCATCAAGGCGGAAGTTCCGTTGTCGGAAATGTTCGGCTATTCGACGACACTGCGTTCCATGTCACAAGGTCGCGCGACCTACACCATGGAATTCAAGCATTACACGGAAGCGCCGCGTAATGTGTCCGAGGCCATCATGGCGGCAAGGGCGAAGTAAATTCAAGCTGTCTGCGACGGTGTGCCGCCCTGTTCCCGTGCGGGGCGATTCAGCAACACCGTGCAAACATTAAACCTGTACACGGGAATTTGCTCTTTGGAGAACTGAAAATGGGAAAAGAAAAATTCACGCGTACCAAGCCCCACGTCAATGTGGGCACGATTGGGCACGTTGACCACGGCAAGACCACCTTGACGGCGGCCATCACCAGCGTGATGGCGGCCAAGTTCG
>NZ_JAQTMS010000053.1 GCF_028714215.1 Rhodoferax sp. | reverse complement strand
CCGGGTCTTTGATGCCACCTGCCCCCTGGTGACCAAGGTCCACGTGGAAGTAGCCAAGCTGCACAAGGAGGGCTTTGAATTCATCGTGATTGGCCACAAGGGACATCCCGAAGTGGAGGGCACCATGGGCCAGTTGGAGAGCGGCATTCACTTGGTGGAAGAAGTGGCCGACGTGGCGCGCCTGCTGCCGGCCCAGACTGCCAGGCTGGCGGTGGTCACGCAAACCACGCTCAGCGTGGACGACGCGGCCGAGATCGCGGCCGCCGTCAAGGCGCGCTTCCCGAAGGTGCGTGAACCGAAACAACAGGATATTTGCTACGCCACGCAGAACCGGCAGGACGCCGTGAAGATGATGAGCCGGCAGGTCGATGTGGTGATCGTGGTCGGCAGCCCCACCAGTTCCAATAGCAACCGTTTGGCCGAGTTGGCGCGCAAACTCGGCACCGAAAGCCACATGGTGGACAGCGCCGATGAATTGCAGGCGGCGTGGTTCGAAGGGCGTCAGCGCGTCGGGCTGACGGCCGGGGCATCGGCTCCCGAAATCCTGGTGAACCAGGTGATCGCCCGCATCAAGGCCATGGGTGCGGTATCGGTGCGCAAGATGATGGGCATCGAGGAAACGGTGAAGTTTCCGCTGCCCAAAGGTTTGAAACTCGACGCGGTTGGGCGAAATCAGGGCAAGTGCGATGAATAGCCCGGTCATCGATCGCTCGGATATGGAGGGCGCCTTGCAACGGCTGAGTGCTGGCGGCAGCCACTTGTTACGCCAGACGCCGCTCTTCAAGCTGAGTGGCAAGGCGCTCGGTCTGAACTGCGGGGAAGTCTGGCTCAAACTCGAACAACTCCAGGTGGGCGGCAGCTTCAAGGCGCGCGGCATGCTCAACCGCATGCTGTCACACGCCATTCCGGCCAGCGGCGTGATCATCGCCTCGGGCGGCAATGCCGGCATTGCGACCGCGGCCGCGGCGCAATCGCTGGGCGTTCCCTGTGAGGTGTTTGTGCCGTTGGTTGCCAGTGAGGCCAAGCGGTCCAGGCTGCGCCAGCTCGGTGCCACGGTGGTGGTCACGGGTACTGCGTATGCGCAGGCCCAGGAGGCCTGCCTGACGCGCCAGCGTGCTACCGGCGCCTTGCTGATGCATGCCTATGACCAGGTCGAGGTGGTCGCTGGTGCCGCCACCTTGGCGGCTGAGATCGAGGCGCAGGCCGGGCTGCCCGACAGCGTGCTGGTCAGCGTGGGCGGCGGCGGTTTGATTGGCGGCATCGCGGCCTGGTTTGAAGAGCGGGTCCGGGTGGTGGCGCTGGAGCCGGCCCTGGCACCGACCTTGTTTCAGGCGCGAGCGGCCGGGCAACCGGTGGATGTGGCGGTGAGCGGCCTCGCGGCCGATTCACTGGGCGCCAAACGGATTGGCGACATCAGCTGGCAGGTCACCCAGCGCCATGTCAAGGACGCCCTGTTGCTGAGTGACGAGGCGATACGCCGTGCCCAGTTGTGGCTCTGGACCGAGTTCAAGCTGGCGGTGGAGCCGGCTGCCGCACTGGGTCTGGCAGCCTTGCAATCCGGCGCCTACCGGCCAGGCGCGCAGGAGACGGTATGCCTGATCCTGTGCGGCGCCAATCTCGATCCGGCTACGCTATCGGCCAGCCCGCCATAACAACGGACTGGTGAATTCAAAAACTACAATGGCAGCATGTTAGACATTACCCTTCTCCGAAAAGATCTCGACTCGGCCATAGCGCGCCTGGAGACGCGCAAAAAGCCGCAGCCCTTCCTCAATGTGGAGACCTTCAGGGCGCTGGAGACCGAACGCAAAACCATTCAGATGCGCACCGAGGAATTGCAGGGCCGGCGCAACAGCCTGAGCAAGCAAATCGGCTTGCTCAAGGCCAAGGGCCAGTCCGGGCAGAGCGAGGTGGACGCCGTGATGGCCGAAGTGGCAGGTCTCAAGGCCGAGCTGGAAGCCTCGGCCAGCCGGCTGGACCAGATTCAGAACGATTTGCAGGGTCTGCTGCTGGCGGTGCCGAACCTGCCGCACGAGAGCGTGCCGCTGGGCGCCGATGAACATGGCAACGTGGTGGTGCGTACCTGGGGTACGCCCAAGACTTATGGCTTCGAGGTGAAAGACCACGTCGACCTGGGTACGCCGTTGGGGTTGGATTTCGAGCTGGGCGTCAAGTTGACCGGTGCCCGCTTTACCGTCATGAAGGGGCCGATTGCCCGGCTGCACCGGGCGCTGGCCCAATTCATGCTGGATGTGCAAACCCAGGAGCACGGCTACACCGAGTGCTACACGCCTTACATCGTGAACGGCGATACGCTGCGCGGTACCGGTCAGTTGCCCAAGTTCGAGTGCGACCTGTTTGCCGCCAAAAAAGGTGGGCAAGAGGGGGAAGTGCAACCGGACAACACGGCGCTCTACCTGATCCCCACCAGCGAGGTGACGCTGACCAATTTTGTGCGCGATGAGGTTGTCGCCGAGGCCACCTTGCCGATCAAGCTGACCGCCCATACGCCGTGCTTTCGCTCCGAGGCCGGCAGTGCCGGGCGCGACACCCGCGGCCTGATTCGCCAGCACCAGTTCGACAAGGTCGAGATGGTGCAAATCGTGCATCCCGACAAGAGCTACGAGGCCCTGGAGGCGATGGTGGGCCACGCCGAAGCAATTCTGCAAAAGCTCGGTTTGCCTTACCGTGTGATGGCTTTGTGCACCGGCGACATGGGTTTTGGTGCCAGCAAGACCTATGACCTGGAGGTCTGGCTGCCGGCACAAAACACCTTCCGCGAAATCAGCTCGGTGTCCAACTGCGAAGCCTTCCAGGCACGCCGCCTGCAAGCCCGCTTCAAGAATGCGCAGGGCAAGAACGAGCTGGTCCACACCCTCAACGGCTCCGGTCTGGCGGTCGGGCGCGCGCTGGTGGCGGTGCTGGAGAATTACCAGAATGCCGACGGTTCGATCACGGTGCCGCAGGTACTGCGGAACTACCTGGGTGGTCAGACGGTTCTGGCTGTGCCGGCAGTGAATGCTTAGCGTCGCGCGTGCCGCCGTCAATGGTGTTGAACATTGTCCTGAATCAAGGTTTTACCTTAAGTTTTCAGGACTCTCCGAGAGATAATGAGCCCTGTGTGATGCAGGGCAGTCTTCGGGCGCGCTGAATCCCGTGCCCTTATGAATTGCAAAGGAAGATCATGCCTGCCTGGTTCCTGTATACCGTCTTTTCGCTCTTTTTCGTTCTTGCCGCTACCGCACTTTTCTTTTTCACGGTGACCCGTGGCGCCTTGATCATGCGTGGCGTCATGGCCGGTTCGCCGGACGACGCGGCACACGTCTACCCGATTTATTCCAATATGCGGCTGATCCGGATGATCGATTTTCAGCCCATCATTGCCGCCATTCTGCTGTTTCAATATGACCGCCTGGTGTCGGCCATTACCCATGGCTTGCAAAACATGAATTTGCGCGGCAAGAACGTACTGATCACTTCCTGTGCCTTTGGCAACGTGATCCCGCGGGTCGTGACGGCGGCGATCGATACCGGTGCGCGGCGGGTGCTGATTGCCGACATCATCAAGAACGAACTCGATCATGCGCAGGGCAAGCTGCTGGAGCATGCCGGGAAAATCGAGTTTCTGGAAGAGAACGCCACGGCCATGAAACAAGGCGACGGCACGGTGGCCGCCAATGTGATCTTTTTTCTGCTGCACGAACTGCCGCACCACCTTAAGGGCCAGGCCTTGAAAGAAGCGACCCGGGTGTTGGCACCCGGCGGCAAGCTCTATCTGGCCGAGTTTCACAAGCCCGACCTGTGGGTGCTGCGGGCACTGAGCTGGACTTACTTCAAGGTCTTCGAACCCTTGGGTCTGGCGCTCTGGGATACCCATGACCCGCTGAAGCAACTGGAGGCCTTGGGCGGTTTTAGCTGCGAGCGCCGCACCGTTTTCTTCGGCAACTTCCAGATCATTGTGGCCACCAAGGACCTTCCCGCCTGAGACCTGGATTTTTGGCTGCGGGGCTACTTCAGCTCCGGTCGGCCATAAAAAAACCCGGCATCAGGCCGGGTTTTTTATCGGTGGAACTGAAGATTACTTCAGCTTCATTTCCTTGTAGTCGACATGCTTGCGAGCTTTGGGATCAAATTTCTTGATCAACATCTTCTCGGGCATGGTCTTCTTGTTCTTGCTGGTGGTGTAGAAGTGACCGGTGCCAGCAGTCGATTCAAGCTTGATTTTTTCGCGTCCGCCTTTGGTTGCCATGATGATTCCTTTGATTGGTTAGGCTTGACCGCGTGCGCGCAGGTCTGCGAGTACGGAATCGATGCCGTTCTTATCGATCATACGCAATCCTGCGTTGGAAATCCGCAGGCGAATCCAGCGGTTTTCGGTCTCGACCCAGAACCGGCGGTATTGCAGGTTGGGCAGGAACCGACGTTTGGTTTTGTTGTTGGCGTGGGAAACCTTGTTCCCGACCATCGGGCCTTTGCCCGTGACTTCACATACGCGTGCCATATGGACACTCCAGAGAAAATTAACAGCTTTCGCCGCACCTCGCCACACTGCTGCATGGCGGTAAAGAGATTTGCCGACCACCCCAAGCCTCGCATGGAAAGGACTGGGGTACGCCGGAAAAGCCCTCAATTATAGCGGCTTCAGCCCTGCTCCAGAAAACGTTGTGCATCCAGGGCTGCCATGCAACCGGTGCCGGCACTGGTGATGGCCTGGCGGTAGACGTGGTCCTGCACGTCGCCGGCGGCAAAAATGCCGGGGACACTGGTCATGGTCGCGAAACCCTTGAGTCCGCCCTGGGTGACGATGTAGCCGCCCGCCATGTCGAGCTGACCCTGGAATATTTCGGTGTTGGGCGCATGGCCAATGGCAATGAAGCAGCCTTGAACGGCCAGTTCTTCGGTCCGGCCGGTGTTGACATTCTTCAAGCGCACGCCGGTGACGCCACTCTTGTCACCCAGCACCTCATCCAGGGTGGAAAAGGTCTTCAGTTCAATCTTGCCGGAGGCCACCTTTTCCATCAGCTTGTCGATCATGATGGGCTCGGCCCGGAACTTGTCGCGGCGATGAATCAGGATCACTTTGCTGGCGATGTTGGACAAATAGAGAGCCTCTTCGACGGCGGTATTGCCGCCACCGACCACGCTGCAGACCTGGTCGCGGTAGAAAAAACCGTCGCAGGTGGCGCAGCCGGACACGCCGCGCCCCATGAACGCGGTTTCGGAGGGCAGTCCCAGGTATTTGGCCGACGCGCCGGTGGCGATGACGAGGGCGTCGCAGCTGTACTCGCCACTGTCGCCCTTGAGCGTGAAGGGACGTTTCTGGAAATCGACCGCATGGATGTGATCGAACACGATTTCGGTCTTGAAACGTTCGGCGTGCGCCAGAAAACGCTGCATCAATTCCGGTCCCTGCACGCCATCGACGTCAGCCGGCCAGTTGTCGACTTCGGTTGTGGTCATCAATTGGCCGCCTTGCGCGATGCCCGTGATCAGCAACGGGTTCAAGTTGGCGCGAGCGGCGTAAATGGCTGCCGTGTAGCCGGCTGGGCCGGAACCGAGGATCAAAACCCGGGCATGTCTGGTAGTTGACATCGTAAAAGCTTTCTTAGAAAAACAGCATCTGCCGTGTACAGTTACGCATAGTATGACTTATTCAATCAACACTTTGAACTCTGCCCGCGCCGCCGACACGCCTGCTCGCTCCGGCTGGCGGCGTTTTGCCGACGAACTGGGCTTGCTGGCTGGCATTCTGTTGTTGATTTTCTGGATTCTGGCACTGCTTAGTTACTCACCGCAGGACGCCGCTTGGTCAACTTCGGGTGCTGGTGGCACGACACTTAACTGGGCTGGCCGACCCGGCGCGTGGGCAGCCGATGGCAGTTATTTTTTATTGGGATTTTCCGTCTGGTGGTGCTTGGCGGCCGGCCTGCGCCGCTGGCTTTCCAGTCTGGCGCGCTATTTGCGGGCGCGTGATTTGCTGGCGGCACAGGCCGAAGGCGCTGCCTCGCGGGCCAGCGGATTGCGGTCCAGCCGTGCCGCCTTCTGGTGTGGTCTGGCACTGTTGCTGTGTGCCAGCGCCGCCCTGGAGTGGTCACGCCTGTACAGCCTGGAAGTCCGCTTGCCAGGCTACAGCGGTGGCGTTTTGGGATATTTTGTTGGTCCGCTGAGCGTCAAGTGGCTGGGTTTTGAAGTCTCCGCGCTGCTGGCCATCGCCCTGGGACTTGGCGGAGCCGCGCTGGTGTTCGGCTTTTCCTGGGCCCAGGTGTCCGAGCGCCTGGGTGCCCGGCTTTATTCCCTGCTTGAATCCCGGCGCGAGAAGCGGGAACTGGAACAGGATATTGCCCTGGGGCAGCAGGCGGCGCGGGAACGTGAAGAGATCGTGATAGAGGAGCAGCGCCAGGAGGTCACCGAGTCGCACCCCCCCCCGGTTCTCAGGATCGAGCCGGTGCTGGCGGATGCGCCCAAGAGCGCGCGGGTCGCCAAGGAACGGCAAAAACCCTTGTTTACGGAACTGCCCGACAGCCGCTTGCCACAGGTTGACCTGCTGGATGGGGCGCTGTTGCGCCAGGAGACGGTGGCGCCCGAGACGCTGGAGATGACCAGTCGCATGATCGAGAAGCGGTTGAAGGATTTCGGCGTCGAGGTTCGGGTGGTGCTGGCGCAACCCGGGCCTGTCATCACACGCTACGAGATCGAACCCGCCGTTGGCGTCAAGGGCTCGCAAATCGTTGGGCTGGCGAAAGATCTGGCGCGCTCGCTCAGTCTGGTGTCGATTCGTGTAGTCGAGACGATTCCCGGTAAAAACCACATGGCACTGGAGTTGCCTAATGCCAAGCGCCAGTCCATCAAGTTGTCCGAGATTTTGGGCTCGCAAATTTACAACGAGGCCAAGTCCATGCTGACCCTGGGCCTGGGCAAAGACATCATCGGCAACCCGGTGGTGGCGGATCTGGCCAAGATGCCCCACGTGCTGGTGGCCGGAACCACCGGCTCCGGCAAATCGGTCGGCATCAATGCCATGATCCTCAGCCTGTTGTACAAGGCCGAGGCCAGCGACGTGCGGTTTTTGATGATCGACCCGAAGATGCTGGAAATGTCGTTCTACGAGGGTATTCCGCACTTGCTGGCGCCGGTCGTGACCGATATGAAAAAAGCGGCCTACGGCCTGAGCTGGTGCGTTGCCGAAATGGAGCGCCGCTACAAATTGCTGAGCAAGTTGGGGGTGCGCAACCTGGCCGGCTACAACGCCAAGATTGACGAGGCCAAGGCGCGCGGCGAATTCATTTCCAACCCGTTCAGCCTGACGCCTGAGGCGCCCGAGCCGCTGAAGCGCGAGCCGCATATCGTGGTGGTGATTGACGAACTGGCCGATTTGATGATGGTGATCGGCAAGAAGATCGAAGAATTGATCGCCCGTCTGGCGCAAAAAGCGCGTGCCGCCGGCATTCATCTGATCCTGGCGACCCAGCGCCCCAGCGTGGACGTGATCACCGGACTGATCAAGGCCAACATCCCGACGCGCATCGCTTTTCAGGTCAGCAGCAAGATCGACAGCCGCACCATCCTGGATCAAATGGGCGCCGAAGCCCTGCTGGGCATGGGCGACATGCTCTACATGCCCAGCGGCACCGGCTTGCCGATACGCGTGCACGGGGCTTTCGTCAGCGACGACGAAGTGCACCGCGTCGTCAATTACCTCAAGTCCCAGGGTGAGCCCAACTACATCGAAGGTGTCTTGGAAGGTGGCACGGCCGATGGCGAGGGCGATTTGATGGGCGAGGGCGGCGCCGGTGCCGGCGAGAAGGACCCGCTGTATGACCAAGCCGTGGAGGTGGTTCTAAAGAACCGCAAGGCCAGCATTTCGCTGGTACAGCGGCACCTCAAGATCGGCTACAACCGGGCTGCCCGGCTGGTCGAAGACATGGAAAAAGCCGGTCTGGTAAGCAGCATGAGCAGCAGCGGCCAGCGCGACATTCTGGTACCGGTACGGGCCGATTGAGGGTTGCCATGAAACGATTTGTTTTTGCTTTTGTGTTGCTGGCGGCGTGCGCACTCCCGGCTTCGGCGAGCGGCCTGGCAAGCCTGGAAACCTTCGTCAAGACGGTCAAGAGCGGGCGCGCCGACTTCACCCAGGTGGTGACGGCACCGGCCAGGGAAGGACAGGCGACACGCAGCAAAACCTCCAGCGGCAGCTTCGAGTTTTCGCGGCCCAGCCGGTTCAAGTTTGTCTACCGCAAACCGTTTGAGCAAACCATAGTCGCCGACGGCCAGACGCTGTGGCTGTACGACGTGGATTTGAACCAGGTGACGGCGCGCAAACAGTCGCAGGTGCTGGCTTCCACGCCCGCCGCCCTGATTGCGTCGGCGCCCGATTTGAAGGCGCTACAGCTTGACTTCACACTGGCCGATGCGCCGAGCAAGGACGGGCTGGAGTGGGTTCTGGCCAGCCCCAAGGCCAGGGACAGCCAGTTGCAAAGCATCGCGGTCGGCCTGCGTGGCGGTGAACTGGTGGTGCTCGAAATTCTGGACAGCTTTGGTCAGCGTTCGGTGCTGACATTCAGCAGCTTCGAAGCCAACCCCTTGCTGCCAGGCAAGACCTTTGAGTTCAAAGCGCCTGCCGGGGCGGATGTGATCAGGCAGTGAGTACTGAGCAGGCGCTGGTCACCGGCTTGGCGGCTGTGGCTTGCAGGAGATGGGCTGGCGAGTGCTGGTTGAAATCGAATAAGAAGACAAAAACGCAAATTGAGCGTCAATGCGGGTGACCTCATTGCAGCGAAGCCGAATTGGAAACTCGGCGCATCGACAACTGATGAAGGTGGGTGGTGGGGTTCGCGGGCGCAGGCCCCATTCGCGATGAGTTGCTGTGGGACGTTCCTGCCAAGTGCTTGTTGCACGGACGGTGGTGCGTCCGGCAATGATTGCCGCGAGCGTGGGCCGTAGAACGCGAACCACGCCGCCCGCCTGGAGCCGCTTATCCAGCAGCATTACCCAGCGGCAGTCTTCTGCGTTGCCTGCCGGTGCGCCACAATAGGGCCAGATGAACCCCCCTCCCTCCAATCATCAACCGCTGGCCGAGCGCTTGCGACCCAAGACACTGGCTGAAGTGGTCGGCCAGCAGCAACTGCTGGGCGAGGGCATGGCGCTGCGCCTGGCGTTTGAATCCGGTCAACCGCACAGTTGCATCCTGTGGGGACCGCCGGGCACCGGCAAAACCACCATCGCGCGCCTGATGGCCGATGCCTTCGATGCGCAGTTCATCAACATCGGCGCCGTGCTGGGCGGCGTCAAGGACATTCGCGAGGCGGTGGAAAAAGCGCAACTGGCGCAGCAGCAGGGTCGGCGCACGATTGTCTTTGTCGACGAGGTGCACCGTTTCAACAAAAGCCAGCAGGACGCTTTCTTGCCGCATGTCGAGAGTGGCCTCTTTACCTTCATCGGCGCCACCACCGAGAACCCGTCGTTTGAAGTCAACTCGGCTTTGCTCTCCAGGGCGGCAGTCTATGTGCTGCAACCCCTGTCGAACGCCGACCTGGAACAAATCATCGCCAGAGCGCTGGCCGCGAAAGCGTTGCCGGAGATTGAAAAAGATGCAGTGGAGCGCCTGATTGCTTTCGCCGATGGCGACGCCCGGCGCCTGCTCAACACGCTGGAGACGCTGGCGGTGGCGGCAACTCAGGAAAAGCTGGACCAGATCACCGATGTCTGGCTGCTCAAGGTGCTGGGCGAGCGCTTGCGCCGCTATGACAAGGGCGGCGAGCAGTTCTACGACACGATTTCAGCCTTGCACAAATCGGTGCGTGGCAGCGACCCGGATGCCGCGCTGTACTGGTTGGTGCGCATGCTCGACGGCGGCGCCGACCCGCGTTATCTGGCCCGCCGCATGGTGCGCATGGCCAGCGAGGATATCGGCCTGGCCGATCCGCGGGCCTTGCGGCTGGCGCTGGACGCGGCCGAGGTGTATGAGCGCCTGGGCACGCCGGAGGGCGAATTGGCGTTGGCCGAGTGCGTCGTCTACCTGGCCGTGGCCGCCAAATCGAATGCCATTTACAAGGCTTTCAACGAAGCCAAGGCTTTTGTCAAGCAGGACGGCACCCGACCGGTGCCCATGCACTTGCGCAACGCCCCGACCAAGCTCATGAAACAACTGGACTACGGCAAGGGTTACCGCTACGCGCATGACGAGGACGGTGGTTTTGCGGCGGGCGAGCGCTATTTGCCCGATGGCATGGCGGCGCCTGGCTTTTACCGCCCGGTTGAGCGCGGGCTGGAAATCAGAATTGCGGACAAGCTGCGTCAGCTCAAAATCTTGAACAATCAAAGTAATTGATGCCCCGCAATACTTGCTGATGTAGCTTCAACGCGAGGGTAAACCCCGCCTGTGTTGAGGCCGCCAACGGGGTGTCCCTTGGCTACAATCGCGTCCACTGATCTGCCAGTGTCGCTACTCCCGGGGGCGATGTTGGCGGGTTTATTGCTAGAGAACTGGTAGAGCTCACAAGGCGGCGCCGCTCGTCAGCCATAAGCTGATTTCCAAGCGCTGACCAAAAATCGGAGAAGTTTATGGAAACCTTCATACAGCAGATCATCAATGGTCTGGTGTTGGGCAGTATGTATGCCCTGGTAGCGCTGGGCTACACCATGGTATACGGCATCATCGGCCTGATCAATTTTGCCCATGGCGAAGTGCTGATGGTCGGCGCGTTGACCAGTTGGTCGATCATTGGACTGATGAAAGACGCCATGCCTGGCACGCCCGGCTGGCTGGTGCTCCTGATCTCCCTGGTCATTGCCTGTGTGGTGGCGGCCGTGCTCAATTTTGTGATTGAAAAAGTGGCTTACCGGCCACTGCGCAACAGCCCCAAACTGGCGCCCCTGATCACCGCCATCGGCATGTCCTTGCTGCTGCAGACGCTGGCCATGATCATCTGGAAACCCAACTACAAACCCTATCCTACCCTGCTGCCCAGCACACCGTTTGATGTCGGCGGTGCCGTCATTACGCCAACCCAAGTGCTGATTCTGGGAATGACCGCGGTCTCGCTGGCGGTGCTGATGTGGCTGGTGAATTACACCCGCATGGGGCGCGCCATGCGGGCCACCGCCGAGAATCCACGGGTGGCGGCGCTGATGGGTGTCAAGCCGGACGTGGTGATCTCCGCCACCTTTGTGATTGGCGCGGTGCTGGCCGCCATTGCGGGCGTGATGTGGGCGGCCAACTATGGCACGGTGCAGCACGCCATGGGTTTTTTGCCGGGTCTGAAAGCCTTCACGGCGGCGGTCTTTGGTGGCATCGGCAATTTGGCCGGCGCCGTGATCGGCGGCATCCTGCTGGGCCTGATCGAATCCCTGGGCGCTGGCTATATCGGCGCCTGGACGGGTGGTGTGCTGGGCAGCCAGTACTCGGATATTTTCGCTTTCATAGTTTTGATCTTCGTACTGACGCTGCGGCCCTCCGGCCTGCTGGGTGAGCGGGTGGCGGATCGAGCCTAAGGACTGTTATGAAGCAACAACACAAAATCATTGTCTTCCTGCTGACGGCGGCTGCCTTGCTGATCCTGCCCTTGATTCTGCAGGTTTTTGGCAACGCCTGGGTTCGCATTGCCGACATGGCGCTGCTTTATGTCTTGCTGGCCCTGGGGCTCAATATTGTGGTGGGTTACGCCGGCTTGCTCGATCTGGGCTACGTCGCCTTCTTTGCCATCGGCGCCTACATGTATGGCCTGCTGGCATCGCCACACCTGACCGAGACCTTCCCCTTCTTTGCCGCCATGTTTCCCGATGGCATGCACATGCCTTTGTGGGTCGTGGTCCCGGTCGGGGCGGGGCTTGCCGGTTTCTTCGGTGTGCTGCTGGGCGCCCCGACGCTGCGCTTACGCGGCGACTACCTGGCCATTGTCACCCTGGGCTTTGGTGAAATCATCCGCGTGTTCATGAACAATCTGGATCAACCCATCAATATCACCAACGGGCCCAAGGGCATGGGGCAGATTGACTCCTTGAGCTTCTTTGGCTTGAACCTGGGCAAGAACATCACGGTGGGCGGTTTCGAACTGGCTTCCGTGTCTCTTTACTACTATTGGTTTCTGGCCCTGGTTCTGTTCAGCATCCTGATTTCCCATCGGCTGCAACTGTCGCGGGTTGGTCGTGCCTGGATGGCGATTCGTGAGGACGAAATCGCGGCCAAGGCGATGGGCATCAATACCCGTAACCTGAAATTGCTGGCGTTCGGCATGGGCGCCACTTTTGGCGGCGTCTCGGGCGCCATGTTTGCGTCCTTTCAGGGCTTTATTTCACCCGAGTCCTTCAGTCTGATGGAGTCGATCATGATCGTTGCGATGGTGGTGCTGGGGGGCATTGGGCATCTGCCGGGCGTCATTCTCGGTGCCGTGCTGTTGTCGGCTTTGCCGGAAGTGCTGCGCTATGTCGCCGGTCCTTTGCAGGCCATGACCGACGGGCGTCTGGATTCGGCGATCTTGCGTCAACTGCTGATTGCCTTGGCCATGATCTTCATCATGCTGTCGCGGCCACGCGGTTTGTGGCCCTCGCCGGACCACGGCAAGTCGCTCCAGAACGGCAAATGAAACCTCCTGGGACAGACCGCAGCTATGCAGAGCGAATCAGCCATGTCCCCAACTAGAGTGAAACCTTGTGGGACAGACCGCAGTTACGCAAAGCGAACCAGCTCTGTCCCCAACTGATTAAGGATGAACATGACAGACACTGTACTCAACGTCACCGGCGTCTCGAAACGCTTTGGTGGTCTACAGGCCCTGAGCGATGTCGGCATCAAGATCAAGCGCGGTCAGGTTTACGGTCTGATCGGACCCAACGGCGCCGGCAAGACCACGTTTTTCAATGTGCTGACGGGCCTCTATACGCCTGACAGCGGCAGCTTTGAATTGGCCGGCAAGACTTATCAGCCGACCGCCGTGCATGAAGTCGCCAAAGCCGGAATTGCACGGACCTTCCAGAATATTCGCCTGTTTGCCGAAATGACCGCACTGGAAAATGTCATGGTGGGGCGTCACATCCGCACCCATTCGGGCCTGGTGGGGGCGATCTTCCGGACCCCGTCGTTCAAGGCCGAGGAGACGGCGATAGCACAACGGGCGCAGGAGTTGCTGGAGTACGTGGGCATTGGCAGATTTGCCGATTACAAGGCGCGCACGCTGAGTTATGGCGACCAGCGGCGCCTGGAGATCGCCCGCGCCCTGGCGACCGATCCGCAACTGATTGCGCTGGATGAACCGGCGGCCGGCATGAACGCCACCGAGAAAGTCATGCTGCGTGAGCTGATCGACAAAATTCGCAACGACAACCGCACGATCCTGCTGATCGAGCACGACGTCAAACTGGTGATGGGCTTGTGCGATCGGGTAACGGTGCTGGACTATGGCAAGCAGATTGCCGAAGGCACGCCGACCGATGTGCAGAAGAATGAAAAAGTGATTGAAGCCTATCTTGGCACCACGCATTAAACAGATGGGGACAGATCCGGCTCACTGCCTGTAGCTGCGGTCGGTCCGGCAAGGAAATAACGATGAATATTCTTCTTAAAGTGACGGGTCTCAAGGTGGCTTACGGCGGCATCCAGGCCGTCAAAGGGGTTGACTTTGAGGTCCACGAAGGCGAACTGGTATCGCTGATCGGTTCCAACGGCGCCGGTAAAACCACCACCATGAAAGCCATCACCGGCATCCTGCCGATCAACGATGGCGACATCCAGTACATGGGCAAAAGCATTCGCGGCCAGGGTCCCTGGGATCTGGTCAAGCAGGGCCTGGCGATGGTGCCGGAAGGACGCGGGGTTTTTGCCCGCATGACGATTGTCGAAAACCTGCAGATGGGCGCCTACATCCGCAACGACAAGGCCGACATCCTGGTCGACATCGACAAGGTGTTCACCATCTTCCCGCGCCTGAAGGAGCGGCGCGACCAGTTGGCTGGTACCCTGTCGGGCGGCGAGCAGCAAATGCTGGCGATGGGCCGCGGCCTGATGAGCCGGCCCAAGGTGTTGCTGCTCGATGAACCCTCCATGGGCTTGTCGCCGCTCATGGTGGACAAGATTTTTGAAGTGGTGCGCGATGTTTACGCCCAGGGCGTGACGGTGCTGCTGGTGGAACAAAACGCCAGCCGCGCACTGGCCATTGCCAATCGCGGCTACGTCATGGAGTCAGGGCTGGTCACCATGTCGGGTGACGCCAAGGAAATGCTCAGCGACCCCAAGGTGCGGGCCGCTTACCTGGGCGAGTAACGCCTTGCCGCGGCGTGGCACTACCGGTTGGCGCAGAGTGCCCATGTTCCCGGTCTTGGTTCGCTTTCGCCGCGGTTGCTCCATTGCGCTGATTGCACTGGGTTGCGGCGCGCCGACGCAGGCCGCCACGTTGTTGGCGGATGCCGGTGAATTGGCGCAGCTCTCGCTTGACGATCTGCTGCGTGTGGAGGTGCAGAGCGCATCGCGTTATGCACAGCCGCTGGCCGATTCCCCGGCGTCGGTGACCGTGATCGACCAGGAGGAGTTGCGCCGACAGAGTTATCGCAATCTGGCCGAGGCGCTCTCCAGCGTGCGCGGCGTCTATGTCAACAACGATCGCAACTACAGCTACCTCGGGGTGCGTGGCTTTAACCGCCCGGGTGATTACAACTCCCGGATTCTGCTGCTGACCGATGGCGCCCGGCGCAACGATGCACTTTACGATCAGGCGCAGATCGGCAACGAAGCGCCGATTGAAATCGACTGGGTCAAGCGACTGGAGTTCGTCTCCGGACCGGCCTCGGCGGTGTATGGCGCCAATGCGCTGTTCGGCATTGTC
The DNA here is from genome assembly GCF_028714215.1 of Rhodoferax sp. Classification (GTDB taxonomy): domain Bacteria; phylum Pseudomonadota; class Gammaproteobacteria; order Burkholderiales; family Burkholderiaceae_C; genus Rhodoferax. The sequence continues at coordinate 20,464 of NZ_JAQTMS010000053.1, read as the reverse complement.
AATGCGGTGATGCTCGATGGCGCCGACATCAATGGCACGCGCTTGACGCTTGATGCGGGCAGTGGGCGCAGTAGCCGTCTGGGTCTGCTCGCCGGCCAGCGCATCGACAGTGAGCACGACTGGTTTTTTGCCGTTGCCGCTTATGCTGCCAGTGGCAATGACCTCTACTTTCCGGAATTCGACAAGGGGGCCAGCGACGGCTGGGCGCGCGGTCTCGATGGCGAGGACTACCAGAAAGCCTACGGCAAATTCCGCTTTGGCAACTGGCGCTTGACCGCCAACCTGAGTTCACGCGACAAAAATCTGCCCAACGCACCATTCTTGACTGCCTTCGGTGTGTCAGGCACCCATACCGTGGACCAGCATTCGCTGATTGAGCTGGCTTATGACGGTTTGCTGGCCGGTGGTTGGCAGCAACAGTTCCGGGTCTTCCAGGGTGGCTACCGCTACAACGGAGGTTACCAATACGCGGGGCAACTCGACAACCGGGACCAGGGCGATGCCAACTGGACTGGCAGCGATTACCGCCTGATCGTGAACACGCTGGCGGCGCACAAGCTGATGCTGGGCCTGGAAACGCAGTGGAACACGCAGTTGGCGCAGCGCAATTTTGACATCTCGCCAGCCGTCAGCTATCTCGACAGCAATCGTCCATCGCATAGTTACGGTGTTTTTGCACAGGACGAATGGCGTCTGTCGGCGCAGTGGCTGCTCAATCTCGGTTTGCGTTACGACAAGCACAGTGACTATTCGGCGATTGCCTCGCCGCGGGCCGCCCTGATCTATCAGTTGCATGACGGCGCAACCCTGAAGGCAACCGTCGGTAGCGCTTATCGGGCGCCCAATGCCTATGAGCGTTTTTACGACGATGGCGGTGTTTTGCAGAAAGCCAATCCGGCCCTGCAGCCGGAGCGAATCCGCAGCGCCGAGTTGGCCGCCGATTTTCGGCTGGGTCAGGGGGGGCGTTTCGGCGTCAATGTTTACCGCAACGACATGCGCGACATGATCGATCAGGTGCTTGATCCGGTCGACGGCCTGTACGTGTTCGCCAACCAGTCCAGCGTGCAGACCCAAGGTATCGAGTTGGATGCCGAAAAGCGCTGGACCACCAGCGACCTCCGTCTGCGCGGCAGCCTGTCGAGGCAGTGGTCGCGTGCGGCCGACGGCAGCGAACTCGGCAATTCACCGCATTGGATCGGTAAACTGGTGTTTGGCGCGGCGCTGGGTGCCGGCTGGACGGCGGCCGGGGAATGGCAAGGCATGTCACAGCGACGCACACTGGCGGGCAGCGTGCCCGGCTTCGGCGTGCTCAATCTGGTGCTGACTTCGCAGCGCCTGCTGGGCGCGGGAAGCTTGACGCTGGGGCTCTATAACCTCGGCAATCGCCAGTATCTCGATCCGGCATCGTCGGCTTTTGCGCAAGACGCGCTGACCCAGGACGGGCGACAGTTCCGGCTGCGCTGGACCTTGCCCCTGTAGCGTGCTGCCGATGTTGATGTTTGCTTGCGCTTGCCGGCGAAAATTGTGGCTGCTGGTGTTGCTGCTGATGCTGGCACCGCTGACGCAGGCCCAGCGGCAGGCGCCGGAGGCCGAACTGAAGGCGGCGATCATGGTCAACATGCTGTTGTTTGTGGATTGGCCGAGCCAGGGCGGGCGGGCAGCCGACCGACTGACCCTGTGCTATCTCGATGCCCGGCCGGTTCCCCTGGCGCTCAGCCAGCTCGATGGCAAGCTGCTCAAGGGCAAGCCGCTGCAGGTGGTCCGGGTTGATGCCGCGGCGCTGGCCGGCTGTCATGCTCTGTACCTGTCGCCCCCTGATGGCGCCAGTCTGCCGCGCATTGTTTCCAATTTGCCAGCCAGCGGCATTCTGTTGATGGGGGACTCACCGGGCTACCTGCAACGTGGCGCGATGATCAACCTGGAGATCGAGGGCGGGCGTGTCGTTTTTGATATCGATCTGAAATCGGTGCGCCAGGCCGGGCTCGTATTGAGCTCCAAGGCGCTTCGTCTGGCGCGTCACGTGCTAGAGTGAGAAGATGAATACTCAGAATGACCGGATCGGTCGTTCACGTCGCTTGAACCTGTTGTCGATCGGCCTGGCTTTGCTGATCGCCTTCATTCTGCTGTTGGTGCACCAGTACGTGGTCGGTCGCCAGCTGATGGTTGAAGAGTTGCACACCGAGGCGGTGATCATCGGCGCCAACAGCGCGGCGGCGCTGGTTTTCAATGACACCAAGACGGCACAGGAGACCATAGGCACCGTGCTGCTAAGCCCGCGCATCAAGGGCGGCGCCCTGTACCATGCGGATGGCCGGCGGCTCGCCGCGGCAGGCGAGGGGAATTTCCCCTTGAGCCTGGCGCCTGAGGGTGACCAAGACGTCCAAAGTTTGAGCGAATTGTCGAAGTCGACCTCTTACGGGGTAGTGACCGGGTTTTTGCGGGAAGACGTCCTGATTGAGGGCGGCAAGGTTGGCACTTTGCTGCTGCGCGTGAGTTTTTCCTCGCTTTACTGGCGCCTGCTGGAATACGCCCTTGGCGTGCTGGGCATTGCGACCGTGGCGTTGACGCTGGCGTACCGCCTGACGGCCCGCTTGCGGCGTCGCATGGCGCGGGCCGAGGAGCAGTTGGAACAGTTGGCGTTTTATGACCAGGTGACGGGTCTTCCCAACCGGCGTTTGTTCGAACGCGAGTTGCGCCAGGCGCTGGCCCGGGTGGCGCGCGAGCGCGTCGGCGCGGCGCTGCTGTTCATCGACGTCGATGATTTCAAAAAAGTGAATGACTCCTTGGGACACGAGGCGGGCGACAAGGTGCTGATGATGATCGGCGAGCGCATGACGGCGGTGTTGCGCCTGGGGGACGTGGTGGGCCGCCTTGGCGGCGATGAGTTCGGCGTCATCCTCTATGGCATCGGAGACCCGGAGAATGCGGCCAAGGTGGCGCGTTCCATGATCCAGGCCATTGGCGTGCCGTTGCCGACCACGCCGACCACCAGCCATGTCGGGCTCAGCATCGGGGTGGTTTTGCTGGCGGCCGATGACCATGATCCCTCCGTTTTGCTGCGCCGCGCCGATATGGCCATGTATGTGGCCAAGACCCACGGCAAGAACGGTTTCCGCTTTTTTTCCGAGGAAATTGATACCCGGGTACGCAGTGATCTGGAACTTGAGGCCGGCCTGCGCCAGGCCCTCGCGGAGGGCGGGCGCGGGCTCTGGGTGGCCTACCAGCCGCAACTGTGTGCCCAGACCGGACGCCTGGTCGGAGCCGAGGCCCTGGTACGCTGGCGACGCGAGGATGGTCGGCAGGTGTCACCGTCAGAGTTCGTTCCGGTGGCCGAGCAGGCCGGCTTGATCGCCGAACTGGGCGACTGGGTGCTGAGTCAGGTCTGCCGCGATCTGGCGCTGATGCGTGCCGGTGCGGTCGAACTGCCCAAGGTTTCCGTCAATTTCTCGCCCCGCCAGTTGCTCAGCGGCAGCGGCGTGGTGCAGCGTTTTTGCGAAACACTGGTTCTCTTTGGCGAGCCGGTGGGGCGCTTCGAATTCGAGCTGACCGAAAGCGCCTTGATGGAGGAGGGCGGCTCGGTCGTTCTGGAAGCTTTCCATGCGGCCGGATTCTCCCTGTCAATTGACGATTTCGGCACCGGTTATTCCTCGCTCGGTTACCTCAAGCGTTTTCGCGTCGGCGAGCTCAAAATCGATCAGAGTTTTGTGCGCGATCTACCCACGGATGGCGAGAATGCCGCGATCGTCACGGCGGTGGTTCAGATGTCGCGGGCCTTGAACATCAAGGTCGTGGCAGAAGGTGTGGAAACGCAGGAGCAAGCCCAATTTCTGCAAGCCTGCGGCTGTCATGTGCTGCAGGGCTATCTGCTGGGTCGTCCGATGTCGCCGGCCGATCTGGTGACTTATGTGCAGCAGCGTTGGGCCGTGGCGTCCTGACGGTTTTTATTGCGGCGGCTCTGCCACCGAAAATGCGGCCACCATGAAATCGACAAAAGCCCGTACCCGGGTTGCACTCTGGAGGCGTTGCGGGTACACCGCATGAATGTCGGCTGGCGGGGTTTGCCAATTTTCCAAGACCTGGCGCAGCCGCCCGCTGCGCAGATATTTGGCGATATCCCATTGCGCCCGCACCAGAATGCCGTGGCCCGCCAAGGCCCAGTTGACTGCGATCTCGCCGTCATTGGTGCTCAAGCTACCGCGCACCTTGACGGCCTCGGTACGCTCGGCTGAGGTCAGGCGCCAGACGCCGTAAGCCTCGTCACCCTGACGGATGCCGATGCAGTTGTGCTGCATCAGGTCGGCGGGAACCTGGGGCGTGCCGTGGCGCTCAAGATAGGCTGGCGCGGCGCAGATCAGACGCCGGTTGGAGGCAATGCGGCGGGCGATCACGCGCGCGTCGGGTGGCTCGCCGAAACGAATGCAAACATCAAATGCATCGTCGCTCAAGGGCGGCGGATTGACCGTTAATTGGAGCTGGACCTGAACCTCGGGATGGCGTTTGACGAAGCTGGAAATCAAGGGCGCGATCTGGCTGCGGCCGAAGCCCAGGGTGGCATTCACACGCAGCAGGCCTTTGGGCGCGCTGGCCGAGCTCGACACCAGTTGTTCCATCTCGTCGATGTCGGCCAGAATGCGGCGCGCTTGTGCCAGATAGACTTCGCCCTCCGGCGTCAGGCCAATGCGCCGCGTCGTGCGATGCAGCAACTGCACCCCCAGCCGTGCCTCCATCTGGGCCAGACGCTTGCTTGCTGCCGGCGTGCTGATGCCCTGGTCGCGCGCCGCTGCCGAGAAGCTGCCGCAACGTACCAGCAGGCTGAAGAAGGCCATCTCGGATGGAGCGGAGGCAGGTGTCGACATTGTTGAATCATAGTAAACAATGGTTTCACTTGCCTGATGCCTGTTTGATCGGGTCGGCGCTAGAGTCTGGCTTCGTTACAACGACTCCAGATCAATCCATGAAGACTTACAAAATAGCCTGTATCCCGGGCGACGGCATCGGCCAGGAGGTGGTTCCGGCCGGCCAGACCGTACTGGCGGCACTGGCCGCGGCCGGCAGCGGTTTCAAATTTGATTTCGAAAACTTCGGCTGGGGTGGTGACTGGTTTCGCGCGCATGGTGAAATGATGCCCGCCGCTGGCCTGGATGCACTGCGCGACAAGGACGCCATTCTGTTCGGCTCGGCCGGCGACCCGCATATTCCCGACCACATCACGCTGTGGGGTTTGCGTCTGAAGATCTGCCAGGGTTTTGATCAATACGCCAACGTGCGCCCGACCCGCATCCTGCCCGGCATCGATGCACCGCTGAAGCGCTGCCAGCCGGCCGACCTGGACTGGGTGATCGTGCGCGAAAACTCCGAAGGGGAGTATTCCGGTGTCGGCGGCCGGGTGCACCAGGGGCAGCCGATCGAGGCCGCCACCGATTTGTCGATGATGACGCGCGCCGGCGTGGAGCGCATCATGCGCTACGCGTTCCGGTTGGCGCAATCGCGTCCGCGCAAGCTGCTGACGGTGGTGACCAAGTCCAATGCACAACGGCATGCCATGGTGATGTGGGACGAGATTGCGTTGCAGATTTCAAAAGAGTTTCCCGACGTGCAATGGGACAAGGAACTGGTGGACGCCGCCACCGCACGCATGGTGAACCGCCCGGCGTCGCTCGACACCCTGGTGGCCACCAACCTGCACGCCGACATTCTGAGCGATCTGGCGGCGGCATTGGCCGGCAGTCTGGGCATTGCTCCGACCGCCAATATCGATCCCGAGCGGCGCTACCCCAGCATGTTCGAGCCGATCCATGGTTCGGCCTTCGACATCATGGGCAAGGGCCTGGCGAATCCGGTCGGTACCTTCTGGAGCTGCGTCATGCTGCTGGAACATCTGGGCGAACTGGACGCCGCGCGGCTGCTGATGCAGGTCATCGAACAGGTGACGGCCGACCCGGCGCTGCACACGCGCGATCTGGGCGGCAGTGCCAGCACGCAGCAGGTGACGCAGGCGGTATGTGAGCGCATCGCCGCGGCGCCAGCGGGCCGGCACTGACCTCGAATTACCAAGGAGACAAACATGAAGAAATTGCTTTTCGCCCTGTGTCTGATGCTGCTCATGCCGCTCGCGCTGGCGCAGACCTGCCCCGACAAAAACCTGCTCTACTGGCAGGCGTTTCCGCCCGGTGGCGAGTCCGACCTGTCGGCCCGGCATCAGCAAATCGTGCTCAAGAAGAAGTGCCCTGCCATTGACACCATCATCCAGTACAAAGCGGGCGCCGGCGGCGGCTTGATGTGGGGCCAGATGAACCAGTTGCCGGGCGACGGCCTGAATATCGTGGGCGTCAACCTGCCGCACATCGTCTTTCAGCCACTCGAAGGCCAGGTACAGTACAAGACGCAGGACATCACGCCGGTGTTCTGGTTTCATTTCACACCCGATATCCTGGTGGTGCCGGAGCAAAGTCCGATCAAGACTTTTGCCGATTTCATCAAGGCCGCCAAGGCCGCTCCCGGCCGGCTCAATCTGGGTGGCTCGGGCCTTAACTCGGCCAACCACGCCGCCCATGAGCGCATGAACGCGGCCTTTGGCGTCAAGACCAATTACATCCCCTACAAAGGCACGGGCGACATGGCCACCGCGGTGCTGGGCTCCCAGGTGGAAGGCGCCATGACCTATTCCGCGTTTGCCATCAATAACAAGGGCCGGGTGCGGGGACTGGCCATCGCCATGGAAAAACGTCACCCGCTGCTACCCGAGGTGCCCACCTTCAAGGAACTCGGTATCGATTGGGTCGATGGCGCCTACCGCGGCATCGGCGTACCGAAGTCGACTTCGCCGGAAGCGCGCAAGCGCCTGTCCGAGCTGTGGGCGGCACTGAACAAGGAGCCCGAGATGAAGGACCTGGCCGCCAAGAGCGGATTCGAACTGGTCAATGTCGGCCTCGACCAGATGGACGCCTTCATGAAGGAAAAAGTGCGTCTGTACACGGAGGGTGCACAGCGCCTGGGACTGGGCAAAAAGTAGCCCGCCAGCGGGCGCCAAACGCCGGCCGCGATAATCATCGCATGACCGATTCGAATCCCGACAGCGCAGCCGATCCGTTCCTGCAACCGGCTGCCTTTCTGCGCTCCCTCTACCGTGCCGCGGTAGTGCGGGCGCTGCCCCTGCATAACACCGCCGCTTTCCTGCCGCCGCCACCCAAAGGCCAAACCCTGGTGCTGGGTGCCGGCAAGGCCGCTGGCGCCATGGCACAGGCGGTGGAAGCCCTGTGGCCGGCCGATGCCCCGTTGTCGGGCTTGGTGGTGACGCGCTACCAGCATGTGCCCAAGCGCCCGCCGGGTCTCAAGCAACGCATTGAAGTGGTGCAAGCCGCGCATCCGGTGCCCGACGCCGCTGGCGTGACGGCGACCGAGCGCATCATGGACCTGGCACGCGGCTTGACCGAAGACGACTTGGTGCTGTGCCTGATTTCAGGCGGTGGCTCGGCCCTGCTGACGCTGCCGGCCAGCGGTCTGACGCTGTCGGACAAACAGCGCATCAACCAGGTACTGTTGAACTCGGGTGCCACCATTGCCGAGATGAACTGCGTGCGCAAGCACCTCTCGCGCGTCAAGGGCGGGCGGCTGGCGCTGGCCTGTGCACCGGCGCGCGTGGTGACGCTGACCATCAGTGACGTGCCGGGTGACGATCCCTGCATCATTGCCAGCGGGCCGACCGTCCCGGACCCCACGACCTGTGCCGATGCGTTGTCGGTTTTGCGGCGTTATTCCGTCCCGCTACCCGCGGCAGTGACGGATTTGCTCGACAGCGGTGCCCTGGAAACACCCAAACCGGGTGCCGCGGCGTTCCAGGGTCACCAAGTCCACTTGATTGCCACGCCGCAGCAGTCACTGGAAGCGGCCGCCGCGGTGGCTCGTGCGGCGGGACTGAAAGCCTATATCCTGAGTGATGAAATGGAAGGCGAGTCGCGTGAAGTGGGCAAGGTTCACGCGGCGCTGGCGCGTGCCGTGGCCAACCGGGGACAACCTTTTCAGGCACCTTGCGTCATTCTCAGCGGCGGTGAAACCACGGTGACGGTGCGTCCGCCCGCGCCTGGCGTGCCGGCCGGACGCGGTGGCCGGGCCGGGGAGTTCTGTCTCGGATTGGCGCAGGCCTTGCAGGGGCAGGCCAAGGTCTATGCGCTGGCGGCGGATACCGACGGCATCGACGGTGTCGAAGACAATGCCGGTGCCTGGGTCGAGCCCAACACCTTGCGCCGGGCGCAGGCCGCAGGGATGAAAATTGACGCTTATCTTGAGCGCAACGATGCTTATGGCTTTTTTGCCGGCTTGGGCGATTTGCTGATCACCGGGCCAAGCTTCACGAATGTCAATGATTTCCGGGTCGTGCTGGTTTTGTGAGCAGTTTACTCAGGATTGTTTGATTTTCCTCAAGGTCCAGGGGGCCTAAGCGCGGCAAAGTGCGTGTCTATGCTGCCCGCTCAAGTTATTGATATCCCCGCCGAAGTCCATCTTGCTGCTCGCGGCGAGTTTTTGCTCCGGCGTGCACTGGCCTCGCCCTGGGTCAGTTATGTCGAGTCGGGGCGGGTCGCCCTGGGCGTCATGGAGGGCAATGTCATGGAGCACCAGTTGGGGGTGGTGGAAGGCCCCTGCTGGCTGGAGGCCAGCGCCGCAGTGCTGGACTTGCCGCACGCGGTCGACGCCGTGGCGGAAACCGAAGTCAATTTGCGGCGGGTCGCCCTGGCCGAATTCCGCCAGTCGCTCTCCAGCATGTCGGAGGCAGCCCAGGCTGTGCTGCACGACGTGGCGCTGGCGCATCGCCAGCAAACCGAATTTGCGGTCAGTCGTTTTGCCAAGGATGCCGAGGCTCGCTGTGCCGAATGGCTGTTGCGCCACGCCCAGACCGGCGACCGCGGTGCGATGGCGGTGCTGCTGCAGCAGCGCAAGCGCTCCATTGCCGCGCAACTGGGCATTGCACCCGAAACCCTGTCACGCGTGCTGCGGCATTTGCGCGAGCGCAGCTTGATCAGCGGTTCCGGACGATTGTTGAACGTGGTTGATCCCGGAGGGCTGCGCCTGCTTGCCGGCGCTTGAACCCGGTCGTTGCTGGCAGCCGGCTAGACATGCAGAGCGTGGCCCAGTGCCCGCAAAGCCGCTTCCTGCACCGCTTCACCCAGGGTCGGATGGGCGTGAATGGTGCCCGCCACATCCTCCAGGCAGGCACCCATTTCCAGCGAATGGGAAAACGCCGTGCTCAGTTCCGATACCCCCACGCCGACCGCCTGCCAGCCCACGATGCGGTGGTTGTCACGCCGGGCCACCACGCGCACAAAGCCCTCGTGCGCTTCCAGTGTCATGGCGCGGCCATTGGCGGCAAAGGGGAAATGGGCGCTGATGCAGTCCAGCCCGGCCTTGGCAGCTTCGGCCGGCGTCTGGCCCGCCACCACCACTTCGGGATCGGTGAAGCAGACCGCGGCAATCGCCGCCGGCGCAAAGTGGCGGCGTTTGCCGGAGATGATCTCGGCCACCATCTCGCCCTGCGCCATGGCCCGGTGCGCCAGCATGGGCTCGCCCGTCAGGTCGCCAATGGCCCAGACATTGCGCATGGAGGTGCGGCACTGGTCATCGATCTTCAGCGCGCGGCCCTGCATCGCCAGCATCAGCTTTTCCAGACCCCAGCCGTGGGTGCGCGGTGCCCGTCCTATGGCCACCAGCACCTGGTCGGCGGCGAGTTCGCTCTCGCGCCCCGCCGCATCCAGCACCCGCACGGCGTCGCCGGCGGTGTTCAAGCCCTGCACCTTGCTGCCCAGGTGCAACTGCAGCCCCAGTTTGCGCAAGGAGGCCAGCACCGGTTTGGTCAGTTCCTCGTCGTACAGCGGCAGGATGCGGTCCTGCGCCTCCACCACGGTCACATCGGCGCCCAACTTGCGGTAGACCAGTCCCAACTCCAGACCGATATAGCCGGCGCCCACCACCACCAGCTTGCCGGGAATGCTGTCGGGTGAGAGCGCCTGGGTGGAGGAAATGACGCGCCCACCGAAAGGCATGCCGGGCAGGCCCAACTCGACCGAGCCGCTGGCCAGCAGCAAGTGCTCTCCCTGGATGCGCAGGGGCTGCGCTTGCGGCTTGTCGGTGCTGACGTCCACGGTCTTGCCGTCCACCATCTGAGCCCAGCCCTTGACCACCTTGACGCCATGCTTCTTGAGCAAGGCGCCGACGCCGCCGGTGAGCCGGGCCACGATGCCGTCCTTCCAGCGCACGGTTTGCGCAATGTCGATGCGCGCCGCCTCCACATGGATGCCCAGCGTGCTGTCGCCCATGAAGTGATGCGCCTGGTGGTAGGCGTCCGCGGCGTGGATCAGCGCCTTGGACGGAATGCAACCGACATTCAGGCAGGTGCCCCCCAGTTGTTCGCCCTCGACCAGGGTGGTGGCAATGCCCAGTTGCGCGGCGCGGATGGCCGCCACGTAGCCGCCGGGACCGCCGCCGATGATGAGCAAGGTTGTGTGTTGTATGTCCATGTCCTACTCCACAAACAGGGTGGCCGGACACTCCAGGTAGCCACGTACCAGTTGCACAAATTCGGCCGCATGCATGCCGTCCACCACGCGGTGGTCGAAGCTCGACGACAGATTCATCATCAGCCGCGCCACTACCGCACCGTTGCGGATCATGGGGCGCTCGACCATGCGGTTGATGCCCACGATGGCCACTTCCGGGTGGTTGATCACCGGCGTGCTGACAATGCCGCCCAGTGCGCCCAGGCTGGTGATGGTGATGGTCGAGCCTGACAGTTCGTCTCGCGAGGCCTTGCCGCTGCGCGCCGCTTCGGCCAGGCGCACCACTTCGGCCGCGCAGGCCCACAGGTCCAGTGTCTCGGCATGGCGCAGCACCGGCACCATCAGCCCGCCTTCGGTCTGGGTGGCTAGCCCCAAGTGCACCGCGCCATAGCGCGTCAGCACGGCCGCGTCGTCGTCGTAGCGGGCGTTGATCTGCGGATGCTCTCGCGCCGCCAGCACCACGGCACGCACCAGGAACGGCAGCACGGTCAGGCGTCCACGCGCCTTGCTGTGCTGGGCGTTCAAGCGCGCGCGCAAGGCCTCCAACTCGGTCATGTCGACTTCCTCGACATAGGTGAAGTGCGGAATGCGGCGCTTGGACTCCTGCATCTTCTGAGCGATCTTGCGCCGCAGGCCAATCACGGGAACAGTCTGTTCGTCCAGGCGCGGGGCATAGCGCGGGTCCAGCCCATCGGCCGACGGCGACTGGGTCGCTCGCGCCGCATAGGCCAGCAAGTCTTCGTGCGTGATGCGACCGGCGCTACCGGTGCCCGGCACAAACTGCAATTCGATGCCCAGGTCCCAGGCCTGGCGGCGCACTGCCGGCGAGGCAACGGGTTTGTCACCCGGTGCGCGCACCGGCGCCACCGCTTGCGCACTGGCGCGCCGCGCCTCGGGCAAAGGCTGCGTTGCCGAGGGCGTTGGCAGCGCCGATGGCAGCGGGGCCACTGGCGCCGCGACCGGTGTTTTGGCCGGCGCCGCGGCCGGCGCGAGCGGTGCTGCCGGGCTGCTGGCAAGCGCCGTCGCGGAGGTCGCCTGGGCCGCCTCTGCCTTGAGGTTGCCGGCCCCTGCCACTTCCATGCGGATGACCTCCGAACCGACCGCCATCACCTGGCCCACCACGCCGCCCAGCGCCAGCACCTTGCCGGCCACCGAGGACGGGATTTCGACCGTCGCCTTGTCGGTCATGACATCGGCCAGGATCTGGTCCTCGGCCACCATGTCGCCCACCTTGACATGCCAGGCGACCAACTCGACCTCGGCAATGCCTTCGCCGATGTCCGGCATCTTGATCACGTGAATACCCATCATGCCTCCAGCGCGCGCTTGAACGCTTCTGCGACCCGCTTGGGGCCGGGAAAATACGCCCACTCCTGGGCATGGGGATAGGGTGTATCCCAGCCCGCCACCCGCTCGATCGGGGCTTCGAGGTGGTAGAAGCAATGCTCCTGCACCAGCGCAATCAGTTCGGCGCCAAAGCCGCTGGTGCGCGTCGCCTCGTGCAGCACGACGCAGCGCCCGGTCTTCTTGACCGAGGCCACGATGGTCTCCAGATCGAGCGGCCAGATCGAGCGCAGATCGATGATCTCGGCATCCACGCCGCTCTCGTTGGCCGCCGCTTCCGCCACAAACACCATGGTGCCGTAGCTCAGCACGGTCAGTTCCTGGCCCGGGCGGAACACCGCCGCCGAGTCCAGCGGCACCGTGTAATAGCCCTCCGGCACTTCGCCCATGGGGTGTTTCGACCAGGGCACCACCGGCTTGTCGTGGTGGCCGTCGAACGGTCCGTTGTACAGACGCTTGGGTTCCAGAAAAATCACCGGGTCGTCGTTCTCGATGGAGGCAATCAGCAGGCCCTTGGCATCGTAGGGGTTGGACGGCATCACCGTGCGCAGGCCGCAGACCTGGGTGAACATGGCCTCCGGGCTCTGGCTGTGCGTCTGCCCGCCGTAGATGCCGCCGCCGCAGGGCATGCGGATGGTGATGGGGCAGGTGAAGTCTCCGGCCGAGCGATAGCGCAGGCGCGCCGCCTCGGACACGATCTGGTCGCTGGCCGGATAGAAGTAGTCGGCGAACTGGATCTCGACCACCGGGCGCAGGCCATAGGCGCCCATGCCCACCGCCGTGCCCACGATACCGCCTTCGGAGATCGGCGCATCGAACACGCGCGAAGTGCCGTACTTTTTTTGCAGTCCTTCGGTGCAGCGGAACACGCCACCGAAATAGCCGACGTCCTGGCCGTAGACCACCACTTTGTTGTCGCGTTCCAGCATCACGTCCATGGCCGAGCGCAGAGCCTGAATCATGGTCATGGCGCTGCTGCCTTGCTTGTGTTTGTTGTTCGGCATGATCAGATTCCCAATTCCTGGCGCTGCCGACGCAAGTGCTCGGGCATGACCTTGTAAACATCTTCAAACATCCCGGCCGGGCTCTGCATATGGCCATCGGCCAGCGTGCCGTAGCGCTCGGCTTCTTTCTGGGCCGCCGCCACCTCGGCTTCCAGCTCTTTCTGGGCCGCCTCATGCTGGGCGTCGGACCAGGCGCCCAGTTGGATCAGGTGTTGCTTGAGACGGGCAATCGGATCACCCAGGGGAAAGCGCGCCGCATCGTTGGCGGGGCGGTATTTGCTGGGGTCGTCCGAGGTCGAGTGCGGCCCAGCCCGGTACGTCACCCACTCGATCAGCGTCGGACCCAGGTTGCGGCGGGCCCGCTCCAGAGCCCATTGCGAGGCGGCGTAAACCGCCAGGAAATCATTGCCGTCGACCCGCAGCGAGGCGATGCCGTTGCCCACGCCGCGCGCCGCAAAAGTGGTGCCTTCGCCGCCGGCGATGGCCTGGAAGGTGGAGATGGCCCACTGGTTGTTGACCACATTGAGGATGACCGGTGCACGGTACACATGGGCGAAGGTCAGCCCGGTGTGAAAGTCCGCCTCGGCGGTGGCGCCATCGCCAATCCAGCTGGACGCCACCTTGGTGTCCCCGCTGATGGCCGAGGCCATGGCCCAGCCCACGGCCTGGATCACCTGGGTGGCCAGGTTGCCCGAGATGGAGAAGAAGCCCTGCTTCTTGCTGGAATACATCACCGGCAACTGTCGCCCCTTGAGAGGGTCATGCTGGTTGGAGAACAACTGGCAGATCATGTCCACCATGGACACATCATCGCGCGCCAGCAACAGTCCCTGCTGGCGGTAGGTGGGGAAACACATGTCGCCCTCGCTCAGCGCCAGGGCGTGGGCGGTGGCAATGGCTTCCTCGCCCAGGCATTGCATGTAGAAGGACATCTTCTTCTGCCGCTGTGCAATCTGCATGCGCGCATCAAAAGCGCGCGTCCTGAGCATGGCGCGCAGACCCTTGCGCAGCAAGGCCACATCGATCTCGGGTGCCCAGGGGCCAACCGCCTTGCCGCTGGGGTCCAGCACGCGAATCAGCGTGAACGCCAGGTCGCTGGTCTGCGTCGCCAGGGCGTCCACCGGCGGGCGACGCACGGCACCGGCTTCTGAAATAGGGAGGTAGGAAAAGTCTGTGTCATGGCCTGGTCGCCCGGTGGGCTCAGGCACATGCAGACGAAGTGGCTCGCGCTGTGGCATCGGCATTTCTCCTTGCAAGGTCGTGTCCTGCATCAGATGTTGGGGGCTGGCTCGACGCGTGGCGGGTAGCCCCGCGTCGACCGGACAATGCGGCAATGGCAGCGGGATCGCCGCGCGCATTGCTTGCGCCGTGGAGCATAACGGATTTTCCGTTCGATCAGGCTGTGGCCGGCGCTTGCGGTGCAAGTTTTTTGGGACGCCAGGGGGCTGGCCATGGCTGACACATTCTTTACCATTTCTTCACTCAATTCCGATAAAGTTGGGCTTACAGAATGCCATGATTCACTCATGCCGACTACTTTAAAATCAAGCATCATGAAAAAACTTCTTCTTTTGTCCACGGCCGTGGTTTTCAGTGGACTGTCTCTGGCGCAGGAGCAGGCGCAGGTGGTTTCTTCCACCCCCGTCATTCAGCAGGTCAGTGTTCCGCGCCAGGTATGCAGCAACGAGCAGGTGACGGTCCAGCAGCCCAAATCCGGTGCCGGTGCGATCATGGGTGCCATTGCCGGCGGTGCCATGGGGAACGCCGTGGGCGGCGGCAGCGGCAAGGCGGCCGCCACCGTGCTGGGCCTCATCGGTGGCGCCATGGTCGGCGACAACATTGAGGGTCCGGCACAGACGCAAGTGCAAAACGTGCAGCACTGCCGGATGCAAACTTTTTACGAGAACCGCACGGTCGCGTACAACGTGACCTATGAATACGCCGGCAAGCAATATTCGGTGCAAATGCCTTACGACCCGGGCTCCACCATTCAGCTGCAGATCACGCCGGTGATCTCGAACTCGCGTACGGCCCCCGGCAGCAACGTGGTTTACCCGCAGCGTTGAGTTCATCCAGTCCCTCTGACGGCGTGCCGGGAGCGCTGATTGGGGCGGGAACGACCAGCCGGCGCACTGCCCATGGCATTGGTTTTGCTTGACCACGTCAATTACGGAGGCTTGAAATGAAGGCGTTTTTTGGTGCCATTGTTTTGACACTGATGTCGGCTGTCGCGGGCGTCATGGTCGCCACCGAACTGCACCAGTTGACCGTTGCGGCCGGTGGCTCTGGCGCTGTCTTGCAATCGGACACGGCGGATGCCACTACGGAGCCCGACAGCGAGCAAGTCAGGCAGCGTGTCCATTATTCCGTTCCGCGCGACGTGCCGCCAAGCTGGTCCAGCACGGCTGGCATTTAGAAGGTGCCCGCAACTGTGGAACTGCCTTGTTGTTTGCGGCCAGACTGTGAGGCGGTGGGTGCCGGCTCGATCGGACTGCGGGTAACGGCGGGGTAGTACCGTCGCTTGCGCGGTGTGGCCATTTGGCCCGGCGGCACAAATTCAGTGCTTGGGCGGGGTAGGGTGGGGCTGGGTGCCGGCTGATTGAAGTTAGCATAGGGCCCCATGACAACTTCCCGACTTGAGCTCCTAGGCGTCTGCAAAAGTTACCCCGGCGTGTTGGCCAACGACGCCGTCTCGCTGACCGTCATGCCGGGCGAAGTCCATGCTGTTTTGGGCGAAAACGGTGCCGGCAAATCGACCCTGGTGAAAATAATCTATGGCGCCGTCAAGCCGGACGCCGGAACGGTTGTCTTCAATGGCCAACCGGTGACCATCCGCAATCCGCAAGAGGCACGCGCCTTGGGCATCAGCATGGTGTTTCAGCATTTCAGCCTGTTCGACACCATCACCGTCGCGGAGAATGTCTGGCTCGGTCTGAACAAGCGCCTGAGCCTGCCTGAAGTCAGCCACAGCATCGCTAGCAAAGCGTCCGAGTACGGTCTGGACATTGATCCGACCCGACCCGTGCACACCTTGAGCGTGGGTGAAATGCAGCGTGTCGAAATCCTTCGCGCTTTGTTGACCGAACCGCAATTGCTGATTCTGGATGAGCCCACTTCGGTGCTCACGCCGCAGGCCGTGGAAAAGCTGTTTGTGGTGTTGAAGACCTTGGCCGGCCGAGGTTGCAGCATTTTGTACATTAGTCACAAGCTCGACGAGATCCGCCAATTGTGCGATGTCTGCACCGTGTTACGCGCGGGCCGGGTCACGGGTGTCTGCCAGCCGGCACTGGAATCCAACGCCTCCTTGTCGCGCCTGATGATCGGTGCCGAGTTGCCGCAGCTGATTCGTCACGCGCCCCAACTGGGCGCGCCGGTGTTGCAGGTGCGGAACCTGTCGCTGCCCCGGGGCGACCAGTTTGGCGTCGACCTGGGTGGCGTCACGCTGGAGGTTCGCGCCGGCGAGGTGGTGGGCATCGCCGGTGTTTCCGGTAATGGGCAGAAGGAATTGTTGTACGCCCTGTCGGGTGAGGATGTGCGAGCCGAGCCGGGGTCGATTCGCATTGGGCAAACCGACGTATCAGGTTTGCACCCGGGAGACCGGCGCCAGCTGGGACTTCATTTTGTGCCGGAAGAACGCCTCGGCCGCGGCGCCGTGCCGACGCTGGGGCTGGCGCACAATTTGCTGCTCACGCGCAACGAATCAATCTCCCACCCCGGGTTTGCGGGCGGTTGGATCGGCATCCGCAAGCTCGAAGCCCATGCTGCCGATATTATCCGGCGCTTCAATGTCAAGGCCGCCGGTCCACGCGCCGCGGCGCGTTCCCTCTCGGGTGGTAATTTGCAGAAATTCATCGTCGGCCGCGAAATTGACGCCAATCCGAAACTGTTCATCGTGTCGCAGCCGACCTGGGGTGTCGATGTCGGGGCGGCGGCCCAGATTCGCGGTGAAATTCTGGCCTTGCGCGATGCCGGTTGCGCCGTGCTGGTGGTCAGCGAAGAGCTCGACGAGTTGTTTGAACTCAGTGATCGCCTGCATGTGATCGCCCGCGGCCGCCTGTCGCCCTCGGTGCCGATCAGCGAGGCCAGCATTGAAAAAATAGGCGAGTGGATGAGCGGCTTGTTCCCAACGGATACGGGGATGCCGGATGCCCGCATGACAGAACAGGGCGGAGCACAGCATGCTTAAGCTCGAAGCCCGACCGCAACCCTCCGCGCTGTGGAGTTACGCCTCGCCCATGCTGGCCTTGCTGATCACGGTCGTGATTGGCGTGGCGCTGTTCGCCGCCTTGGGCAAAGACCCGGTAAGTGGCTTGCGGGTGTTTTTCTGGGAACCTATCCGTGGCGCTTACGCACTGGGTGAATTGACCGTCAAGGCCACGCCCTTGTTGTTGATTGCGCTGGGTCTGGCGGTGTGCTTTCGCTCCAATGTCTGGAATATCGGTGCCGAGGGGCAGTACGTGCTGGGTGCCATCGCGGCCAGCGGTGTGGCGCTGTTGGCGGACAAAACCAGCAGCGGCTGGATCGTGCTTCCGATTATCTTGGCGGGCGTTCTGGGCGGCATGTTTTGGGCGGCCATCACCGCTTACTTGCGCGACCGTTTCAATGCCAATGAGATTCTGGTCAGTCTGATGCTGGTGTATGTGGCGGTACAGCTGCTCAGCTACATGGTGGCGGGTCCCTGGAAGGACCCGCAGGGCTACAACTTTCCGCAGACCAAGACGTTTGATCTGGTTACCCGCATTCCGCGCCTGTTTGCCGGCTCGCGCGTCAGCATTGGCGTGTTTTTGGCCTTGCTGGGTGTCCTCGGGACCTGGATCTTCCTGTTCCGCACCCGCGCCGGTTTTGCGCAGCAGGTCGGCGGCCTGGCGCCGGCTGCCGCCCGCTATGCCGGCTTTTCTTCGCGCCGCGCCTTGTGGCTGGCCTTGCTGGTGTCGGGCGGCATGGCCGGCATGGCCGGTGCCCTGGAGGTGGCCGGCCCGATCGGACAACTGACGCCCTACGTGCCGGCCGGTTACGGCTTTGCCGCCATCATCGTTGCCTATGTCGGGCGGCTGCATCCGGTGGGCATGCTGTTCTCGGCCATTTTGATGAGCATGTTCTACATCGGTGGGGAGCTCGCGCAGTCGCGCCTGGGCTTGCCCAAATCGTTGACCGGCGTGTTCCAGGGTTTGCTGTTGTTCACCTTGCTGGCCTGCGACACGCTGGTGAATTACCGCTTGAAATGGGGTAAATGATGGAATCGTACGCACTGCTGGTCGCCGCCACCCTGAACGCCGGCACGGTACTGGCGCTGGCCTCCCTGGGGCTGTTGATCAATGAGCGCGCCGGTATTGTGAACCTTGGCGCCGAGGGCATGATGTTGTGCGCCGCCATCGCCGGTTTTGCCACTGTTGTCTATTCGGGCAGCGATGTTCTGGGGTTCGTTGCCGGCATTGGCGCCGGCGCCGTGCTGGCCCTTGTTTTTGGCGTGCTGGTGATCTGGCTCAACACCAATCAATATGCGACGGGTCTGGCAGTGAGCCTGTTCGGGGCCGGGTTTTCCGCCTTCGTCGGCATTGGCTATGTGCAGGAAAAAATTCCGCAGCGTCCCAGTTTTGCCATTCCTTATCTGTCTGATGTTCCTCTGCTGGGACCGGCCTTCTTCAGGCACCATCCCCTGGTGTATCTGACGGTCTTGTTGGCGCTGGGCCTGATCTGGTTTTTGTACCGCACGCGTTCCGGCCTGGTCTTGCGCAGCGTCGGAGAAAGCCCCGAGGCGGCCCACGCGCTGGGCTACCCGGTGCGCCGCATCCGTCTGGCGGCGGTGCTGGCGGGCGGGGCGCTGTGCGGTTTGGCCGGTGCTTATGTTTCCATCATCTACACGCCTTTGTGGGTCGAGGGCATGGTGGCGGGCAAGGGCTGGATCGCCTTGGCCCTGACCACTTTTGCCACCTGGCGGCCGGCCCGGGTCCTGCTGGGGGCCTATCTGTTCGGCGGCGTGACCATGTTGCAGTTTCACTTGCAAGGCATCGGCGTGGAAGTTCCCAGCCAGTTCCTGACCATGTTGCCCTATCTGTCGACCATCGTTGTGCTGGCCCTGATTTCGCGCAATCCCATGTGGATCCGGATCAACATGCCGGCATCGATAGGAAAGCCTTTCTACCCCGGAAGCTGATTCTTTCCGGTTCATAATTAGCCTCTTTTAAACCCTGTCGCAACCCCCCGTTCTAAGAAGGAATTGACATGACCGATTTGCAAAAACGTTCGCTGCTGAAAATCGCAGCACTCACCGCCGTGGCCTCCGCTGCACTGGTCGGGTGTGGCAAGAAGGAAGAACCCGCTCCGGCCCCGGCGCCGGTCGCTTCCGCCCCGGCCCCCAAGCCTGAGCCGCTGAAGATTGCTTTTGCTTACGTCGGCCCGGTCGGTGACGGCGGCTGGACCTTCGCGCACGACAACGGTCGCAAGGCGCTGGAAAAGGAATTTGGCGACAAGATCAAGACCTCCATCGCGGAAAACGTGGCTGAATCGGCTGACGCCGAGCGTGTATTTCGCGACATGGTTGGTCAAGGCAACAAGCTGATTTTCGGCACCACCTTCGGCTACATGGAACCCATGCTGAAAGTCGCCGCCGACAGCAAGGACGTGAAGTTCGAGCACGCCACCGGCTACAAGCAGGCCGAGAACATGCGCACCTACGACAGCCGCACCTACGAAGGTGCTTACATGGCCGGCGTGATTGCCGGCAAGATGACCAAGTCGAATACGCTGGGCGTGGTGGCGTCGGTGCCGATTCCGGAAGTGATCCGCAACATCAACAGCTTTACCCTGGGCGCGCAGTCCAGCAACCCGAAGATCAAGACCAAGGTGGTGTGGGTTGGCGAATGGTTCAATCCGCCCAAGGAAACCGAGGCGGCAACCTCGCTCATCAACGGCGGCGCCGATGTGCTGTTCCAGAACACCGATTCGCCGGCCGTGCTGAAGACCGCCGAGGCCAAGGGCAAGCGCGCCTTCGGCTGGGATTCGGACATGACCGCCTACGGTCCCAAGGCGCATCTGGCCTCCAGCGTGATCAACTGGGGCCCCTACTACATCAAGGCCACCAAGGAAGCGCTGGAAGGCAAGTGGACCGGTGGCGGCCATACCTGGTGGGGTGTGAAGGAAGGCGCGATCGATATCGTCTCGATCGCCGAAGACGTGCCGGCCGAGACCAAAGCCAAAGTGGATGAGGTCAAGAAGGGTCTGACCGACGGCAGCTTCGTGATCTGGAAAGGCCCGATCGTCGACAACAAGGGCAAGGTTCAAGTGGCCAAGGATGCGGTCGCGGATGACAAGTTTCTGGGTGGTTTGAACTTCTTCGTCAAGGGCGTCGAAGGCAAGGTGCCCGGCAGCAAGTAAGCGCATTGACCGCGCCACGAAAAGCCGCCTGCGGGCGGCTTTTTCTATGAGGCGATGAATGAAAAGCTGCTAGCCCGCATATTTCATGCAGCTCCACTGTATGACCAGATTTGCGTTGATTTTGGTGCTGGGTAGGGCTCAAGTGGACGTTTTGCAGGCATAGCCCGGTCTTTGGTTGGTAATCGAGCCGGTTTG
>NZ_JAQTMS010000052.1 GCF_028714215.1 Rhodoferax sp. | reverse complement strand
CGCGGTCAAGCCCTTTCTTTTTGCCACCGCCAGGAATCTGCTGATCGACCGGGCGCGCCGGGCGCAGATCGTCTCGATCGAGACGGTGGCCGATCTGGAGGCGCTCGATACCTCGGTGGAAGAGCTGACGCCGGAGCGTCATGCCGCTGGCCGCGGCGAGCTGCGCATGCTGCAGACGGCGCTGGACGAACTGCCGCCGCGCTGCCGCCGCGTGGTCGAGTTGCGCAAGATAGACGGCTATTCGCAACGCGATGTGGCCGCGCAACTGGGCATTACCGAGGACACGGTGGAGCGGCAGGTGTCAAAAGGGGTGCGGGCGTTGGCCGACGCGCTGTTCGCCAGGGGGGTCATGCTCAGGACCAAGGCTTTTGGCGCGGCGCTTGACAAGAAGAGCCGAACATCATGAGTGAAGCACAACGCATAGAGGAACGCGCCGCCCAGTGGCTGGCGCAGCGCGACCGGGGCGACTGGAGTCAGCAGCACGAGCAGGAACTGGACGCCTGGCTGGCTGCTTCGACGGCGCATCGGGTGGCCTACCTGCGGCTGTTGGCGGCCTGGCAGCGGGCCGATCGTCTGAATGCGCTGCGCACGCCGGCGCCACCCGATCGGGCCGCGGCAGCGCGCTTTGCACTGCCGCGCTACTCCCTGCACCGGGTCGCCGCCGGCGTGCTGCTGGCGCTGGTGCTGGGGGCCGCCTCATGGTTTTGGCCGGGCGGCGGCGAGGGCGATCGCTACAGCACCGAAATTGGCGTGCGCGGAGAGGTCTCCTTGTCGGATGGCTCGCGCCTGACCCTGAACACCAACAGCCAGGTGCATACCGCGATCAGCGACCGCCAGCGTACCGTCTGGCTGGACCGCGGCGAGGCCTATTTCGACGTGGCCCATGAGCCCACCCGGCCGTTCGTGGTGCTGGCCGGTGAGCGCCGGATCACGGTGCTGGGCACCCGGTTCTCGGTGCACCGGCATGGCGACCAGGTCGATGTGGTGGTGGAAGAGGGGCGGGTCCAGATCGGCTCCAACAGAGCGGCGCCGCAAGCGCCCAAACCCGTCATCGCCACCCGCAATGACGTGGTGGTGGCCGAGGCCGGCCAGATTCTGGTGCTTGCCAAGAGCGCCGAGCAGGTGGCCAACGAATTGAGCTGGCGCCAGGGCAAGCTGGTGTTCGATCAGATCACGCTGGCGCAGGCGGCCGAAGAGTTCAATCGCTACAACCGGCAGCAATTGGTGATTGCCGAGCCGGCGCTGGCGCAACTGCGCGTCGGCGGCAGTTTCGCCGCCAGCAACGTGCGCGGCTTCGCGCGGCTGCTGCACGATGGCTTCGGCCTGGTGGTGAGTGAAAGCGCGGACGAAATAAAAATTTCGAAGTGAACATTACCGGATCGTGACAGCCCGCTCGTCTCAGTAGGCAGCGCATGTTGCGCCGAACCGGAGGTGACGGATGATGTGGGATAAGCAAGGCAGATTTCTTCGGAGTCTGATGATGGCGTGCTGCATGCTGGCCGCGCTCTATGCGCAAGCGCAGACGCGCAACTTCGATGTGGCTGCCGGCGACCTGAAGACGGCGTTGGACACTTTCATTGCACAGTCGCAGGCGCAACTGCTGTACAAGGTCGACGATGTCAAGGGTCTCTCGACCAAGGGCGCCAAGGGCGCGGCAACGCCGGAGGAAGCCCTGGCGCGTCTGCTGGAAGGGACCAAGCTCAAAATCCGGCGCGACGCCGACGGTGCCATGGTGATCTATGTGGCGCCACCGGACGCGCTCAAATCGGAGCGCACCGATCAGCCGCCGGCCAATTTGAGTTCGGTCGTGGTGACGGCTTCCCGCCGCCACGAGCCGGCCCGTGAAGTGCCGATGCAGGTCTCGGCCCGCAGCGGCGAAGCGCTGGAGCGCGCCGGCGCCAAGTCCCTGACCGACTACATCGCCGACGAGCCCGGCGTCAACCTCAGCAGCTACGGCGGCACGCGGGGTGGACTCAGCATGCGCGGTGTCACCACCGGAAACCAGCAAACCGTTGCCACTGTCGGGGTGTATGTGGACGACGTTCCGGTCGGCTCCAGCAGTGCCACCGCCGGCGGCTCAACGACGGCACTCGACATGGGCCTGCTGGATTTGCACCACATCGAAATCCTGCGCGGCCCGCAGGGTACCTTGTACGGCGCCGGTGCCATGGGCGGCCTGCTCAAGTACGTGACCACGGAACCCGACACCGGCGAATTCTCGGGCAAGGTGACGCTGGGCACTTCGTCGGTGCGCGGCGGCGGCAACAACGCCACCGTCAGCGCGGTTCTCAACGTGCCGCTCAAGCAGGATGTCGCGGGTTTGCGCGTGGCGGCGTTCCAGGACCAGGTGGCGGGCTATTACAAGGCCGTCGGCGCGGCCGCGGGGGACGCCATCAACGCTGGCGACACCAAGGGCTTGCGCCTCTCGCTGCTGGTGACGCCAACCTCCAAGCTGTCGGTGCGCCTCTCGGCCACAACGCAGAATCTTCAGCGCGACGGGCACGGCATGGTGGACATGGACCTCGGCACCGGTCAGCCGATCGAGGGTGACCTGAGCCGCCGGCGAACGGTGGCCGATCCGGTCAGCAACCGGCTAACGCTGTATGGGCTGGACCTTGAGTACGACCTCGGCTGGGCTCGCCTGAACTCGATCACCTCGTCGCAAGAGGTCAAGGACCACAGTGTGATCGATGCCAGTCCGGTTTATGTGCCCTTGCTCAATGCCAATGGCCTGCCGGCGGTCTCGACCTGGGCCGACGATTCCTTCAAGCAGGACAGAATCAGCCAGGAGTTCCGCTTGACCTCACGCGCCAGCAACCAGCTCGAATGGCTGGCCGGCGCGTTTTTCAGTCGCGAGCGCGGCGCTCATGAGCAGACCGTCGATGCCGGCTTCGGCGGTGCTCTGAGTGGCGCCAACCTGCTGACCGGTTCGGTTCCCAGCACCTACCTGGAACAGGCGCTGTACGGCGACCTGACCTGGCACGCCACACGCTTGCTGTCGCTGACGGCGGGGGCGCGCGTCGCACGCAACAGTCAAACCGTGAGCCAGAGCGCTTCCGGCTTGTTGCTGGGACAGCCGTCGGTGCTGGGTGGTAGTTCCGAGGATTCCAGTACCACTTACCTGGCCACCGCGCAATATGCGCTGGCGCCGACCAGCAATGTGTACTTCCGCGCCGCCAGCGGCTACCGCCCGGGTGGCCCGAACGGCGTGCCCTTGAGCACGGGGCTGTCGCCGGTGCCACCCAGTTTCCAATCCGACTCGCTATGGAGCTACGAGCTGGGCTACAAGGCAGATCTGCTGGACAAGACGCTGTCGTTGCAGGCCGCGCTGTTTGACATCGAGTGGAGCAACCTGCAGCAGGTGGTGGTGATCGGGGGTTTTGGATCCATCGTCAATGCCGGCGACGCGCGTGTGCGCGGCAGCGAGTTGGCGCTCAACTGGTCGCCGCTTCCCGCGCTGCGCCTGAGCGCCGCAGCCACCACCCTCGACGCCCGGCTGCGCAGCGACGCACCAGGCCTGGCCGCTTCCGGTACGCGCCTGCCCAACAGTGCCCGCTTTTCGGGCAGCCTGGGGGCCAGCTACAACTTCAACGTTGCCGCGCACCCCAGCTACCTGGGCGTCACCGTCCGGCACGTCGGCGAACGCGACGCCGGCTACCCGGGCAGCGCCATGCTGCCCAGCTTCAAGATGCCGGCCTATTCGTCGCTCGACCTGCAGGCCGGCATCGAGTTGGGCCGCTTCAGTCTGGCCGCTTATGTGCGCAACCTGACCGACCAGCGCGGCTTATTGAGCGCCACCCATCTGACGGGCAATCTGGAACAGGTCACGGTGACCCAACCGCGCAGCGTCGGCGTCAGCTTGAGCACCAGCTTCTGATGGGCTTGAGCGTGGTTTCCGCAGCAGGCCCGGAGCCCGGCGACGGGCTGGCCGCGGCGCTGCCGTCGTCGTCGTCGCCGTCGCCGCGGCGCGGCGCCCTGGCCGGCGCCTGGCTGGGCCTGGCGGTGCTGATTCTGGCGGCGGTCCTGGGCTGGGTCGACCGGATGGTGTTCAGCCTGCTGGCGGAACCGGTGCGCCAATCCATGGGCTTGTCCGATACCCAGTTGGGCCTGCTGCAAGGCGCCGGCTTTGCGCTGTTCGCCGGCATTGCCACCTTGCCGCTGGGTTGGTTGGGGGATCGCTTCGACCGGCGGCTGGTGCTGGCGGCTTGCGTGCTGCTGTGGAGCGCCGCCACCGCCATGCGCGGCACGGCCCACAGCTACGCCATGCTGTTTGTGGCCTCCATCGGGTTGGGCGTTGGCGAGGCCGGTCTGGCGCCCATCGTTTACAGCCTGATCCCCCAGATGTTTGCGCGCAGCCAGCGCGCGCTGGCCAATACCTTGTTCGCCTTCGTTTCGATCGCCGGCGGCGCCTTGGGAACCATGCTGGGCGGCGCCGTTCTGGGGCTGGTGGAACAAGCGCGGCCGCTGCTGCCGCCGGCGCTGCAGGCACTCGAGAGTTGGCGCCTGGGTTTTTTCGCCATGGCGCTGCCCGGGCCGCTGGTGGCCCTGCTGGTGTTGTTCATCGGCGGCGGGGCGGGGCGTGCCGCTGTGACCGCGCCAGGCGGCCTGGTGCCGGCCCGCCAGGACTCGACCGGGCTTTTGAGCTACCGCCATTACATGGCAGCGCATTGGCGCACGCTGGCGGGCCTGGTGGCCGGCATCGGTGTCGCCAATGTCGGCCTGCTGGCGGTCTACACCTGGGTGCCGATTCTGGCGGCGCGCCAATTCGGCGCCACACCGGCGCAATTGGGGCAGGGCATGGGCCTGGCGCTGCTGGCCGGCACCATCGTCGGTGCGGTGCTGGGGGCCGTGGCGCTGCGATTCGCGCAGCGGCGTATCGGTGTGGCGGCTCCGGTGCGCGTCGTGCTGCTGGCCAATCTGACGGCGGCGTTGTTGTCGCTGCCGCTGGTGCTGGTGCGCTCGGCCAACGATGTCTTCGTACTGCTGGCGTTGATCGTGGTGCCGCTGATCGCCGGCACGGTGGTGATACCGAACGTTCTGCAAGACGTCAGCGCGCCGCATTTGCGCTCCCGCATCATTGCCACGCTGACGGTGGCCGCGATGCCGTTCGCGGTGCTGGGCCCGCTGCTGGTGGGCGGCTTGTCCGATGCCTTGAAGAGCGTTCCGAACGGGCTGGCCTGGGCCTTGGCACTTATCACCGTGGCTGGTGGTGCTGTCGGCGCGATGGTTCTGCGCCGCTGCGAAAACGCCTTCGTCCGCCTGGTGCAGGCGATGCAATCTCACTCAACCGATCCCTGACTCACTGCGCTGCTGCATGACTACACCTTCAGAATCTTCCAGTTCCACCGACCGGACTCGCACTGCGACTGCGGCGCTGGACGCCTTGCTGCAACCCTTCAACCGCAGCGACGCGCCGGGCCTGGTGGTGGGCGTTGCGCGCGACGGCCAGACCTTGTACCGCCGCGCCTTCGGTCTGGCCAGCATCGAGCACGGCGTCATCAATACGCCCCGCACGCGCATGCGCATCGGCTCCACCAGCAAGCACTTCGCGGCGCTGGCGACCTTGCTGCTGGCGCAGGACGGCAAGCTGTCGCTTGACGATCCGCTGCGCCAGCACCTGCCCGAACTTCCGCTGCTGGGCGCCGGCCCGACGCTGCGCCAGTTGATGAACCACACGAGCGGCTGGCGCTGCCACATCGATCTGTCGTTCATCGCCCATGGCGCGGCGATCCAGCCGCGCGGCTCGGCGCTCGCTTTGCTGGCGCGCCAGAGCGAGCTGAACTTCGAATCCGGCAGCCGCATGATCTACAGCAACGGCGGCTACCACCTGCTGACACAGGTGATAGAGCGTGTCAGTGGCGTCGGTTACGAAGAGTTCCTGACGCAACGCATCCTGGCGCCGCTGGGCATGCACGACACCGCGTCGCTGCCCAGCGATCTCGACGTGCACGCCGGTGTCGCCTCGCTCTATCTGCCGCGCCCCGACGGCGGCTGGCGGCACGGCATTTTTCCGTCCGAGGAACTGCGGGGCGAAGGGGCCATCGTCTCGACCGCGGACGACATGCTGCGCTGGCTGGCGCATTTGCGCGGGGCCGGTCAGCGCCTGGTCGGCAGCGACGAAAGCTGGTCGCAAATGATGACACCGGGCGTGCTGTCCAGCGGTACCGCTACCGGCTACGGCCTGGGCCTGATGCGCCACCACTACCGCGGGGTGGAGGTGCTGCACCATGCCGGCGGCGTGGTGGGCGGCACGGCGCAGATGCTGACGCTACCTTCGCTGCGCCTGGACCTGGTGCTGATGACCAACGGTGCGCCAGTGGCGCCCATTGCGCTGGGTTTCAGGATCGTCGACGCGCTGCTGGGCGATGCACTGGCCGAGCCGGTCGAGGAACGCGTCGCGGCGACGGTCCGGCCGGCGCTGCTGGGCCGGCGCTACCACGCGCCGCTGACGGGCCTGGTGATCGGTTTTTCCGACGCCGCCGGCAAGCTGGGCCTGAGCTGGCTGAACAGCCAGCCAGTGCCGCTGCGAGACGCCGCTGGCGGTCTGCGCCTGGGTGTCGAGGACTTGCCGATCGGCCCGATCGAAATCGCGCTGCCGCAGGGACCGGATGCGCAGCCGCCGGCAACGCTGACGGTGAAGGAGGGCGGGCACCCGCATCACTTCATGGCGCTGCCGGACGCTGCGCCAGCCGTATCTGAGTTGGCGGCGCAACTGGTCGGCGTCTACCGCGTGCCCGACCTCGATGCCAGCGCACGCCTAGACCTCGAAGGCGGCGCGCTGTATTTGCGCATCCTCGGCAGCGGTGGCCGCCACACGTTGCGGCTGGAAGCCCTGTCCAGCGAGGTGCTGGCCTGGTGCTCGGCCGATCCGCTGCTGTCCGCCGTAGTGCGCGGCGTGCTGAATGTCGAGCGCGCCGACGGGCGCGTGGTGGGTCTGCGCCTGGACACTGTGCGCACCCGGCACCTGCGCTTGGTGCGCGAGGAGGGCCAGCCGTGAAGTTCTTCACCGCCTATCTCGCCACCGAGACCAACACTTTCGCGCCGGCGCCCACCGGTTGGAGCGGCTTCAAGGAATACGGCTTGTTTCGCGGCGATGCCAGTGGGCAGGCACCGCAAGGCCTGGGCCTGGCGACGCGGCTGTTGCGCCAGCGTTGCGAGGCCGAGGGTCACCAGTTGATCGAGAGCGTCACCGCTTTCGCGCAACCGCTGGGGCGCACGGTGCGTGCCGTTTATGAAACTTTGCGCGACGAAATTCTGGAAGACCTGCGCGCGGCAGCGCCCATTGATGCGGTGATCCTGTTGCTGCATGGCGCCATGGTGGCCGATGGCTACGACGACTGCGAGGGCGACCTGCTGGCGCGCGTGCGCGAGATCGTCGGCCCGCGTGTGCCGATCGGGGTCGAACTCGATCTGCACTGCCATATGACGCGGCGCATGTGCGACGCGGCCGACGTCATCATTGCCTTCAAGGAGTATCCGCACGTCGACGCCATGACGCGGCTGTACGAACTCTACCGCATTGTTGCCGACGCGGCGCTGGGGCGCGTGCGGCCGGTGACTGCCATGTTCGATTGCAAGATGGTGGGTCTGTGGCATACCACGCGCGAGCCCATGCAGGGCTTCGTGCGGCAGTTGCAGGCGTGCGAGAAGTTGCCGGGCGTGCTGTCGGTGTCGCTGGGTCACGGCTTTCCGTGGGGCGACGTGCCGGAGGCGGGCGCCAAGCTGTGGGTAGTGGCGGATGGTGATCTGCCGCTGGCGCAAAAACTTGCCGCGCAACTCGGCCGCCAGTTTTGGGACTTGCGCGAGCGCATCGGGTCGGACCAACTGGCGGTGGACGAGGCGCTTGATACGGCGCTGCGGCTCTCTAGCCAGCCCGGACGCGGCCCGGTGGTGCTGGCCGATACCGCCGACAACCCAGGTGGCGGCGCCATGGGCGACAGCACCTTCATCCTCAGGCGCATCGTCGAGCGCGGCATCGGCAATGTGGCCTTGGGCTTGCTGTGGGATTTGGGGGCGATCCAGATCTGTCGTGACGCCGGGGTCGGCGCTCGCATAGCTCTGCGTCTGGGCGGCAAGTTCGGACCGGCCTCCGGCGATCCGCTGGATCTGTCGGTCACCGTTCGTGCGCTCAGTGAGGACTTCTTCCAGATAGGTCTGAACTCGGGTGATGAGCGCGCACCGCTGGGTACCGGCGTCTGGCTGCAATGGGGGCAGGGCGTCGACCTGGTGCTGGCCAGCGTGCGCAGCCAGGTGTTCAGCACCAGCGCCTTTACCGGCCTGGGAATCGCGCTGGCGGACAAGCAGCTCGTGGTGGTCAAGTCGACCCAGCACTTCCATGCCCAGTTCGCGCCCATGGCACGCGCCGTGCTGTACGTCGACACGCCGGGCGCCATCGCCATGTCGTTTGCCAGCATCCCCTATCGCCGGCGCAGTCTCGATTACTGGCCGCGCGTGCCCGATCCGCATGGTTTCGGCGAGGCGGCGCAGCAGGGTTGCGCTTGCCTCGCGGAGCAAGCATGAACGCTGCAACCTCAAGCACAAGTCCCATGCCGCCGCCGGGCCGGCGCTTCGATGTCGGCGGCCTGCGCCTGCACCTGCAGCGCAGCGCAGCACCCGCCGCTGGACCTGGTGCGGGGCGACGACCAACCATTGTGATTGAAGCCGGCCTGGGTTGCGCATCGCCAATCTATGCCCGTTTGCAGCGCGCGCTGTCCGGTCAATTCGATGTTTGCAGCTACGACCGTGCGGGCCTCGGTTGGAGCGATCCGGCGCCGGCGCCGGCCGACGCTGTCACTGCCGCCGGGCGCCTGCAGGGTTTGCTGGCTGCCGCCGGCGTTGCCGGTCCGCTGTTGCTGGTGGGCCACTCGCTGGGGGCGCTGATCGTGCGGGTCTTTGCCAAGCGCTATCCGCAGCAGGTGGCCGGTGTGGTGCTGCTGGACGGCAGCCATCCGGAGCAGCGTCTGGAGCCGGCGCTGTCAAGTCCGCCGCCAGGCTTCGAGGCTCATCTGCGCGGCGCACTTCACCGCTACCAGACTGGCGGTGAAGTGCCCGGCGAACTGGCGTTGCTGATGCAGATCTTCTCCGACCTGCCCGAAGTGCCGGCACAACTGGCCGCGCTGGCGCGCGAGAGCATGGTCGACGCGACGATGCTGGAGTGGCAAAGTTTTGCGGCCAGCGCCCAGCAGGCTGAGCAAGCCGGCGATCTGGGCGATCTGCCGCTGACCGTGCTGTGGGCACCGGTGGTCGCCGCGATACCCGGAATGGATGCTGCCCAGTTGCTGGAGCGCTGGCGCCGGTTCCAGAGCGACGCCGCCACGCTGTCTTCGCGCAGCCGTCTGCTGGCCGTCGACGGGGCCGACCACATGGGCCTGGTGTTGCACCCGCAATTCGCGGCCGTCGCCGCCCGCGAGATCGCCGCCCTGGCGCACCAGGTGTCGGGGGCGAGGTGAATTCGGGCAAAATTGCCGCATGTCAGCCTACGAAGTCACTTCCGAACGATCGCGTCTCGATCTGTCCGCCATTCACGCGTTTCTGACGCAAAGCTATTGGTCGCCAGGCATTCCCAGAGCGGTGGTGGAGCGCGCCATCGCCAACTCGATCTGCTTCGGCGTTTTTCACGCCGGGCAGCAAGTGGCTTTCGCCAGAGTTGTTTCCGATAAGGCCACTTTCGCCTACCTGGCGGATGTCTATGTCCTTGAGGCGCATCGCGGCAAAGGCCTGGCGCACCGGATGATGGTAGCGGTGAAGCAGCACCCGGAGCTACAAGGACTGCGCCGCATGTTGCTGGCGACGCGCGACGCGCACGGTCTTTACGCCAAGCACGGCTTCAAGCCGCTCGCGACGCCGGATCGGATGATGGAAATCCATGTTCCCAATGCCTACCGCGCGGCCTGACCCACTTAACCATTCGCATGCTACAACTCCGCCACGAAGGTCTCCTGTTGCGCCCCTTCGAAGACAGCGATGCGTCTGCCTTCACAACCGCGGTCCGCGAGTCGGCGCTGACCGTTGGCCGCTGGATGCCCTGGTGCCACGCCAACTACACGCTGCCGGATGCCCTGGGCTGGTTTGAAGTCTGTCGCAGCGGCGCCAGCGCCGGCACGGCGCATGAATTCGGCATCTTCGACGAGCAGACTTCCGAATTCCTGGGCGGCGCCGGGCTCAATCAAATCAACCTGCAACATGCGTATTGCAACCTTGGCTATTGGGTGCGGCAGTCAAGACACCGGCAGGGTATCGCTGCGCGCTGCGTGCGTGCCCTGGCGGACCATGCCTTCAAGGCGCTGGAACTCCAGCGCGTCGAGATCGTCGTCGCGCTCGGAAATGAGCCCAGCTTCGGGGTGGCGCAGAAGTCGGGGGCCATGCTGGAGTGCGTGGCCCGCAATCGTCTGCTGATCCACGGCAACTCGGTTGCCGCCTCGGTGTTCTCTCTGATTCCGGCGTAAAGCGCCGCTCAGCCGGTGGAACGGCCTGACCCTCAG
Organism: Rhodoferax sp.; assembly: GCF_028714215.1. Classification (GTDB taxonomy): domain Bacteria; phylum Pseudomonadota; class Gammaproteobacteria; order Burkholderiales; family Burkholderiaceae_C; genus Rhodoferax. The sequence continues at coordinate 24,938 of NZ_JAQTMS010000052.1, read as the reverse complement.
ACGCTGGCCACTTCCGGTGTCGTCACCGGTCCCTTGCCGCTGAATCGATCGAGGGCCAGGTAAATGACCGGCGTGATGAACAGCGTGATGGCCTGCGAAAACACCAGGCCGCCGACCACCGCCAGACCCAGCGGTTGGCGCAGTTCGGCACCGGCGCCGATGCCGATGGCGATCGGCACCGCACCCATCAGGGCCGCCAGCGTCGTCATCATGATCGGCCGGAAGCGCAGGATGCAGGCCTCGCGGATGGCCATCGCTGGCGTCATACCCTGATGGCGCTGCGCGTCGAGCGCGAAGTCGATCATCATGATGGCGTTCTTCTTGACGATGCCAATCAACAGCACGATGCCGATGGTGGCAATCAGTGTCAAGTCTTGCCCAAACAGCATCAGGGTCGCCAGCGCGCCAACCGCGGCCGAGGGCAGGCCGGCCAGAATGGTGATCGGGTGGATATAGCTCTCATACAACACGCCCAGCAGCACGTAAATCACCAACAAGGCGGCAATGATCAGAATGGCCTGGCTGCCCTGCGAACTCTTGAACACGGCAGCGTCGCCGCCGTAGCTGGTAATCACCGATACCGGCATTTGAATCGCGCTGCGGGCGGCGTCAATCTTGGCCGTGGCATCACCCAGCGCGGCGCCGGGCGCCAGATTGAAGGAGATGGTGACCGCCTGCAATTGACCGACGTGGTTGATCGACATCGGGCCAACCGTTCGCTCGACCGTGGTGAAGCTGGCCAGCGGCACCATGGCGCCGTTGGAAGAGCGCACGTAAATGCTGTCCAGCGCGCCCTCGTCGAGCTTGCCCTCGGGGGCCACTTCCATGATCACCTGGTAGCTGTCGGTGGGCAGGTAAATGGTCGAAACCTGACGCTCGCCAAAGGCGCTGAACAGCGTGCTGCGGATCGCATCGATCGATACCCCCAGGGTATTCGCGCGGTCGCGGTCAATCTTCAGTTGCGCCTGCAAGCCGCGCAACTGTGCGTCGCTGGTGACATCGCGAAAGATCGGGTCGGCGCGCAGGCGTTCCTGGATCTTGACGGCCCAGCCATTGAGCTCGTCGGCGCGGACGCTTTGCAGGATGTACTGGTACTGGGCTTTGCTGGGGCGACCGCCCAACTGCAAATTCTGAATCGGACGCATGAAGACAGCAATGCCGGCCACGTCGCGCAGCTTGCGGCGCAGCCCTTCAATCACCTTGGCCATAGGCTGGCGTTGACCGGCGGCTTTCAAGGTGATGAACATGCGTCCGGTGTTTTGGGCGCCACTGCCCCCATTGAAGGAACTCACGTTGGCGACGTTAGCGTCGCCGCGGAAGACCGCTGCCACGCGCTCCTGGAGGATCACCATGGCCGGGAACGAGGTGTCTTCGGCAGCTTCCGTGGTGACCTGGATCTGGCCGATATCTTCTTCCGGAAAGAAGCCCTTGGGGATAATCGTCATCAACCAGGCGGTCGCGACAAAAGTGGCAACCGCCACGGTCAGTACGGTCTTGCGGTGCCGCAAGGCGATGTCCAGCAGCCGGGTGTAAGCCGCCAGCAGCGCGTTGAAGCCGCGCTCAAAGAAACGGACCAGGGCGCCTGGCGGTTTCTTGTGCGCTTCGTCCGACAGGAACCGGCTGGCCAGCATCGGCACCAGCGTCAGCGACACGAAGGCCGAGACGATGATGGCCAGACCCACCACCACGGCAAATTCATGGAACAACAGTCCGATCACCCCGGGCATGAAGAAAATGGGAATAAAGACCGCAATCAAAGAGCTTGATATGGCGATGATGGTGAAGCCTACTTCGCGTGCGCCGCGCATTGCTGCTTGAAACGGCGGCACGCCGTTCTCGACGTGGCGAATGATGTTCTCCAGCACCACGATGGCATCGTCCACCACCAGGCCAACCGCCAGCGTCAGGCCCAACAGAGAAATGTTGTCCAGGCTGTAGGAGAAGCCCCATAGCAAGGCCACGGCGCCAATCAGTGAAACCGGCAGCGACAGGGTCGGGATCACGGTGGCGACAAAGCGGCGCAGAAACAGGAAGATCACCAGCACCACCAGGGCAATGGTGCCCAGCAGGGTGAGGGAGACGTCATGCAACGCGGCCCGCACCGAGACCGATCGGTCGTTCACCGGTGTCATGGCGACCGACTGCGGCATCTGGCTTTGCAGTTTCGGCAGGGCCTCGCGCACCGCGTCCACCACGCGTACCGTGTTGGCACCAGGTTGCCGCTGCACCGCGATGGTGATCGAATTTTCGCCGTTCAGGGTGGCCCAACTCTTGAGTGTCTCCAGACTGTCTTCGACCTGGGCCACGTCGCGCAGCCGCACCGGATTGCCACCGCGCGTGCTGACAATCAGATCGGCAAAATCCGCCGCATTCTTGAGCTGTCGATTGGCCTGCAAGGTGAGCGTCTGTTGCGCACCCTCGAAAGTGCCGACCGGCGTATTGACGTTCGCCGCACGCAATGCGGCACTCAACTCGTCAAGCCCCATGTTGCGCGCCGCCAGTTCCTGCGGCCGGACCCGGACCCGCACCGCATAGCGTTTGTCGCCGTAGATGCTGACCTGGGCCACGCCGTCGATGGTGGTCAGGGTGGGGGAAATCAAATGCTCCGCGTAATCCTGCAGATCGGAAGGATTGACGGAAGGCGAGGTGAGTGCGATCAGCAGCACCGGCGCGTCGGCCGGATTGACCTTGCGGTACGCCGGTGTCGCCGTCATTTCGATCGGCAAGGCACGCTGCGCGCGCAGCAAGGCCGCCTGCACATCGACCGCCGCCGCATCGACGTTGCGCCCTTCGTCAAACTCCAGAGTCAGCGAGGTCCGGCCCAGGGAACTGACGGAGCTGATGGTCTTGAGTCCCGGCACCGTCTGAAATTGTTTTTCCAGCGGCAACGCGACCGAACTGGCCATGGTTTCCGGATTGGCGCCGGCCAGGGCTGCAAAGACATTGATCACCGGTGTGTCGTAACTGGGCAGCGCCGCCACCGGGATGCTGCGAAACCCAATCACGCCAGCCAGCACCACCGCCAGGTTGAGCAGCGCCGTCATCACCGGACGGCGGATAAAAATTTCCGACAGGTTCATGGCGTTGTCGGCGGCGTTGTGCCGACCGGCTTTCCGGGTGCGCCCGCTGCGCGTTCAACCACCGGCGAACCAGGCCGCAGGTTTTGTTTGCCGTTCAGGACGATGGCGTCACCCTCATTGACGCCGCTCACCGCCGCGTCATCCCCCTGGGCGTACAGAACCTGAACCGGCTTCAACACGGCCTTGCCGTCGACCTTGACATAAACAATGGTTCCGCGAGCGCTCTGAATAACGGCTGCCTGCGGTACCACCACGGTGTCTTTAAGTGTGCTGACGGTCTGGGACACATCGACGAAAGACCCGGGCCAGAGCTTGCCGTCCCGGTTGTCGAAAACAGCTTTCACCTTGACCGACCCCGAGTTGAGGTCGATCGCGTTGTCGACAAATTTCAGGCGTCCATTGAAAGTGCCCGCACCATCGGCCAGCGTGGCGGTGACCGGCGCGCCGCCGTCCTTGAGCGCAGCCAGCGCGTCCGGCAGATTGCGTTGCGGCAGGTTGAAGGCAACCGCAATCGGGTCCAACTGGGTGATCGTCACCAGCGTGGTCTGATTGGCCTGCACGGTGCTGCCCGGAAACACCGAAACCGCACCGGCACGCCCGGCGTTGGGGGCCGTGACGCGGGCGTAGGAGAGCGCCACCCGGGCCGCGTCAATGGCCGCCTGATCGGCGGCAAGCACCGCCATCTGGGAGTCGACTTGCGCCTTGCTGGTATCCAGCGCGCCTTGCGATATGAAGTTTTGCGCCAGCAGTTGCTGGGCCCGGACCAACTGCCGCTGGGCGTCGGCCAGTGCCGCGGCGTCCTTGGCGAGTTGTGCCCTGGCCTTGGCGACGTTGGCCTCATCGGTGCGTGCATCCAGGGTGAACAGCAGGTCGCCGGCCTTGACAAATTGCCCCTCGTGGAAATGAACTTTGGAGATGACGCTGCTGACCTGCGCCTTGACATCGACGCTGTTCAGCGGCGTGACGGTTCCAGTGGCCTTGAGCAGCACGGCCAAGGTTCGTTTTTGCGCTCGAACCGTGGTCACCGTAATCGGCGCTGCCGGCGCCGCGGCGGCGGGGCTTGGCGCGCTGCCAGGGCTGGCCGGCGCCGCAATATCGGCTTTGCCGCCGCAGCCAAAAAGCGAGGCCGCCGCCAGTCCACAAACAAGCCTAAGCCAATGAGGGGTTGTCTTCATGATTCTCCTGTAGCTGGTCGGAGCCTGCGCCAAAGCATGAACAACCCGGCTCGCAAATCCTCGATCTTTTTCGCCCTGCATGCTACCAGAGCGGCGGTAGGGTTAACTAGTTGTCCCAGTCGCCGCCGCCGCCGCCACCGATATCGACGCCGCCGCCATCATCCCAGGAGCCGGCGTCGCTGACGCCGAAATTCTGCCCGCCCATGTCGGGGTTGCTGTTGACGGTTTGAAAATCGTTGTTGGCCAAATTGTTCGCCTGCGATCCGGCTTGATCGTGATTGCCCATCAGGTTGCGGCCGATCGCTTGCGCCGCCATGACGCCGGCGCCCACCGCCAGACCGGTCGCCACGCCGCCCATGATTTTGCCGCCCAGGCCACTGCCGGCAGGCTGGCCATAGGGCGGCTGCATGACGCCAGCCCCCATGCTGTTGGCCATGCCAAAGCCTTGGGGTCCGCTCAAGCCGCCCTGCATCGCCCCTTGATTGGCATAGACTGGCTGGGATTCGTAGGCAGGTGTTGATTTTTTGCGCGTCAGGAAGATGGCGATGGCAATCGCGCCACCGCCCAGGGCCAGCGCCAGACCCCACGGGAACGAGGAGGAAGCGGGTGCGGAGTAGTTGGCTGGTGCCGCCACCTCAGCACGGTGCTGGCCTGAGCCGCCGGCCGCAGGCGCCGTCTTGGCTGCGAGCTGGCTGCGCAGGGCTTGCACCGATTCGGCTTTGATCGAGGGCAGGCCGGGCGAGAGTTTCTCGGCCATCGCCAAAGCCTCGCGCGCCTGGCCCAGCTTGCCCTGGCGGGCAAACAGTTCAGCCTGCACGAAATGCGCCTTGCCGCTGCCCGGGTGCGCCACCAGCACCTGCTGCATCATGACCTGGGCCTGCTCCAGGCGGCCGGACTGGGCCGCCTCGTAGACCTGGTTCAGGGTCGGCTCGGACTGCGCCATGGCGAAGCCGAAGCCCAGCAGCGCAGTGACCAGCAACCACTTGAGCGCGTTTTGCAGGATTGATCGTTTCATCATCGGTAATGCCTTCATAAATGGATTGACTTGCCTGGGCGAAGTGGTGGCATTCGGTTCCAATTCAAGCTCAGGAGCGCGATAGTATCAATCAAGTGTCAAGCCGAGGTAAAGCGGTGCCATGAACCAGCCGGCGCTTCAGGCGTCTTGCGCCGGACCGAGGCTGCTGGCGGGCGATGTGCGGAGGGCCTCGCCGTCGTATAAAGTCCTTGCTTGCGCCGACCCGGCGCGGACACAGCAATTGCGATCATGGAGAAAGTCGATATGCCAATGGGTAAGCCAATTGAACTCAAGGGAAAGCCGGTGGGCGGCGGCAAGTTCCCGCTCATCTGCACCCCGCTGGTCGGGCGCAGCGGCGACGCCATTCTGTCGGAAGTGCAGCAGGTGCTGGCCAAGCAGCCCGATCTGCTGGAGTGGCGTGTCGATTTTTTCGAAGGCATTGGCGACAGCGCCGCCGTGCTGGCGTTGGCAGCCCGTATCAAGCAGGCCGCCGGCGCCGTGCCCCTGTTGTTCACCCGCCGTTCCAGTCGGGAAGGCGGTGAAGAAATTGCTTTGTCAGAACAGGAGGTGGTCGCCTTGTACGGCGCTGTGTGCCGCAGCGGCCATGTCGACCTGGTCGATTTTGAAATGAGCAACGATGCGGCGCAGGTCCGTCAAGTGCGTCAATTTTCGCTGGCGCACGACGTCAAGTTGATGCTCTCGTTTCATGATTTTCAGGCCACGCCGGAGCTTGAACTGCTGAATCAGCGATTTCTGCAAGCCCAGCAGTTGGGGGCCGACATCGCCAAGGTGGCGGTCATGCCGCGCCGTCTGGAGGATGTGCTGACGCTGCTGAGCGCCACCCTGCAAGCGAGCCAGCAGTTGACGATACCGCTGGTCAGCATGTCGATGGGCGGCTACGGCTCGCTGACGCGCCTGTTCGGCTGGGCTTTTGGCTCGGCCATGACGTTTGCCATCGGTGCCGGCAGCTCGGCGCCCGGCCAGGTGCCCATTGAAGACCTCAACACGGTGCTGGCGATTCTTCGGAAGTCGATGCCGCGGCAGTAATCCGCAGGGCGCGCAGGCCTACTCGAAACTGAGCTGCTTGCGGTTGTCGCTGGAGACCCGGTCTATCTGCTTGTTGTAGGGGTCGACCCCGACCTCGAACGGTTTTTCTTTCACCGTGACGGTGAGCGTCGGCTCGCTGCCCTGCAGGCGGCGCTTCTCGCTGAACAAGACTTTTTCATCGGCTTCCTTGCCACTTGCCGGGCGGGCGAAGACGGCAATCTCGACCGGCTCGTCGTAGACCCGGGCCGTCTCCTTGCCCTTGCCGTCGGCCTCCAGTTTGGCAAGGTGCAATTTCATGCTGACGTCCCATTGGCCGTCGCCGCGCTGCTTGGCGCTGGCCTGCAGCACCCGGTTGTCGTAGAACACGATTTTCTCGAACAAATCGGTGATCAAGTCCTGCTTGTCGGCGCCGGCTTCAGCGCGGATGTAGCCCAGCAGTTCCTTGCTGGTGGTGTAGGGCGGCGCCTGGTAGGCCTTGTCCTGCAGAAAGCGTTTCAGTGCGCGGTTCAGCGCCGCTTCGCCGATTTCCTCGCGCAGGCGGTAGAACACCAGGGCGCCCTTGCGGTAGTGAATATACGGCTGGTTCTCGACCCGGAACAAGGGTTGTTCCTCGATCTGTTCGCCGCGGCGCGAGCGCAGGTAGTTGTCCAGCTCGTCCTTGAAGAAGCGGCGCAGGTGCTGCGGACCGTATTCTTTTTCCATCACCATCAGGGCCGAGTACTGCGCCAGCGACTCCACCAGCATGGTGGCGCCCTGCACGTTGGCGCCGATCACCTGATGCGCCCACCACTGGTGCGCCATCTCGTGCGCCGTGACGTAGAACACGTAGTCCACATCGTCCTTGTTGCGCAGGTCGGCAATGAAGCCGATCGCCTCCGAGTACGGAATGGTATTGGCAAAGGACTGGGCAAAGGAGGCGTAGCGCGGAAACTCCAGAATCCGCACCTGCTTGTGCTGATACGGCGTGAAGTTGGCGCTGTAATAGTCCAGCGACTTCTCGACCGCCCAGATCATGCGGTCCACGTTGTAGCCGTGTTTGGGGTCGAAATAGATTTCGATCGGCAACCCGTGCCAGTCGCCTTTCTTGACCTGCCAGCGGGCCGACAGATAAGCGAAGAAGGGCAGCATGGGGCGGTCCATCTTGTAGTGGAAATAGCGCCGGCCATCCTGCTCCCAGGTTTTCTGCAAATAGCCCGGTGCCAGCGCGATCTGGTCGGCGCTGGTGGAGACGGTGGTGTCGAAGCTGATCCAGTCGGCCTCCGAGTCGAGCTGGTGGTTGGCGCGCGCCGCTTCATCCTCCAGTTTGGGCATGCGCTGTGGCTCGCCCAGGCCGCGCTTGCGCCGCTCGTTGCGGTCCAGCAGTTCGTTGGCGCCGTAACCCAGCGCCGGGAACAACTGCGCGTTGTTGAAGAAGGTGCCGTTCAGGTTGATGCTGTCGGGCTTGCCGTCGTTGGTGAAGCCCTGGTTGCGTTGCGTCACCGTGAAATCCATGTCGATGGCGGCACCCGGTGGCAGTGGCTGCGCCAGCTTGAGGATGCGCATGCCCAGCAGCTTGTCGTCCAGCGTCACCTGGTGCGCCGGCAGGTTCCTCAACACCGTGTCGACGTCGGGCACCACCTGCACGTACAGGGTATCGATGGCTGCGGCATGTTTGTTGAGCAAACGGTAGTGGCCATCGATCATCACCCTGCGCTCGGCCGGAAAGATGTCGACCTTGGCCTGCACCTCGGTGACGCGCGGTTGCGCTTGCCCCTTGTATTGGCGATACCGTTTTTCGTAATTGGCCTGGCGGTCCATCTGTTCGTCGCCCGGCACATACTGGTTCAAGACATTGGTGTTGTAGTAGATCCAGCCACCGCTGGCAACAAAGCCGATCAGGCACAGCGCCAGGGCGCCGCCCGCCGCGCCCTTGAGCGTTTGCCGGGCCAGTGCCCAGCGCAAGCGCCATTCCTGTGACACGCCGCGCACCCAGAACGCCCCAGCCAGCAGCAGCAGTGCCAGCACAAACAGGCCCCAGTACAGCAGGTACCAGAACCAGCCGCTGAGGAAGTGGCCAAAACCATTCATGTCGGAGTACTGCACCTGCGGCAAACCGGCGATGTTGTACAGGTTGTGGTCGAAGTGCAGGATGCCGAACACCACTTGCCATGCCAGCAAAAGGATCACCACCAGATAGCCGACGAACTTGTTATTGCACAAGACTTGCAGGGCCAGCGCCAGCAAGCCCATCAGGACAAAATAGGCGGAACCTTGCAAGGCACCTTGCAGGTACAGCAGCGGCTCCAGCGGCACGCCGCCCTTGACCCACTGGAAGCACATGGCCGCCAGCACGCCGCCCGCCATGAAGCCGGCAATGACACCCAGCAGGGCCAGGCTCTTGGCCAGCAGGCTGACCCAGTTCGGCACCGGCAAGGCGTCCACCACCTCGGCGACCTTGAACTGGCGCTCCCTGAAGATCAGCTCGCCGGCATAAAAGGTGACGATCAGCACCAGCATGAAGTTGAAGCTGCCAGACATGGTTTCCAGCATCTGGCGTGTCACCGGGTAGACCTTGGTGCCATACATCTGTCCGCTGACCGTGGCGCTGCCGATGAAGTTGGCGACGCCCACCAGCAGCAGCACCAGAAAGGGCACGCTCTTGAACACGCCGACGGCATCAAAACGCAAGATGTTCCAGCATTGTTGCCAGGGCGTGGCGCCGGTGATGGTGGGCTGCACCGGCCGGTAGCCGCGCGCGGCCGGCGCTGCCAGCGTGGTGGCCGGCAGGGTCCTGGCGCGGCCCCAGAAGCGCTTGCCGGTGTCCGGGCGCTGCGGCTTGAACAGCGCCAGGGTGATGCCCAGCAGCACCAAGGCGATGGCGCTCCACAGCAGCCGGTTCACCAGAATGAAGCCGCTGAGAGGCGGCAAGCCGCTGTTCGCCTCGGCGGTGGAAAAATAGCGCGTCATGCGGCCGAAGGCGCGCAGCCCGAACGGGTCTATCAAAACCGCCAGCCACTCGTTGCCGATGTCGCGCGAAAACACGCCGGCCACGCTCCACAGCACGAAGAAGACGATGACGCCGACGTAGACCAGCAGCATGGAGCGTGTGGTTGCCGCCAGCAGCATCAGGAATGCGCCTATCAGCAGCAGGTTGGGGATCACAAAGACGGCAATACCCCACAGGTAGGGGGCGATCGAAAAAGGTCCGATGCGGGCCACGTCGACCCAGGGCATCACGGTGCCCAGCATGATGCCCAGGGACACCAGCACGAAGATAGCCATGCAGGCCAGCAGTCCAGCGACAAAACGGCCCAACAGGTAGTCGCGCTTTTTCATGGGCGTGGCGAAGATCATGTCGGCGATGCCCAGTTCCACGTCACGCAGCACCGAACCGGCGATGAAGAGGGTGACGATGAACATCGAGAGCACCGTGAAGACGCCCAGGAACTGGGCAATCACCATGGGCGCATTGCGGTACACGTTGCCCACCGCGCCGCCAACGACAACAGCGTCGCTGCTGGCGGCGCCAAAAGCCATCAGTCCAAAAATCAGGCCGCTGAGCCACAACAGCGGCTGGCGCAGCTGGTAGCGCAGATCGAAGCGGAAAAATTCAAGCCACATGCTGAGCTCCTAGGCCAGCGCGGACTGGGCCGACTGACTGGCGCGTATCTTCAGGAAATAGACATCCTCCAGATCCGGCTCGACCTGCTCAAAACCGTCGTCGGGCTGGCTGTCGGCGTGCACATTGATTTGCGGCTGGCCGGCCACCAGGCGTGACGACAGCACATTGAAGCGCTGCTGGTATTCGGTCAAGGCCGCCTTGCTGACGCGCTTGCGCCAGACCTTGTCCTTGAGCATCTCAATGGCGGCCTGCGGCTCGCCCTGCAACAAGACCTGGCCCTTCACGATCATCGCCATGTGCGGGCACAAGTCGGTCACGTCGGCGACGATATGGGTCGACAGCATCACCACCACCTGCTCGCCGATCTCGGCCAGCAAATTCAGGAAGCGGTTGCGCTCATCGGGGTCCAGGCCGGCCGTCGGTTCGTCCACGATCACCAGCCGCGGCGCCCCCAGCAGAGCCTGCGCAATGCCGAAACGCTGACGCATGCCGCCGGAAAAAGTCCCCAGTTTGCGTTTGCGTGCCTCCCACAAATTGGTCTGGCGCAGCAGCCCTTCCACCATCTCCTTGCGCTCGGCGCGCCGGGTCAGGCCTTTCAAGACGGCGAAGTGACTCAGCAGGTCTTCGGCACTGACTTTGGGATAGACGCCAAAGTCCTGCGGCAGGTAGCCCAGCTGGCGGCGCAGGCCTTCCTTGTCAAGCAGGACATCGATGCCGTCGAAATGGATGCTGCCGCTGTCGGGTTCCTGCAGGGTTGCGATGGTGCGCATCAGGGACGACTTGCCGGCGCCGTTGGGGCCTAGCAAGCCGTACAGGCCGGTGGGAATCTCCAGGCTGACCTCCTTGAGTGCCTGCACGCCGTTGCCATAGGTCTTGTTGAGCGCCTTGATCGAAAGCATATCGAACCCTTTTGCTTGCTTGTGGGGAAATTCCCCGGCCAGGAAAGATGCTAAATGTACCTCCTGGCCATGATCAAGGCGGCGGCTTTGCGACGAGCAGCGGAATTGGCTGGACGGTCTGCTACTCCGGCTTGATGTTTCCGTCCAGGATGACTTTCGCCCACTTGGCGCTTTCGTTGTGCAGCGCGACCGTGGCTTCCTCCGGCGTCGTGTAGCTGGCGATGACGCCCTGCGCCAGCAGCGAATCCTTCACGTCCTGCTGGCTCAGGATGGCTTTCAGCGCCAGGTTGAGCTTGCCGATGATGGCTGCCGGCGTGCCGGCCGGCGCGGCAATACCGAACATGGAGCTGACTTCAAAGCCTTTCAGGCCGGCTTCGGTGGCGGTCGGTACCTCCGGCAGGGTCGCCACGCGCTGCGCCGATGCGGCGGCGATGGCGCGCAGTTTGCCGCCCTTGATGTGAGCTTGCGCGGCCGGCGCGGTTTCTATCATGCAGTCAACCTGGCCACCCATCAGGTCGGTCATGGCCGGGCCACTGCCCTTGTACGGCACATGCAGCATCTGCACGCCGGCCATGCGCTGGAACATTTCACCGGCCAGGTGCTGCGGCGAGCCATTGCCGGCGGAAGCAAAGCTCAGCTTGCCGGGTTTGGATTTGGCCAGTGCGATGAATTCCGGCAAGGTGTTGGCCTTGATCGATGGGTTGACGACAAACAGCAGCGGCACCGAGCCGACGATGGCCACCGGCGCGAAGCTCTTGTCCATGTCGAAATTGACCACCTTCTTGTACAGCACCGCGCTGATCGAATGGCTGGTCATGGCGCCCATCAGCAGCGTGTAGCCGTCCGGCGCCGCCGCCGCCACGGCCGCCGCGCCTATGCTGCCGGCGGCACCGGCGCGGTTGTCGACGATCACCTGCTGGCCCAAGGCGCCGGACAGCTTTTGCGCCATCACGCGCCCGATCACGTCGGTGGCGCCGCCCGGCGGATAGGGCACGATCAACTTGATCACTTTATTGGGATAGTCCTGGGCCATGACCGGCCCGGTCACGCCCAGTAGGGCGCTGGCGGCCAGGCCCGCCAGCAGGATGCGTCGGGCGCGGGATGTTTTCAGAAGGGCAGGGTGCAATTTCAAGGTGATCTCCTTTGTTGTTTCAGAATGAGCGGGGTGAAAACGAAGTGCTGGCCAAACGGCTGCTGGAGCCACCTGGTTTAATATTGACCATATTATCAATAATCCAATGGACATGAAAAAACCAGAATCCTCCAGCCGCATGGCGTCCCATGTCACGAAACCCGAGGACGCCGCATCCGGCTTGGCCAAGGGCTTGACCGATTACGGCGACAAGGGTTTTTCCCTGTTCTTGCGCAAAGCCTTCATCAAGGGTGCCGGCTACACCGAGCGTGCGCTGGAGCGTCCGGTGATTGGCATCGCCAACACCGCCAGCGCCTACAACCCGTGCCACGGCAACGCGCCGCAGCTGATAGAGGCGGTCAAGCGCGGCATCCTGCTGGCTGGCGGCCTGCCGATGGACTTCCCGACGATCTCGCTGCATGAAAGCTTTTCGCAGCCGACCAGCATGTACCTGCGCAACCTGATGGCCATGGATACCGAGGAAATGATTCGGGCCCAGCCGATGGACGCGGTGGTCCTGATCGGCGGCTGCGACAAGACGCTGCCAGCGCAACTGATGGGCGCCGCCTCGGCCGGCATTCCGACCATTCAGCTGGTGACCGGCTCCATGCTGACCGGCTCGCACCGCTCCGAGCGGGTAGGCGCCTGCACCGATTGCCGGCGTTTCTGGGGCCAGTACCGGGCCGACCAGATCGATGCCGAGGAAATCAGCGCCGTCAACAATCAACTGGTTGCCAGCGTCGGCACCTGCTCGGTGATGGGCACTGCCAGCACCATGGCCTGCCTGGCCGAGGCCCTGGGCATGATGGTGCCGGGCGGCGCCAGCGCCCCGGCCGTGACGGCCGACCGCATCCGCATTGCCGAGGAGACCGGCACCCTGGCGGTGCAGATGGCCGGCAGCGGCTTGACGATAGACCGCATCCTGACCGCCCAGGCGTTTGAGAACGCCATGCGCGTGCTGCTGGCGATTGGCGGCTCCAGCAACGGCATAGTGCACTTGACGGCGATTGCCGGGCGCCTGGGCTTCGCGGTCGACCTGAAGGCGCTCGATCGCATGAGCCTTGAGACGCCCGTGCTGCTGGACCTGAAGCCCTCGGGCCAGCATTACATGGAAGATTTCCACAAGGCCGGTGGCATGGCGACCCTGCTGCGCGAACTCAAGCCGCTGTTGCATCTGGACGCCCTGACCGTCACCGGCAGAACGCTGGGCCAGGAGATAGCACGCGCCGGCCCCGGTTTTGCGCAGGACGTGGTACGGCCGCTGTCGAATCCGATCTATCCGCAAGGCGGCATTGCGGTGCTGCAAGGCAATCTGGCGCCTGGTGGCGCCATCATCAAGCAGTCGGCGGCAGCGCCGGCGCTGATGGAGCATGAAGGCCGCGCGGTGGTGTTCGAGAACGTGCAGGACATGGCCCGGCGCATCGACGATCCGGCGCTGGACGTCCATGCCGACGATATCCTGGTCTTGAAGAACATCGGTCCGGTGGGCGCGCCGGGCATGCCCGAAGCCGGCTACCTGCCGATCCCGATGAAGCTGGCGCGCGCCGGCGTCAAGGACATGGTGCGGATTTCCGACGGTCGCATGAGTGGCACGGCGGCCGGCACCATCGTGCTGCATGTGACGCCCGAGGCCGCCATCGGCGGGCCGCTGGCGCAGGTGCGCAGCGGCGACCGGATCCGCCTCAGCGTGGCCCGGCGCGAACTGAGCCTGCTGATCTCCGAAGAAGAGCTGGCCGCGCGGACCCAGGCCAACCCGGTGGCGCGCCCCACTGCCGAACGCGGCTATCGCAAGCTTTTCCTGCAGAGCGTGACGCAGGCGGACCAGGGCGTGGACTTCGATTTCCTGCGCGCGCCGACGACGCGCCAGACCATCCCCGGTGCCAAATAGGCGCCGCCGACCGACAGCATGAAGACCCATCCGCCCCATTTGCCTGACCCTGCCAGCGGTGTCGACAGCGACCCGGACAGCCCGCTGGCCGCCATCACGGCGACGCTGGAAGAAGACATCGTCTTTGGCCGCCTGCATCCGCGCGAGCGGCTGACCGAGGATGAACTGATGCGGCGCTTCGACAGCAAGCGTCATGCGGTGCGTGAAGTGCTGGCCAGGCTGGAGCGCATGGGGCTGATCGAGCGGCGCAGGAACGTGGGTGCGCTGGTGCGTTCCTTCAGCGGCAAGGAAGTGGTGGAACTGTATGCCGTGCGCGCGCTGCTCGAAAGCGAAGCGGCGCGCCTGATTGCACTGCCCGTTGCGCCGGCTGCACTGGAGCGCCTGGTTGCGATTCAGGCGCGGCATGACGCGGCGGTGCGGGCTGGCAGCGCGCCGCGCGTGTTCCGGGAGAATCTGGCGTTTCATCAGGCCTTTTTTGAACTGACCGGCAATCAGACGCTGCAGCGCGCGATCGCCGAGTACGCGCGCCAGACGCATCCGATACGCTTTGGCGCGTTGATCGCCGCCGACTACCGGGAGCGCTCCCGCAGCGAGCACTGGCGCATGATAGAGGCGCTGCGCGAAGGCCAGCGCAAAGCGCTGGTCGCCTTGTGCAAGCAGCATCTGCTGCCCTCGCGCGATGCCTACCTGGCCGCGCATACCCACCACTTCAAGCCGACCTGATATTGCACGTCGATGGCGGGCTCAGGCGCGCCGGAACTGGGCGCGGATCTGGTCGGCGCTGGCCAGTGGTCGATTCAGCGCCGCGGCGCCTTCGACCACCTGGTGCGCCAGGGCGGCATTGTTGGGTGCGGTCGTGCCGTCGCGCAACAGCAGATTGTTTTCGAAGCCGACGCGGGCGTGGCCGCCCAGCGCCGCCGCGGCGATGGCGCAAGCGTGTTCCTGCGCGCCGAAGGCGCACATGGCCCAGGGATAAGCGCCGTCGTGGCTGGCCAGGAAGGGCAGCAGATCGGTCGGCGACGAAGTCTGGCCGGCGCTGTAGCGGCCCAGCACGAACAGCAGGAACCACTTTCCATCCGGAATGACGCCGCGTGCGCGCAGCGCTTGCCAGTCAAGTACATCGGCTTGGTCGTACAGGATCACCTGGGTCATGATGTCGGCCTCAATCAGCCAGTTGAAGAACGCGGCCAGCGTTTCGTCAGCGACCTCCGGCCGACGCAGCTCGCGCAGGCCCACCGATACCGCCTCGGGCTGCACAGCGCGCACCACTGCCATCTGCGCCGCTGGCGCATAGACCTGTGCTGCCTCGGTGGTGATCTGGAGCACCATCTCCTGCCCCACGGCCCGGCGCACGGCGGCGGTCGCGGCCCGGTAGTCCTGGGCCTCCAGGCTGTGGCTGCCGTCGGGCTTGCGTACATGCAGGTGCAGCATGGCCGCGCCCACATCCAGGCATTCGCGCGCGGTGCTGGCCAGGGCTGCCGGCGTCAGCGGCACGGCCGGATGCTGGGCCGGCGTCTTGTAGGCGCCGTTGGGGGCCACCGTCAGGATCAGGGGCGAGCTGCTCATGGTGTTTTCCCTTCTACTGTGCTGTCTTCAATGGGCGGCAACTCGGACGCCAGCAGGCGCAGGCCGGAGCGCAGCAAGGCGTCGTAACGCTGCCGTTCGGCGCTGATCGCCTCAGCTGTCCAGGGAAAGAAGCCTTGCCCTGTCTTCATGCCCAACCGGCCGCTGGCAACACGCTCCGACAGTGCCTTGGCCGGCAACGTGTTGGTGGCCAGCGACGGGTAGATGGTTGCCGCCGCCGCGCAGTGCACGTCGATGCCGGCATGATCGCGCTGCAACACCGGACCGGCCGCCAGAAAACGGAAACCGAAGCCAAAACGCACAGCGGCGTCGACATCCTCCGGCGTGGCGACACCGGCATCGATCATGGCAAAGGCTTCGCGCGCCAGCGCGTGCTGCAGTCGGTTGGCGAGAAATCCGGGCAGGTCTTTGCGCACCAGCACCGGTACCATGCCGCAGCCGCGCATGAAGGCCGACAAGGCGTCGGCCAGGGCGGCGGCAGTGCGTTCGCCCAGCACCACCTCGACCAGCGGCACCAGGTGCGCCGGCATGAAGAAATGCAGGCCCAGCATGCGCTGCGCGCTGTCCAGGCCTAGCGCAATGGCGGAGATCGGAAAGCTCGAACTGTTGCTGCACAACAAGGTATCCGGACGGGCGCGCCGCAGCAATTCGGCAAACAGCGCCTGCTTCAACGCCAGTTGCTCCGGGATGCATTCAATCACCAGATCGATGGCCGGCCAGTCGACCTGGTCCAGCGACGCGCAAGCGTGCAGCCGGTCGCGCTGCTGCGGGGCCCCCAATGTGCGCAGGCCGTTGGTGAAATAGGCATCAAGGGCTTGGCGGCGCGCCGTTGCCGGCTCCAGCACCACGGTATGGCAACCGGCGCGCGCCAGCACCAGGGCGACGTCGGCCCCCATGGTGCCGCCGCCCACCACCAGCGCCGACGCTTGTGACGGTTTGGGCAGGCCGCCGGGTTGATCGGGTGGCGCGGGCAGATCAGGGTTCTGGGTATTCATCATGAAGGGCAGGGGGCAAAAGAAAGCAGGAAAACCAGTTTGCGCTTCGATTGTTTATCTGTAAATCGCATATTTTCTATAAACTTATCGACCATGGAAATAAATATGTCGGCGCGCGACCTGCGCGCATTTCTCGCGCTGGCGCGGACCTTGAGCTTCAGCCAGGCGGCGCGGCAGATTCACCTTTCACAGTCCGCCCTGTCGACCCTGATCGTCCGGCTGGAACAGGTGTTCGGCGCCCGCTTGTTCGATCGCACGACGCGTGCTGTTGCCTTGACGGCGGCCGGCGCGGTGCTGGCCTCGCACGCCGATCAACTGCTGTCCGAACTGGAGCGCACGGCCAGCGCGGTGCGCGACGTGGCCCTGGTGCGCAAGGGCAGCGTGGCGCTGGCGGCCTTGCCGTCGCTGGCGGCGTGCATCGTCCCGGAGCTGTTCCGTGCCTTCGGCAAGAAATATCCTGAGATCAAACTGTCGCTGATCGACACCTTGTCGGAGCCGGCCTTCGAACTGGTACGGGAAGGGCGCGTCGACTTTGCGCTGACGGCCGCCAATCCGGCCTACGCCGATCTGGATTACCTGCCGTTGACAACCGACACTTTTGTGCTGCTGGCGGCGCTGCAGCATCCGCTGGGGCTTGAAACAGGCAGCCTGCGTTTCACCGATACGCTGGCCTGGCCGCACATCTCGATGCCGCGTCCGACCAGCGTGCGTCAGTATGTGGATGCCGCCGCGCTGAAAAATGGTTTCCAGTTTCATCCGGCCTACGAGGCCAGCCATCTGGCCACTCTGGGCGCCATGGTGCTGGCGCAACTGGGTGTCGCTGCCCTGCCGGCGATGGCGGCCGACGTGATCAGCGGCGCGGGCCTTGTGCGCCGGCCCTTGGTCAGTCCCCAGATTCACCGCTCGATCGGCCTTGTCAAGCGCAGGGAGGGCGCTCTGACGCCGGCGGCGCAGGCGATGCTGGAATTGTTGCAGCAACAGACCCGCCACCCGGCACGCGCTTCCACCAGCGCGCCATCGGCCGGGCGGCGCCAGCGTTGAATCCGAGCTTCACCGGGCCGACGAAGAGCGGCTCAGGGTGGTCGTGAAGCGGTCGACGGTAGTACCATCGGCCTCTTGGCAACGGAGAGAAAAATGGACATTGAACAGTTCATGCGGGGTTACAAGAGCGCCTGGGAAGGCAAGGACGAAAAAGCGTTCTGCGCGCTTTTTGCCGAGGATGGCGTCTACCACAACACGCCGTTCGCCAGCCAGCGCGGCCATGCCCAACTGGCAGCCTACTGGCAGCGCATCAAACATCAAAACGATATTGAACTTGGCTTTGAGGTTCTGGCCTCGGCACCCGGCAGCGGGGTGGCACACTGGCATGTCACTTACCAGGTGGCGTCCGAGGAACTCTTTCGAATCTGGGCGGCCTCGACCGGTACCAACCTGATTGCCCGCAAGCCGGGCGACCCGCTGCCGCGCATGGTTCTTGACGGTGTGCTGCAAGCCTCTTTCAGTGGCGGCTTGTGCACCGATTGCCGCTTGTGGTGGCACAGCATGCCGCTGCCGACCTAGCCGCCTGTCGGGCTGCGCGTGGGGTCCGATCCGCGGAATTGTTACCCGGCCGACTTGACGGCCAAGACCGGACAGGACACCGAAAGAAGCAGCTCCTGGGCCACGCTGCCCATGATGAGCTTGCCCACCGGGGAGCGTTTTCTCAGGCCAATGATCAGCACCGACACCTGCAGGGCCTCGACCAGGGCTTCAATTTCCTCGACCGCATTTTTGCCTCGAACGTATTGTTTCAGTTCTGCGTCGAGACCGCTGTCCGCCAGCAACTGTTGGACGCGCTCGTAGTCCTGGACATCGGCGAACGAGGGGTCTTCCTTCGCTCCGCCGGGGCTGGCGTTGACCACCACCAGACGTTCGCTGCGGCGTTTGGCAATTTCGATGCCTTTGTCCAGGGCCGCTTGACCCTCGGGGCGTGGCACATAGGCTACAAGTATGGTCATGGTTCTCTCCTGTTTGCAGATTGTTGAATAAGGCAGGAAACGTGTTTACACGACGTCCCCGATGGGCTTGAAAGGAGTCAATGGGAAGAGGTCCGACGGCCGGCGCAGGATCGCGGGGCGTGGAGCGGGTGAAGGGAATCGAACCCTCGTATGAAGCTTGGGAAGCTGCCGTTCTACCATTGAACTACACCCGCGTTTTGATCGGTTGGGGCCACAGTCCACGGTTGCACCGTTGTAGTCTCCATCCCGCAATGGTCCAATTTTACCTGATCGACCGTGGTTTCAGCTGGCCAGCGGCGAACTGATCAGGTCGATGCGCGCCATCAGCTCGGGGGTGAGTTGCGGCAGTACCTTGACGGCGCCCAGATTGTCCTGCAACTGGGCCAGGTTGGAGGCACCGGTGATGACCGTGCTGACCCGTGGATTGCGCGCCGCCCAGGCAATCGCCAACTGACTCAGGCTGCAATCCAGCTCGGTGGCGACGGCCTCCAGTTGCGTCACGGCGGCATTGCGGGCGGCGTCGGTCAGTCCCTTGACCAGGAAGCCCATGCCTTCCAGGGCGCCGCGGCTGCCGGCCGGAATGCCATTGCGGTATTTCCCGGTGAGCAGACCGCTGGCCAGTGGACTCCAGGTGGTCAGGCCCAGCCCGATGTCTTCGTAGAGCCGCTTGTATTCCTGCTCGACCCGCTTGCGGTGAAACAGGTGGTACTGCGGCTGCTCCATCACCGGCTTGTGCAGGTGGTGTCGCTCGGCAATGTTCCAGGCCGCACGGATATCGTCGGCCGACCATTCGCTGGTGCCCCAGTAGAGCGCCTTGCCACGGCTGATCATGTCGCTCATGGCCCACACGGTTTCTTCTATCGGTGTGTTGGGATCGCTGCGGTGGCAATAGACCAGATCGATGAAGTCCAGCCCCATGCGCTTGAGCGAGCCGTCAATGGCCTGCATCAGGTATTTGCGGTTCAGCGTGTCTTTGCGGTTGACTGATTGGCCCTCGCGGTCCAGGCCCCAGAAGAACTTGGTCGACACGACGTAGTTCAGGCGCGGCCATTTCAGCGCCTTGATGGCTTCACCCATCACGGTCTCGCTTTTGCCAACGGCATAGGCCTCGGCGTTGTCGAAAAAATTGACACCAGCATCCATCGCCGCCGCCAGCATCTCACGGGCTGCCGCCACGTCCACCTGGTTGTGGTAAGTCACCCAGGAGCCGAGTGAAAGTTCGCTGATCTGCAAGCCGCTACGGCCAAGACGTCGATATTGCATGAGGATGAGACTGATCTGAGGTGAATGATGCGTCCAACTTTAGCAGAGCTGCCGGCTGTTTGCAGGTGCAGCCTCAAACGCGCTGGCCGCCGTCGATGGCGATTTCGGCGCCGGTGATGTAGGACGACTTTTCGCTGCACAGGAACTCGATCAGGTCGACCACCTCGGAGACCTCGCCCAGGCGGCGCATCGGAATGTCGTTGTCCACGATTTGGCTGGTCATGGGCGACAGGATGGAGGTGTTGATTTCGCCCGGCGCAATGGCGTTGACGCGCACGCCCAGCGGCGCCATGTCGGCCGCCATCTCGCGGGTCAGCGCCGCCAGCGCGGCTTTGGAGGTGGCGTAGGCGGCGCCGGCAAAAGGGTGCACCCGGTAGCCCGCGATGGAGCACAGGTTGACCACCGATCCCTTGGCATTGGAGAGTTCCTGGGCAAAGCCGCGGGTCAGGATCAGCGGCGCGTAAAAATTGGTGTTGTACATCGCCTGCCAGACCTTGAGGTCGGTGGTCAGGGAGTTGACGCGCTCGCCGGCCGGTCCCTTGGGCGAGATGCCGGCATTGTTGACCAGCGCGTGCAGTTTGGAGCCGCCCAGCAGCGGTCGCAGCGCATCCACCGTTTTTGTGATCTCGTCCAGATCGGACAAGTCGAGCTGCACATGGGTGTTCTGTTCCGCCGCCCAGGGACACTGGTCCGGCAAGGGCTGGCGCGACACGGTGATGACGCGCCAGCCCAGATTGCGAAAACGCTGGGCAACGCCGTGGCCGATGCCGCGGCTGGCGCCCGTGACGATGGCCGTTTTTTGTTCGGACATGGGAAATTATTTGGCTTTCGCGGCGCGGCGGGTTCTGCGTTGCAGCATCTGCATCAACAGGAACAGCGTGGTGGAGAAAATAATCATGATGGTGGCCACCGCCGTCAGGGCCGGCGTCATGCTGTCGCGCAGCCCGGAGAACATCTCGCGCGGCAGCGTGCGTTGATCGGGTCCGGCAATCAGCAAGGCGATGACGACATCGTCGAACGAGGCGGCGAAGGCAAACAGGGCGCCCGAGGCCATCGCCGGCATGATGCTGGGCAGCGTCACGCGCAGGAAAGTGACGCGCGGCACGGCACCGCAGGCGGCGGCGGCGCGCGCCAGATTGGGGTCCAGCAGTTCCAGCGCGGTCAGCACCGGCACCACGACAAAGGGCACCGCAATCACGGTGTGCGCGATGATCAGGCCGCTGTAAGTGCTGGTGAGCGACAGCGGCGCCAGGAAAAAGTAGGAGGCCACGGCGATCAGGATCACCGGCACGATCATGGGCGACAGCACCACCAGTTTGAGCGCTTCTATCCACCACGCCTTGTGTCGCATCAGGCCCAGCGCCGCCAGCGTGCCCAGCAGCACGGAACAGGCGGTGGCGAAGGCGCCCACGTACAGCGAATTGCCCAACGCGGTGAGCCATTTGCCGCCGCCCAGCACCTCCTGGTACCAGCGCAGCGACAAGCCGGGAAGGGGGTAGGTCAGAAAGGAACCGCTGGAGAACGACAGCGGGATGATGGCCGCGATCGGTGCCAGCAGAAATACCAGCACGCAGGCGCACAACAGCCAGTAAATGGGCTTCCAGGGGAATTTGAAACGCTGCATACCGGGATCAGCCCATGGAGAGGGCGCGACCGCCCGACAGTTTGTGGGCCACCGCGTACAGGATCAGGGTGGTCAGCAGCATCATCAGGCCCAGCGCCGACGCCAGCCCCCAGTTGCCGGTGTCGGTGGTGTAGGTGGCGACAAAATAAGACAGCATCTGGTCCGAACCGCCGCCCACCAGTGCCGGCGTGATGTAGTAGCCCATCGCCAGGATGAAGACCATCACCGAGCCGGCCGCGATGGCCGGCGCCGCCATCGGCAGGTAGACCCGGAAGAAAGCGATCAGCGGCGGCGCTCCCAGGCTGGCGGCGGCGCGCATGTAGTGCGACGGGATGCCCTTGAGCACGCTGTAGAGCGGCAGGATCATGAACGGCAGCAGCACATGCGTCATGGCAATCAGGACGCCGGTGCGGTTGTAGATAAGTGTCAAGGGCTCCGAGATGAAACCCAGGCGCATGAGCAGGCTGTTGACCATGCCTTCACGCTGCAGCACCACCACCCAGGCCGCGGTGCGCACCAGCAGCGAGGTCCAGAACGGCAGCAGCACCAGGATCATCAGCCAGTCGGCGGTTTTTTCGGTCACCTGGGTCAACAGCATGGCCACCGGAAAACCCAGCAGCAGGCACAGCAGCGTGACGCTGGCACTGATGCCCAGGGTGCGCAGCAGCACGTCGACGTAGATCCGGTTGGCGGCCGAGACGCGCTCGATGTCGCCTTGCGCATTGCGCGCCAGATCGAAGGCGGCCAGCAGATAGTAGCCCGACACCGGGCCGTGGGCGCGCTGCACGGCGGCAAAAAATTCACGCTCCGTCAACGTCGGATCGATGGTATTGAAAAACGCCGCGTCGAAGACCGTGCCGGCGGGGGCCGCTTCGATCTCGCGGGCGGCCCGCATCAGCGTGCTGCGCACGCCGTTGACTTCGTAATTGAGACGCCGCGCGGCATCGGCCAGCGTGCTGGCTTCGCGCGCCTCGCGCAGATCCTGCGCCATGCTGGCAAACACGGTCGGCGGCACGGCCTGACCGGCCTGCCAGCTTTGCAGCACGGTCAGGGTTCGAGGCAGTGCGCGCGGTACTTCGGCCTCGCGCACCGCCAACGAGAGCAGCCAGACCAGAGGCGCGACAAAAAACACCAGCAGAAAGCCGCTCAGGGGCAACAGCAAGGCGGTTCGTTGGCGCGTCAGCATGGCAGTTTCAGGTCGTCAGGCTTACTTGGTGCCGGCCCACTTGGTCCAGCGTTCGGCCAGCTTGTCGCCGTTGTCGATCCAGAACTTCACGTCCTCGGCAAAAGCCTGTTTGTGAATTTCCGGATTGGTCGGCAAGTCGGCCATCAGGGATTTGTCGATCAGGGGCGTCGCCGCAACGGCGGTCACGCCGTAGCGCACAAACTTGGGCAGCTTGGCCTGATTTTCCGGACGGCCCATGAATTCGATCAGCTTCTCGGCGTTGGCTTTTTGCGGCGTGCCTTTCATGATGACCCAGCTGTCCATGGTCCAGGGTGTGTCTTTCCAGACCATCTTGAAGTTCTTCTTGTCCTTCTCGTTGGCTGCGGTAATGCGTCCGTTGTAGGCGGTGGTCATGACCACGTCGCCGGCGGCCAGCATCTGCGGGGGTTGTGCGCCGCTCTTCCAGAACACCAGGTCGCTCTTGATGGTGTCGAGTTTCTTGAAGGCGCGCTCCACGCCTTCGGGCGTGCGCAGCACTTTGTAGACGTCCTTGGCGGCGACGCCGTCGCCAATCAAGGCCACTTCGAGATTCCATTTGGCACCGTTGCGGATCGAGCGCTTGCCAGGGATCTTCTTGGTGTCGAAGAAGTCGGTCCAGCCATTGGGCGCGGCCTTCATCTTGTCGCCGTCATAGGCCAGCACCAGGTTGTAAATGATGGCGCCGACACCGCAAGTTTGCACCGTGCCCGGCAGGTAGCGCGCAGCACCGCCAATCTTGTTGACATCGAGCTTTTCATACAGGCCTTCGTCGCAGCCGACCTCCAGCTCATCGTGCTCCACCTGCACCACGTCCCAGGTGCTGTTGCCGCCCTTGATCTTGGTGCGCAACACGCCCAGGCCGCCGTCCCAGGCTTCGTCGGTCAGTTTGGTGCCGGTGGCATTGAAGGGTTTGAAATACGCTTCCTTCTGGCCGTCCTGATAGGCACCGCCCCATGACACCACGTTGAGGTCGCGCGATTGCGCCAGCGCCTGACTGCCCAGGCAGCTCAGGGCCACGGCCCCGGCGATCGTTACCAACACATGCTTCTTCATACCTGTTCTCCTGTTTGTAAAAATAAGATACCCATCCACCGATCAAAATACCCATGCATCTTCGGGGCGGAACCCAAGACACACGTTCTGCCCCACCACCAGACCCGCGGGCAGGGCCCCCGGGCTGATCTTCGCAAACCATTGCGGCGCCTCGGCAGCGCCGCTCCTGCCAAGGCCGTCCAGTCGCGCCACCAGGCGCCAGTGATCGCCCTGGTGAATCAGGTCCAGCAGGGTGCCGCGCAGGCAGTTGGGCGTCGCCAGCGCCGTGTTGTCATTGGCCACCCAAAGAAACTCGGGTCGCACGCAAAGCTTGACGGAAGCGTTATCAGGTGGCGCCTTGCCGGCGCAAATGCGCGCCTGCAGGTTTTGTCCGCTGGCGGTTCTGAGGGTCGCCAGCCCGGCTGCCGGGTCCAGGCCCGGGCCTGCTTCCAGGGTGCAGGTCGCCATGTTGTTGTCGCCCAGAAAGCTGGCGACAAAAGGATTGGCCGGCGCGTCATACAACTCCTGCGGCGAAGCGAGTTGCTCGATCCGGCCCTGGTTGAACACCGCGACCCGGTCCGACAGCGTCATGGCCTCCGACTGGTCGTGCGTGACGAAGACCATGGTGACACCCAGCTCGCGGTGCAGCCGGCGGATTTCCAACTGCATTTCCTCGCGCAGTTTCTTGTCCAGCGCCGACAGCGGTTCGTCCATCAGGACCAGGCGCGGTTCGAACACCAGGGCCCGTGCCAGTGCCACGCGCTGCTGCTGGCCGCCCGACAACTGGTTGGGCTTGCGATGGGTGTAGTTTTCCAGATGCACCTTGGTCAGGGCGGCGGTCACCTTGGCCGCGATGGTGGCCGCGTCGACCTTGCGCACCGACAGCGGGAAAGCCACGTTTTGCGCCACCGTCATGTGGGGGAACAGGGAATAGCTCTGGAACACCACCCCCATGTTGCGCTGGTGCGGCGGCAGCGACTCGATCGATGCGCCATCGAGCCGTATGGTGCCCGAACTGGGCGCTTCGAAGCCGGCCAGCAGCATCAAGGTGGTGGTCTTGCCAGACCCCGAAGGACCCAGCAAGGTCAGGAACTCGCCGGCCTCGATGTGCAGGTTCAAGTCGTCTACCGCGGCGTTGCTGCTGCCCGGGTAGCGCTTGAAGACATGTTCAAACTCGATCAGTGCCATGGTGCATAAACTTTCGGAGTCTTCGTTACTATATTCGAAGAATCCGGCCGGAGCCGTTTATGTGCGCCATGTTTCGACCCAGGCCAGGGTGTCGGCCAGGGCCAGAGCGGTGCGCTCCAGCAGGGTGTCGCTCTCGCTCTCGGAAATGATCAGCGGCGGTGAGAAGGCAATCACGTCGCCGATCAGCACCCGCCCGATCAGCCCGTGCGCCTGC
>NZ_JAQTMS010000051.1 GCF_028714215.1 Rhodoferax sp. | reverse complement strand
TCCAACTGGGTCCAGCCGGTGAGCTGTTCGGCGACCCGATTGAGCAGCGTCACCCGGGCGCTGGCATCGGTGGCGATCACGGCGTCGCCGATGGAACTGAGCGTTACCGCGAGCTTTTCTTCGCTGTCGCGCAGGGTGCCATTGCTCTGTTCCAATTGGCGATTCGTGTTCTCCTGAATTTCGAGCAGATGCCGTGTTTCCAGATGGACCAGATTCTTCAGCCGTTGCTGGGTGGCGCGATGGACAAAATAAACCAGCAGCAGGGCAAACAACATCGCCAGCACGCTGGCGACGATGATGATGGTCAGCAGTCGGCGCATGTCCGACTGGAACTCGGCTTCGCGCTGCGCCAGCGCACGCTCCTCAATCTGGATGAAACTGCCCATCTCGCTGCGAATCGAATCCATCAAGCGCTTGCCCTGGCCATTGCCGACAGCCGAGAGCACGCCGGCCATGTCATGGTTGCGGCGCAACTCGATGGCACGTGACATTTCCGTCAGCTTGGCATCCACCAGAGGTGCCAGTGCATCCAGGTGTTGCAGGCCGACGCTGCCAGCGCTGAATTGACGCAAGGCTTTCAGCTCGCCCCGGATGCGGTCGTGCACCGCCAGATAGGGTTTCAGAAAAGTATCGTCACCGGTCAATAAGTAGCCGCGCTGCCCGGTCTCGGCATCTTTCAATGACGACAGCAATTCGTTCGCGTCGCCCACTGCCGTGAAAGCTTGTTTGCGTGCCTCGGCCGAGTCGCCGATCTGTCGGAAAGACAAAAAGGCGACGCTTACCCCCAGCAGCACCAGCAGGGCAGCGCCGGCCAGCCAGAGGGCGAATTTTTGGGCGACCTTCATGACGCGCTCGGGCCCGGCCGAAGGCAGGGTTCCAGGGTGAAATGGATCGGCGGCACCGGGCGTCGTGCCGGCCTGCTGTTCAAGGTTGGGGGGACTGCGACTATTGTGATCATGAACAAGCTCGGTTACTGCGCGACTGGGTTGGGCGGAGTGCGGAGCCGCAGGTGCCGACAGCACCGTGCCTGCTTATACGCTCTTCTTGGGCCAAGGAGTCGGATTTCCTGACGCCGGCGCCAAACGAGGTCGAAATAAGGTTCGCAAATGAATATTGAGCAACCACGCACCATCCTGAAGTCAAAACCCGCCGCTGTCCGTGCGCTGACGCACATTGGACCGGGGCGGGTTTTACTTTTTCCACGTATTAGTTGCGCGGTTCACCCTGGGCGTTGACGGTGATGGTGCGGCCCGGGGCGCTGGTCAGTTGCACGCGGTGCTCCTGGCCCCTGAAGTTATAGGTGACATCCCAGTAGGCGGGGCGGGCCTGGCTGGGTTCGTTGGTGCAGCGCTGCACATCCTGGGTGCTGACTTGTTGGCCATTGTTGCGTCCGACATTGGAGCCCACCGCCGCGCCGGCGACGGCACCGCCCACGGTGGCCAGATCCTTGCCGGCGCCACCGCCGACCTGGTGCCCCAGAACGCCGCCAATCAGGGCGCCCGCAATCGCGCCACCGATATTGGGCTGGTTCTGGTTTTGAACCACTTGTTCACGCTCGGTCCAGCAGTGCTGCCCCGGCGTGCCCAGCACGGCGTGAACCGAGGTGACATCGGCTTCGAACAGGCGTTCGTCGTTGCGGCGCCGGTTGTCGTAAGCCGGCGCCGGTGCCGGTGCATAGCGACTCTCGTCGACGCGCGCATTCCATGCCACGATTCTGGTGGAGGAAATCCTCCGATTCATGCCCATGGCGGCCAGCGAGGCATAGCGGCCCGGCTGCAAGATCATGCATTCGCCGCTGAAGCGACTGTCGGCGCAAATCTCCCAGCGCTCGCCAAACACCACGACGGAGGAGGCACGGTCGTTGAAGCCGGAGCGGCCGAAGTCGTCTAGCGGCTGATCGGCGGTCAGGCTTCGACCGCCAAAGTTTTCATCTTCGTAAAAGATGATTTGCGGCGCCATCGGCGCGGGCGCGTAGCGGGTGTCGTCGAGGCGCGCATTGCGGGCCACCGGCCGGGTCGAGGAGACCCGGTCGTTCAGGCTCATCATGTCCAGTGAAGCGTAGCGCCCGGGACGCAGCACCACGCAGCGGCCACCGAAACGGATGTTTTCGCAGATTTCCCAACGCTGGCCGACCACCACGGCGGAGGAAGCGCGATCATTGAAGCCGTTGCGGCCAAAGTCGTTGACCTGCCGCTCGGTGGTAAACGAGCGACCCTGAAAGTTGTCATTCTCATAAAAAGTGACTTGCGCGCTCACTTGCGTGGCGATCGCCAGCGCGCCCAGAGCCAAGGTTTTTCTCAACAGTGCATTCATCGATATCTCCGGTTGGTGTGAATCGGCACAGCTTAATCAAGGCGGCCTGCCATGTCGGTGCGATGGCGCACATACCGGTTTGCGGCACGCTATCAATGCAGAAGATGTTCGACCAGTGCGCAGGCCGGGACCGGGCGTCCGAACAGGTAACCCTGGAAGGCATCGCAGCCCATCCTGGCCAGGAAGTCGCGTTGCCGCGGGGTCTCCACGCCTTCGGCAATGACTTTCAGCCGCAAGCTGCTGCGTCGCTCCAGGATGGTGCGGGCGACAA
The DNA here is from genome assembly GCF_028714215.1 of Rhodoferax sp. GTDB lineage: Bacteria > Pseudomonadota > Gammaproteobacteria > Burkholderiales > Burkholderiaceae_C > Rhodoferax. The sequence goes on along the minus strand of NZ_JAQTMS010000051.1, from coordinate 33,881 downwards.
CAGAGTCGCTGGGGTTGGTCACAATGTCGCGTACAAACGAGCGGTCTATTTTGAGCTGGTCCAGCGGCAAGCGCCTGAGGTAGGACAGCGAAGCGTAGCCAATGCCGGCATCACCCAGCGAAAAGCCGACGCCGTGGGCTTTGACGGCATTCATCTTGGCAATGGCATTTTCCGTGTCTTGCGCCAGCATGCCGGCGCTCATTTCGAACCTGAGCAGGCGCGGGTTGGCGGCGGTCTGCTGGAGCGCCCCGACCACCAGGGCGACAAAGTTGGGTTGTGCAAACTGGACCGCGCTCAGGTTGACGGCCACGGTCCAATGGGCCGTTTCGCTGCGCTGTGCCCAGTGCGTCAATTGAGCGCAGGCGCTCAGCAGCACCCACTGCCCCAACGCCAGAATCATGCCTGACTCTTCCGCCAGCGGGATGAAATGGGCCGGCGCCAGCAGGCCGCTTTGCGGGTGCTTCCAACGCACCAGCGCTTCCGCGCCGGTGGGCACCCCTTGGCGATTGACCTGTACCTGGTAATACAGGACAAACTCCTGCATCGCCAGACCCCGGCGCATGTCTTTCACAAGCGCCTCGCGGGCTTGTGCGGCGGGTGCAAAAAAGCGTGCTGTATTGCGACCTGCCGATTTGGCCTGGTACATGGCCAGGTCGGCCTTGTTGATCAGATCGTTCTGGTCCTCGTGAGCCCCCAGGAAGACCACGATGCCAACGCTGGCCGTGCTGTCACAGGCTTGCCCGCGCAACTGGAAGCCGGCCGCAAAGGATTGCAAAATCTTGTTGGCAATCGACTCGGCCTGCGTGGCCGCCTCGGCGTCGTGCGCGCTCAGGGCCTCCAGCAGAATCACAAACTCGTCGCCGCCCAGACGGGCCACGCTGTCGCCCTCGCGCAGACAGGCTTGCAGGCGCGCGGCCGCTTGTTGCAGCAGGAGGTCACCCATGTCGTGACCCAGCGTGTCGTTGAGTTGCTTGAAGTTGTCCAGGTCCAGAAAGATCAGGGCACCGTGCTCGCCGGTGCGGGCGGAGGTCAGCATCGCCTGCTTCAGGCGGTCCATCAGCAAGCGTCGATTCGGCAGGCAGGTAAGCGGATCATGCAGCGCCAGCGACGCCAGCGCGCGGTTGGAATGTTCCAACTGCCGGTACAGCAAGCGCACCTGGAGCAGGTTGTGAATGCGTGTCTTGACTTCAAGCAGATCGAACGGCTTGGCTACAAAATCCCTTGCGCCAGAGGCCAGGGCTCTGAGCTTGTGGTCTGGCTGAGCCGTGATGGCAAGGATAGGCGCATAGCCATCACTTTCAATTTCCTTCAGGCCCGCCATCACCTCGAAGCCATCCATGCCGGGCATTTGCAGGTCAAGCAGAATCAGGTCGTATCGGTTGGCGCGATGCAGCGGGCAGACCGCCTGCGGGTCCAAGGTGGAGCTCACCTGCCGGTAGCCGACTTCTTGCAACAACTGCTCAAGCAACTGCACATTGGCTTGCTGGTCGTCAACAATCAGGATGCGGGCGTCCAGGATATCGTCTTCACTCACCATCGTGTCTCCTCCCATTCAAGTTTTTTTGGATGTTCACGGCAGATTCTGAACCTGTCTGTGCGCTGGGACACAGACGGGTACCAGGCCCCAATGGTTTCGATCCGGGCGAAAGTATTTCATCGTGTGTACGCCGACGCACAGACCGTGGCCTGGCAAGAGAAAACAATTGGTTTTCGTCCGTGACGGCGCAAGTTGCGCGCCACGCCTTGTTTCTTAAAGTCCATTTGGAGAAATTTCTCATGAAACAACTTAAACGCATTCTTGTTTGTTTGCCGGCCGCCGTGCTGGTGTCGCTGGTTGGCCTGGCCGGTTGTGCTGGCATGACCCACCAGGAAAAAGGTACTGCCACCGGTGCCGTTATCGGCGGTGTTGCCGGTAACGTGCTGTGCGGCGGCGGTCTTCTGTGCACCGGCGCCGGCGCGGCGGTGGGCGGTGCCATTGGTCACGAAGTGACCAAATAGTCAGGCGTGGCGGCACGACTCCAATAGTTCCAAGGCCCGCCCGGTTCTCATCGAGCGGCCCCCGCGAGGGGGTTTGGCCCGGCCATCGTGCCGGGTCTTTTTTTGTCTTCACATGGATCTTTCCCGAAAGGGTGCCCTGCCAGGCTCCGTTCAGCGTTCCGGGTGGATCAGGCTGACGGGGCACTCAGCTCCGTGTCCCCCGCCCTGCGGGCTCCTCCTTTACCTGCGCTGAGCGCCCCGCCAGCCTGATCTTTCAGCCAGGGTTGGTGTGCGAGCAACGCGAACCACCGACGCTCGCCGCCGAGGGCGCTGGGGTGGGTGGCGTAGCGTGGACTTGGGGTTTTGCCAAATAAAGGGGGAGGCCGCAGGCCGGAGGACATTCGCGGAGCTACCCACCGCAGCGCCCTCGACCCACACGCGCATGGACCTCAGTTATTGACTTGCGAAAGCAATCTGCATCAGGCAGGCTTGGCCAGAGCGGTGTCGTGAATTTCGGAATCAATAATTCAGCAACAGTTACAGGATGACGCCGGTAGCGATGGCCAGCAGAACGTGATCACCCACCGATTTGAGCCCAGTGGTAACCCTGCGCTGACGCACTCAGGGGGAACCTTACAGTTGCGACCTGAAGTAATGGAAGGCATGGGTAAAGGCATCGCTGACTTTTTCCATTTCGGCGACCATGCTTTCCCAGGTGGCTTCGGTGGCGGCCTTCAGTTCTTCCAGTTTGGCCGTGGCCAGCCTGGATTGGCGGCGCAGCAGGTTCATTTCCTGCTTGTACTGCTCCTGCGCATCGGCCTTGACCTCATTGGCCTTGGCCTCCAGTTGCTTCATTTTTGCATTCAACTGGTCCAGTTGAAGTTTGATTTTGGCGATATACGCGTCTCTTTTCGACATAGTGATAACTCCCATGGTTCAGGTCATGCCGGGACTGAGCGTGGCTCAGCGGGGGCTGTCTCAAGCTCATCTCTTTCGACAGCTGTGGTGAGCGTAACCAGGCAACTGCCTGCGGTCGGTGCGCTTTCCCACATACCGGCGAAGGTTGTCCATCCACGGCGCAACAATTTCCGGCTGTGTTGGACAACGCACAGAAGTTGCCTCCGCGGTTCCCTAAGCTGCGGCTGTTCGGAGTCCGACCAGCTTGGTCGTTCCGGCTTCTATTCACGCATTACTTCAAGGGGAAGACCATGAGCCTGGGTACCATTTTGTTGCTGGTTTTGATTCTGATGCTGATCGGCGTCATTCCGACTTGGCCGCACAGCCGGGGCTGGGGTTACGGACCCAGCGGAGGGCTGGGATTGATCGTGCTGATCGTTGTGATCTTGCTGCTGATGGGACGGCTATGACCTAGCATCCCGCGTGCCCAGCGCGGCAGGCGGCTAGGGCAGGTCGACGTCCGGCGGCTTGGTTGGCAGCGCCGGCGGCAGCGTGGCCTGAATCAGGGTGCCTTGTCCCGGCGTCGACTGTAGCGTCATGGTCCCGCCGTGGGCCTGGATGCGAAAACGCATGCCCAGCAGCCCGTACGCGGAGCGCGCTTGCACGGTGGTGTCGAAGCCGACGCCATCGTCGCGAACCGAGACCACGACCTGGCCGTCGTGTGTGCCCAGGTGCACCCGGACATGGCTGGCCTGGGCGTATTTGACAATGTTGGTGATGGCTTCCTGAACCAGGCGGTAGACCATCAATTCGGCCGTCGCCTCCAGCTCGACCGGTTCCAGCGAGCATTGAACATCGATGCCCGAGTGTTCCGCGAACTCGCGCGCCAGAATTTCAAGCGCCGCCACCAATCCCAGGTTGCCCAGGGCCGACGGCCTCAGGTTTTCGATGATGTTGCGTCCCAGTGCAATGCTGCTGTTGAGGGTTTCGACCAGGTGGGCCAGCAGCTCCAGTGTCTCGGGGGGCGCGCCGGCCAGCCGCGACTTGACGCGGGCGGCGTCGAGCTTGGCCAAGGTGAGCAGCGCACCCAGGTCATCGTGCAGGTTGCGCGCCAGCCGGCTGCGCTCGTCCTCGCGCGCCGTTTGCAGGTGATGCGTCAGCTCGGTCAGCTCCAGCGTGCGTTGTTTGACCTTGCTTTCCAGCCGGTCGCGGTCGGCTTGCACCATGCGCCGCAGCTCTTCCTGCTTTCTCTCGAAAGTGCCGGTCTGGCGCATGTAGATGAACAGGGCCAGCAAATTGGCGGCACTGAACAGCGCCACGCCCAAGCGATGCCACAGCAGCGTGTGGTACATGCTGTCGCGGCTTTCCACCATGTTGAACATCTCATGTTCCAGCAGTTGGTCGCCGAGCCGGCGCAGTTCGACAACCTCCTCCTCTTTGACGTTGCTCAAAATGAGTGTCTTGACGGCCTCAAGCTGGCCGTCATCGCGCAAGCGCATGGTGGTTGCGAGTTCCGCCAGCTCGAGGTCGACCGCGGCATGCAATTTGGCCAGCACTTCCCGGTGCTCGGGCTTTTCGGCGTAGTACCGGTCCAGCGCACGGAAAGATTCACTGACTTTCTCCAGTGCCTGCTGGTAGGGCTGGAGATACTCCTGGCTACCGGTCAGCAGATAGCCGCGTTGCGCGGTCATGGCCGTCAGGATACTGAGCTGCAACTCGCTGATGTTCATGCGCGCGGCCCCGGTGGCCCCCAGTTCCTCGTGCGTGCTGAGCGAGCGCCAATACGAGCTTTCGCTGATGAACATGGTTGCCAGCGCCGCCAGGCAGGCCAGCACGAAGACGAGTCGGATGTGTTTCATGACCATTAGAATACTCACCGTTGGCCTATTCTCCAAATGTGCGACTCCGCCGCATGGAGCACCGCCACACACCATGATTCGAATTGCCATTGTTGACGACCACCCGATGCTGCGCGCCGGGCTGCGACATTTTTTTTCCGACCAGATCGACTTTGTCGTTGTTGCCGAAGCGGCCAGCGGGCGCCAGGCGATCGACATCGTGCGCAAGGGCGAGCTTGACGTGATTGTGATGGATATCTCGATGCCGGACTTCAGCGGTGTCGAGGCGCTGGCTGCCATCAAGGCGCGCGCACCCGACTTGCCGGTGCTGATCCTGAGCAGTTTTCCGGAAGAGCATTACGCCACCACCTTGCTGCGCCAAGGCGCCAGCGGCTACTTGAACAAGGAATGCGACCCGGAAGAAATCGTCCGGGCGATCCGCACCGTGTGCCGCGGGCGCAAGTACATCACCACGGGCGTTGCCGAACGTCTGGCCGAGGGCTTGGGCGCCGAGGGCGACAAGCCGCTTCATGAAAACCTGTCGGAACGCGAGTTGCAGGTGTTTCTGCGCCTGGCCAAGGGCGAGGCGATCGGCCATATGGCCCAAGGCATGTCGCTCAGCGTCAAGACGGTCAGCACCTACCGCACCCGGGTGATGGAAAAAATGAAACTCGAATCCAACAGCGACCTGACTTATTACGCGTTGAAAAACGGCTTGATTCAATAAGCCCCTCAGAACAGCGCGCGCTGCTTGCCGATATCGGCCTGGCCCACCGCCAGTTCACTGCAGTAGTGGATCAGCGCATCGATCTCGTTGGACTTGTCGAATACCCGGTGCGCGCCCAGTTCCAGGCAGCGCCGGCGCATGTCCGGGGTGGCGTAGTTGCTCAGCACCACCAGCCCGAACTGCGGCGCCATCTCGGCTGCCGCCTTGAGCACGCCCAGGCCCGAACCGGCCTTCAGAAAGATGTCGACGATCACCAGATCCGCCTCGTTGCCGGGCTGCGTCAACCACTGCACCGCCGCGGCTTCATCCTCGGCCGTGCCCATCACTTGAAGCGGCAGCAGTTCTTCCAGCGTGGCTATCAGGCTTTCACGAATGAGGGGGTTGTCCTCGACGATATAGGTTTTGAGTGACTGCATGAAACTGTGCTTCTTCCTTGGCGTCCATTTAGGCTTAAACGCTGCATTTTGCCTTGTCTCCAAGCCCTGTTCAGTGCCGCACCGTGCCGCCCGGGGAGCCGGTGTGACGGTGGCAGAAAACAAAGCTTGACTCCAATATGCATCATAAGTCGCGGCAAATCTAGCGCCGGCTAGCGCGCCAGATTGTCAGACGATTCCTACACGGTTGGCGCGCCGTGGCGCAATGGCCGCCCGTCAAGCGGCAGATGTAGGACATTGACTACCGCGGCAGGTGGAGCCGTCCGCTGTTCATGCCGTGGCGGGCAACCGACACTTGATTGGCGCCCCGGGTTTGGATGCGGGCTTGGGTGAGCACAAATTTTTACTTGGAGATGTCAATGAATGCAATTTTCAGAAACCTGCTGGCGTTGGCCGCGCTGGCTATTTCCTCTCAGCTCATGGCACAGGTCATTTTCTACGAACATGACAATTTTCAGGGGCGCTCTTTTACCGCCGAGAAAAGGATAGGCGACCTGAATCGCTATGGCTTCAACGACCGTGCCTCCTCGGTCGTGGTGCTGCGCGAGCGCTGGGAGGTTTGCGAGGAGGTCCGCTTTGCCGGCCGCTGCGTGGTGCTGCGTCCGGGCCGCTATGCTTCGCTGGCCGCCATGGGCCTGAACGACCGTGTTTCGTCGGTGCGCAGCGTGAGTCAAAAAGCGCGCATCGATGACCAGCGCTATGCGCCGCCCCCGGCTCCGGTGTACGACAACCGGCGACGCAACAATGAGCGGCTTTATGAGGCGAAAGTCATTTCCGTGCGCGCCGTGGTCGGGCCACCGCAGCAGCGCTGCTGGCTGGAACGCGAGCAAGTGCCGCAGCGCGGTGACGTGAACGTCCCCGGCGCACTGGCCGGAGCACTGCTAGGCGGTATTCTGGGGCATCAGATCGGCGGCGGCAGCGGCAAGGACCTGGCTACCGTCGGCGGCGTCATGGCCGGGGCGGCGCTGGGTGCCAATGCCGGGCGCGACAGCAACGCGCAACAAGTTCAAACGCAAGAGGTGCAGCGTTGCGCCAGCGTGCCGTCGCAGGCCCAGCCCGAGTTTTGGGACGTGACCTACGAATTCCGCGGTGTGCAGCATAATGTCCAGATGACGACGCCTCCCGGACCGACCATCACCGTGAACCAGGCGGGCGAGCCCCGTTCCTAGCGGATGAAACTGCCTGGTGCGCCCCAGCCAGGCACTGCGCCGGTCCACAAGAAGTCCTTGTGGGCACGGCTGGGGCCGGGGTTGATCAGCGGCGCCGCGGACGACGATCCCAGCGGCATTGCCACTTACTCGCAGGTTGGCGCGGCCTTTGGCTACAGCATTCTTTGGACCGCCTTCTTCACCCTGCCATTGATGATAGGCATCCAGACCGTCAGCGCCCGGATCGGGCGCGTCACCGGTTACGGACTCGCCGCCAACATCCGCAAGCACTACCCGCCCTGGTTGCTGTACGCCGTTGTCGGCTTGCTGCTGGTCGCCAACACCATCAACATTGCGGCCGATATCGGCGCCATGGGAGCGGCGCTGCAACTGCTCATTGGCGGCTCGGCGCACTGGTACGCGATCGGCTTTGGCGTGCTGTCGCTGGTGTTGCAGGTGCTGGTGCCTTTTCCGCGCTATGCACCGCTGTTGAAGGCTCTGACGATGGCGCTGCTGGCCTATGTGGCGACCGTGTTCGTGGTCAGGATTCCGTGGGATCAGGTGCTCTACCAGACCTTGTTGCCGGCGCTGTCGCTGAAACCGGATTACGTGGTGGCGGTGGTGGCGGTGTTCGGCACCACCATCAGTCCGTATCTCTTTTTCTGGCAAGCCTCGCAGGAAGTCGAAGAGCAACGGGCCACGCCCGGCGAGCGGCCGTTGACCAAGGCGCCCAAACAGGCAACGGCCGAATTGCAACGCATCAAGGTCGATACCTACCTTGGCATGGCGTTTTCCAACATCGTGGCATTTTTCATCATGCTGACGGCTGCTGTGACCCTGCATTTGCACGGCGTCACCGACATCCAGACTTCGGCGCAGGCGGCGCAGGCGCTGCGCCCGCTGGCCGGGGATTTTGCCTTCATGCTGTTTTGTGCCGGCATCGTCGGCACCGGCTTGCTGGCGGTGCCGATTCTTGCCGGCTCAGCCGCTTATGCGGTCGCCGAATCGTTCAAGTGGCGCATGGGACTGGGTTTGCAGTTCATGCAGGCACGCGGTTTTTACGCCATTGTGGTGGTCGCGACGGTGCTTGGCGTGGCACTCAATTTCACGGCCATCGACCCGATCAAGGCGCTGTTCTGGAGCGCCGTCATCAATGGCGTGATCTCGGTCCCGGTCATGGTGGTGATGATGTTGATGGCGGTGCGCTCCGACATCATGGGCCGCTTTGTCATCTCGCGGCGCCTGCAGTTGCTGGGCTGGCTGGGGGCCGCCAGCATGGCCGCTGTGGTGCTGGCCATGTTCGCCACCTGGGGGCAATGACGCTGGCGCCGGTGACCGATTGGCATTCGGGTTGATGGCTGGATTTTCCCCGATGGCCGCGTGCTATGCTGGCAGGACTGGTCGGCGCGTGCGGCGACCGACACCCGATTTCAACTTGTAAAGGAGCCTCCCATGCCCGGCCTTCTGCCCCACGTCGATCCCGACGGCTTGCTCGAATTCTCGGTGGTTTATACCGACCGCTCGCTCAATCATATGTCGAAAAGTTTTCAGAGCGTGATGAAGGACATCTCCGGTATTCTGAAATCGGTGTACCACGCCCGCTCGGCGGTGATCGTGCCGGGCAGCGGCACTTTTGGCATGGAGGCGGTGTGCCGCCAGTTCGCGACCGATAAAAAGGTGCTGATCCTGCGCAACGGCTGGTTCAGTTACCGCTGGACGCAGATTCTGGACATGGGCCGCATTGCCGCCGAATCGACGGTGCTGAAGGCGCGCCCGGTCGGTACTGCCAAGCAGGCGCCCTGGGTGCCGGCACCGATTGACGAAGTGGTGGCCGCGATCCGCCAGAAAAAACCCGATCTGGTGTTTGCGCCGCACGTGGAAACCTCCAGCGGCATGATGCTGCCCGACGACTACCTGCGCGCCGTGGCGGCGGCCGTGCACGAGGTGGGCGGCCTGTTTGTGCTGGACTGCATTGCCTCAGGGGCGATGTGGGTGAACATGGTCGACATCGGCGTCGACATCCTGGTCAGCGCGCCGCAAAAAGGCTGGAGCGGTTCGCCCTGCTGCGCCATGGTGATGCTGGGCCAGCGTGCCCGCGCCGCCATCGACGGCACGACCAGCAGCAGTTTTGCCTGCGATCTGAAGAAGTGGCTGCAGATCATGGAGAGCTATGAGGGCGGTGGTCATGCCTACCACGCCACCATGCCCACCGATGCGCTCACCAAGCTGTGCGAGGTAATGAAAGAGACCCAGGCCTACGGCTTCGACAAGGTGCGCGCCGAGCAGATGGAGCTGGGCGCCAGGGTGCGAGCCCTGTTCGAGCGTCGCGGTTTCGTCAGTGTGGCGGCTGAGGGTTTCAAGGCGCCGGGGGTGGTGGTGAGCTACACCGAAGACCCCGAAATCCAGTCCAGCCGCAAGTTTCTGGCCGAAGGCCTGCAGACGGCCGCCGGCGTGCCGCTGCAATGCGACGAACCGGCCGACTTCACGACTTTTCGGGTCGGCCTGTTCGGGCTCGACAAATGGCATAACGTGGACCGCACGGTAGCCCAGCTGGCCAGCGCGCTGGACCGGATTTTGTAGCGCCCGTCAGTTGGCGGGCCGACCCGGCCGGCGGCGTCCCGGCGCACGCCCTGCGCTCTTCAGGCCAGGGTTGGCGCCGCTCCCGCGACCCTGTAGCCTTGTGGAGACGACAACATGTGCAGTTCTGCCCTGAACGACGACACCCGAACCTTGAGCACCGCCACGCTGGCCCACCTGCAAACTTGGGTTGGCAGGACCGAAACCCTCAGCGACGACATCACGGCCGCGCCGCTGCGGGCGTTGTCGGCCACGCTGGACCGCGACGACGCCTTGCCGCTGCCGGGAGTTACCGTGTTGCCGCCCTTGTGGCACTGGCTGTATTTTTTGCCGCGGCCGCGCCAGAGCGAGATCGGACCCGACGGTCACGCCAAACGCGGCGGCTTCCTGCCGCCGGTGCCGTTGCCGCGACGCATGTGGGCCGGTGGTCGGCTGAAATGGCTGCCCGAAAATCCGCTGCGTCTGGGTGATGCGGTGCGGCGCATCTCACGCATCGAATCGGTCACGCACAAGGCCGGGCGCAGCGGTGATCTGCTGTTCGTCCTGGTGAAGCATGAGGTTCATAACGCCAAGGGCCTGGCCCTGACGGAAGAGCACGACATCGTCTATCGCGCTGCACAGGCCCCCACGCTCGGCACTGGCGTGTCCTCGCTGCCCCCCGAGGGGGCTCTCGCGGCTAGGGGCGGCCCGTCGCCTCTCGGCCAGGCCGGCGACCCGGTGCCGATGCCGATGCCGATCGCCGCTGAGCAGAGTGCTGCCTGGCAGCGCGAGATTGTGCCCGACGATGTGCTGCTGTTTCGCTACTCGGCGCTGACCTTCAACGGCCACCGCATCCACTACGACCGCAAGTATGTGACCGAGGTCGAGGGCTACCCGGGCCTGATTGTCCACGGCCCCTTGATCGCCACACTGCTGGTCGATCTGTTGCGGCGCCATGCGCCGCAGGCCTTCGTCAAGTCGTTCGACTTCAAGGCGCTGCGGCCGACTTTCGATCTGCATCCGTTCCGGCTCATGGGCCAGGCTTCAAGCGATGGCAAGAGCGTGCGGCTGTGGGCCCAAGACCATGAAGGCTGGCTCACCATGCAGGGCAGGGCGGAAATCGCCTGAGTGGCCGGCCAGCCAAAGACCGACAAAGACCATGATCAAAACCACCCCCGACCAGTACCAGGAGATCCGCGACGCCGTGCGTGCCCTGTGCGCCGGTTTCCCCGACGAATACCACCGCACGATCGATGCGCAGCGCGGCTACCCGGAAGCCTTTGTTGACGCGCTGACCCGGGCCGGCTGGCTGGCGGCGCTGATCCCGGCTGAATATGGCGGCTCCGGCCTGGGCCTGGCAGAGGCCTCGGTCATCATGGAAGAGATCAACCGCAGCGGCGGCAACTCGGGCGCCTGCCACGGCCAGATGTACAACATGGGCACCTTGTTGCGCCACGGCTCCAGGGCGCAGAAAGAGCTGTACCTGCCCAAAATCGCCAGCGGCGAATGGCGTTTGCAGTCCATGGGTGTGACCGAGCCCAGCACCGGCACCGACACCACCAAAATCAAGACCATGGCCGTCAAGAGCGGCGACCGCTATGTGGTCAACGGGCAGAAAGTCTGGATCTCGCGCGTGCAGCATTCCGACTGGATGATCCTGCTGGCGCGCACCACGCCGCTGGCCGAGGTGAAGAAGAAGTCCGAAGGCATGTCGATCTTCCTGGTCGACTTGCGCCAGGCCGAAAGATCGGGCATGACGGTGCGGCCGATTCCCAACATGGTGAACCACGAGACCAACGAACTGTTCTTCGAGAACCTGGAGATCCCGCAGGAAAACCTGATCGGCGAGGAAGGTCAAGGCTTCAAGTACATCCTGGACGGACTGAACGCCGAACGCACCCTGATCGCCGCCGAATGCATTGGCGACGGCTACTGGTTCCTGGACCGTGTCACCAAATACGTCAACGAACGGGTGGTGTTCGGTCGCGCTATCGGCCAGAACCAGGGCGTGCAGTTTCCGATTGCCGACGCTTACATCGAAGTAGCGGCGGCCGACCTGATGCGCTGGGAGGCGTGCCGCTTGTTCGACGCCGGCCAGCCCTGCGGCGCCCAGGCCAACATGGCCAAGTACCTGGCGGCGAAAGCCAGTTGGGAAGCCGCCAACGCCTGCATCCAGTTCCACGGCGGCTTCGGTTTTGCCAATGAATACGACGTCGAGCGCAAGTTTCGCGAGACCCGGCTGTACCAGGTGGCGCCGATTTCGACCAACATGATTTATTCCTATGTGGCCGAACATATTCTCGGGTTGCCGAGGTCGTTTTGATGCCTGGTTTGTTTTTTGATTGCGCGATAGGCCGGGTCTCCCACCGGGGGTCGTCGGGATGTGCGCCCGACAGCGCAGTAACTTTCTTTTGCTTCGCCAAAAGAAAGTCACCAAAGAAAAGGCGAGCCGGATTCGTCGCCCGGCGCTTTGCGCCGGTACGCTGCGTTGCTCGGGCCGGGCGGGGTGCGCAGAAACTCGCCCTGCGGGCTCAAACATCTGCGCCCCTGATCCGCCCGTCCCTGCGCTACTCGCCTCCTCATAACGGCGGAAACAAAGCCAATACCGCCGTTGCGAGCGAAGCGATGCAACCCACCGCGCCGCCGCAATGCCACTGCGTCGAAGTTGGACATCTCCCCCACGCCGTTGAGGCAGGGCTGAGCAGCGCAGCAGTCAGCGGGTTAAGGGCTGGCGCATGTTTGAGCGAAGCGAGTTCGCGACAGACCCCGCTGGCTGCGAGCAGCGCAAGGAACCGCGCAGCGGCCCTGACGTCGGCTCGCCTTTCTTTTGGGTACTTTTCTTTGGCGAAGCAAAGAAAAGTACCTCGCCTGCCGGGGCGAGACCCGGCTTGCAGGACGGATGGGATGAACAGTTTTTCAAAAAGTAAATTTGAATGAAACAAAGACCCCTTGACGGCCTCACCGTCATCTCCCTGGAACACGCCATCGCCGCGCCGTTCTGCACGCGCCAGCTGGCCGATCTGGGGGCGCGGGTGATCAAGGTGGAGCGTCCCGGCGTCGGCGACTTTGCGCGTGCTTACGACACGCGGGTCAAAGGGCAGGCCTCGCATTTCGTCTGGACCAACCGTTCCAAGGAGAGTCTGACGCTGGACCTGAAACAGCCGGCGGCGCTGGCGCTGCTGATGCAGTTGCTGGGCAAGGCCGATGTGCTGGTGCAAAACCTGGCGCCCGGTGCGGCGGCGCGCATGGGACTTTCTTTCGATGCGTTGAAGCAAGACCACCCACGGCTGATCGTCTGCGACATTTCGGGCTATGGCGAGGACGGTCCTTACCGCGACAGGAAAGCCTACGACTTGCTGATCCAGAGCGAGGCCGGCTTTTTGTCGGTTACCGGCACGCCGGAGGCACCCAGCAAGGCCGGCAACTCGGTGGCCGACATCGCGGCCGCCATGTACGCCTACAGCAGCATCCTGTCGGCCCTGTTGCTGCGCGGCAAGACCGGGCAGGGCAGTCATATCGACGTCTCCATGCTGGAGTCGCTGGCCGAGTGGATGGGCTACCCGATGTACTACGCGTTCGAGGGCGCGCCTCCACCACCGCGCAGCGCGGCTTCGCACGCCAGCATCTACCCCTACGGCCCGTTCGCGGCGGGCGACGGCGGCACGCTGATGCTGGGCTTGCAGAACGAGCGCGAATGGAAGGTTTTTTGCGAGCTGGTGTTGCAGGACGCGGCGCTCGCCACCGATGCGCGTTTTGCCAACAACGCCAGTCGCAACCAACACCGTGAAGCGCTCCAGACCATCATCCTGGCTGCGTTCGCCAAGTGCAGCACGGAGCAGGTGATGGCGCGGCTGGAGCAGGCGCAGATCGCCAACGCCCACATGAACGACATGGCCGACTTGTGGGCGCACCCGCAGTTGCAGGCACGCCAGCGCTGGCAAACGGTGGGCTCGCCGGCGGGTGACATTCCGGCCCTGCTGCCGCCGGGCCGCAGCAACGCCTTCGACTACCGCATGGACCCGGTGCCGGCGGTGGGCCAGCATACCGAGGCCATTCTGCGCGAGCTGGGGCAGGGCGACGACGCCATTGCGGCCCTGCGCGCTGCCGGGGCTGTTTGACCCCTTGACGCGGAAGGAAATTGAAATGAAATCGCCCACTGCCCAACTCGCCGCGTTCGCCTCCAACCTGCGCTTTGACGCCGTTCCCGCGCCGGTGCTGCGCAAGGCGGAAGAGCTTCTGGTCGACTGGTTTGGCTCGGTGCTGGCCGGCCACGGTGCTCGCCCGGTGGACAGCATCACGCGCTTTGCCCTGGCCATGGGGCCGCAAGCCGTGCCGGGCTGCGACACGCCGCCGGCCGGAGCGTCGGAGGTGATTCTCCAGCGTGCCCGCAGCAGCCCGTACCTGGCGGCCATGGCCAACGCCGCCGCCTCGCATGTGGCGGAGCAGGACGATGTGCACAACGGTTCCGTCTTTCACCCGGCCACGGTGGTGTTCCCGGCGGCGCTGGCGGTGGCCCAGGCGATCGGTGCCAGTGGCGCGCAGTTGCTGACGGCTTCGGTGGCGGGCTATGAAGTGGGTATCCGGGTCGGCGAATTCCTCGGCCGCTCGCACTACAAGGTGTTTCATACCACCGGCACCGCCGGCACGCTGGCGGCAGCCGCGGCGGTCGGTCATCTGCTGGCGCTGAACGCCGCGCAGATGCAGCATGCCTTCGGCTCGGCCGGCACGCAGGCGGCCGGTTTGTGGGAGTTTCTGCGCAGCGGCGCCGACAGCAAGCAGCTGCACACGGCCCACGCGGCGGCGGCCGGTTTGATGGCCGCCTACCTGGCGCAGGACGGTTTTACCGGTGCTGCGCAAATCCTGGAAGGGCCCCAGGGCATGGCGGCCGGCATGTCCAGCGACGCCGATCCGGCCAAGTTGACGGAAGGCCTGGGTACCCGCTGGGCCACCCTGGAGACGTCCTTCAAATACCACGCCTGTTGTCGCCACACGCACCCGGCGGCCGATGCCTTGTTGCAAGTCATGCAGACCCACCGTTTGCAGGAGGAGGATTTGGCCCGGGTGGTCGCGCATGTGCACCAGGGTGCCATCGATGTGCTGGGACCGGTGCAGAGGCCCACAACGGTGCATCAGAGCAAGTTTTCCATGGGCACGGTGCTGGCGCTGGTGGCGCGCTTTGGGCAGGCCGGCTTGGCGGAGTTTGCACAGCATTTTCAGGATCCGGTCACCGTGGCGCTGCGTGACCGGGTTCAAATGCAGCTCGACGCCGAAGTGGACGCCGCTTATCCGCAACGCTGGATCGGCAAGGTGACGGTTTACACCACCGATGGTCGCGTGCTGCAAGGGCGTGTCGATGAGCCCAAGGGCGACCCCGGTAACACCCTCAGCCGCGCTGAAATAGAGGCCAAGGCGCTGCGTCTGGCCGCCTTCAGCGGCGCTGCGACGGCCCCCGAGATGCAGGCGGCCGTGAACGCGCTGTGGCAGGTGGCCGGCTGGCCACGGGTCGGGACATTGCTGGAGCCTGCGTCATGAGTGGCGGGTTCAGTGCACTGGTCGCGGCACGCTCGTTTCTGTTCGTGCCGGCGAATCGTCCCGAGCGTTTCGCCAAGGCGCTGAGTTGCGGCGCCGACGCCGTCATCATCGACCTGGAAGACGCGGTGGCACCGAGTGAAAAGTTGGCCGCCCGTCAGCAGTTGGCGACTGCGTTTGCTGGTTTCACCAGCAGCGACAAAACGCGGGTGGTGCTGCGCATCAACGCCGCCGGCACGCCCTGGTTTGAAGAGGACCTGAACCTGCTCCAGTCGCTGGTCGGACAGGGCTTGTGCGCCGTCATGCTGCCCAAGGCGGAGTCGGCCGTCGTATTGCAGCAATTGGCGCAGCGTCTGGGGCCAGGCTGCGCGCTGCTGCCGCTGGTGGAATCGCTGGCCGGCCTGGACGCCGTGGACGCGCTGGCCAATGCGCCGCAGGTGCTGCGGCTGGCCTTTGGCAACCTTGATTTTCAGGCCGACCTGGGACTGGCCTGCGCAGCCGATGAAGCCGAACTGCTGCCAGTGCGTCTGGCGCTGGTGATGGCGGCACGGCGCGCCGGTCTGGCGCCGGCCATCGATGGTGTCACGGCCAACATCAAGGACCCGCTTCAATTGCAGTTCGACACGGCACGCAGCCGGCGCGCTGGTTTTGCTGCCAAGCTGTGCATCCACCCGACGCAGGTGGCCAGCGTGAATGCGGCCTTTGCGCCCAGTGCTGCTGAGCTGGAGTGGGCGCAGCGCGTGCTGGCGGCGTTCGAAGCGGCCGGCGGTGGCGTCTTCAGCCTGGATGGCCGCATGGTCGATGCGCCGGTGTTGCGACTGGCCCGGCGCACGCTGGTGCAGAGCCGTCGGACCGCGGCGGACGGAGTCGGGGTCGTTCAGCCGGATCGGTAGGCCGGGCAGGGTTTTTCCGGTTACAGGTTGTTCCATTCGTGCGCAAAATCAGACCCGATGCAGGACGGCTGTAGGCACGTCGGAGCAGTATCGATAACCCAACTTATTGCGAGGAAGACCCGATGAAACTGAAGTTCAAAACCCTGCTGATGGCAGCCCTGGCGGCGCTGGGCCTGGGCGCGAATTCGCCGGTTCTCAGCCAGACCGCCTGGCCGGAAAAACCGGTGACGCTGGTGGTGCCGTTCGCGGCCGGCGGACCGACCGATCTGGTGGCCCGTCTGATTGCAGTTCCCATGGGCAAGTCGCTGGGTCAGACGGTGCTGATAGAAAACACGGTGGGTGCCGGCGGCACCATCGCCGGTGCCCGCGTGGCCCGTGCGACGCCCAACGGCTACACGCTGTTCATTCACCACCTGGGCATGTCCACGGCACCGGCTTTGTACAAGAAGCTGTCGTTCGATCCCTTGAAGGACTTTGAATACATAGGCCAGGTGGTCGATGTGCCCATGACCTTGCTGGCGCGCAAGGACTTTCCGGCCGCCAACTTCAAGGAACTGGAAGCTTATGTGCGGGCTCACAAGGACAAGATTTCACTCGCCAACGCCGGGCTGGGGGCGGTGTCGCACCTGTGCGGTCTGCTGTTCATGAGCCAGATCGGGGTCGAACTCAACACCATTCCGTACAAGGGCACCGGGCCGGCCATGAACGATTTATTGGGCGGCCAGGTGGATCTGCTGTGCGATCAGACCACCACAACGGTGCCCATGATCAAGGACGGCCGGGTCAAGGTTTACGGTGTGACCTCGCTCAAGCGCCTGAGTGTTTTACCCAATGTGCCGACGCTGGACGAGCAGGGTTTGAAAGGTTTTGAAGTCAAGGTCTGGCACGGGATTTATGCGCCCAAGGGCACGCCGCAACCGGTGCTGGAAAAAATCAACGTGGCCTTGCGGGCCGCGCTGCAGGACCCGGTGGTGAAGCAGCGCATGGCGGACCTGAGTTCCGACATCGCGCCCATGGACAAGGTGACGCCGGCCGGCCTGAAGAGCCAGTTGGAGGCGGAGATCGCCAAATGGGGTCCGGTGATCCGCAAAGCCGGCATCTACGCCGACTGAACGCCGTCAGTGGCCTGATTGCCGGGCCACCGGCGGCGGTTCAGCCCAGGCCGTTGGCGTTTGCCAAAACGCCTTGGTCCGCAGCCAGTTCGGCCACCGCCTGCTGCGCCGCGGCTTTCTCCGCAACGTTGGCAAACTTGCTGTATTTGCCCAGAATGCTGACCAATTGGCCGTACACGCGAGGGCTGCCGGCCAGGCATTCATGTTGCTCCAGGAAGTCGGGCTCGCCCGTGAAATTGCCCATCAGGCCGCCGGCTTCGGTGACCAGCAAGGAGCCTGCCGCCACGTCCCAGGGTTGCAGTCCGGTCTCGAAAAAGCCGTCGGTGAAACCGGCCGCGACGTAGGCCAGATCGAGCGCCGCGGCGCCCGGGCGGCGCAGGCCGGCGGTACGCTGCATGACATCGCCCATCATGCGCAGGTAGCTGTTGAAATCATCGGTCGGACGGAACGGGAAGCCGGTGGAAATCAGGCACTCCTGAAGGCGGATGCGTTTGGAGACGCGGATGCGGCGGTCGTTCAGGTAGGCACCACGCCCCTTGGTAGCGGTAAAGAGGTCGTTGCGGCTGGGGTCGTAAATGACGGCTTGTTCGATCTTGCCCTTGACCGCCAGCGCAATGCTGACGCAGTAGATCGGCAGGCCGTGGATGAAGTTGGTGGTGCCGTCCAGCGGATCGATGATCCAGACAAACTCGGAGTCCTGGGCGCCATGTTCCGGTCCCGATTCCTCGGCCCAGATGGCGTGGCCGGGGTAGGCACCCAGCAGCGTCTCGATGATCGCCTGCTCGGCGGCGTGATCGACTTCGGTGACGAAGTCATTGACCTGTTTTTGCGAGATGCGAACCGCCTCGACGTCCAGTGCGGCGCGGTTGATGATGGAACCGGCGGTGCGGGCGGCCTTGACGGCCACATTGATCATGGGGTGCAGATTGGGGGACATGGATAACTCTATATGTTTGAGGCACAGACCTTGAGTTCTGTTCCTTTAGCGGCTGTCATGCCGGACTGGATCCGGCATCCATGGATTGCGGGTCCGGCCCGCAATGACAGTTGTTTTTGCCAGCGACAATAGGGCGATTTTAACCGTCCCGACGAGTTTCCCGTTTTTCGAGCTCATGCAAACACGTTTTATCCTGATCCATACCAGCCATGCCGGCAATGTGGGGGCCGCTGCCCGCGCCATGAAAACCATGGGTTTCGATGACCTGGTGCTGGTGGCGCCGCGCTGGGCCAACGTGCTGCGCCGGGAGGAGACGATACAGCGCGCCAGCGGAGCCCTGGATGTGCTGAAGAACGCCCGTATCGTCGCCACGCTGGACGAGGCGCTGGAGGGCATGACGCATTTGTGCGCGACGGCCATGACGCCGCGCGATTTTGGTCCCCCCACGCTGGCGCCGCGTGCGCATTTTGAGGCACTGTCGAGGGCCGACCAGCCGGCGCAGGGGGGCGTTGCCTTCCTGTTCGGCTGCGAGCGTTTTGGCATGTCCAATGAAGACGTATACCGCTGTCACGTGGCCTTGAGCATACCCAGCAACCCCCAGTTTGGCTCCCTCAATCTGGCGGCCGCGTTGCAGTTGATTGCCTACGAGTGGCGGCTGGCGCTGGGCGGCTACGCCGTGCAGGCGGCGACGGCAGCGCCGCACTTGGCCGATGCGGCGCAGTTGGCCGGCATGCTGGCGCACTGGGAGCAGGCCCTGGTCAGCATCGGTTTTCTGGACCCGCAGGCGCCCAAGAAACTGATGCCCAGGCTGAACCAGTTATTCAACCGGGCCGCGGTGACCCAAGAAGAAATCCACATTCTGCGCGGCATCGCCAAGATGATGGACCGCAGCGCGAAAGCACCTGACCCCACGCCGGCAGCAGGTACACCCTCAAGAGGCTAGACTTGGCAAATGTTTTCCAGACTACGCTCCGACATTCAATGCATTCTTGACCGCGATCCCGCGGCGCGCAGCCGCTGGGAGGTGTTGACTTGTTATCCGGGTTTGCATGCCCTGGTGCTGTACCGGCCGGCCCATTGGTGCTGGACGCATGAAATGAAGTGGCTGGGCCGTTTCA
Source organism: Rhodoferax sp. (assembly GCF_028714215.1). Taxonomy (GTDB): domain Bacteria; phylum Pseudomonadota; class Gammaproteobacteria; order Burkholderiales; family Burkholderiaceae_C; genus Rhodoferax. The sequence goes on along the minus strand of NZ_JAQTMS010000051.1, from coordinate 14,715 downwards.
TTTCGCACATTGCGCGCTTTCTCACGGGCATCGAAATCCATCCCGGCGCCAAGATTGGCGAGCGGGTTTTCTTTGACCATGCGATGGGCGTGGTGGTGGGCGAGACGGCTGAAATCGGCGACGGTTGCACCATTTACCAGGGCGTCACGCTGGGCGGTACCTCGCTCTACAAGGGTGCCAAGCGCCATCCCACGCTGGGGCGCAATGTGGTGGTGGGCGCCGGGGCTCAGGTGCTGGGTGGCTTCACGGTCGGCGATGGCGCCAAAGTGGGCTCCAACGCGGTGGTCACGAAACCGGTGCCGGCCGGCGCCACGGCGGTCGGCAACCCGGCCCGCATTATTCAGGCCGAACTGGATGTCAAGCGCGAGGAGGCCGCCTCCAAAATGGGGTTTTCAGCTTACGGCGTGACGCAGAACGACGATCCCCTGAGCCAGGCGATGCGGGGTTTGATCGACAATGCGGCGGCGCAGGAGCACCAGATTGCCATGTTGTGGCAAACCATCGACAAGCTCTCAAAACAACGCCAGGAGCCCGACTGCGTGCCCGGTGACGCCGCCCGCAGCGAACACTTCGAGGCGGAGAAGTTGAACCAATTGGTGGGTAAGTAAGTCGGTTGGGCAACACCCACGGTGTCATTGCGGCCCCGGATCAGGTCCGGCATGACAAAAAACGGGTGGTCTCAGGTCGCCGGCGCGGGTCGAATGGCCGCCTTGGGCCGGAACGCCTGGCACACGGCCGCTACCGTTTCCAGGTACGGCCCGCCGATCAGGTCTATGCAGTAGGGCACCGCGGCAAAGATGCCGGCCATCAGAAGCTCGCCGTCGCGCCCGCGCAGGCCTTCCAGCGTTTCCTGAATCGACTTGGGCTGCCCCGGCAGGTTGATGATCAGGGTTTGATGGCGGATCACGGCCACCTGGCGCGACAAAATGGCGGTCGGCACGAACTTCAGGCTGATCTGCCGCATTTGTTCGCCAAACCCCGGCATTTCCTTGTGCGCCACCGCCAGTGTGGCTTCCGGTGTCACGTCGCGCAAAGCCGGGCCGGTGCCGCCGGTGGTCAAGACCAGGGCGCAATGGGCGTCGACCAGTTCAATCAAGGTGCGGCTGATGGTGGCCTGTTCGTCCGGGATCAGTCGGGGCTCGAATTGCAAGGGGTTCTTCAGGGCGCGGCTTAGCCAGTCCTGTAAGGCCGGCAGGCCTTTGTCGACGTAGGCGCCACTGGAAGCTCGGTCGCTGATCGAGACGATGCCGATTTTGATGCTGTCGAAGGCAGGGCTTGCCGCAATGGTCATGATGCTTCGTCCGTTTCGTCTTCGGTCGCCAATTGTTCGCGAACGATCTGGAAAATATCCCGGTAGGCACGGCCATGGCGCACCGCCGCGCCGGGTTTCTCAGGTTTGGCGTCTTTTCTGGCTTGGCGAATCAGTGCCCGCAGTTGCTGTGCATCGGTATCCGGGCACTTGCTGACCCACTCGCCGAAGGCGTCGTCATCGGCCAGCAGACGGTCACGCCAGGTCTCGGCCAGGTGCAGCACCAGGTTCTCATGCGCCGAGCCGCTGTGTTGTTCGGTCAAGGCGGCGCGCACGGTTTCCAGCACCGCCGGATCGACCAGACGCATCAGCTTGCCGATGAACTGCATCTGGCGGCGCTTGCCTTCGAAATTGGTGATGCGTTTGGCTTCCAGCACGGCGTCCTTGAGCTTTTCGCTCAAGTCCAGCCGCGCCATCAGGTCGGGACGCAGCGTCAGCAGGTCTTCGCCGAGCTTTTGCAATTCAGTGCTTTCGCGTTTCAGGTCGGTGCGGCTTTGTTCGTCGGTGCCTTTGAGTTCGCGCTTGAGTTCCAGATCGCGCTCGCTGCCCTCGGCGACAAACTCACCTTTGACGAAATAGCCTTTTTTTAGTTTACGTGACATAGCCAAGTATCATAGCCTCCGATATGAAGAAACCTACTCGCCTCTCCAACGCCCCGTCGGCCCAAGCCAAAGCCGACAGTGGCTTCAGCTACAGCCGTCCTTTCTTTGAGGAACTGGTCGACACGGCCCTGGCGCAAGCCAAAAAACTGGGCGCCACCGATGCCGGCGCGGAGGCCTCCGAGGGTTGCGGCTTGAGTGTCTCAGTGCGCAAGGGTGAACTGGAAAATGTGGAACGCAACCGCGACAAATCGCTGGGTGTCACGGTCTATGTGGGGCATCGCCGTGGCAATGCCAGCACCTCGGATTTTTCCCGGGCGGCGATTGAACAGACGGTGCGCGCTGCCTACGATATTGCGCGCTTCACCGCGGAAGACCCGATGGCCGGTTTGCCGGATCTCCAGGATGTGGCACCGCCGTCCGAACAGCGTACCGACCTGGACCTGTTTTTCCCCTGGGCTATCCGCAGTGAGGCGGCGGCGGAGTTAGCCATGCGCTGCGAGGCGGCGGCGCTGCGCACCGACAAGCGCATCTGCAACAGCGAAGGTGCCAGCGTGTCGGCGCAGCAATCGCATTTTTTCAGTGCCCACACCCACGGTTTCCGGGGCGGCTACGCCAGCTCGCGCCACTCCTTGTCAGTGTCGCCGATTGCCGGCAAGGGCGCCGACATGCAGCGCGATGCCTGGTACAGCTCGATGCGCAACGCCGAGGAATTGGCCTCCCCCGAGGCGATCGGGCGCTATGCCGCCGAGCGTGCCCTGAGCCGTTTGCATGCGCGCAAGATTGCCACGCGCGAGTGCGCCGTGCTGTTCGAGTCGCCGCTGGCCGCCGGTCTGCTAGGCAACTTCGTGCAGGCCATCAGCGGTGGATCGTTGTACCGCAAAAGTTCCTTCTTGCTCGATTCGCTGGGCAAACAGGTGCTGGCCAAACACATTGATGTCACCGAAGACCCGTTTGTCAAGCGCGGCAAAGGCAGTTCGCCGTTCGATGACGAGGGGGTCCGGGTCAAGGCCCGGCAGGTGGTGCAGGCCGGCCGGGTCCAGGGTTACTTTCTGGGCAGCTATTCGGCCCGCAAGCTGGGCATGAAAACCACTGGCAACGCCGGCGGCTCGCACAACCTGAGCCTGACTTCACGCTTGACCCGTGCCACGGACACGCTGGACGCGATGCTGGAAAAACTGGGCACCGGCCTGTTTGTGACCGAGCTGATGGGCAGCGGCGTGAACTACGTCACCGGCGACTACTCGCGTGGCGCCAGCGGCTTCTGGGTGGAAAAAGGTCGTATTGCCTATCCGGTGCACGAAATCACCATCGCCGGCAACATGAATAGCATGCTCAAAGGCATTCTGGCGGTGGGGGCCGACACCTACAACTACGGCACCAAGACGGTGGGCTCGATCCTGGTTGACCGCATGACGGTGGCGGGGAGCTGAGCTAGCTAGCGCGACAAGGCGGCTTTGACGGCGGCCGATACCTGTCCCATGTCGGCCTTGCCGGCCAGGCGGGTCTTGACCGCTGCCATCACCTTGCCCATGTCGCCCGGACCGGCGTCGCGGCCCAACTCGGTGCTCAATTGGGCCACGATGGCGCGCACTTCGGCGGCCACTTCCTCGCTGCTCAGGCGCTGCGGCAGGTAGGCCTCCAGCACCTTGATTTCAGCGCTTTCCTTGTCGGCCAGGTCCATCCGATTGGCCTGCGTGAAAGCGGCGACCGAGTCCTTGCGCTGCTTGATCAGCTTGTCGACGATGGCCACCATGGCGACGTCGTCCAGCACGACACGCTCATCCACTTCTTTTTGCTTTGCCGCGGCCAGCAGCAGACGGATGGTCCCCAGGCGCTCGCTGTCCTTGGCGCGCATGGCGGCTTTCATGTCTTCGGTGACTTGTTCTTTGAGTGACATTGAAGGTGCTCCTAGTTAAGAACCCGGGTCTAATTATTGACGCGCAGGTTCCAAGTTCGTTCGGAAATAAAAAAAGCCCGCCTGAGCGTCCTCGGCGAGCTTGTTTTGATCGGTCGGGGACAGGGCTAAAGGCCTGTCCCGCAAGGTCTCAGGTCAATACATCTTCTTGGGCAACTGCATGGCCCGGATGCGCTTGTAGTTGCGCTTGACGGCGGCCGCTTTCTTGCGCTTGCGCTCGGCGGTCGGCTTTTCGTAGAACTCGCGGGCACGCAAGTCAGTCAAAAGGCCTAATTTCTCGATGGTGCGCTTGAAGCGACGCAGCGCTACGTCAAAAGGTTCGTTCTCTTTTACACGGATGGTTGTCATTAAATAATGTTGTCCAAAATATGCAGACTTCAGCCAAAGGAAGATCGGGCCTTTTGACGGATAGCGTGCGATTTTCCCCGCTAAAAAGGTGATCAGGCAGCGGGGGTTTGCCAGCAAAGCCTTGGATTATAGCGGTGTTGTGGCCGAATTCAATGCCTGTTGGACAAGTCTGGCCGCAACGTGGCTGCCAGACCCTGGGCGCAGGCATGGGCGCTGGACCAGGCCCACTGGAAGTTGTAGCCGCCCAGCCAGCCGGTCACGTCCACCACTTCGCCGATGAAATACAGGCCCGGCTGTTTCGACTCCAGGGTCTGCGAAGACAGATCACGGGTGTCGACGCCGCCGGCGGTGACTTCGGCTTTGGCGTAACCTTCGGTTCCGCTGGGGGTGATCTCCCAGCTTGAGAGCCGTTCGGCCAGCGCCGCCAGGGCTTTGTCGCTGGCCTCGTTGACCGGGCGCTGCCAGTTGTGGCCGGCACGGTGGTCTTGCTGGACCCAGCAGTCGGCCAGGCGTGACGGCAATTGGCTGGCGAGTTCGTTGGTGATCAATTTTCGGGAACTGGTTTTGGCGCGTGTCAGCGCTTCCTGCAGATTGCAGTCGGGTGCCAGATTGATCCGGATCGGCCGGCCGGCTTGCCAATAGCTCGATATTTGCAGCACGGCCGGGCCGCTCAGGCCGCGATGGGTGAACAACAGGTCTTCCTGGAAGGCGACCTTGTTCTTTCGCTCGCCGACCTCGATCCGCACCGGCAGCGACAGTCCGGCCAGTTGCGCATAAGGAGCCCAAGCTTCGCCGCCAAAAGTCAGGGGTACCAGGGCCGGCCGTGGCTCGACGACGCGAACACCAAACTGGCGGGCGATGCGGTAGCCGAAATCGCTGGCCCCGATCTTCGGGATCGACAGGCCGCCGCTGGCGATCACCACGGCGCGGGTCTGGACAAGCCCGCGATCGCTGTCGATTTCGTAATGGCCGCTGCCTGCCGTTGGCGTATCGGGGGTCCAAACAATGCTTTTGACGCTACAGGGCTGCCAGCGCGTGACCTGCCCGGCAGCGCATTCGGCCAATAGCACGTCGATGATGTCTTGCGCCGAGCGGTCGCAAAACAGCTGGCCTTTGTGTTTTTCGTGGAACGCCACGCCATGGCGTTGCAGCAATTCGGTGAACTGGCGCGGCGTGTAGCGCGATAGCGCGGAGCGGCAAAAATTCGGGTTGTCGCTCAGAAAATTGGCGGCGCTGCTGTCGCGGTTGGTGAAGTTGCAGCGGCCGCCGCCCGAGATCCTGATTTTCTCGGCTACCTTTTCGCTGTGGTCCAGCAGCAGCACCTTGAGGCCTGACTGCCCCGCCAGCCCGGCGCAAAACAGGCCGGCAGCCCCGGCTCCGACAACAACGACGTCAAATAAATGCATGGCCGGCAGTGTAGACGCAGCGTCCCTGAGGCCTTGTGCCCGGCGGCTTCAACGGATCGGATTTTGACCCGGAAAAAAGTGGCCGGGTGGCAGCGTTCGCTGGGTCAGCCAAGCTGCGCCCGGCGCTGCACCGACGTTGCCGACAACTGCGCTGCGGCCAGGCCGCGCAGCACGTTGCCGACCACGATCACGCTGGGGCTGCCCAGTTGTTCCTGCTCGATCGTGCGCTGCAATTGGGCCAGGGTGCAGACGGCGTGACGCTGCTGCGCCAGACTGGCATTTTGGACCACCGCCACCGGTGTATCGCCGGGCAGGCCGCTGAGCAACTGGTCCTGGATCCGGCGCGCGCTGCTGACGCCCATGTAGATGACCAGCGTCAGTTTGGCGTTGTGCGCCGCGGCGGCCAGTGCTTTCCAGTCGATGTCGCTGGCGCCGCCCTGGGCGTGGCCGGTGATGAAGATGACGCCGTGCGCGTGTTCGCGGTGCGTCAGCGGCACACCCAGCGCGGTCACGGCCGCCAAGCCCGAGGTAATGCCGTTGACCACGGTGACGTCGATGCCCGCCGCCTGGAGGTGTTCCAGCTCTTCACCGGCGCGGCCAAAGACCAGGGGGTCGCCGCCCTTCAGGCGTACCACGGTCTCGCCGGCGCGCACCGCGGCGAGCATGAGTTTTTCTATGAACGCTTGCGGCGTGGAGCGGCAGCCGCCGCGCTTGCCGACGTGGACAATGCGAGCCCCCGGTGCCGCACAGGCCACAATCTCGTCGCTCACCAGATCGTCCACCAGCAGCACGCTGGCGGCTTGAATTGCCTTCAGTGCCTTGAGGGTCAGCAACTCGGGATCACCCGGCCCGGCACCCACCAGGGTGCAGCTGCCGAGGCTGTTTTTTTTCAGATGATTGCCGCTGTCCATGGCCCCATTGTCGGTGAAGCTTGATGACTTTGGGCCATGAGCTTATGCGTTTTCCGATGCATTGGCCGCGCTGGCCGAGGCCATTTTCCGGGACCGTGGCAAGGGTGGCAGCGAGTCCAAAAAGTCGCTCCCGCCACGCCGATTCGATTTTTGCGATTAAATAGCGCGCTTCGCCAACTTCATTTTTACCGACCGGAGGCTACTTTATGCTTTGCGATGACCTCACGATTGAATTCGATGCCCTCGTTCCCGGCCAGACTACCGAGCAGGGTGCCACCCGCCGCACCGCCTTGAAGGTGGCTCTGGGTGTCGGCTATGCGGCGGCGACCATGCCCATCATGGCGCAGACGGCGATCAAGACTTCCACTGAAGGACTGAAATCGGGGACCGTCAATTTTGAAGTCGCCGGCTTCAGCGTGCCGGCTTATTTTGCGGCTCCGGCCGGGAAAACCAACTTGCCGGTGGTATTGGTGGTACAGGAAATATTTGGTGTCCACGAGTACATTGCCGACACTTGCCGGCGCTTTGCCAAGGCCGGCTATCTGGCCATTGCGCCCGAGTTGTACGCGCGCCAGGGCGAGCCGGCCAAGTACACCGACATGGCCAAATTGATGGCCGAGGTGGTGGCCAAGGTACCCGACGCCCAAGTGATGGCCGACCTGGATGGCGCCGTCAAATGGGCTGGTGCGCATGGCGGCGACCTGGCCAGGGTGGCGATCACCGGTTTTTGCTGGGGCGGCCGTATCACCTGGCTGTATGCGGCGCAGGGTCCGGTCAAGGCGGCGGTGGCCTGGTATGGCCGGCTGGTCGGCGCCAACACCGATCTGACGCCGAAAAACCCGATCGACCTGGCCGCCGTCATGCGGGCGCCGGTGCTGGGTCTGTACGGCGAAAAAGACGGCGGCATCCCACTTGACACGATTGATAAGATGAAGACTGCGCTGGCCAGCGGAACCGCGGCTTCGAAGGCGGCGCAGTTTGTGGTGTACCCTGACGCACCCCATGCCTTCCATGCCGACTATCGCCCCAGCTTTCGCCAGGGGCCGGCAGAAGACGGCTGGCGGCGCTGTCTGGAGTGGTTCAAGGCGAATGGGGTGGTCTGACAAAGCATCTGCGGTGCGGCAACTGCCGCCCGATTTGCCAGCCGCCGCCAGTGGGCGGCTTTTTTTTATCTGCGGGCTCCGGCCCGACCGGAACAAGTGTGGAATGCCATGATTTTGATGACGATTTTGATCGGTACCTTGGCCGCCGGCATCGGCAGCGTCTGGTTGGCGGCGCTGCTGAGCTTTGGCATGCTGGGGCGCTACACGCAGCACATGCTGAGTCTGGCGGCCGGGGCCTTGCTGGCCACCGCCTTCATGCACTTGCTGCCGGAAGCCTTCGAAGGGCAGGTCAGTGCCCATAACCTGTTTCTGACCCTGCTGGTGGGTCTGGTCTTTTTCTTTTTGCTGGACAAGGCCGAACTGTGGCACCACGGGCACGAGCATCACCACGACCATGAGCATGATCACGGTGAAAACCCGCCTGCCCACGGTCACGCACCCAGCGCCGGTAGCTGGGCCGTGCTGACCGGGGACAGCGTGCACTGCTTCGGCGACGGGGTGCTGATTGCCTCGGCTTTCATGGCCGATCTGCGCCTGGGGGTGGCGGCCGCGCTGGCGGTGCTGGCGCACGAGGTGCCGCACCACATGGGGGATTTGCTGGTCTTGCGAAGCGGTGCCGGCAACCAGCGAGCGGTGGCCTTGCTGAAGGTTTCACTGGCCGGTGCCGTGACCGCTTTAGGTGGCCTGGCGGGCTATTGGCTGGTGGAACAGTTGCAGGACTATCTGCCCTATTTTTTGGTGGTGGCGAGCAGCAGCTTCATCTATGTGGCGCTGGCCGATTTGATTCCGCAATTGCAAAAACGCCTGACCGCGCGCGCGACGCTGGCCCAGATCGCCTGGTTGCTGGCCGGCATCGGGCTGGTGACCCTGGTCAGCGGCTTGGCGCACGCGCACTAAAAAAAAGAAAAATCGGCCGGCCCGCGGCGCCGCGAGCAGGGCCTGAACCACGCCTTCAGGCTTCGCCCAAGCCGGGTTCAAGCAACAAAACTTACCGAGCGTTACGGCGACCATTAAGCGGCACTTAAGGAATGCTGCCTACTATCGAATCCGGTTCAACGAAGTTCAGTCCTGAATGCCCGTTTGGACAAATCAACACCTGAATATTTCGACAACACAAAGGAATTCGACCATGAAAATTGTCAAATCGCATTTCACACTCGGCTTGATCGCCGCCGCCGTGCTGACCCTGACCGCCTGCGGTGGCGGGGGCAGCAACAGCGCTGCTTCAAATATCAACTCGGCAGTGCCCATGACCAACAAGACCATCACGGTCATGGACGGACTGATTCAAAACGCCCTGGTTTGCGTCGACAGCAATGCCAACGGCGTTTGCGACGCCACCGAGATTCAAGGGCATACCGACGCCATGGGCAATGTCACGCTGGCCATCCCGACCGCGGATCTGGCCAGTGCGCAACTGTTGGCCGAAATCAAGGCCGGCGTTGCGACCGACAAGGATACCGGCGCCATCAAGACCAGCTACACCTTGCAAACCCCGGCTGGCACACTGGATGTGGCCAACCCGGTCCTCAGCCCCCTGACCAACATGGTGCAAGTCAAGATCAACGCCGACCGCGCCGCTGGCATCAGCACCAGTGTCGCCGAGGCCGATCGCTTTGTGATCAGCCAACTGGGCTTGAGCACAACGGGGGCCACGGCAGTTTCGGCGTTCGACAACTTTGTCGCCAGAAGCGCCCAGGGCAGCGCCGAGCATAGCAAGGCGGGTGAACGCGCCCACCTGCTGGTGGTCAGTACCCAAGCCTCCATCACGTCGGCCAGCAAAGGCAGCGACAGTTCGGGCGCCGGAGACAACAGTGCCCACAGCATCGAAACCCGGGTCGAAAACAACTTGCTAAGCCAACTCTCCAACATCGGGACGGTTTCCAATATTGTTGAGCACAGTGCTTGCGCCAGCAACAGCACCGGCAACGTGGCCCATGATTGCCAAACTGAAATTGACAACGAAGTCCACAATGACCACCTGGACCAGGTAGGCTCCGGTAGCACCGACAGCCACGGCACTACCGATACCTCTGGCAGCACAGGGGCCACGGACGGCACCGGCAGCACAGGCACCACCGGCAGCACAGGCACCACCGGCAGCACAGGCACCACAGGCACCACCGGCACCACCGGCACCACCGGCACCACCGGCAGCACGGGCAGCACGGGCACCATGGGCACCATGGGCACCGCAGGCAGCACGGGCACCACGGGCACCACAGGCACCACGGGCACCACGGGCACCACGGGCACCACGGGCACCACGGGCACCACCGGCGGGGTCGCTTCTGCCGCGGCGCTGGCTGGAAAGTCACTCTACGGCATGTACTGCGCAAGCTGTCATGGCACTGCGCCCAACTTGGACGGTTTCGTCCTGAAAGGTGCCAACTCGTCGGTGACCATCTCCAATGCGATCTATGCGGTCCCAAGCAAGTCCATGGGCCAACTGAGTGGACTCAGCGCTCAGGACCTCGCCAACATCGCCGCTTACCTGGCCACTCCCGGGATTTGATGGTGACACGCCATGCGGCCCGGACTGCCGCATGGCGCAGCAGGCCTGCCCACAAGGCACCGGATGCACAAGCGATAGCGTGACCACGCTGCTGGCTTGTGCAGATTGCCACCGCACCGCGGTTTCGCCCCTGGGGCGACCGGGCTGTGGAGGCCGGGGAGCGGGTTCGCAGATGAGCGCCGAGCAAGCGCCGTCCACTGCTCCGGCAAGGCTGAAAAATCAGGTTGCTCGTTGTATACTTGGGAAAATTTCCCTAAAAGTGTATTTTCATGCATCAACTTACAGAGAGTTACGTACTTCATTAAGCTTTACTTAAGGAAGACTGTTTAGCATCAAACAAAGTCAACTAAACACCCGACTGAACACCCAATTCCTATCCCTACCATGACTACCAGCACAGAAATATTGTTCCCGCATGCCATGGGGACTCGGGATGCCGAGTTTCCGGATTCGGTTCTGATGGGCACGCGCCAGCCTGACGCTGCTGCGGCGCCGTTGGACAAGGAGCGCAGCTTTAGCAGTTCCCTGCCGGTCGACGTCATGGTTTATCTGGTGATCACGGCCTTGGTGCTGGCGGTTTGGCAGTTCAGCAAGATGGGCTATTTTCAAGCCGGTGACGACACCGGTTACTGGCTGGGCGTGGCCGGCGGTACCATGATGGTTTTGCTGTTTAGTTACCCCTTGCGCAAGCATTTCAGTTTTTCCAGAAACTGGGGTCGCGTCAAGTGGTGGTTTCTGGTTCATATGGTGCTGGGTGTCGGCGGCCCGCTGCTTATCCTGCTGCACTCCACCTTCCGGGTCGGCTCCCTGAATGCCGCCGTGGCCATGTACAGCATGGTGGCGGTGGCGGTCAGCGGCGTGATCGGCCGCTTCATCTATGCCCGGGTCAACCGCGGCCTGCACGGGGAAAAGGCGAGTCTGCGCGATTTGCAGACGCGGGCCGGTTTGGAGGAGGCGGATGCCCGCTCGCGGCTGGCGTTTGCACCTGAAGTCGAGGCCCGCCTGATTGCTTTTGAGCAACGCGAACTCAAAGCGCGCGTCGGCTGGTTCACCTACACGCGGCAGGTTTTCTGGCTGCCGCTGCAACAGTGGTTGACCTACCGTCGTTGTGTTGTCGATTTGCGGCTCAGCTTGCGAACCCTGGCGCAGCAGCAGAATTGGAGTCACAATAATCTGTTGACGCGGGAAAAGTATTCCGGAAAACTGGTCTGGCAGTATCTGCAGGCGGTGACCCGTGTCGCGCAGTTCACCGCCTATGCACGCCTGTTCTCCTTGTGGCATGTGGCCCACATCCCGTTTGTCTATTTGATGGTGATCAGTGCCGTTGTGCACGTGGTTGCGGTGCACGCCTATTGATGTGGGGAACGGGTTGACGCAGTGGCTGTCGCTAATCCTCTTTCGCCAGTTTGGGAACTGGCGCGCGGGCCTGATCCTGGCATCAGGCCTGTTGCTGTGCGCAACGGGCGCCTGGTCGCAGGGGATCGAATCGGTGGTGGCGCCGGGAAAGTTGATCCAGGGGCACGCCAAGTGGGAAGACGATTGCAAGCAATGCCACGTCAAGTTCGACCGCAAGGCGCAGGACGGTTTGTGCATGGATTGCCACAAGGAAGTCGGGGCCGACGTGCGCGCTAAGTCCGGCTTTCACGGCAAGAGCAAGCCGCAGGCCTGTCGCACCTGCCATACCGAGCACAAGGGGCGCGAGGGTCGAATTGTGCAACTGGATCAAAAACAGTTCGATCACGCACTGAGCGATTTTGCGCTGCGCGGAAAACACCAAAAGACGGAGTGCGTCAAATGCCATCTGGCCGGCAAGAAATATCGCGCCGCGGCGCAGGAATGCAACGCCTGCCATAAGAAAGACGACGTTCACAAAGGGGCGTTGGGGGTGAAGTGCGCCAGTTGCCACAACGAAAACGGCTGGAAGGAAGCCAAGTTCGACCACGACACGGCGCGGTTCCAACTGACCGGAAAACATGTGGATGTGAAATGCGCCGACTGCCACAAAAACACCAACTACCGCGAAACCCCTCGCACCTGCTTTGGCTGCCATCAAAAAGTGGATGAGCAAAAAGGTCACAAAGGGCAGTTCGGAGAAAAATGCGAAACCTGCCACGGCACCAAGCTCTGGAAGAACAGTATTTTCAACCACGATACCGACACCAAGTACGCACTGCGCGGCAAGCACGGCAGCACCAAGTGCGTGAGCTGCCATAGCGGCAAGCTCTACAGCGTCAAGCTGGCCAAGGAGTGCTACGCCTGCCACAAGAAGGACGACAAGCACAAGGAGTCCCTGGGCAAGGATTGTGCAGCTTGCCACACGGAAAAGAACTGGAAGGAGTCGCCCAAGTTCGACCACGCCACCTCCAGTTTCCCGCTGCTGGGCAAACATGCCAAGACCGAATGCAAGGAGTGCCACAAGAGCACCATGTTCAAGGAGGCGCCCAAGGAGTGTCTGGGCTGCCACAAGAAGGACGACAAGCACAATGCCACGCTGGGAGAGAAATGTGCTGATTGCCACACTGAAAAAGAGTGGAAAGCGACCCAGGGACGGTTCAGTCATGACCGCACCAAATTTGTTTTGCGCAACGCGCATGCAAGGGCTACTGTCAAATGCGATGCGTGCCACAAAGACCTGAGCAGCTTCAGAAAAACGCCGCTGGATTGCCTCAATTGCCACAAGAAGGACGATAAGCACGAGGGTCAGCTGGGTCAACAATGCGACAAGTGCCACGGCGACCGCGACTGGAAAGTGCCTCAATTCGACCACGGGCTGACGCGCTTCCCGCTGCTCGGCAAGCATGCTCCGCTGGAGTGTGTCAAGTGCCACAGCGGGGCGCGCTTCAAGGACGCCAGGATCGCCTGCGTGGCTTGCCACGTGAAAGACGACAAACACAAGAAGACCTTGGGTCCGGACTGCGGGCAGTGCCACAATGCCCGCAGCTGGAAGGATTGGAATTACGATCACGATACCCGCACCAAGTTTGCCCTGGATGGCAAGCACAAGGGAAAAGCCTGCGCTCTTTGCCACACCACGCCGACCGAAAATCGGGTCGCGGTGTCGGCCCAGTGCTTCAGTTGCCATCGCAAGGATGACATTCACGAAGGCGGGTTTGGCCGACAGTGCCAGCAATGCCATGTCACGTCTTCATTCAGAACCCTGAAGCAAAAAACCGGACGTCAGGACAGCGGAACCAGCTCCACTGTGCTGCCACCGGGTATTTCCGTTCGCTTGTCTCAGCTCCTACCGAGGTCACCATCATGATTAACCCAACCAAGCTGGATTCGGCGTATCGCAAGTTTTGCGCACTGGCATTCACGCTGATGTGCCTGTGTCTGTTGCTGAACATGTCGGCCGCCAGGGCCCAGGCCAACGCGGTGTTTGATCATGCCGCGACCGCTTTTCCGTTGTTGGGCGCGCATGAGCAGGTGCGTTGCGAGACCTGCCATATCAAGGGAATTTTCAAGTCGACTCCGCGCGAGTGCGTCGGCTGCCACGTGGTGAACAATCAGCGTGGGGCGATCGCCATGCCGTACAAGCATATTCAAACCAGAAACAGTTGCGACAGCTGCCACAACGTCAGCTCTTTTGGCGCCGTGCTGTTCAACCATTCGTCGGTGGGGCCGGGCGCCTGCTGGACCTGCCATGACGGCAACCGGGCCAAGGGAAAGTCGGCGAGCCACCTGGCAACCACCTTGTCCTGCGATGCCTGCCACTCTTCGGTGTCGTTCGTCCCGGTGCGGCGCTTCCCGCACGCGACGCTGGGAGGAGACACCAGCACCTGCGCCACCTGCCACGATGGCAGGATCGCCACGGGCATGCCGGTGAACCATCTTCCGCGCAGCAACCCGGCACAGTGCGGTAGTTGCCACCTCGCCTCGACCCAGACCGACTTTGTCAGTTTCTCGGGTGGCAGGATGGACCACACCGGAATCACCAGTGGCTGCGCCGATTGTCACGGTCCGTCGATCACCGGGGGCATGTTTGCCGGTATCAGCAGCATCGTTGTGATGCCGCCCACCGCGCCCGCCGGACCGAGCTCGCATATTCCGTCTTCCGTGGTCTGCGAGAGCTGCCACCTGGCGTCGACCCCCACCGGTCTGGTGGATGCCAATGCCGGGCGCAGCCCTCCGGGCAGTGGCTTTGCCACCCCGGCACCGACCAACGCACAGATCCATGCCGGCGTTACCGGAGGCTGTTCCAACTGCCACGAAACCAACTTCACCTGGATGGGTGTCTCTGCGTACCCGATCGCACCCAGCACCCTGGTCCCCAAGGCGCAATACCTGGGTTTCCAGACGCGGCCCAAAGCGGCGGCCGGGACGTACAACGTGGCCGACCCGGCGCACCCCAACAGCGGCGATTGCTCGCAATGCCATACCAACACCAACTACTTCTCGGTTGAAGAAGCCAAGCCGGCCAACCACATCCCGACTTCCAGCACGGCGCAGTGTTCCGCTTGCCACACGTCCAGCGACTATGCGGTCATGCCGACGCTGGCCAATATCCACGCCAATGCACCCAGCACGACAGCCAACTGCGCGCAGTGCCACGGCAGCGCGGCGGCCAGCTTTGCCATTCCGGCGGCCAACTTCAGCATCGTCGGGA
>NZ_JAQTMS010000050.1 GCF_028714215.1 Rhodoferax sp. | reverse complement strand
AGCGACACCTCCCAGGGACGCCGCATTTTCTGGGGCCGTGTTGCCACCGGTAGCGCGCAGGTGGGGCAAAAAGTTTCAATCCTGCCCAGCGGGCAGACTGCCGTGGTGGCACAGGTATTGCGCCATACGCGCCAACCCGGCGCGGTCGGGGCCGGGCACGGCGCCGGCTTGGTGCTGGACCGGGAAGTGGATGTGTCGCGCGGCGACTGGCTGCTGGCTGTCGAACCCGAAACCTTCAAACGCAGCCGAGAACTCACGGCCACCGTGGCCTGGATGGACGATGAACCGCTGGTGGCGGGCCGCGTCTACTGGGCGCTGCACGGACACCGCTGGGTGAAAGCCAAAATCAAGCGCATTGTGCACAAACTCGATATCAATACCCTGACTGAAACCGAGGCGAGCCAACTCGATGCCAATGCGATCGGCCGCGTCGAACTGACGCTACAGGAGGCGATTGTTGTTCTGCCCTACTCCCACTCGCGCGTGTTGGGCTCGCTGATTTTGGTGGACACAGCAAGCCACAAAACCGCCGGGGCGGTGCTGATCAATTAAAATCTGTTACTTTTATCCATTCGCCGCAAAATCCCCAAAATGACACATACCGTCACTGAAGCCTGTATCAAATGCAAGTACACCGATTGCGTCGACGTTTGCCCCGTGGACTGCTTTCGCGAAGGCCCCAATTTTTTGACCATCGATCCTGATGAGTGCATTGACTGCGCAGTGTGCATTCCGGAGTGCCCGGTGAATGCCATCTATGCCGAAGAGGATGTGCCGGCCGACCAGCAGCACATGACCAAACTGAACGCCGAATTAGCCAAGTTGCCGAGTTGGAAAGGCATCAGCAAACGCAAGGCCCCCCTGCCGGAGGCCGAAGAATGGAAAGACAAGACCGGCAAGCTGCAGTATCTGATACGCTGAACATCCTCCTTATTGCATTTCAAAATCAACCCCCTGTGCGCAACCATCAAGACCCCATAGAAACCGACGCCGTGATCGTCGGTGCCGGCCCTGTCGGGCTATTTCAGGTATTCGAACTTGGCCTGCTGGAAATCAAGGCCCATGTCGTTGACTCGCTGCCTCATCCTGGCGGCCAATGCGTCGAGTTGTATCCCGACAAACCGATCTACGACATCCCGGCAGTACCGGTGTGCACCGGCAAGGAACTTACCGACAATCTGCTCAAGCAGATCGAGCCTTTTGGCGCCACGTTTCACTACGGGCAGGAAGTCACGGCCGTGGAAAAGCAAACTGACGGACGCTTTTTTGTGGCGACGTCCAAGGGCACCCGCTTTCTCACCAAAACCATTTTTATCGCCGCCGGCGTCGGTGCATTCCAGCCCCGTACCCTCAAGATCGACGGTCTGGAAACGTTTGAAGATTCACAACTTTTCTACCGCGTGCGCAATCCGGCGGATTTCGCGGGCAAGAATCTGGTGATCGTGGGCGGCGGCGATTCGGCACTCGACTGGGCGCTGGAGTTCGTCAAGGACAGTCCGCACAAAGCTGAAAGTGTGATTCTGATTCACCGCCGCGATGGCTTCAAGGCGGCGCCTGCCAATGTAGCGAAGATGAAAGAGCTGTGCGACGCGCTGGAGATGCAATTCATCATCGGCCAGGTCACCGGCTATGAGGAAAAAGACAGCATTCTGACTGGCATCAAGGTCACCGGAGCGGACGGTGTGACCCGTGTTGTGCCGTTGGACATTCTGCTGGTGTTTTTCGGCCTGTCGCCCAAGCTTGGCCCGATCGCCGATTGGGGCCTAGATATCGAACGTAAGCAGATAAAGGTCGATACCGAAAAGTTTTCCACCAACGAACCCGGTATTTTTGCCGTCGGCGACATCAACATCTATCCAGGCAAGAAGAAGCTGATTTTGAGCGGTTTCCACGAATGTGCGCTGGCCGCTTTTGGCGCCATGCCGATCATTTTTCCGGAAAAAAAGGTGTTTCTGCAGTACACGACGACCAGTCCCAAGCTGCACAAGGTTCTGGGAGTCGAATCGCCCGTGTTCGACTGATTGGGATCCAAACTGTGCTTGATGAGTGGCTGCGCGAAGACAAACTCAGCCAAGCGCTTATTGTTTATCCTATTCTCAATTAATTGTCGGTGGTCGCTTAGAAAAGCAAAAAAAATGACGCTATAATTTAAGGCTTATTCCTCGATAGCTCAGTTGGTAGAGCGCCGGACTGTTAATCCGTAGGTCCCTGGTTCGAGCCCAGGTCGAGGAGCCAAAAATCCAGATGAATGAAGCCCTTGCGAGAAATCGCTGGGGCTTTTTCATGTTTGGTTTGTTCGATTCCAATTACTGGGTTCTGCGTCGACTCGGTACGTGCCCAGCTAATCCTGCGATGCTGATGTCTTTCCCGTCGACTCCGCAGTGGCATGGCGCAGGGTCATTTCTCTGGCCATTCTTTGCAATTGCTCCTCGACTTCATGTCGCACAAAAGGCAGGCCGAACATACGCACCAGCAGTGAACCGGGCACCATTTCGATGTGGTATTTGATGCGCACGTCCTGGTTCAGAGGGACAATCTCTGCCTCGCTGTCCATCCGCGTCGCTGTGCTGGTGAGGTTTCTCGCCACAATCCGCTTTTTCGACTCAAGGTGTATTTGCCGATCGGACTCGAAGGAATAGGAAAATGGGCCGTACTTTGCGAGCCCCTCCTGCCTCACAATCCAAACATTCCCGTTGCGCGAAATCACCTTGCTCACGGTCAGATTTCCAAGAATGGAGGTCATATGGTCAAAATCGGTCATTACCTCCCACGCGGTGTCCACCGATACCGGAACTTCCATGGTTGCGTCGATGATAAAAGTGTCGCCGTTCTGCTGCACGGCAATATCTATATTTTGATCAACGCCTGACGCCGCCTTACAAGCAAGCGAGAGCAGGCAGAACAGTGCTGCCGCCAACATTCGCGTACGTGCGGTACCCATCATTTGCATTGCCTATCGAGCAATTGCCAGGCCAGCACCAATTCATTGCGACAAAATCCAGTCGGCCAGATTCTTGAGGGCCACCGGGTCCTTGGTGTTGATGATCTTATGCTCTTCCTCAGTTCCATCTTCGGTCTTGAACTTAGGGGCAGTGGTCATTTGCTTCATGACTTTTTCTTGTCCGTCCGGTTTGCCCCGGTATTTCAGTGCAACATTTTTCAGCGATGGACCTGTTTTTGTTTTGTCCACTGAATGGCACTTGGTGCACTCATTCTTTTTGAACAAGGCTTGTGCCGCATCGGCGTCAAAAGCAGCTTGTGCAGGAAGCATGTAAACGAACGCCAGTACCGCCGAGGCGCCAATGACCAGGGAAAGAAGAAACTTCTTCATTTGAAACTCCTTATCGACCCATTCAGGCCTACTGATGCAGCCTTTTTACTCTACTTGATGTGAAGCGCTCCGCTACCAAACAGGCCAATCAGGCCGATCATGATCAGGTAGATGGCCACAATGAGATTCAAAAGCTTGGGCATAACCAATATGAGAATCCCCGCCATGAGCGAGATCAGGGGGGTCAAACCGAAGTTGATGTTCATGAGGGCTCCATCGCAATTGAATCAAGAAATACAGACACCTGCATGATGCAACCACGCCCCACCACAAGTCTGTGCGTTGTCGCACAAATTCCGGTTCATCGGGTTGGGTAGATTCGGGAGAGCAGCAATGGCGCGGCCCAGGTCAAGCCAGTTGCAGGCCCGACGTGGAGCAGGAACGGGCGGCAAGCGTCGTGACCCCTCACGCGTGACACAGCCACCTCAAGGAGGTGGCTGTTTGTCGGCCTGACTGCGGCCTACCCAGCAAACAAATCTACTGCGACAAAATCCAGTCGGCCAGATTCTTGAGGGCCACCGGGTCCTTGCTGTTGATGACCTTGTGCTCTTCCTCGGTTCCATCTTCCGTCTTGACCTTGGGTGCCGTAGTGATTTGCTTGATCACCTTGTCTTGGCCGTCGGCCTTGCCCTTGTACTTCAGCGCAATTTTTTTCAGGGCCGGGCCTGTTTTGGTCTTATCCACGGAATGGCACTTGCTGCACTCGTTCTTTTTGAACAAGGCTTGCGCCGCATCTGCATCCACTGCGGCGTGAACCGGCAGCATGCTGGCAAGCGCCAGCAATGCCGAACCGCTAATGAGGGAGAGAGAAAACTTCTTCATTTAAAACTCCTTAAAGGTCATTCTTTGGCCTCGGATACATAACGCGGTTGGTGCTTCCCGTGCTGACAATGGTAACTTTTGCTTACAACAGTTTACCTGCGCATCAACTGTCTCAAGTGCAGGTCAATTCAGGGTTTATCGACCGACGTGAGCCGTTCGGCCTTGATGGGCCTTGGGCTTGACGTTTCTGCTTTTCTTGGCCTGTTTGCCGTGCTTGACAGGCTTCACGTGTCTGGCGTGCTTGGCAACTGGGCGGGCCATCGATTCCTTGACCGCAACAGCGCGCGGATGCGCCTTGAGCCAGGCCGCGTCACGTTCAGCAACGAGTTTGGCACCAGCTTCAGCCGGCGTCCTGGCGGGGGCCGTTTGCGCGAAGCCTGAGACTGCGCAGACGGACAGGAGGGATGCAAGAACGAGGAATTTCTTCACGGTATATTTCCAATTTGATTGATAGCCTGCCCGCCCGAAGGTGCGCAGGACCGAATCTTCTAACGGCAGAACCGACCACCACGTTGACAATTCTTCCGAATGCGGTCGATCTGATTGTCGAATGAATGGGCGATGGCTCTGATGGCCCAAAATGCGATACTTCGCTTGCTGCGATTGAATTCCCTTTCCACTTGCAAGGTCTGCCCTCGATGAATACTATTTTCCAGCGTTGCACTCTCAGTGTTGCCATTTCATTCACACTTGCCGGCGCTGCCATGGCGGCTGGTACCAGCAAGCCGGTGACCCAGAATCGGGCCGACATTCCGGCCGAGTTTCGCTGGGACTTCACACCCATCTATGCCAACTGGCAGGCATGGGAAGCCGGCATGAACGAGATCGACAGCAGAATCGATGCGTTTGCCAAACTCAAAGGCTCGCTCAAGAATGGCCCTGACGCCGTCCTGAAGGCTTACCAGGCATTCGACCAAATCGGCATGCTGCAGTACAAGGTTTACGGCTATACCGCACTTCAGCGCGACGTCGATACGCGCAACCAGGATGTCGCAGGAAAATTTCAGCGCGTCATGGCCTTGTTTTCCAAACTTGGCACTGCCACCTCATGGTTCACGCCCGAGCTGTTGACCGTTCCTCAGGCGAAGATGGAAAAATGGATTGCCACGACACCGGCACTCAAACAGTACAAATTCACCATTCTGGACAACTATCGACAACAGAAACATGTGCTTGACGAAAAGGGCGAACGCCTGCTGTCCTACGCCGCACGATTCGGCGCAACGCCGAAGGCTACTTTTCAGGAGTTGTCAACGTCGGATATCAAGTTCCCCATGGTGACGCTGTCCGACGGCAAGGAAATCAAGCTCTCGCCAGGCACCTATCAGTCGGTGCTGGCGACCAATTACCAGCAGGCCGACCGGGCCAAGGCGTTCGAAGCCTATTTGAAAACCTATGCCGCAACCACCAACACCTACGCAGCGATCTACAACGGGGTATTGCAGCAGGGATGGTTCAACGCGCAGGCGCGCAATTTCCCGGCCACCCTGGAATCCGCACTCGATGGCAATGCCATTCCAGCATCGGTGGTGACGACCCTAGTCGATACCGTGCGCAAGGGCACGGCACCGCTGCAACGCTACATGAAACTGCGCAAGAAGCTGCTCGGTCTGGATACCTATCACCTGTATGACGGCGCCATTCCGATCTACAAGACGGACAAGCAGTATTCCTATGCCGATTCGCGCGACCAGGTGCTCGCCTCGGTGGCGCCTCTAGGTGCCGACTATGTCGCCAAGTATCAGAAATTTCTGGCCGGCAAACAGGTCGACGTCTATGAAAACGAAGGCAAGCGCAGCGGCGCGTACGTGAGCGGCATTTACGGTGTCGGACCTTACATGCTGTTGAACCACAACGACACGCAGGACGCACTGTTCACCCTGGCGCACGAGGGAGGCCATGCCATGCACACTGTGCTGGCGAACGAAACCCAGCCCTTCGTGACTGCGGACTACACCATCTTTGTTGCCGAGGTCGCCTCCACCACCAACGAGCGTTTTCTGCTGAATCACTTGCTGCAAGCGAGCCAGGATCCGAAGGAGCGCTTCCTCTTGCTGCAGCACGCGGTCGATTCGATTGTTGGCACTTTCTACACCCAGGTGCTGTTTGCCGACTTCGAATTGCAGGCGCACAAGCTGGTCGAGCAAGGCCAGCCGATTACCTCGGATGTACTGAATAATATTTACCTGAAGCTGCTGACGGACTATTACGGTGATGCCGTCATGATCGACGATCTGTACAAATACACCTGGTCGCGCATTCCGCACTTCTACAATTCTCCTTACTACGTTTATCAATACGCAACCTGCTTCGCTTCGTCAGCCAAACTCTTCAAGGACATGACCACCGGCCCGGCCTCGTCCCGCGCTGCCGCCACTGATCGCTACCTTGCCTTGCTCAAGAGCGGCGGCAACGACCACCCGATGAAACAGTTGCAGAAAGCCGGCGTTGATCTCTCCAAACGCGAGACCGTGCAAGCGATGGTTGATCAAATGGAGGAGTTGGTCGCACAAATGGAAGCTGAGGCCGCGAAGATTCCTTGAGTCAAGTCTGCGCGAGATGCTCACGATCCTGATTGCCTGAAGCGGCTGCTACAGTAAGCCGCAACCCGAAACAAAAAATTGCCATGGCCTACCCTCCGGAATTTCTCAAGCTTGTCGACGAATTCATTCATCTTGCCAACCGCTTGGCCGAAGACGGAAAGGACGGCGAGGTCAGCGCCGCCATCCTGTTTGCGGCGGGTCGTTACAACGCCTTCAATTTCATGTCTCACAACGGCACACAGCAGGACCAGGCGCGAGCCGTGGAGTTCTACGTCTCGGAATACCGCAATGCGCTTGTTTCGAACCTGGAGGGTGTCGTCGGGCCAGTGATCAAGCCCCAAGGTTAGGGGCGCAGCCAATCCGGCCTTCGACGATCGCGTTCTTTTCGCCAAATACCTGTTGGCAAGTCAACTTAATTGGAAACATGACGACATGAGTTTACAGACCTGGTGGTTATTCGTTTTAATGGCTTTTGTCGTCTCGGCGACGCCTGGGCCCAATATGTTGCTGGTGATGAGCAGCAGCGCGCGATTTGGCCTGCGCGCGGCGATTGCCACGATGGCCGGCTGCATGACGGCTTTGCTGGCCATGATGAGCACTTCAGCGGCGGGACTGGGCGCCTTGCTGCATGCTTTTCCGGCCCTGTTCGACGCTTTGCGCCTGGCCGGCGCCGCCTACCTGGCCTACCTTGGTGTCAAAAGTTGGCGTTCACCGGTCCATGACCCTGCGCCGGATTCAACCCGACAACCAGAGCCGGCGGCAAAATCCATCGCTCTTTTTCGGCAAGGCATGCTGGTGGCGGCGAGCAACCCCAAAGCGATTCTTTTCGCGGCAGCATTCTTTCCGCAGTTCATCAATCCCGAGCTTCCAAAGTTGCCGCAATTCGCAATCCTGATCAGCACGTTCACGGTGATCGAGATCAGTTGGTACCTGGTCTATGCCGTCAGCGGAAAGAGACTCTCCAGCTACCTGCAACGGGCCACCGTATTGCGGGCCTTCAATCGCACGACCGGCGGCGTCTTCATCGGGTTTGCCGCGCTCATGGCCGGTGTGCGCGACTGAATCGCAGTCAAGGTTTTCTTTGTCGGTCCGCCTGCTAGGGGATTTTGGCAAGATCGGGCAATGAAGTTGATTTTCAAAAGACTTGCTGCAAGCGCCGTGCTGGCGCTGGTTCTGATCGGCTGTGCGGGTTCAAGCCCCAGTCCGACCAGCAACGTCGCGCCAGTTTCATCCAGCCGACCCAGGCTGATTGCCTTGATCGTGATCGATGGCCTGCCGCAACGCCAGATCGAGAATTACCGCGACCAATTTGGCGCTGACGGGTTTGCCCGTTTCATGGAACACGGCGCCTGGTTCATCAATGCGCATTACGACCACGCTTACACCGTCACTGCGGCGGGCCATGCCGTCATGCTCAGCGGCGCGAATCCCAGTCGCAGTGGCATCATAGGCAATGAGTGGCGTGATCCCGATAGCGGCGACGGCGTGTACTGCGTGGCAGACCCATCAGCCAGTTACATCGGCCACAAGACGCAGGCCTATGACGGCACCAGCCCCAAGAACCTGCTGGTTGAAACGCTGGGGGACGTGCTGCGTAGCGCCGACGCACGCTCAAAAGTCATCGCCATCTCGGGCAAGGACCGGGGTGCCATTCTGCCAGCTGGCAAGACCGGCACCGCTTACATGTACATGAGTGGCAGCGGTGAATTCGCCTCCAGCACCTACTATATGAGCGCGCATCCATCCTGGGTTGATCGCTTTAATGCAGCGAAGCCGGCTGACCGGTATTTCAAGTCTTCCTGGACCGCGTTGCTGCCAGACTCTGCCTACCGGCGCGGGCCTGCAGGCGCCCTGCCGCCGGCCGGTGCCGAGCTTCCCATCATGTACGGCGCGCCACAGGATGAGGCGCCCGGCGTGCGCTTTTACAGCTCTTTGCTGCAAGGACCGTTTGGCGATGCGCTGGCACTGGATTTTGCCCGCGCCGCGCTGACGGGTGAAGCACTTGGCCAGGACGATGCACCCGACATTCTGGTGGTCAGTCTGTCCGGGCATGACTACGTGAATCATGCATTCAGTGCCGAGTCTCTCCCGTCACAGGATCACACCTTGCAGCTTGATCGCTTGCTGCAGGCCTTTTTCAGGGATCTGGATACCCATGTCGGACGCGACAACTACATCGCTGCGTTGACCTCTGACCACGGCTTCATGCCGACGCCGGAGTACAGTCGAAGTCTGGGGCTTGAGGGCGGCCGAATTGCTTCCGGACCCATGCTGGCGCGGATCAACGCCGGCTTGGCGCAACGTTTCGGACCCGGCAAGTGGGTGATGGGTTTGTCGGCCAATACCATGGCACTGGACCGGGCGTTGATTACGCGCCAGAGAATCGATGGACGGGCGTTGGCGCAACAGGCGCGCGCTCTTCTGCTGACCGAGCCGGGGGTGGCTGCCGCCTATACGCGCCAGCAATTGCTGGACGGGCAGCGCAGCGCCGAACCCCTGTTTGAACAGATGCGCAAGTCGTGGCACCCGCACCTGTCAGGGGATGTGCAATTTGCCCTCAAACCGAATTGGATGTTTGGCGTTGGCAACCGGGGCGCCACGCACGGATCGCCATACGACTACGACACCCATGTTCCGCTGATGTTGTGGGGTCCGCGCTGGGTGCGCGCCGCGGCACTGTCGGACCGGGTGGGCATCGTCGATCTGGCGCCGACGCTGGCGCGCTTTCTACAGATTGCTCCGCCGGCCGCTTCGGAAGGTCACCTGTTGCCTCTGGCGGCACCTTGACACCTTGATATGGCAGGCTGTCCAACTTGAAACCGTCACACCACCGCAGCGGCGGCTTTGGAAATAGCGATCCCGGGGTCGTCATCGGCAACTTCCCCTGGTATGAAATGGTCTGGCGCTCGCTGCGCGGAGACTTCAAACCCCTGGCGGAGCCGACCGGTGGCTATGCCGCTTTTGCCCGCCAATGGAGTGTCCCGGTGGACCATGCACGCATCGCGCTGCGACAGGACGCACCCCACGTGACCTGGCTGGGTCACGTCACAATTTTGCTGCAGGTGGGCGGTTTGAATATTCTCATCGACCCGACCCTGGCCGGCTTCGCCGGACCTTACGGCCGGTTTGGCGCGCCACGCCGAGTGCCGGCACCCCTGCAGCCCCAGGAACTGCCACCGATTGATGTTGTGCTGATTTCGCACAACCACTACGACCACCTCTGTCACGCCACCATTGCCGGTCTGCTGGCAGCCGGGCAGAGGCCACGGTTCTTTGTTCCCTTGGGCCTGAAGGCCTGGTTCGATGCGCGAGGCATAAGCCAGGTCACCGAACTGGATTGGTGGGATCAGGTCAAATTGGGTGAGGCAGTCGGGAATGCCCCGCAGAGAAACACAATCCGCCTTCACTTCACACCAGCGCAACACTGGAATCGGCGAACGCCGTTCGATACCAACGCGTCCCTTTGGGGTGGCTACCTGCTGGAATGGCACCAGGGAGCGGCGGCGCCGTGGCGCTTCCTGTTCCCAGGGGACACCGGCTACAGCGCGGACTTCAAGACCATTCGCGAGCGGATTGGGGCTGTTGACTTTTTGGCCCTTCCCATAGGCGCCTATTTGCCGCGTGATTTCATGAAGAACATGCACGTCAACCCGGCCGATGCCGTGCAACTCATGCTTGATCTGGAAACCAAACAGGCCATGGGTGTGCATTGGGGCACCTTCATGTTGACGCAAGAAGCCTTCGATCAACCACCGCGTGACCTTGCCATTGCCCTGCGCCAACGCGGTCTGGCTGCTGACTCGGTGTGGCTCATGCGGCATGGTGAAACAAGAGCGATCCCAACCGGCCAGGCTAAGAACTTGTCCGTAAATAAGTGGGGGTCGCGCAAATGAATTTTCGGGATGGGATGCGAGGCGCAAAATCCAAGCCAAGGCTGCTTGCCTTGGCTGATTTTGTAACGAAGCAGACCGCCCGAAAATCCGTTTGCCCGAAGGGTTGGGTCGAAATCGGGCGATTTGCCGACCAAATTCCTTGCATGGGCAGGCAGCCCATGCTGCGAAATGTTGGCGGGCAACTCATCCCGATTGCGTCCCAACGCGACCCTCACTTATTTGCGGACAAGTTCTAAATCCCCGAGTTGAATACGGCTTTGAAAACACTACACTGACACCAGTAAGTGCATTCTTGTCACCGGAATGAAGGCCATCATGATCGAGCAAGCCCTGACACTACCATGCGGCCACGAAGTGGCAAACCGGATTTGCAAGGCGGCCATGACGGAAGGCCTGGCCGACGCGCACGACCATCCGACGCCGTCGCATCTGCGCTTGTATGCCAACTGGGCGCGCGGCGGTGCCGCCATCCTGCTGACCGGCAACATCATGGTGGATCGGCGCTACCTGGAACGCGCCGGTAATGTGGTGGTCGAAGACGCGTCCGGCTTGCCGCAGTTGCATGCCTGGGCGCAGGCGGTACATGACGGCGGCAGCCAGTTGTGGGCACAGATCAGTCATCCGGGACGGCAGTGCCCGCGCCTGGTCAACCTGAGCCCGCTGGCGCCGTCGCCAGTCCAGTTGCAGGTGATGGGGAATTTCGGCAAGCCCCGCGCGGCGTCCGAGGCCGACATCCAGGACGTCATCCAACGCTTCGCCAATGCGGCCGCGCTGCTGCAGGACGCCGGTTTCGATGGAGTTCAGATCCATGCCGCGCATGGCTATCTGCTGTCCCAGTTTCTGTCGGCCCGCACCAACCTGCGGCTGGATCGCTGGGGTGGCCCGCTGGCCCAGCGCGCCAGCCTGTTGCTGGAAGTGATTCGCGCCGTGCGAACCCGGGTGGGAGCGGGCTACCCGATTGCCGTCAAGCTCAACTCGTCAGACTTCGTCAAAGGTGGATTCACACTGGCCGATAGCGTCCAGGTGGTGCAGTGGCTGAATGACGCAGGCATTGACTTGCTGGAGGTCTCAGGCGGCACGTACGAGCAGCTCGAGTTCTTCAAACCAGCGGCGGCGGAGCAGATTCGTGACAGCACGCGGGAGCGCGAAGCGATGTTTCTGGAATATGCCAAATCCCTCAAGGCGGTGGCGCGCATGCCCATCATGGTGACCGGTGGTTTTCGTACCCTGGCCGGCATGGAGGCAGCGTTGACTGGCGGCCACACCGACATGATTGGCTTGGCCCGCCCGTTCTGTCTGGACCCCGACTTTCCGACGCGCCTGTTGACCGGTCAAATGGCAAGGCTGCCGGTGCCCGAGGACCGGCTGGTGCTGGGGCGCGGCTACTGGAGCCCCGCTAGCCGTTCGAATTCGATGCGCTCCTTGAACAATTTATGCCAGGCCGGTTGGTACTACCACCAGATCGAGCGACTCGGTGCCGATCAATTGCCGCAGGCGGAATTGAGTCCACTTAAAGCCCTGTTTGCCCATCTGGGAAAAGACTTCGCGCGTGGGTTGCGGCGCAAGTTCACCGCGCCTCATTGATCGCGTGGCTACGACCCCGGCACAGGGCGAATCATGGCAGCCAAATAGACCTGACAAAACTCCGGCGGCAATCGGCGCACTCGCCCACTGCTGAGTTCAATGCAGACCAGATCCCAGCGACCGCGCATGATGGTGGCCCGATCCCGGTTGCGGATCAGTTGAAACCTCCTCTCCAAGGTCATTTTTCCGTCACTCCCGCTGACCCAGGTGGCAAGGGTCAATTCGTCACCGAGTACGGTGGGCAACAGATAGTCGTATTCGCCGCGTCGAATCGCCATCGCGCGATCAAGGCGCTGATAGTCCATCAGGCTCAGGCCGCAGGCCTCCGAGTGAGCCCAGCCAATCTTCTCGCACCACTGGACATAAACCGCGTTGTTGGTGTGATTCAGACCATCGATATCATCGGCCCGCGGTGATGCGGGCAAGGTGAAGGGGTTCGGATAGTCCCAATGCATAAACGTGAATTGAATCCAAGGATCGCCATCTTAGCTGGCAGCCCTTGGCTTACTTCTTGAGGTTGGCAACAGACGCAAAGTTGGCCCTGCCCCAAATGGACAGTGCCAGAAACTGGCAAAGCCCTCTAAGCGCATTGTTCTGGTGCACAGATGCACGCATATTGTGCGATACTAGGGTTTACCCTGATATTCAGGGTTTACCTTGATTTTGAGAACCCCCACCGTGAACACATTACATTTTCTTTGGCTCGGCATACGCTCCGCCTACCAGGCTTTTGGCCGCAATTCCGACAAGCAGGAGCAGCACGCCGCCGACGCCTATCTTTCCCAGGCGCAATCCTTCGCCGACCTTGAGTACCGTCAGCGTCAATGGCTGCAATCCCACTGAACAGAGCGGGGTGACTTGCCACCGCACCTCCAGTAACCTATTTTTCGGAACTTCTCATGCACCTTCTTCTCTTCATCAAATCCTTGTTTGCCGAGCCTACATTTGTCACCGGTGAGCGCGTCAATCATGTTCGCCACGGCACCATTGAGCGCACCGACGGCTACGTTATTGCCCAGACTGACAAAGGCGTGATGGTCGAATGGCCTCATTTCGGCACCAGTTTCATGTCCGCTTCCGAATTGTGCGTCATCAGCTGAATCGCTTGCTGAAAGTCAGCCCCGCTCTGCGTCCAACCCCGGAAAGAGCACGTCGATAAAACCAAAGCGGGTGAAATCCCGCACCCGCATCGGGTACAGCTTGCCGATCAGATGGTCGCACTCATGCTGCACCACGCGCGCATGAAAACCATCGACTGTGCGGTCCAACGGATCACCGTACTGGTCAAAACCTGTGTAGCGGATACGCGAGAAGCGCGGCACCATCGCGCGCAGCCCCGGCACGGAGAGACAACCCTCCCAGTCTTCCACTTCAAGCACGTTGGGGTCACTCTCAGACGAACCCAGCGCCGTGATGACGGGGTTGATGAGAACTGTTTTTGGCACCGGCGGCGCATCCGGATAGCGTGGGTTGCGCGCATTGCTGCCAAAAATCACCAACTGCAAATCGACCCCGATTTGTGGTGCAGCCAGCCCGGCACCGTTGGCGGCCAGCATGGTATCGAGCATGTCGGAGATCAGCAGATGCAACTCGTCGCTGTCAAACGCAGTCACCGGCCGGGCCACCCGTAGCAGGCGTGGGTCGCCCATTTTGAGAATCTCACAAACCGCCATCAAGCAACTCCTTCAAACCGGCTTCGTCCAGCACCGCAACGCCAAGCTCGCGTGCCTTGTCAAACTTGCTGCCGGCCTCGGCGCCGGCCAGCACAAAAGTGGTTTTTTTGCTGACCGACCCGGCTACTTTACCGCCCGCCGCCTCGATCAGATCCTTGGCCTGGTCCCGGCTCAGGGTCGGCAGTGTGCCGGTAATGACAATAGTCTTGCCGCTCAACGGCTTGGGACTGGCGGGTGCCGGCTCACCCTCCTGCCATCTCACTCCGCAAGCACGCAGCTGCTCCACCACCTCGCGGTTATGCGGCTGGTCAAAAAATGTACGCAGGCTTTCGGCCACGATCGGACCGACATCGCCAACCTGCAACAATTGCTCGATGCTGGCGTCCATGATGGCGTCGAGCTTGCCAAAATGGTGAGCCAGCGCTTTTGCCGTGGCCTCGCCAACATGGCGTATGCCGAGCCCGAACAGAAAGCGCGGCAGCGTGGTTTGCTTCGACTGTTCCAGCGCTTGGACGATGTTCTGCGCCGACTTGTCGGCCATGCGGTCCAGGCTGGCGAGTGAACTCAAGCCCAAGCGGTACAAATCGGGCAAGGTACGAATCACATTGCCATCAACCAGTTGATCGACCAGTTTTTCACCCAGGCCTTCCACCTCAACCGCCCGACGCTGGGCAAAGTGCAGGATCGACTGTTTACGCTGGGCACTGCAAAACAGGCCGCCGGTGCAGCGGTAGTCGGCCTCGCCCTCCTCCCGCACCGCCGCGCTGCCACAGACCGGGCATTGGCGCGGCATGGTGAACTGCTGGGCGTCGGACAAGCGCCTCTCAGGCAATACCGACACCACCTCCGGAATCACATCTCCGGCACGGCGCACGATCACCGTGTCACCGATGCGAACGTCTTTGCGGCGCGCCTCGTCTTCGTTGTGCAGCGTGGCGTTGGTGACGGTAACGCCACCGACAAATACAGGGGCCAGTTTGGCCACCGGAGTGAGTTTGCCGGTACGCCCGACTTGCACCTCAATGCCCAGGACGGTGGTGAGTTGTTCTTGCGCCGGAAACTTGTGCGCCACGGCCCAGCGCGGCTCGCGTGTCACAAAGCCAAGCTGCTTTTGCAGTTGCAAGCTATTGACCTTGTAGACCACGCCGTCGATGTCAAACGGCAAGCTGTCGCGCTGCCGGCCGATGGACTCGTAATAGCTTGTCAATTCGGCGGCACCTTGTGCCAGACTGACCAGGGATGAGACCGGAAAACCCCATGACTTCAGGGTCTGCAACAGCTTGAAATGGGTCTCGAATTCAGCGCCGTCGCTGCTCGCGGACGTGACCTCCCCCAAGCCGTAGGCAAAGAAGCTCAAGGGGCGCTGGGCTGCAATGGCCGGGTCCAGTTGGCGCACCGCACCAGCGGCCGCATTGCGCGTGTTGACAAAGGTTTTTTGGCCCTTCTCACGCTGCTTCTGATTCAGGGCTTCAAAGTCGTCGCGGCGCATATAGACCTCGCCCCGCACTTCCAGCACCTGCGGCACCGTATCCGGCAAGCGCAACGGAATCTGGCCGATGGTACGAATGTTTTGGGTGACGTCCTCACCCATCTCGCCATCACCGCGGGTTGCGGCCTGCACCAACACGGCGTGTTCATAGCGCAGGTTCATGGCCAGGCCATCGAACTTGGGCTCGGCCACGTACTCGATGCCAGGAGCCGAATCATCCATTCCGAGTTCCCGCCTGACGCGGGCATCGAAATTAAGGGCTCCGCTGGCCTCGGTATCGGTTTCGGTGCGAATGCTCAGCATGGGTACCGCATGGCGCACGCTGACGAACTGGTCAAGCGGGCGACCCCCGACCCGCTGCGTGGGTGAATCCGGCGTCACCAGTTCAGGATGATCCGCCTCTATCGCCTGCAACTCCTGAAACAGGCGGTCGTACTCGGCATCCGGAATGCTGGGCTCATCGAGCACGTAGTAGCGGTGCGCATGCCCGTGCAAGGCGCGCTTGAGCTGCTCAAGGTGGCTCAAATCGGGTGTGTTGGCCCCCGCAGGGTTGAACAAATCTGGCGTCGTCATGTGGCCAACGGGCAAATCATCCGGTTCAGGAAAATAGTCGCCGCGCCGCACCCGATCCGGCGGACAGGTCGTGCTGCTCCAGTGTGTCGTACAACTGCTCCAGCTCGCTGCCTATCAGTTCCATCGCCGCGACCGACAAGAGCATGCCGTTGTCGTCCGTCACCACGCCATCCATGCCCTCGGCCAGCGAGCGGGCGGCATCGCGCATGCGCCCAAAAGCGCGTTCGCCACGGTCGACTTGGGCAACATCCAGACTGATGGCAAGTTCCCGAATGGCCGACTGCGCCGGGTCATCGGCCATGGCGGCTTGCGCATCAAAACTCAACACCAGGACCGGCGGCAGACCCGGCAAACTGGCGGGTATCACCATGCGACCGGGTATGGAGCCGGCAACAAAGCCCAGGCGGGAGGCATTTTGCTGCACATAACCGGGGCTCCAGGCGGCATTGCGGGCGCGCAAAACAAAGCCCAACTGGGCATCGTGTTCGCTGGCAAACTGATCCAACTCACGCGCCCGCGCCACCTCGTTGCGCATCTCCGGGAAATCCGGCGTGCCGTTGATGGCATCGCAAAAGACCTGCGTCTTCATGACAAATTCCGAGTACTCAATGTCGTTCAGCGCGCCAGAACGGTTGGCCAGCTGCACCCCGGCCTGAAACATGCCGTACCGCTGACCAGGCAGGGGAATTTCCCAACGCTGGCTGACCTCATTGAAACCTTCGATGGAAAACGACTTGCCGCCGGCCCGGCGGGTTGGCGGCATGGCGGCCAGAGCGGCTTCACCCGACACCGGAGCATCCAGTGCAATCGATGCAATCACATCGATCAAGGCATCGAGAGCCGGTTTTTTTTCCGCTGCAGCCACCGGAAAGCTGGCCACGTCGAACGCAGCCGCATCAAGCTCCGGCTCGACAGCGGCACCGGCCTGCTGTCCGGCGTCCGGCGTACCGGCGGCATCAGGGAGCGTTGCCTGCCGGGGCAAGTTCCGGCGCGATGTCCAGGCACCGTGGGCGACCATGATCGCCAGCACCAGACCCCCCACCACGGCCAAACCAACTTGAAGATTACTCATGGAAATTACTCACGGGAATCAATTGACTGCCGTCATCGAGATGGCCGCATCCATGTCGACTGCCACGATGCGGGACACGCCCTGCTCCTGCATCGTCACACCGATCAATTGCTCGGCCATCTCCATCGCAATCTTGTTGTGACTGATGAACAGGAACTGGGTTTCACGGCTCATGCTGAGCACCAGTTTTGAATAACGCTCGGTATTGGCGTCGTCAAGCGGTGCGTCGACCTCGTCGAGCAGACAAAAAGGCGCCGGATTGAGCTGAAAAATGGCAAACACCAGAGCGATCGCAGTCAGGGCTTTTTCACCACCCGAGAGCAAATGAATGGTCTGATTTTTCTTGCCTGGCGGTTGCGCAATCACCTGCACGCCGGAGTCGAGAATCTCGTCACCGGTGATCACCAGCCGGGCGTTGCCACCGCCGAACAGCTCCGGGAACATTTTCCCAAAGTGCTGGTTGACGGCGTCGAAAGTAGCCGCCAACAGGTCCCTGGTTTCAGTATCGATCTGGCGGATTGCCTCCACCAGCGTGGTCATCGCTTCATTCAGGTCAGCCGACTGGGCATCCAGGAAGTTCTTGCGTTCACTGGCAACAGCAAGCTCATCAAGGGCTGCCAGATTGACGGCGCCCAAGGCGGCAATGTCGCGATGCAGACGGTCAATCTCGCCTTGCAAGCCGCCCAGTCGAACCGCACCGTCCACGATCGATTGGGCCAGCACCACGAGATCCGCCTGCGCCTCGATCAGCAACTGGCTGTATTGCTCAAAACCCAGGCGCGCGGCCTGCTCCTTGAGTTGATACTCGGTAATGCGTTGCCGCAGCGGGTCGAGTTCACGCTCGGCCTTCAGGCGCCGCTCATCGCTGGCACGCAACTTGGTTGTCAAATCGTCGTACTCACTGCGTTTTGCCGCCAATGCTTTTTCGCGTTCAAGCTTGCTGGCCAGGGCGCTCTGCAAACCGGCCAGCGCAGCCGCGTCATTGAGTCGCAGCAGTTCTTCGCCGGCTCTTTCGACTTCCGCGTTGACGGTATCCATCTGCAATGCCGCGGTTTCAATTGCACGCGACAGTTCGGCGCGACGCGCGTCGAGGCTGCGCATGGAAAATACAGCCTCTTGCGCCTGGCGATCCAAGCTGCGCTGCTGCTCTCTGGCCTGACTCAACGTGCGCTCGGCAAGGATGACTTGTTCACCCAACTGCGCGTGACGCTCCTGGCTATCGGCGAGCTGCAGGTCAAGTTCTTCAAAATGCTCTTCCGCACTGACGCGGCGCTCCTGCAAGTCACCTAGCTGAGCATCCACTTCAGCCAGATCAGCCCCGATCTGTACACTGCGCAGGCGCATCTGCTCGGCCGCCTGTGCCAAGCGCAGGGTTTCCACCTGCAATTCATGCGCGCGGCTTTGACTCAGGGCTGCTTCACGACGGCCAAGCACCAGACGCTGCGAAGCATCGGCATAAGCCGCCTCGCCGCGCGCCAGCGCCGAGCGGGATTCATCGCTGATCAGTACTTGGGCTCGAAGTTGTTTCTCCAGGTTCTCTATTTCCTGGGCTCGGGCCAGCAAACCAGCCTGTTCCGAGTCGGGCGCATAAAAGCTCACGCTGTGGGCGCCTACCGCATGACCTGTTTTTACAAAGATCAATTCGCCCGGCTGCAACTTTTCGCGACTGGCCAATGCCTCTTCCAAAGTCGCAGCGGTGAAGCAACCCTGTAGCCAATCAGCCAGCACGGCTTTTTGACCGGCGTCGCCAAGCCGTATCAAATCGGATAGACGCGGCAGGGCTGACGCATTTTTTTCCGGCAAAGAGGCCAACGGAGGGCTGTAAAAGGCCAGTTTGGCCGGCGGCGCATCGTTGCCAAAGGCCCGCACCATCTCCAGGCGGGACACTTCCAAGGCGCCCAGACGTTCACGCAGCGCGCCTTCCAGCGCGTTTTCCCAGCCGCGCTCAATGTGAATACGGTTCCACAAACCCTGCAAGCTGTCGAGTCCATGCTTGCTCAGCCAAGGTTGCAGCTTGCCGTCGGTCTTGACCCTCGCCTGCAAGGCCTTGAGTGCCTCCAGGCGGGCCGACAGATCCGCCAGACGAGCCGACTCGTCATTGACGGCTTGTTGCTGCTGGCGCCGACTGTCGTCAAGTTCTGGCACCAACTGCTGCAACTCATGCAGACGGGCCTCGGCCACGCTGGCTGCCTCCTGCGCCTCTTCGAACTGGCTTTGGAGCGTGATCAGGCGGCCTTCATCGGGTGCCACCAGGGTCTTGCTCTCGCCGCTCAGGCGCTCACGGCGACTGCCGAGCTGGCGTGACTGCTCCTCGATACTGCGCTGCTCCGCCGCCAATACCTGGATTTTCTGCTGCAACTGTGTCACGCCGCGACCCTGCTCATTGGTCACCTGTTGTGCCAGCCGCAAAGCATCTTCCAGGTCGGGCAATTGCTGCGCCTGCTCTTCCAGTTGGGCCACCAGCAAGCCGGACTTTTCTTCACCGAGCAAGGCCAGCTCAGACAGGTTTTCAATTTCCAGCTGGGCCTCTTCCTTGCGTGTGGCCCATTGGGTGATCTGCTCTTTGAGCGTCACCAGGCGCTGCTCCAGGCGCTGGCGGCCCTCCACCACGTAGCGGATCTCAGTTTCCAGCCGACCCACCTCGCTGCTGGCTTCGTACAACAGACCCTGGGCCTGATTGACCTGGTCGCCGGCTGCGTAATGCGCCTGACGTACCGTTTCCAGTTCGGCCTCGATGTGGCGCAGATCGGCTACCCGGCCCTCCAGGGCATTGACCGCGGTTTGTGCATCGGCCTTGATCTTGGCCTGCTCCGCCTCGGACTCGGCGCGCTTGAGAAACCATAGCTGATGCTGCTTGAGCGTCACATCGACAGACAGTGCGTTGTACTTTTGCGCAACTTCGGCCTGGCCTTGCAGTTTTTCCAGGTTGACATTGAGCTCGCGCAGAATATCTTCCACACGGGTCAGATTGCTGCGGCTGTCCTGCAAACGATTTTCCGTCTCGCGGCGGCGTTCCTTGTATTTGGACACGCCGGCCGCCTCCTCCAGAAACAGACGCAGTTCTTCAGGCTTGCTTTCGATGATACGGCTGATGGTGCCCTGACCAATGATGGCGTAGGCACGCGGCCCCAGCCCGGTTCCCAGGAACACATCCTGCACATCACGACGGCGCACCGGCTGGTTGTTGATGTAGTAGCTGCTGGTGCCATCGCGCGTCAACACCCGCTTGACGGCAATTTCGGCGAACTGGCTCCACTGACCACCAGCCCGGTGGTCGGCGTTGTCAAACACCAGTTCCACGCTGGCGCGGCTGGCTGGTTTGCGGTTGGTGGTGCCATTGAAGATGACGTCCTGCATCGACTCGCCGCGCAACTCCGAGGCCTTGGACTCGCCCAACACCCAACGCACCGCATCCATGATATTGGATTTGCCGCAGCCATTCGGTCCAACCACCCCCACCAGTTGCCCCGGCAGCATGAAATTGGTCGGCTCGACGAAGGACTTGAAACCTGATAACTTGATCGAATTAAGACGCACGGATCACTGACGCTAATTAAGCGGTTGATTTAAGGAAAGCAAGGGCCGTGGACCAGCCCACAAGACATCCCGTCATGATAACTTGCCTGACTCATGTCCCGTCGCCGACGAGACGGCCGCCTGCGCCAGCGCCATTACCTGGTGCGCTGGCTGGTCTTTGAACCGGTGATCGCTCCACACCTGGCGCCAGCGGCGTGCACCTGGCAATCCATGGCGCAGACCCAGCATATGGCGGGCAATGGCCGTCCAGGGCGTGTCGTGCTGGGCGGCCTCACGACTCATGTAGTCGCACATCTGCTCTTCCACCTGTTCGCGGCCCGAATCGGCAGTGCCAACCCCGTAAAAAGCCGCGTCCCACTCGCTGAGCCACCAGGGATTGTGGTAAGCCGCCCGACCCAGCATGACACCGTCCACCTGTTGCAGTTGGTCTCGTATCTGCGCGCTGGTCGCGATGCCACCGTTGACGACAACGGTGAGTTGCGGAAAGTCGCTTTTGAGCCGGTAGGCCCACTCGTAGCGCAAGGGTGGAAGTTCGCGGTTTTCCTTGGGCGAAATGCCCTTCAGCCAGGCGTTACGGGCATGCACGATGAAGGTGCGGCAGCCAGCCTCACTGACCGCACCGACAAAATCGCGCACAAAGTCGTAGCTCTCAACCTTGTCGATGCCGATGCGATGTTTGACGGTGACAGGCACTTGCACCACATCCAGCATGGCCTTGACACAGTCCGCCACCAGCTGCGGCTCAGCCATCAGGCAGGCGCCAAAAGCGCCGCGTTGCACCCGCTCGCTGGGGCAACCGCAGTTCAGGTTGATCTCGTCGTAACCCCACTGCTCACCCAGCTTGGCACAGTGCGCCAGGTCCGCCGGCTCGCTGCCACCCAGTTGTAGCGCAACCGGATGCTCTTCAACGTTGTAACGCAGATGACGCGCCACGTCGCCGTGAAGCAAGGCGCCAGTCGTCACCATTTCCGTGTACAGCAGGGCGTGACGCGTGAGCAGACGATGAAAATAGCGGCAATGGCGGTCAGTCCAATCCAGCATCGGCGCAACCGACAGCTTCCAGCGGTCTGGGGGAACAGGTTTCAAGCTTGACATCGGATCGATTATCCCAGCCATGGCACAAGCCACTGGACATTGATGAAGTCGAGCAGCCGCCTTTGTGATGCCTGAACCGGGTCTGATCGAATGACCCGCTGGATCACTTTTCGTCGCAGTTGTCTGGTGGCCAACAGCAGCGCTTGGCGATTGCGGTCAGGGGCTCACGCACCATGGCGCGGCGTCGTGCGCAAATGCCATCCACAAAGCCCAAACCGAGCTGGCGGCGAGCGCCAGACCGGCCAGACGTACCCCCCAGTCTCCAAAACCTTGCCCGCCCAGACGCAGCCATAGCCAGGCCCCCGCCGTCATCGAGACACCGGTGCCCAAGGCAAACAAGGCCATCACGATGGCGCCCTCTACCGCACTACCGGTCAAAGCGGCAACCAGCAGGGCCGAGTAAAGCAAGCCACAAGGCAGGAAAGTCCAAAAGACCCCGATTACCAGCGGCGCTCCCCGACCACGTCCCATGGCCAGTGCACGCGCGCCCGACCAGATCCTTCTGCCGGCCTGCTCCAGCCAGACCGGTTGCTGCGCTTGCCACAGCAACAGCAGGCCCAGCACAAAAGTCGCCACATGAAACAGTGTCCAGACCGGCCGCAACGCCGCCGACTGGAGCGTCAGCCAACCCAGACCTTGAATCGAAGCCGCGGCCAATGCACCCAGCGCGGAATAGCCCAGTACCCGTCCCGCCTGGAAGCCCAGCATCGCCCTATTTTTACGCGGACCCGCCGAGTGTCCAATGCCGGCACAGGCGGCACCACACATTGCTATGCAGTGTGGTCCGCCGGCCAATCCCATCAAAAGCGCGGTCAAGGCAAGAGATGATTGCATCTGCCGATGCTAAATGATCTTGGAGAAGCGCGCGCGGTTGCGGTCCGTCTGCAAATAGCGATCAAACACCATGGCCACGGCACGCACAAAAAACCAGCCCATGTCGGTCACCTGAATGCCAGTGTCATCCAGGGTTACCAGCCCTTGTTCGGCAAGTTTCTGCAAGGCTTCCATCTCGGAGGCAAAGTAATTGCGAAACTCCACCAGATAGGCCAACTCGATGGACTCAAACGACACTTGCCCCTGGCACATCAGGCCCATGATGACGGCACGACGAACCAGGTCGTCGCGCGAAAGCGCCAGGCCGCGCACCACCGGAAAACGACCCTGGTCCAGAAAATCGTAATACTCTTCCAGCGTCTTGGCGTTCTGGCTGTAGGTGGCACCAATGCGGCCAATGGACGACACCCCGAGGCCGATCAGATCGCAATCGGGCTGCGTGCTGTAACCCTGAAAATTCCGATGCAAGCGCCCCTGCCGCTTGGCGATCGCCAGCGAATCGGTGGGAAGCGAAAAGTGGTCCATCCCCACGTACACATAACCGGCACCGATAAAAGACGCCATGGAACGCGCCAGCATCGCAACCTTGGCACCGCCACTGGGAATCTCGACGGTAGGAATCCGGCGCTGCGGCTTGAAGCGCTCCGGCAAATGGGCATAGGCATATAGCGCAATACGCTCTGGTCGCAACTCGATGATCTGAGCCACCGTGCGCGCAAAAGACTCCGGACTTTGCTTGGGCAGACCATAGATCAGATCGACATTGATCGAGTCAAAATTGCGCTCGCGCGCCGCCGCCACCAACGCAAAAACCTGCTCGGCCGGCTGTATCCGGTGCACCGATTTTTGAACTTCCGGATCGAAATCCTGAACACCAAAACTCAAACGATTGAATCCCAACTCGGCCAGCGTATCGAGCCGTGAGGCATCAATGGTGCGTGGATCGACCTCGATCGAGTATTCGCCACCCGCTGGCAGGTTGAAGCTGCGTCGCAACATGGCCATCAATTCGCGCAGCTCGTCATCCGACAGAAAGGTGGGAGAACCACCGCCCAGATGCAACTGCGTCACCGTTTGTCCAACCCCCAATTGCGCCGTGTGCAGATCAACCTCGCGACTCAAATAACGCAGGTAAGGAGCGGCCCTGTCGTGGTGCTTGGTGATGATCTTGTTGCAGGCACAGTAATAGCACAGGGATTCACAAAAAGGAATGTGCACATAGAGGGACAACGGCAGCGTCATGGCCGCGGCGCCCGAGCGTCGCAGGGTCAAGGCCTGGGTGTAATCTTCAACCGAAAAGGCTTCAACGAAACGGTCCGCTGTGGGATACGAGGTGTA
Organism: Rhodoferax sp.; assembly: GCF_028714215.1. GTDB lineage: Bacteria > Pseudomonadota > Gammaproteobacteria > Burkholderiales > Burkholderiaceae_C > Rhodoferax. The sequence goes on along the minus strand of NZ_JAQTMS010000050.1, from coordinate 13,947 downwards.
GCGTGGCCCGGAAACGTCAAACCGACGCAACAGGTCTTCGGAAATTGGTTCAGCAACTGCTGCGTTCATGAATACTCCTTGGCAAGTATGCTGAATATGCCTTAAATGCTGGATTTTATCTTGATATTCATCAAAAGAGACGGGGGTTGAATTCCCGCAAATTTGACTGATATCAGGACCGCTGGCAAATTGGTGCCAAAATGAGGGACATGAACCCTCAAACCATCAAAGTAGCCTGTTCGGATTGCAATCTTAGGGAACTGTGCATGCCAGTGGACCTGAGCAAGGAAGAGCTTGACCGTATTGACGACCTGGTGGCCGCCAGACGCAAGATCAAACGCGGCACGACACTCTTTCGCAATGGCGAAAAGTTTACCAGTTTGTACGCCATTCGCACCGGATTTTTCAAGACCTGCGTGGCTTCTGAGGATGGCAGGGATCAGGTAACGGGGTTTCAAATGGCCGGTGAAGTTGTTGGTCTGGACGGCATCGTGAATGACCACCACACCTGCGACGCTGTTGCGTTGGAAGACGCCGAGGTCTGCGTGATGCCATTCGACCGGATTGAGGAATTTTCCCGTGAAGTAAATTCACTGCAGCGTCACGTTCACAAAATTCTAAGTCGGGAAATTGTGCGTGAACACGGCGTCATGTTGCTGCTGGGCAGCATGCGGGCAGAGGAGCGTCTGGCCACCTTCCTGTTGAACCTGGTGCAGCGGCTACACGCCCGGGGCTTCTCCCAATCGGAGTTGATACTTCGAATGACCCGCGAGGAAATTGGCAGCTTTCTGGGGTTGAAACTTGAAACCGTGAGCCGGACATTTTCCAGATTCGTGGAAGATGGCATCGTGGAAGTCAAGCAACGTCATGTCCGCATTCTGAACACGGCGGCGCTGCGGGACATCGTCAACCCCAAAGCACCGATCTGAGTTACTGAAACAAAACATCCGGATACGCCAACAGACAATATGTCTTGACGGCCCGAGCGAGGGGTAACTCAACCTAAGGTTTGGCGACCGCGTTGGCTGACGGCACAACCCCGGTTGCAGCATGGTTACGGGCCTGCATTGCCGGCGCCAGACCAGAACCACTAGCCTCCTTGCCCAAGGTCTTGTTGATATCAATCCCTTTGCGGTAATAGTCTTCGGCAACAACCGGATCCGGTCGTGTCACCGCGAGATAGAGGGTTATGAAGCTGGCTACAACGACGATTGCCGGACCCGCCACGATAAGCCAGACATGACCAAACCTCCACCAAGGAACAGTTGTATCAAGAGTGCCATTCTGCATATCAAATCCTTATTGTGGAAGCAAAAATCTCTGTCGAATCCGGAAGTCAACCCGACACTCTGGATCTCACAGCGAGTGGTGTGGGAACCCGGGGCTGTGCGTCCACCGGGAGCAGCACCACTGCGCGCAGATCAGTGGTGCTGGCCCAGTGACGTTCATGATCTGGAGCCGCTAACGACCTCGATATTACGGCGCCCCACGACATGGGCCAAGATGCCCCGGTCTCGAACGACAGACCAACCTCGTGACCGGGGATGCACACCGCACACTACTTGGCAGCAACCCCGCCCTTATTCGAAAGCCCCCACACATAGGACGCCAGCACATGGATCTGGGCTTCGGAGAACTTGTCCCCATGGGCTGGCATGATGTTGGTCTTGCCGCCGTTAATCATGGCAATGATGGCCGCCTCGCCATAACCATGCAACCAGATATTGTCAGTCAGGTTGGCCGAGCCAAGCGCTTGCATACCCTTGCCGTCTGGACCGTGGCAGGCAGCGCAAACGACGAATTTCTCCTTGCCAAGCGCCGCACGAACCGAATCGTGCGGGCTACCGGACAGGCTCAAAACATACTGCGCGACATTCTTGACATCATCCGCCGTGCCCACTGCAGCAGCCATCGGCGGCATCATGCCAATACGTCCTTTTGTGATGTCCGCCTTGATGATCTCCGGAGTGCCGCCACCCAACCAATCGTTGTCAGTCAAGTTCGGAATCCCCTTATTGCCGCGGGCATCGGAGCCATGACATTGGGCGCAGTTGTTCATGAACAAACGCTCGCCAATGGCCATCGCTTGCGCATCCTTGGCCACGTCTTCCGGCTTCATGGCAGAAAACTTGGCGTACAGGGGCGCCGTCTCCGCATTGCCCTTATCGACTTCGGTCTGATGTTGGCCCGAAGAGGTCCAAGCCAATTTGCCTGCGTAAGTGCCCAAGCCGGGGTACAGGGCCAGATAGACCAAGGCAAAAACGATGGTGATGACAAACAGCCAAGCCCACCAGCGCGGCAAGGGGTTGTTCATCTCACGCAAATCGCCGTCCCACACATGTCCGGTGGTGTTGTCACTGGCGGTCGTGGCCTTGGCCTTGCCGGTCACCCAGAGCAGCAGCAGACAGGCCAGAATACTGACTACCGTGATCCCGGCAACGTAGACCGACCAGAAGTTACTTGTAAAGTCGCTCATATTTTTTTCCTTTTAGTGCGGTTCGTCAGTCTTGCTCGAAAGGCAGATTGGCAGCCTGTTCGAAATCAGCGGCTTTGCCACGTGAATAAGCCCACGCAATGATGCCGATAAACATGAGGAAACTAACTACCGTAGCCAATGATCGGAGGGAGTTGATATCGAATTCCATGTCAAGGTCCCCCTTCTATTTCACCAAAGTACCCAATACCTGCAAATAAGCAATGACGGCCTCGATTTCCTTCTTGCCTTTAAGCTCCTCGGACGACTTGGCTATCTGCTCATCGGTATAGGGCACGCCCACAGTGCGCAAAGCCCTCATGTGCGCCGGCATGGAAGCGGCGTCCACGTTGTCCTTGAGCAACCATGGATAGGCCGGCATATTCGATTCCGGAACAACATCCCGTGGATTGTTCAGGTGGTCACGATGCCACTGATCGCTGTACTTCCCACCGACGCGCTGGAGATCGGGACCGGTGCGCTTGCTACCCCACTGGAACGGGTGGTCATAGACAAATTCGCCAGCCACCGAGTAATGGCCGTAACGCAAGGTCTCGGCACGGAACGGCCGAATCATCTGCGAATGGCAGTTGTAGCAGCCCTCACGGGTGTAGATGTCGCGCCCCGCCAGTTGCAGCGCGGTGTAGGGCTGCAGACCCTTGACCGGCTCGGTCGTGGATTTCTGGAAGAACAGCGGAACAATTTCGACCAAGCCACCGAACAACAACACAACCAGGATCAAAACGATCATCAGGAAGTTGTTGGTTTCAATTTTTTCGTGCGACAGTCCGCCGCTGGTATTGTTATTTGCCATGGTATTTGCTCCTCAGGCGTGGGCAACGGCGGCCGGAATGGTCACGGTAACGGAACGGCCATTGGTGGCTGTCTTCAGTACGTTCCAGAGCATGATCAACATACCGGCAAGGTACAAGAGACCACCCAATAAACGCAGCACATAGAACGGGAAGGTGGCCTTGACGGATTCCACAAAGGTGTAGGTCAAGGTACCGTCAGCGTTGATGGCACGCCACATCAGACCTTGCATCACACCGGCAATCCACATGGCTGCGATGTAAATGACAATGCCGATCGTCGCCGTCCAGAAATGCACCTCGATGGCCTTGACGCTGTACATCTTCTTCTGGCCAAACAGACGCGGAATCAGGTAGTACATACTGCCCATGGTGACCAGACCGACCCAGCCCAAAGCCCCCGAGTGCACATGGCCCACGGTCCAATCGGTGTAGTGCGACAGCGCATTGACGGTCTTGATCGACATCATCGGGCCTTCAAAGGTCGACATGCCATAGAACGACAGGGAGACGATCAGGAAACGCAAGATCGGGTCGTCGCGCAGCTTATGCCAAGCCCCCGACAGCGTCATGATCCCGTTGATCATGCCACCCCAACTGGGCGCCAGCAATATCAGGGAGAACACCATGCCGACCGATTGTGTCCAGTCCGGCAGCGCGGTGTAATGCAGGTGGTGCGGGCCGGCCCACATGTAGGTAAATATCAGCGCCCAGAAGTGAACGATGGACAGACGGTAAGAATAAATCGGCCGCTCCGCCTGCTTCGGAACGAAGTAGTACATCATGCCCAGGAAGCCGGCCGTCAGGAAGAACCCGACTGCGTTATGGCCATACCACCACTGCACCATGGCATCCTGCACGCCAGCATAAGCCGAATACGATTTCAAGAAACCGGCAGGAATGGCGGCACTGTTGACCAGGTGCAGCAAGGCCACCGCAATGATGAACGCGCCAAAAAACCAGTTGGCAACGTAAATGTGGCGGACTTTTCGGGTTCCGACGGTGCCAAAAAACACCACCGCAAAGGACACCCAGACCACAGTGATCAAGATGTCAATGGGCCACTCCAGCTCGGCGTATTCCTTGCCCTGGGTGTAACCCAAAGGCAAAGAAATCGCAGCCGCCAGAATCACCAGTTGCCAACCCCAAAAAGTGAAGGCGGCCAGCTTTTCGCCAAATAGCCGAACCTGACAGGTGCGCTGCACCACGTAATAGGCTGAAGCGAATAAACCACAACCACCAAACGCAAAAATCACTGCGTTGGTATGCAGTGGTCGCAAGCGACCATAAGTCAACCAGGGAATACCAAAGTTGAGTTCGGGCCAGGTTAGCTGCGCGGCGATGATCACGCCGACCAGCATGCCTACCACACCCCAGACTACGGTCATGATGGCAAACTGCCTGACGACCTTATCGCTATAGGTCGTGGCTAGCGTATTGGGAAATATCATTTACACCTCTTCTCAGTTAGTTCTGGCTAAAGTTTCTCACGATGAGGATGGGTTCCGGGTGATTCTTGTCAAATTCCAAAAGTATTTTCATGAATCCTTAAGAATTCGCTCTCCTTCGGCCTCCATGTCTTCAAATTGACCGCGATAGATAGCCCACCAAAGACCGGCGAGTATGAAAAAAACGAGGATTACCGACAAAGGAATCAGCAAATAAAGTATGTCCAAAGTGACCCTTTCATTGAGTTGGCGGCTTCGCCAAACGCAGTGCATTGAACACCACCAACAGCGAGCTTAAACCCATTCCCAGACCCGCCAACCAGGCTGGCAGCAAGCCGAGCACGGCCAGTGGCACACAGACCGCGTTGTAAATGGCAGCCCAGGCCAGATTCTGACGAACCACGCGCAGGGTACGCCGCGCCAACTGGACGGTTGTCACGATGGCGCCGATTTGATCACCCAGCACGACAAAATCTGACTGCGCCTGTGCCAGCGGCACCGCCTGACCAAAGGCAAATGAAGCATGTGCAGCGGCCAGCATCGGACCATCGTTGAGCCCATCTCCCACCACCGCGACCTTGTCGCCACTTTGCTGGGCGCGGCGCAAGAAATCGAGCTTGTCTTGCGGCGAACAGTTTCCTTGAAAGTTGCCGATACCGACCTGAGCCGCCAACCGCCCCGCCGCCTCGGTACTGTCTCCCGACAACAGATGCACCGCAATGCCGGCGTCCCGAAGTGCCGTGACCGTGGCCCGTGCGTCAGGCCGAACATCCTCATGCAGGACAAACGTCGCCAGCCAGCCCTGTTCATCGCTCAAAAAAGCCTGCAGGGAATCTGATCGCACCGGCTTCACGCCGCAGAAGTCAGCCGATCCAAGGCGCAGGCGCGTGGCCGGCAAACCGACTTCGCTGGAGCAGACCTGGCCGCTTACGCCCGCCCCCGCGACCTCTTGCACGGCGCTCGCTTGCCATGGCGTGCCGGCGCCACCCTGCCCGGCAGCGGCCAGCGCTCTGGAAACCGGGTGCAGCGAATACTGCGCCAAAGCCGCTGCCATGGCCAGCACCTGGGCCACCGGCATACCTTCTCGCACCTGGCTGGATCCCAAAACCATGGCATCCCGCGTCAAGGTTCCGGTTTTGTCAAACAAGACCGTATTGACGACGGCCAGCGATTCAAAGGCGTCCAGCCGCCGCACCAGAACACCGCGTCGCGCCAGAGTGCCGGCCGCGGCCAGCATGGCGGCCGGCGTGGCCAGCGACAGGGCGCAGGGACAGGTGACCACCAGCACCGCCACCGCAACCATCAAAGCCCGTCCCGGGTCCCTTCCCCACCAGAAAGCGCAGGCCAGGCCGGCAGCCAGCAGAACCGCAATCAGGAATGGTTTGGCGATGCGGTCGGCCAGTCGAGCCAAGGGCGGTTTGGTGGTTGAGGCGCTTTCCATCAACGCGACGATCTGGGCGTAACGGGTTTGCTCGCCGACCCGCTCGACGCGGATCTGCACCACGGTCGAGAGGTTATGACTGCCAGCAACCACCGCACTGCCGACCCCACGCGCCACGGGACGCGACTCGCCCGTCAGCAGCGCCTCGTCAACCATCGTACAGCCCAGCAGCACCACGCCGTCGGCCGGCAGGGTTTCGCCTGGCAAGACGCGGATCAGGTCTCCCATTTGCAGGCGGCGCACCGGCACGCGCTCATAAGTACCGTCCTGTTTCTGCCGCAATACGCTGTCGGGCAAGCGGTTCATCAACGCTTCGAGCGCGCCGGCAGTTCGATCCCGCAGGCGCAACTCCAGCCAGCGACCGGCCAGCAGGAAAAACACGAACATGGTGAGCGAGTCGAAATACACCTCGCGCCCAAAGTGTCCCTGAGGTTCAAAAGTACCGGCGCTACTGACGGCAAAAGTAATCAGCATGCCCAGGGCCACCGGCAAGTCCATGCTGACCCGCCGCTGCATCACATCGCGCAGTGCGTTGCCAAAAAATGGACCGCATGAAAACAGGATCACCGGCAGTGTCAGGACCCAGGAAGCCCAACGCAGGAGCTGCTCCATCTCGGGCGTCAAATCGCCGGCCGCCGCCACGTACGCCGGGTAGGCGTACATCATCACCTGCATCATGCACAAGCCGGCCACGGCCAAACGCCAAAGCGCCTTGCGGGCCTCCCGGTTGCGCCGTTCACGGGCAAATGCGTCATTGGCCGGAACGGCCCGGTAGCCGGCCGCTTGAATCGCCCGCATCCAGTCAGAAGGCCGAACCAGGTCGGCCGACCAGACGACACGCGCCCGGTGGCTTCCCGCACTCACATCAGCCTGCTCGACGCCGGGCACGCTCAGCAGCGCATCCTCAAGGGTCAAGGCACAGGCGGCGCAGTGCATGCCCTCAATCAACACGTTGGACTGCCAGCAATTGGCGCGCCGCGCGTCGGGACGACTGAAGGCAGACCATTCCAGCGGGTCGTCCAGCAGGCGCAAGAGTTCCATCGGTGGGCCCGCCTCGTGCGGACTGACCTGGGCCGGGGCGCGCACATCGTTAGCGGTTTCGGGTGCCGCCGCGGGGACGGCAGGACTGGCAGGTGACATAAGGTCCAAGGGATGCGCAGCGAGGCAAACAGTTTACCTGACCATAATCAAGCTCGGGCCGGGCAATCAGAGTAAGCTTGAGCCCGTCACTCAACAGGAGAAATTCATGTACCAGCGAATCCTTGTCGCCACCGACGGTTCCCCCTTGTCAAAAAAAGCGGTGACCAGCGCCATTGCCCTGGCGGCATTGATGGATGCCGAGTTGGTGGCCCTGAAAGTCATCCCGCGCTATCCGCAAAGCTACTTCGAGGGCGGCCTGGCCTTGCAGGCGGCCGAAGTCAGCCGGGTTGAGAAACAATGGGCCGAAGATGGTCAGGCGATTGTCGACGCGGTGCAGAAAGCTGCGTTGGCAAAAGGGGTCAGGGCCAAGGCCATCACAGTCAAATCGGACCTGGTGTCGGACGCCGTCATCGCAGCCACCAAAAAGCACAAATGCGATCTGATCGTGATGGCCTCCCATGGTCGGCGCGGCATCAAGCGCTTGCTGCTGGGCAGCGAAACCCAGCTGGTCCTCACGCACTCCCACGTGCCGGTGCTGGTTCTGCGTTAGCCGGCCCCATACTGGGCGCGCAACATATTTTTTTGCACCTTGCCCATGCTGTTGCGCGGCAGCGCATCGACCACAAGGCACTGCTTGGGCACCTTGAAATTGGCCAGCGTCGATTTCAGGTTGGCGATGATCTGGGCGGGGTCGATGCTGGCACCCGGCTTGGCAATCACCAGCGCCACGCCGACCTCACCGAAATCGGCATGGGGAACGCCGATGACCGCGCTCTCGGCGACACCCGGAAATTCATTGATGTAGCCCTCGATCTCCGCCGGATAGACGTTATAGCCGCCGCTGATGATGAGGTCTTTGCTGCGTCCCACAATCGTCACGTAGCCACGCGCATCGACCTGGCCCACGTCACCGGTCCTGAAATAGCCGTCCGAGGTAAATTCTTCGGCCGTCTTTTCCGGCATGCACCAATAGCCTTTGAATACATTGGGACCCTTGACCTCTATGCCACCGATCTCACCGGCGGGAACCGGTCGACCTTGATCGTCCCGCACGCGCAAGCTGACGCCCGGCAGCGGAAAGCCGACGGTGCCGCCGCGCCGCGCGCCGTCCTTCGCGTGATAGGGGTTGGAGGTCAGCATCACGGTCTCACTCATGCCGTAACGCTCCAGAATGGTGTGGCCGGTCCGGCGCTGCCAATCGTTGAAGGTCTCGATCAACAAGGGGGCCGAGCCGGAAATGAAGAGGCGCATGGAGCGCGCCGTCTCCCGGTTCAGCCCGGGCTCGTTCAACAAGCGCACATAGAGCGTGGGCACGCCCATGAACAGCGTTGCCTCGGGCATTTTTTGCAGCACCAGTTTGGGATCGAATTTGCCCAGCCATATCATCTTGCTGCCGTTCAGCAAGGCTCCGTGAATGGCCACAAACAAACCGTGCACGTGAAAAATCGGCAAGGCGTGAATCAGCACGTCGCCCGCTCTCCAGCCCCAGTAGTCTTTCAGCACCAGGGCATTGCTCAGCAGATTACCGTGGCTCAACATCGCACCCTTGGAGCGGCCGGTGGTGCCGCTGGTGTAGACAATCGCCGCCAGCTCATCGGGTCCACAGTGCGCCACTTGATGTCGATCCGGACAATGGGCCGCGCGCTCAAGCAGGGAGCCGCTGCGATCGTCATTGAGCGTGAACACGTTCCGGACCCCAGCCTTGAAGGCAATCTTGCTGACCCAAGCAAAGTTTTTACCGCTGCAGACGACCACCGCCGGTTCGGCGTTGCCGATGAAATATTCGATCTCGGCACTTTGATAGGCCGAGTTGAGCGGCAGATAAACGAAACCGGCGCGCAAGGTTGCCAAATACAGCAGCATCGCCTCGACCGATTTTTCCACCTGCACAGCGATGCGGGCGCCAGCCGGCAGATCCAGCGATTCCAGCAGGTTGGCCAGCATGGCCGTAGCACGCTCCAGATCACGCCAGGAGTAAAACAAGCCGTTGTCGGTTTCGATCGCCAGCGTGTCCAAGTCTTGCGGAAAAGCGGCCCGAAGTGCCGCAAAGAGGTTGCCGTTACGCGGGTTGGAGTTGTTCTGGGTAGCCATGTCAATTCGGGGTTGGAAGTGGGTTAATGGGGGAAACAACCGCCTCAAGAGCTCAAAACACAGGTTTTCTCTTTTCCAGAAAGGCCTGAATACCTTCCCGGTGTTCGGCGCTGTGGGCGTAGCCGTAGCTCTTGTCAGTCTGCTTCGCCACCTGATGGGCCGGGGTTGCAGGGTTGGTCAAGGCACGCAATGTCTGTTTGTTGAGTCGGGCTGCCTGCGGTGCCAGCGCCGCGATGCGCAGCCCGGTGGCCAGGGTCTCGTCGGCTACTTGCTGGTCCGCCAACACCCGGCTCAGAAATCCCGCGGCCTTCATGTCCGCAGCCGTCAAGATCGCCGCTTCCAGCAACATTTGCCGCGCCACACTGAAACCGGCTTCGCGCGCCACCAACTGCGCCTCACGCGGCGCCATGGGAAAGCCAAGCTTGGCAATGGGCGCCCCAAAACGGGTCGAAGCGCCAGCCAGACGAATATCGCAACAACTGGCAATCTCAACCCCGGCACCCATGCACTGACCCTCGATCTGGGCCACGATGGGCAGGTCACAGTCCAGCATGGCCTGCAAACCACCCCAGACATCCGTTTCGTGGAATTCCCGCAGGCTCGCCTCCTGAAACCGGAAGTCGACGTATTCGGAAATGTCACCACCGGCGCAGAAATTCTGATTCGCTCCCGCAATGACAACGCAGCGCAGATCCGGGTTCTGCTGAATGCTCTCAAAAACAGAGCGTAGCTGGCGCCACATGAGGCGTGACATGGCGTTCAGCTTGCCCGGATGGGACAGCGTGACCGAGGCCACCGGCCCCGAAATTGCCAGCCGCACGGAGCCACTCATGATTTGACCGCCGGCATTCCCATGACCGCGTCAGGCAGCCCGGTCGCGATGCCGGGAAAGACACAAATCAGCAGCACCGCCAAAAACATCAACAGCACAAACGGCAACACGCCCCAGATGATGTCGCTGAGGGAGATATCCGGCGCGATATTCTTGATGACAAAAATGTTCAGCCCGACCGGCGGATGAATCAGACCGGTCTCCATCACGATGGTCATCAGCACGCCGAACCAGATCAGGTCGAAGCCGGCCGCCTTCAGGGGCGGCAGGATGATGGGCGCCGTCATCAGGATGATGCTGACCGGCGGCAGGAAAAAGCCCAACAAGATCACCATCAGCAGCACCGCCGCCAGCAACACCCACTTGGACAGCTGCATGCCGACGATCCACTCGGCCGCCGACTGGCTGATGTGCAGGAAGCTCATCACATAGGAGAACAGCAGCGACATGCCGATGATCATCATCAGCATGGTCGATTCCCGCAGCGTCGCGGTCAGTATCGGCGCCACATCCTTGGGTCGCCAAACACCATAGATGGTGGCAATCAGGACAAGGGCCAGCACCGCACCCAATCCGGCGGTCTCCGAGGGTGTCGCAAAACCGCCATACAGGGCCACCATCACGCCGATCAACAGCAGCACAAAAGGTACCACGCGCGGCAGCATCTCGAACTTCTGGCGGTTCGTGAAAATCTCCCGCGCCAGCAGCGCCGACGCGGTTCCCTGGCTTTCGTAGGCACGCTGCGCCAGCTGGTATTCATGGCGATAACGCAAGACCGCGTAAGCGGCGAACAGACCTACCAGCAAGACACCGGGGAAAATGCCGGCCAGAAACAAGCGCCCGAGCGACTGCTCGGCGGCCACCGCGTACAGGATCATGGTGATCGACGGCGGCAGCAAAATCCCCAGAGTACCACCGGCCGCGATGATGCCGGCGGCAAATCCCGGCGAGTAGCCACGCTTGCGCATCTCCGGAATGCCGGCGCTGCCGATCGCCGAGCAGGTGGCCGGACTGGAGCCGGCCATGGCCGCGAACAGCGCGCAAGCGAAGACGTTGGCGATGCCGAGCCCACCCGGAATCCGGCCCATCCAGACATGCATGGCAGCGTACAAGTCCTGCCCGGCACGCGAGCGGCCGATGGCGGCACCTTTCAGGATAAACAGCGGGATCGACAGCAGTGTGATGCTGGCCATTTCCTCGTAGACGTTTTGGGTGACCGTATCGAGCGCCTGCGCCGGCATGAAGAGGTACATGAAAAGCACCGCCACGCTGCCCAGGGCAAAGGATATCGGTGCCCCCGAAAACATGAAGAGCAGCGTCACCGCGCCAAACAGCAAACCCAGCCCAAGCATGCTCATGAGCGCCCTCCGGCTGCCTTGCCGCGCAGTGCATTGACCCGCGCACTAAGCTGAATCAGGAGTTGCAGACTCAGCAAGCTCATGCCGGTAGCCATCAAACCGTAGGGAATCGACAGCGATGGCGCCCACGACGACGAGGTGGTCTGGTGCTCCACCCAGGCCTCATGAAACAAGGTCCACGACTTCCAGGCAAAGAAACTGCAAAACAGCAGGCCCAGCAGATCCACCAGCAGCAGACGCAAACGATTGAGCGAGCCGGGCAACAAGCCGGCAACGGCTTCGATGCCGACATGGCCGCGCAAAGCCTGGACAAACGAGCTGCACAGGAAAGTGGCCCCGACCAGACAAAACACGGCGGCTTCGTCCTGCCAGTCGGTGGAAGACTTCATCACATAGCGCGAGACCACGCTGTAGGTCAGCACCGCGGAGGCCGTCAGCAGGGCTAACATGCCGGCAACCACCATCAGCCGATTGATCCGCATCAGCACGACAGCTATCGGCAGCAGCAGCCGGGGCGTGTCCGGGTCCACGCCCAACACCGCGGACCCGAAGTCACTGCCGTGCGTCATGTCAGTTTTTGAGCTGCCTTCAACAGCGCAGCGCAGGATTCACTCTTCTCCGCGAAGTCTTTCCAGGCGGTTTCACGCGCGATCACCTGCCACTTCTTCAGCGCGGCTTCGTCCAGGTCATAGACTTTTGCGCCGGCCTTGGCGTAAATCTCCGCCACCGCCTTGTCGTCCGCACGGGCAGCGTCCCGTCCAAAGACTTCCAGTTCGGCGCCTACCGCCATCACCACGTCCTGCTGGTTCTTCGGCAGTTTGCCAAACACCTCCTTGGAGATCATCAAGGGCTCCAGCATGAACCAATAGGTCTTGTTGCGCCCGGTGGTCAGGTGTTTGGCGATCTCCTCCAACTTGAATGAGATGAAGCTGGTACTCGACGTCATTGCCGCGTCCATGGCACCGGTTTGCATGGCCGCGTAAATTTCATTCGACGGCAAGGTGATCACCGAGGCACCGGCAGCTTTGAGCATCATGTCCATCTCGCGGCTACCGCCCCGCACTTTCAGGCCCTTGGCGTCTTCCGGGCTGACCAAGGGCCGTGGCCGACTGGCGACACCGCCGGCCTGCCAGACCCAGCTGACGATCAGCACACCTTTGTCATTGAGTACTTTCGAAAGCAGTTTGCCGACTTCGGCGTTTTTCCAGAGCGCGCCCTGTTCATAGCTGGGCACCAGGGCCGGCATCAGGCCGATATTGGTTTCGGCCACCTCGCCGCCAGCATAGGACACGGGCACCAGACTCATGTCCAGCGCGCCCTTGCGCATGGATGAAAATTGGGCATTGGTCTTCATCAGGGAAGAGCCGGGATAGACCGAAGCCTTGAGTGCACCCGCCGTTCGTTTCTCGACCTCCTGGGCAAAACGCCGGCACAGCCGATCCCTGAAATCACCTTCGGTCAAGGTACCGCCGGGAAATTGATGCGAGATCTTCAAACCGCCGGCCGCGTTTTGCGCCCAGGCCCCGCCGCTCATGGCCGTCAACGCCGCGCCACCGGCCGCGGTCATGAAATTCCGTCTCGATAAAGTCATTTTTGTCTCCGGGTTTATGGCCAAACTTCTGTTGGCCTATTTTAGAAAAATGGCAGATTCACCAAATCACAGGAAATAGTCCTCCACGCTTGCGGAAACCGGGACTTTCCCCTGCGCCATCATGACACGATGCCGTTCCAGGCGCTTGAGATCGTAGAGATAGTTGACCATCATGCCGTACGACTGCTTCATGCCCTTGGGCGATGGGTCGCCGGCCCAGTTCAGGCGCTCGATCCGGGCACCGTTGCCGATGTGAAAACGAGCCACCGGATCAAGAGGTTTTCCGCCCACCAGTTCCTGGCTCAGGTAGTAGGCGGCACACTGCAGCAGCAGATGGCGAAGCGGCGATTTCGCATCCAGTTCCAAGGCCTTGTCGGCGGCACTTAACAAGTGCGCTGCGGTCACCGGCTCCAAGCCAACGGCACGCGCCAGTTCGGCACGTGCTTTCTCGTCCAGTTTGTCGAGCATGGCAGCCGCCCTTTTTCCCAGCCAGGCGCGAAAGCCCGGCATCGGCGACAGCGTGGAAAAAGTTTTCAGGCGCGGGAATTCGGCCTTCAGGGTTTCCACCACGCGCTTGATCAGCGAGTCGCCAAAACTGACGCCACGCAGGCCGGCCTGGGTATTGCTGATGGAGTAGAAAATCGCGGTGGTGGCCTTGTTAAGGTCTTCCACGGCGGCCGCTTCATCCAGCAACGGCGTGATGCCCTGGGCGATCTCATGCAACAAGGCGACCTCGACAAAAATCAGCGGATCGTCGGGCA
>NZ_JAQTMS010000049.1 GCF_028714215.1 Rhodoferax sp. | reverse complement strand
AATTTCACCAACGTTCCCTGACCGACCGCGACGGCTTCTGGGGCGAACAGGCCAAGCTGGTCGACTGGAAAGTTCAGCCGACCCAGGTCTGCGACTACAGCAATCCGCCGTTTGCCAAGTGGTTTGCCGGCGGCGTCACCAATCTGTGTCACAACGCGATCGACCGGCATCTGAAGGACCGAGCGGATCAGGCGGCGCTGATATTTGTTTCCACCGAGACCGATCAGGAGCGGGTTTATTCCTTCCGCGAGCTGCATGCCGAGGTGCAGCGCGTGGCCGCCGTGCTGAAAGACTTAGGGGTGCAAAAGAGCGACCGGGTGTTGATCTACATGCCCATGATTGCCGAGGCGGCTTTTGCCATGCTGGCCTGTGCCCGCATCGGCGCCATCCATTCGGTGGTTTTCGGCGGTTTTGCCTCGGGCTCGCTGGCCTCGCGCATCGAGGACGCGTCGCCCAAGGTGATCATCAGCGCCGACGCCGGTTCGCGCGGCGGCAAGGCGGTGGCCTACAAGCCCTTGCTCGATGAGGCAATCCGCCTGTCCAGCCACAAGCCCGATTCGGTGCTGCTGGTCGATCGGCAACTGGCGGCCATGAACCTGGTCGCCGGGCGTGATCATTTGTGGGCTCCCCTGCGCCAGAAGCACCTGCATACGGTGGTCGATTGCGAGTGGGTCGATGCCACGCACCCCAGCTACACGCTGTACACCAGCGGCACCACCGGCAAGCCCAAGGGCGTGCAGCGCGACACCGGCGGCTACGCCGTGGCGCTGGCCGCCAGCATGAAGCACATCTATTGTGGCAATGCCGGCGAGACCTATTTCTCCACCAGCGACATCGGCTGGGTGGTGGGCCACAGCTACATCATCTACGGACCTTTGATTGCCGGCATGGCGACCATCATGTACGAAGGCCTGCCGACGCGCCCGGACGGCGGCATCTGGTGGAGCCTGGTGGAAAAATACAAGGTCACCGTGATGTTCAGCGCGCCCACCGCGGTGCGGGTGCTGAAAAAGCAGGATCCGGCGCTGCTCAAAAAATACGACTTGTCGTCGCTGCGCGCCTTGTTCCTGGCCGGCGAGCCGCTGGACCAGCCCACCGCCCAGTGGATCAGCGAGGGTCTGGGCCGGCCGATTGTGGACAACTACTGGCAGACCGAGACCGGCTGGCCGATCCTGAGCATTTGCAAGGGCGTGGACGATTCTCCGACCAAGTTCGGCTCGCCCGGCAAGGCGGTGTACGGCTACAACGTCAAACTGCTGGACGAGAGCACCGGCGAGGAACTCACGGGCGCCAACCAGAAAGGCGTGGTGGCGATCGAAGGCCCGCTGCCGCCGGGCTGCCTGCAAACGGTGTGGGGCAACGATGAGCGCTTCGTCAGCACCTACTGGACCACCATCCCGGGCCGCCTGATCTACAGCACGTTCGACTGGGGCATACGCGACGAAGCCGGCTATTACTTCATCCTGGGGCGCACCGACGACGTGATCAACGTGGCCGGGCACCGCCTGGGCACGCGCGAGATCGAGGAGAGCATCTCGGCCCATCCCAATGTCGCCGAAGTGGCGGTGGTGGGTGTCGCCGATCAACTCAAGGGCCAGGTGGCGATGGCCTTCGCCGTGGTCAAGGACGCCAGTCTGCTGACCGACGACGCGGCCCGCCTCAAGCTGGAGGGCGAGATCATGAAACTGGTCGACAACGACCTGGGCGCGGTGGCGCGGCCGGCCCGTGTGCGCTTTGTCACCATCCTGCCCAAAACCCGCAGCGGCAAGCTGCTGCGCCGCGCCGTGCAGGCGATCTGCGAAGGGCGCGACCCCGGCGACTTGACCACCATGGACGACCCGGCAGCGCTACAGCAGATCAGGGATCTGGTGAAGGTCTAGGTCAGGCCTGCAAGGCCGGGCGAGCCGCCCGGTTTTGTGTTTGGTGGCACAATTAACGGGTTACTAGGCCCTTCCCAACGCCACAGTCGCATCCGCCAAACGGTTCAGCCGGGACGCGGAAGGTTATTCAACAAACAGCTTTAACCAGCTAATAGTTTCCTGCAGGGAAACGAAGGTCAGCGAAAAAATGAGTGAAATTGCGTCCCGCGGGACGGCTGCCGCGCCAGCGACAGCTTCGTCCGCGTCATCCGTCTACCAGGCCTATCAGGCCAACACCTATCTCTTTGGCGGCAACGCGCCCTATGTCGAGGAGGTGTACGAAAACTACCTCGCCAATCCCGGCAGCGTGCCCGATACCTGGCGCGATTACTTCGACGCCTTGCAGAATGTGCCGGCGGTCGACGGCAGCAATGCCAAGGACGTGCCGCATCTGCCGGTCATCAATGCCTTTGCCGAACGGGCCAAGCAGGGTGGCACCAGAGTGGTGGTGGCCAACGTCGATGCCGAAATGGGGCGCAAGAGAACCGCGGCGCAGCAACTGATTGCCGCCTATCGCAATGTGGGCGCTGGTTGGGCCGATCTGGACCCGCTGAAACGCACCGAGCGCGACAAGATTCCCGAACTGGAGCCCTCGTTCTACGGTTTCAGTGACGCCGATCAGGAAGCGGTGTTCAACACCAGCAACACCTTCTTCGGCAAGGACAGCATGAGCCTGCGCGAGCTGATGAACGCGCTGCGCCAGACCTACTGCGGCACCATCGGTGCCGAGTACATGTACATCACCGATCAGCACCAGAAGCGCTGGTGGCAGCAGAAGCTGGAGAGCATTCGCTCCAAGCCCGACTTCAGCGCCGACAAGAAGAAACACATCCTCGACCGTTTGACCGCGGCCGAGGGGCTGGAGCGTTTCCTGCACACCAAATACGTGGGGCAGAAGCGCTTCTCGCTGGAAGGCGGCGAGAGCTTCATCGCCGCCATGGACGAACTGATCCAGGGCGGCGGCGCCGTCGGCCTGCAGGAAATTGTGATCGGCATGGCGCACCGCGGCCGCTTGAACGTACTGGTCAACTCGCTGGGCAAAATGCCGGCCGACCTGTTCGCCGAGTTCGACCACACGGCACCGGAAGACCTGTCCAGCGGCGACGTCAAGTACCACCAGGGTTTCAGCTCCGACGTCGCCACGCCGGGCGGTCCGGTGCACCTGTCGCTGGCCTTCAATCCGTCGCACCTTGAAATCGTCAATCCGGTGGTGGAGGGCTCGGTGCGCGCGCGCATGGACCGGCGCGCCGACCCCAAGGGCAAACAGGTGCTGCCGATCCTGGTGCACGGCGACGCCGCTTTTGCCGGCCAGGGCGTGGTGATGGAGACGCTGGCGCTGGCCGAGACGCGCGGCTACACCACCGGCGGCACGGTGCACATCGTGATCAACAACCAGATCGGATTCACCACCAGCGACCCGCGCGACACGCGCTCCTCCCTGTATTGCTCCGACATCGTCAAGATGATCAAGGCGCCAGTGTTGCACGTCAACGGCGATGACCCCGAGGCGGTGGTGCTGGCGACCCAGATCGCGCTGCAATACCGCATGGAATTCCAGAAGGACGTGGTGGTCGACATCGTCTGTTTCCGCAAACTGGGGCACAACGAGCAGGACACGCCGGCGCTGACCCAGCCCCTGATGTACAAGAAGATTGCCCTGCATCCGGGAACCCGCAAGCTGTATGCCGACAAGCTGGCGGCGCAAGGGCTGGGCGCCACGCTGGGCGACGACATGGTGAAGGCAACGCGCGCCGCGCTGGACGCCGGCAGGAACACCTTCGACCCGGTGGTGACCAATTTCAAGAGCAAGTACGCGGTCGACTGGACGCCTTTCATTGGCAAGAAGTGGACCGACGCCGGCGATACTGCCATTGCGCCGACCGAGTGGAAGCGGCTGGCCGAGCGGCTCACCACTTTGCCCGACACGATTGCGCCGCACCAACTGGTGAAGAAGGTTTATGCCGACCGTGCCGCCATGGGCCGCGGGGACATTCCGGTCGATTGGGGCATGGGCGAACACATGGCTTTTGCCTCCCTGGTGGCCGGTGGTTACCCGGTGCGCCTGAGCGGCGAAGACTGCGGCCGCGGCACCTTCACGCACCGGCATGCGGTGATTCATGACCAGAACCGCGAGAAGTTCGACGAGGGCACCTACACGCCGCTGCAAAACGTGGCCGATGGCCAGGCGCCGTTCGTGGTGATCGACTCCATCCTGTCGGAGGAGGCGGTACTGGGCTTCGAGTACGGCTACGCCTCCAACGACCCCAACACGCTGGTGATCTGGGAAGCCCAGTTCGGCGATTTCGCCAACGGCGCGCAGGTGGTGATAGACCAGTTCATCGCCTCCGGCGAAGTGAAATGGGGCCGCGTCAACGGCATCACGCTGATGCTGCCGCACGGCTACGAGGGCCAGGGTCCGGAGCACAGCTCGGCACGGCTGGAGCGCTTCATGCAGCTCAGCGCCGACACCAACATGCAGGTGGTGCAACCGACCACGGCGAGCCAGATCTTCCACATCCTGCGCCGCCAGATGGTGCGCAACCTGCGCAAGCCGCTGATCATCATGACGCCCAAGTCGCTGCTGCGGGCGAAAGACGCGGCATCGCCGCTGTCGGAGTTCACCAAGGGCAGCTTTCAGACCGTCATTCCCGAGAACCGGGACGAAGTCATCAAGAAGGCCGAGAAGGTCAAGCGCGTGGTGGCTTGCTCGGGCAAGGTGTACTACGACCTGGTCAAGAAGCGCGAGGAAAAAGGCGCCGACGACGTGGCCATTCTGCGCGTCGAGCAGCTCTATCCGTTTCCGCACAAGGCCTTTGCCGCCGAGCTGAAGAAGTACGCGGCGGCGACCGAACTGGTATGGTGCCAGGACGAGCCGCAGAACCAGGGCGCCTGGTTCTTTGTGCAGCACTACATCCTGGAGAACATGCTCGACGGACAGAAGCTGGGCTACTCGGGTCGCGCCGCCTCGGCCTCGCCGGCCGTCGGTTATTCGCATCTGCACCAGGAGCAGCAAAAAGCGCTGGTCGAAGGTGCGTTCGGCAAGCTCAAGGGCGCCATCCTGTCCAAGTAAGGGATCCATTGCGGACAGCGTTGAACGCAGGTCCGGCAAATCAGATAAATGTTGGGGACAGGGCTTGAGAGCGGTCCCGCAAAGAAAGAGGTTTTGATATGGCTATCGTAGAAGTGAAAGTCCCGCAGTTGTCGGAATCCGTGGCCGAGGCCACCATGCTGCAGTGGAAGAAGAAAGTGGGCGATGCGGTCGCCATCGATGAAATCCTGATCGAGATTGAAACCGACAAAGTGGTGCTGGAAGTGCCGGCACCGTCCGCCGGCGTGCTGGTCGAACTGCTGGTGGGCGACGGCGGCACGGTAACGGCCGAACAGTTGATCGCCAGAATCGACACCGAAGGCAAGGCCGGTGCCGCTGCCCCGGCTGCCGCGCCCGCTGCTGCCCCCGCCGTGGCAGCTGCCGTTGCGACTGCCGCCAAGGCTGGCGTGGCCATGCCAGCGGCGGCCAAGCTGATGGCTGACAATCAGCTCGCCGCTGGCAGCGTCGCTGGCAGTGGCAAGGACGGCCGCGTCACCAAGGGCGACGTGCTGGCGGCGCTTGCCGCGGCACCCGCTCCGGCTCCCGCACCTCAAGCCGCCCCCGTGGTCACCATGCCGCCCAAGGCCGCAGCCGCCTATTTGCCGCAAGTGGCCGCGCCCGCCGTGTCCCTGGGTGAGCGTCCCGAGCAGCGCGTGCCCATGAGCCGCTTGCGAGCCCGAGTTGCCGAGCGCCTGCTGCAGTCGCAATCGACCAACGCCATTCTGACCACCTTCAACGAGGTCAACATGGCGCCGGTGATGGAGATGCGCAAGCGCTTCCAGGAGCGCTTCGAGAAGGAACACGGTGTGAAGATCGGTTTCATGAGTTTCTTCGTCAAGGCCGCAGTGCATGCGCTGAAAAAATTTCCCATGCTCAACGCCTCGGTGGACGGCACCGACATCGTCTACCACGGCTACTTCGACATCGGTATCGCGGTCGGTTCGCCGCGCGGCCTGGTGGTGCCCATTTTGCGCAACGCCGACCAGATGAGCTTTGCCGAGATCGAGAAAAAAATAGCCGAGTACGGCGCCAAGGCGCGTGACGGCAAGCTGGGCATCGAAGAGATGACCGGCGGCACCTTCTCCATCAGCAATGGCGGCACTTTTGGCTCCATGCTGTCGACCCCCATCATCAACCCGCCGCAGTCGGCCATCCTGGGCGTGCACGCCACCAAGGACCGGGCCGTGGTGGAGAACGGTCAGGTGGTGGTGCGCCCCATGAACTACCTGGCCATGAGCTACGACCACCGCATCATCGACGGCCGCGAAGCCGTGCTGGGACTGGTGGCGATGAAGGAGGCGCTGGAAGATCCGGCACGCCTCTTGTTCGACATCTAAGGAGCGGCGATGAGCAAACAATTCGATGTGATCGTCATTGGCGCCGGCCCCGGTGGCTACATCGCCGCCATTCGCGCCGCGCAGCTGGGCATGAGCGTGGCCTGCGTCGACGAGTGGAAAAACAGCAAGGGCGCTCCAGCACTGGGCGGCACCTGTACCAATGTGGGTTGCATCCCCAGCAAGGCCTTGTTGCAGTCGTCTGAGCATTTCGAGCAGGCCCAGCACCATTTTGCCGAGCACGGCATCTCCGTCGCCGACCTGAAGATGGACGTGGCCAAGATGGTGGGCCGCAAGGACACGGTGGTGAAGCAGAACAACGACGGCATCCTGTACCTGTTCAAGAAAAACAAGGTCAGCTTCTTCCACGGCCGCGGCTCTTTTGTGCAAGCCACTGAGGGTGGCTACCAGATCCAGGTGGCCGGCGCGGTCGAGGAAACCCTGGTCGGCAAGCAGGTCATCGTGGCGACCGGCTCCAACGCCCGGGCACTGCCGGGTGTTCCGTTCGATGAGGAAATGATCCTCTCCAACGACGGCGCGCTGCGCCTGGGCGCGGTGCCGAAAAAACTGGGCTTGATCGGCTCTGGCGTGATCGGCCTGGAGATGGGTTCGGTCTGGCGCCGCCTGGGCTCCGACGTTACCGTGCTGGAGGCTCTGCCGACCTTCCTGGGCGCGGTGGACCAGCAGATTGCGCGGGAGGCGCACAAGGCCTTGCTCAAGCAAGGGCTGAAGATCGAGCTGGGCGTCAAGGTCGGCGCCATCCAGAGCGGCAAGCAGGGCGTCAGTGTTGAATGGACCAACGCCAAGGGTGAGGCCCAGGAACTGCAAGTGGACAAGCTGATCGTGTCGATCGGTCGGGTGCCCAACACCACCGGCCTGAACGCCCAAGCGGTGGGCCTACAGCTTGACGAACGCGGCGCCATTGTGGTGGACGACCAGTGCCGCAGCAATGTGCCCGGCGTCTGGGCTGTCGGCGATGTGGTGCGCGGACCGATGCTGGCGCACAAGGCCGAGGAGGAAGGCGTGGCGGTGGCGGAGCGCATGGCGGGGCAGCACGGCCACGTCAATTTCAACACCATTCCCTGGGTCATCTACACCAGCCCCGAGATTGCCTGGGTCGGGCAGACCGAGCAACAGCTGAAGGCCGCCGGCCGTGCCTACAAGGCCGGCACTTTTCCGTTTTTAGCCAATGGCCGGGCGCGTGCGCTGGGCGACACCACCGGCATGGTGAAGATGCTGGCCGATGCCGCGACAGACGAAATCCTGGGGGTTCATATCGTCGGCCCGCTGGCCAGCGAGTTGATTGCCGAGTGTGTGGTGGCGATGGAATTCCGGGCCAGCAGCGAAGACATCGCCCGCATCTGCCATGCCCATCCGTCCCTCAGCGAAGCGACCAAGGAAGCGGCGCTGGCCGTGGACAAGCGCACGCTCAATTTCTGATTTGCCGTAGCCCGAGCCAGGCTCGGATGGCAAATTACGAATCCAGGGGCTCCAGCTTGACGATCACCAGCGACAGGTTGTCGCCGCCGCCGCGGCCGCGGGAACGCGCTTTCTCGATCAGGAACTGGGTTGCCTCGCGAGCCGACAGGCTGGCCAGAACCGAACCTATTTCGGCGTTGCTGAAGTAGTGCCAGACGCCATCGCTGCAGGCCATCAGCACATCACCGGCGCGCAGTTGGGGGATCAGGTGAACATCCACCGGGGGTTCGCTTTCGGTGCCAAGGCAGCCCACCAGAATATTCGACTTGGGATGAACGGTGGCCTGCTCTTCCGTGATCTCGCCCCGGTCGACCAGCGTCTGAACGTAGGAATGATCCTTCGACCGTTTCACCAGCTTGCCGGCGTGGAAGTGGTAGATCCGCGAGTCGCCGGAGTGCGCCCAGTGGCAATCGCCAGCCGGGTTGATCAAAAAAGCCGCCACCGTGCTGTGCGGTTCTTCTTCCGCGGAAATGGCGGTCAATTTGATGACCGTGTGAGCCTCCCTCACCAACTGCATCAGCGTCGCCCCGGCGTCATCGGTCTCCGGCGCGTAGCGCTCAAACAATTGCTTGGCCGTCATCATCACCTGATCCGAGGCCTTGCGTCCGCCGCTGCGCCCGCCCATGCCGTCCGCCAGCACTGCCAGCACGCAGCCACTGACACGTTTGTGGCTGAGCAGGATGACCTGATCTTGCTGGTATTCACGGTCTCCCTTGTGGATGCCGGTGGATGCGCTGAGTCGGTAGCCTTTGGACATGTGGAGCCGTTAAAAAGAGAGGGAAAAACTGGGATGAGCCATTCTATTTGGACGTATTATCGAGTCGGCATGCGAATATATCCCGATTGATTGGTTTGTTTACTTTTACTGATTGAAGCTGTGGACTCTAACCTGCACTCTCCCGAACGGCGGCTGATTGACTTGCGCATCGAGCACGGCGATCTGGATGCCATGATAGACCGCGCCAGTAGTGAGACACCTCTGGATGAACTCCTGATGCGACGGCTCAAGAAGAGACGGCTCAGTTTGCGCGACGAAATAGCACGAATTGAACGCCTGTTGAATCCTGACGAGCCCGCCTGACGGATGAGTCTGAAGGATCTTGTGCGCGAGGCTTTCGCGCCAAGCGGGGTGTTGTCGCGTGCGGTGGAGGAATTCAAGTCCAGAGACGGCCAAACCGATATGGCCATGGCGATTGCACACACCATCGACGAGGGTGGGGTGCTGGTGGTCGAAGCCGGGACCGGCATCGGCAAGACTTTTTCCTATCTGGTGCCGGTGTTGCTGAGCGGCACGCGCGTCCTTCTCTCCACCGCCACCAAGACCTTGCAAGACCAGCTGTTCGGTCGCGACCTGCCTCTTTTGATCAAGGCCCTGGGCCTGCCGGTACGCACCGCCCTGCTCAAGGGGCGTGCCAGCTATCTGTGCCCGCAGCGTCTGGAAGTGGCGCGGCAACAAGCCCATTTCGAGAACCGCGTGACGTTGCGGACATTGGCCAAAATTGAAGAGTGGGCGCTGCTTACCCGCAGCGGCGATCTGGCCGAACTGCCGGGCCTCGACGA
The DNA here is from genome assembly GCF_028714215.1 of Rhodoferax sp. Taxonomy (GTDB): domain Bacteria; phylum Pseudomonadota; class Gammaproteobacteria; order Burkholderiales; family Burkholderiaceae_C; genus Rhodoferax. Next base: position 28,722 of record NZ_JAQTMS010000049.1, on the reverse strand, counting down.
GCGCTCGCCGGTGATCCCGCTGGTCACCTCTTCACGCGACAATTGCCTGGGCTCGCAGTGCCCCCATTTGCGTGCCTGTCATGTCAATCAGGCCAGGCGAGAGGCTCTGGCAGCGGATGTCGTGGTGGTCAATCATCACTTGTTTTTTGCCGATCTGGCGGTCCGCGAATCCGGCATGGCGGAACTGCTGCCGACGGTGCGCACAGTCATCTTTGACGAAGCCCATCAGCTCAATGAAACCGGTGTGCAGTTTTTGGGCCAGCAATTGACAACCGGCCAGTTGTTCGACTTTGCCCGCGATTTGCTGGCCTGCGGTTTGCAGCATGCGCGCGGACTGGCGGATTGGCAGACCCTGGCGGGCGATGCCGAGCGCGCCGCGCGTGATTTGCGCCTGGTGGTGGGGCGGACCGGTCCAGGCGCCAGACTGCGCTGGGTCGGTGCGGCGCCGGAGCAATTGAGCCTGCCGGAGTGGCAGGAGGCATTGGGCGAGGTGCACGCGGCCTGCGCGCGGGCCGCGCAGGCGCTCTCGACGCTGAGTGAGATGGCTCCTGATTTGTTGCGTTTGAGCGAGCGGGTCGCGGGCCTGATCGAGCGACTAGGTTTGTTTTCGCAACCCTGTGCCAGCGAATCGGTGCGCTGGCTGGATGTCGGAACGCAACTGAGTCTGGTGGAGTCGCCGCTGGACATTGCGGACATGGTCCGGACCCGGCTCACCACGCCAGCCGATGCGCAGGGTTCGCAGCGCTCCTGGATCTTTACCTCTGCGACACTGGGCGCCGACGCGCGCTTGCGCTGGTTTACCGAGTCGTGCGGACTGGAGGACGCCGAAATCCTGAAAATCGGCAGTCCGTTCGACTATGCGGCGCAAGCGGCCCTCTACGTGCCACGCCATTTGTCGAAACCCAGTGATCCGGCGCACAGCGCGCAAGTGGCCCATTTTGTGGCCGGCGCGGCGGCGGCGATTGGCGGCCGGACCCTGGTTCTGACCACCACGCTGCGCGCTTTGCAGGCCATTAGCGAAGCCTTGCAGCGCCAGTTCCCGGACGTGCAAGGCCTGCAAATTCTGGTCCAGGGGCAGCAGCCGAAACGCCAGCTGATGGAGCGGTTTCGTCTCGGTGCTCAGGACGGCGGGGCCGGTTGTGTGCTGGTCGCATCGGCCTCTTTTTGGGAAGGCGTGGATATACCGGGCGATGCGCTGCAACTGGTCGTCATTGACAAACTGCCGTTCCCGCCACCCAACGATCCGTTGGTCGAGGCGCGCTCCAATCGTCTGGAGGCGATGGGACGCAGCGTATTCAACGATTACTACATGCCGGAAGCGGCCATCGCCCTCAAGCAAGGCGCCGGACGCTTGATCCGCCGCGAATCGGATCGTGGCATCCTGGTTGTTTGCGACACCCGACTGGCCGTCATGGGCTATGGCCGCCGACTGTTGGCGGCATTGCCGCCGATGCGAAGAATAAGTTCGGAAGAGGAGTTTGCCGAGGCGCTGCAAGCGCTTACCAGAACTTCCACCACGGATCCGAGCTGGCCTTGAGGCCACGGCTCAGGAATTCAGACTTGGGGTAGTTCTTTTCGAGCACCCGTTTGGCGTCGTCACGCAGCTGTGTCATGCCCAGGGCGTCGTACGATTGGACGACCAGATACAGTGCCTCTTCAATCGCCGGCACGCCCTGGTAATCGGAGATCGCCTGTTGTGCCCGGTTGATGGCCGCCACGTAAGCGCCACGGCCATAGTAATAGCGCGCCACATGCAGCTCGTAGTGCGCCAATGAATTCACGATGTAGGTCATGCGCAGGCCGGCATCGGGCGCGTAGCGCGATGTCGGGAAGCGGGTCACCAACTCCTTGAACGACTCAAACGATTCCTTGGATGCCTTCTGGTCGCGTTCCGCCAGATCCTGGCGGGCAATGTAGGAGAGAACACCCAGGTCGTCATTGAAATTGACCAGACCTTTAAGGTACAGGGCGTAATCAAGGGCCGGACTGGCCGGGTGCAATTTCATGAACCGATCCAGCGTGGCAATCGCTTGCGCCGCCTCGCCGGACTTGTACTGGGCATAGGCCTTGTCAAGTTGAGCCTGCTGCGCCAGAGGCGTTCCGGCGGCACGGCCTTCCAGTTTTTCAAGATGAGAGATGGCCTTGTCGTAGCCACCTGAACTCAACTCGTCCTTGGCCTCGGTATAGAGTCTGTTAGGGCTCCAGTTGGCTTCCTTGTCCTCCGGCGTGGAGGAACACCCGGCCAGCAGCAAGACTGCTCCAGCCAGCAACCAGGCGCAGACAACCGATAATTTGGCTCGAAGCATGTGGGACAACTTTCTTGAAAAATTCCGAATTGATTATATCGAGAGGGCTTGACGGCGAGGATCCCGAAGACCGGGCCGACACCGGGCCGGATGTCGAGTTACGGCAATTGATTTTTGGCGAAGCCCAGCATGGACTGCGTCTGGACCAGGCCCTGGTTGGGTTGGTACCTGAATTTTCGCGCAGCTATCTGCAGCAACTGATCGATTTGGGCGCCGTCACGGTCAATGGGGTGGTGCTGCGCAAAGCGTCGGCGCGCGTCAAGGCGGCGGATCGCGGGGCCATCGAGTTGCGGCCGACACCGCAAAGCCAGGCCTTCAAGCCGGAAGCGATGGCACTGGAAATCACCTACCAAGACGAACACCTGATGGTGGTGAACAAGGCGGCCGGTCTGGTGGTCCATCCAGCGCCCGGTAACTGGAGCGGCACCTTGTTGAACGGCTTGCTGGCGCACGATGCCGGGGCCCTGAATTTGCCGCGCGCGGGAATAGTTCACCGATTGGACAAGGACACCAGTGGCTTGATGGTGGTAGCCCGGACGCGCCCGGTCATGGACGCCTTGGTTCGAGCCATCGCGGCACGCGAGGTGGGGCGCCAGTACCTGGCATTGGCGCACCGGCCCTGGGTTGGCAGCAGTCGCCGCGAAATCGATCTGCCGATTGGCCGGGACCCGCGGAACCGGCTCCGGATGGCGGTGGTGGATGTCAGCCAGCATCCGGGGAAGCCGGCCCGGACAGACTTCGAACTGCTGCAAAACTGCGACCTGGGGTGTCTGGTTCGGTGTACCTTGCACACCGGCCGAACGCATCAGATTCGGGTCCATATGGCAGCCATCGGTCATCCGCTGGTGGCCGATGCTCTGTATGGGGGTAGCGCGGCGGCGGGCCTGCAACGGCAAGCGCTGCATGCTTGCCGTCTGGTGTTCACGCACCCGGTGACGCAACAGGCCATGCTCTTTCAGGCGGCCTTGCCAGATGATTTGAAGCAAGCCTTGAGCCAGTGGGGCCTAAGTTATACTCAGCCCTGATGGCGTAATAGCCAGCCCCCCGACAGGCAGTCGGGGTCAGGCGCTGCGGATTTATCAATCTGCCTGCCGCGCCCAATGAATCATACTGATTTTGTGCCTTGAGGGTGCCTTTCCCGGAAATTGCAGGACCATGAATACGGCGGATGCCAAGCGCGTACTAGAAACGGCCTTGATTTGCTCGCAGCAACCTTTGCAGGTCCGCGATATGGGTCTGTTGTTCGACGACGTCCTGGAAATCGAGACGATCAAGCAATTGTTGCTGGAACTGCAGCAGGACTGGGCGCAGCGCGGCGTGGAACTGGTCAGCGTGGCAAGCGGATGGCGCTTTCAAAGCCGCCCCGAGATGCGGGAGTTTCTGGATCGCCTGCATCCCGAAAAGCCGCCTCGCTATAGCCGTGCCACCCTGGAAACCCTGGCCATCATTGCCTACCGGCAACCGGTCACGCGCGGCGATATCGAGGATATACGGGGTGTGACGGTGAATTCCCTGATGATCAAGCAACTCGAAGACCGGGGCTGGATCGAGGTCATCGGGCATAGAGACGTGATCGGACGGCCTGCTCTTTTTGCCACGACCAAGCATTTTCTGGATGACTTGGGACTGGCTTCATTGGACCAATTGCCATTGATGGATGCGGCGGTCGGGCACGCCGACGCTCTGCAAGCGCTTGCCGGCAGCGATGCGGCCGTCCAGGCCGAGCTCGATATTGCGCCGGCACTGGCAGCGACGCCGGATGACGGTGGCGAATCATTTTTTTGACCAGGACTCAACCATGAGCGTGAACAGCGACGACGCGTCGACCCAACTTGGGGTGAATTCTCTGCACCCCGGACTTGAACCGGCCGCAGAGGGACCTGAGGCCGGGCTTGAAGTCTCCGCGGCCGAGCAAGTTTTGGCGCCACAGGAACAACCTCAAATCCAGCCGACCGGGGAGCCGACCTTGCCGAGCCTGGGTTCAGGAATTCGCTTCGACGACGTGGTGTCGGGGCAGTTCGACGCGGATGAGGAGAGCGCGGAGTTGGTTCCCGTGAAGCGGGTGCTGGCGCCGCTGATGGAGACCCCCAAATTGCACAAAGTGCTGGCGCAATCCGGCATGGGATCGCGGCTTGAGATGGAACAGCTGATCATGGAAGGCCGGATCACGGTCAACAATGAGCCGGCGCACATTGGACAGCGCATTCAGTTCGGCGACCATGTCAAGGTCAACGGCAAGCCGATCAAGTTTCGGATTGACGCGCCGCCGGCCCGGGTGATCGCTTATCACAAGCCGGTGGGAGAGGTGGTGACGCACGACGATCCGCAGAATCGTCCCACCGTGTTTCGTCGATTGCCCAAGTTGTTTCAAGGTAAATGGCAATCGGTCGGGCGCTTGGACCTCAATACCGAAGGATTGCTGCTGTTCACCAGTTCCGGGCAGTTGGCCAACAGTCTGATGCATCCGCGGTTTGGCCTGGAGCGGGAATATGCGGTGCGCGTGCTGGGGGCGCTGGACAAGGACGAGAAGCAAAAACTGCTGGAAGGTGTCAAGCTGGACGATGGCATCGCCCAGTTCGGCTCGATTGAAGAGGGCGGCGGTGAGGGTTCGAACTGCTGGTACCGGGTCACCATCTCCGAGGGACGCAACCGCGAGGTTCGCCGCATGTTTGAGGCGGTGGGCCATGCGGTCAGTCGTTTGATCCGGATCCGCTACGGTGCCATGGTGCTGCAGCGGGGGCTCAAGCGCGGTGCCTGGATGGAACTCGATGAAGGCGACATCAAGGCGCTGATGCAGGCGGCCGGCAGCCAGGGCTCCCGGCCGCGCGGCGCTGATGCCGGTCCGGCTGGCGCCGATGCGCCCAAGCGCGAAGACGCGAAAGTGCCAGGGTCGCGCAATCGGCGGCGCGGCGGACGTGGCAATGGTCCGCGCGGGGCCCCGGCCGGCGGTGCCAAAGAGCCTGGTCAGGGGTTTGCAGGGGGTGCCGGCGCGGGGCGTAAAAAAAGCAATCGGAGCGAGTCGGGCGAGCGCCAAGGTAACGGGGCGCAACCGGATCCGATGAAGACCGCTTTTGGCTACATTGGCGCCGACAGCTTCACGCGCCAGCGACAGGATCAGGGTCAACGCCGCGGCGGCGGTGGCGCCGCCGGCGGACAACGCCGAGGTGGCCGCGGTCGCTGACTTTCACGATAAAATTCAAGACTTTGCCCAGTCGGTCGAAATTAAAACATCAAGCTCAGGAAAAACCTATGACTATCGAACGTACTCTCTCCATTATCAAACCCGATGCGGTTGCCAAGAATGTGATCGGCCAGATCTACGCCCGTTTTGAAGCGGCGGGTCTGAAAATTATCGCTGCCAGGATGGTGCGTTTGTCGCGCGCCGAGGCGGAGGCCTTTTACGCGGTTCACAAAGAGCGTCCCTTCTTCAAGGATCTGGTGGAGTTCATGACCTCCGGTCCGGTCATGGTTCAGTGTCTGGAGGGCGAGAACGCGGTCTTGAAGAACCGTGACCTGATGGGTGCCACCGATCCGAAAAAAGCAGCGCCCGGCACCATCCGCGCCAGTTTTGCCGACAGCATCGACGCCAATGCGGTGCATGGTTCCGATGCGGCTGAAACCGCTGCCGTCGAAGTCAGCTTTTTCTTCCCCGGCATGAACCTGTACTCGCGCTAGAACATGGCCCGTGCGCTCCACTGCGTTTTGCTGCCCCGCCCGGGGACTGTAGCGCGCTTGGGGCGGCCCGGCGCCGCGCCGCTGCGATGACGGCCAATCTGCTCGATTTCGATCTCGAAGGGTTGGCCGCTTTTTGCCAGCGACTGGGTGAAAAACGCTATCGCGCGGTCCAGTTGTTTCGCTGGATTCATCAAAAAGGCGCGGCCAATTTTGATGACATGAGCGATCTCGCCAAGTCTTTGCGCGAGAAGCTCAAGCTGGTTGCGCAGATCAAGGCGCCGACCGTGTTGTCGCAGCACATCTCGTCCGACGGCACCATCAAGTGGTTGTTCGATGTCGGTGCTGGCGACGCCGTTGAAGCTGTTTTCATTCCCGAGGAAGATCGCGGAACCCTGTGCGTTTCCTCGCAGGCCGGTTGCGCCATGGGTTGCCGTTTTTGCTCGACCGGGCATCAAGGCTTCAGCCGCAACCTGAAAACCGGCGAAATCATCGGCCAACTGTGGTTTGCCGAGCGCTTCCTGCGTCAGCACCTACAGCGCGACGAGCGCGTCATCTCGAACGTGGTGATGATGGGAATGGGCGAGCCGTTGCAGAACTATGCCGAATTGATTCCGGCCTTGCGCATCATGCTGGACGACCATGGCTACGGCTTGTCGCGCCGGCGTGTCACGGTTTCCACTTCCGGTATCGTGCCCAAGATGGACCTTCTGGCCGAACAGTGTCCGGTGGCCTTGGCGGTGTCCCTGCACGCACCGAATGACGCCTTGCGGGACAACCTGGTGCCATTGAACAAGAAATATCCATTGGCCGAACTGCTGGCGGCCTGCGATCGTTATCTGGCCCATGCGCCCAGGGACTTCATCACTTTCGAATATTGCATGCTGGATGGCGTCAACGACCAGCCGGAGCATGCCCGTCAACTGGTCGAACTGGTCCGGCAACATTCGAGCCGGACTGGCTGGTGCAAGTTCAACCTGATTCCTTTCAACCCTTTTCCTCAATCCGGCCTGACCCGGTCGCCGCCGGAACAAATCCTGCGATTTGCCAAAATTTTGAGCGACGCCGGTATTGTCACGACAATACGCAAGACGCGAGGCGATGATATTGACGCTGCCTGCGGCCAGTTGGCGGGCGATGTCATGGACCGCACCCGTGTCGGCGAGCGAATCGCGCGCCAGCGCACCGTGATGCTGAAGCCGGTGGCGACGTTTAACCAGTCAGTCAAGGAGACTTGAGGCATGAAAATGAATGCGACGGCAGGGTTGCGGATGCAGCAATGGTTGTTCTGTGCCTGTCTGCTGCTGGTTGGCATGGCCGGCTTGACCGGCTGTGCTTCAAAAGGCGGTCCGGGTGACAGCGGGTCCGAGATCGTCACCGATTCCGATGAGCCGGAGGTACACCGGCGGGCACGCATTCGCCTTGAACTGGCGGTCGGCTACTTCGAGCAGGGCCAAATCACCATCGCACTGGATGAACTCAAACAGGCGCTGGCCGCCGATCCAAGTTATGCCGAGGCCTACAGCTTGCGCGGTCTGATTTACATGCGGCTGAATGATTTTCGGTTTTCGGAAGAAAGTTTCAGGAAGGCGCTGGAGCTCAACCCGCGCGATTCCAACGTCATGCACAACCTGGGTTGGCTGTTTTGCCAGCAGGCCAGATACCCCGAGGCGCAGCAGCTTTTCTCGCAAGCACTGGCCAATCCGCAGTATGGCGAGCGCGCCAAGACGCTGCGCGCGCAAGGCCTGTGCCAGGTCAGGGCCGCGCAGCTGGCGGCCGGTGAGCAAAGCCTTTTGAAGTCCTATGAGTTCGATGCCGGCAACCCGGTTACCGCGTACAACCTGGCGACCCTGCTGTTTCAGCGCGGCGACTTTGTTCGCGCACAGTTCTATGTCCGGCGTTTGAACAACAGTGAACTGGCCAATGCGGAGTCCTTGTGGCTGGGCGTCAAGGTTGAACGGCGCCTGGAAAATCGGGATGCCATGCAGCAGCTGGCAGCCCAGTTGATGAAACGCTTTCCGAAGTCACGCGAAGCGGCCGCCTACCAGCGAGGTGCGTTCGATGAGTGAGCCCGTTTTGCCGTCCGCCGAGGAACAGCTGCCGACGCCGCAGCCAATGACCCAGGTCACCGGCGGTGCCATGCTGCGGCTGGCCCGCGAAGCACTGGGCTTGCACATCGCGGCACTGGCGGTTTCGCTGAAGGTTCCGGTGAAAAAGCTGGAGGCGCTGGAGGCCGATCGATTTGACCTGTTGCCGGATGCCGTTTTTGTGCGCGCATTGGCCTCCAGTGTTTGTCGCTCCCTGAAAATCGATCCAGAGCCGGTGCTGGCGAAAATGCCGCACACCAGTGCGCCGCAACTCAGGGCTTATGAGGCTAGCATCAACATCCCGTTTCGCTCCCCGGCCGGTCGCGGCGGCATGTTCTCCTGGGATCATCTTTCCCGGCCTTTTGTGTGGGTGGTGTTGGGTCTTCTGACAGGCGCGCTGGTACTCTTCTTTTTTCCGGTCGGACAGCGAATTGAAGTCGCCGTCGCACCGAAAACCGATGCCGCCAGCGTGAACCCACCGCTCCCGCTGCCGGCGCCGGCGCCCACGGCAAACGAGGAGAAAGCGCTGCCCGCGGCAGCCCCGGCGGCGGAGGCCGTCAATGCCTCTGCCGTGCTGGTGCCTGGTTCGGGTGCCACCTCCGGTGTCGTCGTTTTCAAGGCGCGCGCGGTGTCGTGGATCGAGGTGGTGGATGCCAGTGGCGTGGTGCAGGTGCGCAGGAACATGGCCAGCGGCGAGACCATCGGTGCCACCGGTGCCTTGCCGCTGGCGGTGGTGGTGGGCCGGGCCGATACCACGGAGGTGCAGGTGCGCGGAAAGCCATTCGACCTGATAGCCATTGCCAAAGACAATGTCGCTCGTTTTGAGGTGAACTAGTGGGCGTTTTATTACCGATTGAATCCACCGTCCCCAAAGCGCGGCGAACGCGGCAGGCCCGCGTGGTCTGGGGCGGGCGCGTTGTCACCGTGGGGGGCGCTGCGCCGGTGCGCATTCAGTCCATGACCAATACCGACACCGTGGACGCCATAGCCAGCGCGATCCAGGTCAAGGAGTTGGCCCTGGCTGGTTCCGAGCTGGTGCGTCTGACGGTCAATACCCCGGAGGCGGCCGCCGCTGTTCCCTACATTCGGGAGCAGCTTGACCGGATGGGAATCGATGTGCCGCTGATTGGCGATTTCCATTACAACGGGCATCGCCTGTTGACCGATTTCCCGGACTGCGCGCAAGCCCTGTCCAAGTACCGCATCAATCCCGGTAACGTCGGCAAGGGCGACAAGCACGACAAACAGTTCGGCTTGATGATAGAGGCGGCCATGCGCTGGGACAAGCCGATCCGCATCGGGGTCAATTGGGGCAGTCTGGACCAGGAGTTGCTGGCCGGCTTGATGGATGAGAACAGTCGCCGCGCGGTGCCCTGGGAGGTGAAGCCGGTGATGTACGAAGCCTTGATCACTTCGGCGCTGGCGTCGGCCCGCCTGGCGGCGGCGATGGGCATGAATGAAGACCAGATCATTCTTTCCTGCAAGGTCAGTGGCGTCCAGGACCTGGTGGCGGTTTACCGGGAGCTGGCCAAACGCTGCGACTATGCGCTGCACCTGGGTTTGACGGAAGCGGGCATGGGGTCCAAAGGCACCGTTGCCTCAAGCGCGGCGCTTTCGATTTTGTTGCAGGAAGGCATTGGCGACACGATTCGCGTCTCGCTGACGCCGCAACCCGGCGAAGCCAGAACGCAGGAGGTTGTGATCGCCTGCGAGATTCTGCAGGCCCTGGAACTCAGGTCGTTTGTCCCCAGTGTCACCGCCTGCCCGGGTTGCGGCCGTACCACCAGCACGACTTTTCAGGAATTGACCAAGCAGATCGAGGATTTCCTGCGGCTGCAAATGCCGCTCTGGCGCGAGAAATACCCGGGGGTTGAGAAGCTGAAGGTGGCCGTCATGGGTTGCATCGTGAATGGCCCCGGTGAAAGCAAGCATGCCGACATCGGCATCAGTCTGCCCGGTACCGGCGAGGCGCCGGCGGCTCCGGTCTATATCGATGGCGAGAAACACCTGACCTTGCGCGGCGACACGATTGCGCAGGAGTTCCAGAAGATCGTGGAAAACTATATTGAAAAACGTTTCGGCGTGCCTTCGGCTGCCGGGGCGCGTTGAATTGCCTCATGAATGAAAAATTAGCTGCCGCAAAGTCGGAGAAACTGGCTGCCGTCAAAGGCATGAACGACATTCTTCCGCCGGACTCCGCGCGCTGGGAGTGGCTGGAAGACAAGGTGCGGTCCCTGATGGGGCGCTATGCCTACCGCAATATCCGCACGCCCATCGTCGAGCCGACCGCGCTGTTCGTGCGCGGCACCGGCGAGACCACCGACATTGTCGAAAAGGAGATGTACTCCTTCGAAGACAAACTCAATGGCGAGCCGCTCACCTTGCGCCCGGAAAACACGCCGGGCGTGGTGCGCGCCGCCATTCAGCACAACCTGACCTATGACGGCGGCAAGCGCTTGTACTACATGGGGCCCATGTTCCGGCATGAGCGGCCGCAGCGCGGACGCTACCGGCAGTTCTACCAACTGGGCGCCGAGGCGCTGGGTTTTGCCGGGCCGGAAGTGGATGCCGAATTGATGCTACTGGTGCACGATTTGTTTGCCCATCTGGGTTTGCGCAACGTGCGGGTGGAGCTCAACAGCCTGGGTGTGCCGGCCGAGCGGCAAGCCCACCGGGCCGCCTTGATCACTTATTTCGAGCAGCATAGTGAGTTGCTCGATGCCGAGGCGCAGCGTCGCCTGCACACCAATCCGCTGCGCATTCTGGACACCAAGAATCCGGCGCTGCAGGCGCTGGTGCAGGGCGCGCCGCAGCTTCTGAGTTACCTGGGGGAAGGCTCGCTCAAGCACTTCGACAGCGTCAAGGCCCTGCTCAGCGCCTGCGGCGTCAGTTGGAGCGTCAATCCCCGTCTGGTGCGCGGTCTGGATTACTACAGCCACACCGTGTTCGAATTCCTGACCGACGAACTGGGCGCCCAGGGCGCCCTGTGCGGTGGCGGGCGCTACGACGGCCTGTTCGAGCTGCTGGGCGGCAAACCGACACCCGCGGTAGGCTGGGGCATGGGACTGGAGCGGGTGCTCGAACTCATCAAGGAGCAGGGCCAGACGCAGACCGAGCAGACGCCTGACGCCTACGCCGTGATTCCCGACGCTGCGGCCTTGCCGCGCTGCATGCAGGTGATGCAGGCCTTGCGCGGCGCCGGTGTCAGCGTGCAGATGCATGCCGGCGCGGCCGAGGCGCTGGGCAGCATGAAATCGCAGTTCAAGAAAGCCGACAGCAGCGGTGCCCGCTATGCGTTGATTTTTGGTGCCGACGAGTTGGCGCAAAACAGCGTCACCGTCAAGGCGTTGCGCGATGGCAGCGGTGCGCAGCAAAGCCGCTCGCTGGCGGATATCGCGGCCTGGGCCGCCACCCTACAATCGACCACTTCAACGTTTGCGGGACAGACCTGCAGCGCTGGCCCCAACTAAGTTAAATTTTTTGTGGGACAGACCTTTAGCTCTGTCCTCAACTGATTAAAGGATTTTCATGGCAAATCAACTCGATCTGGAAGAACAAGAGCAACTCGACCAGCTCAAGCATTTTTGGAAGCAATACGGCAATGCCATCACTTGGGCCCTGATCGTTGTGTTGGGGACCTTCGCCGCCTGGAATTTTTACCAGTACTGGCAGCGCAGCCAGGCCAGCCAGGCCGCTGCCATGTACGATGAAGTGGAGCGGGTTGTGAAGTCGGCGGACGCGGCAAAAATCGACCGTGTTTTCGCCGACATCAAGGACCGCTTTGCGTCCACCACCTATGCGCAGCAAGCCGGACTGCTGGTGGCCAAGCAATACTACAGCGCCGGCAACATTGAAGCCGCCAAGTCGGCCTTGAGCTGGGTTGCCGACAAGTCATCGGATCCGGGCTACCAGGCTGTTGCAAAGTTGCGTCTGGCCGGTGTCTTGATGGAGTCCAAGGCCTTCGATGAGGCCTTGAAGCAGTTGACCGGCTCGTTCCCGCCCAATTTCGAGGCCCTGGTGGCCGATCGAAAAGGCGACATCCTGCTGTTGCAGGGCAAGAAGAAAGAGGCCATTGCCGAATACGGGAAAGCCTACAAGAGTTTTGACGAGCGCACCGATTACCGGCGCCTGGTGGAAGTGAAATTGAACTCGCTGGGGGTCGATCCCCAGAGCGCCGACGGGCTTGCGCCGGAAGGGAAAAAGTGAAGCTCCATTTTCGTTCAACCGCGGCCACCGCAGTGGCCTTGATGTCTGTTGCCCTGGGTTTGTTGGCCGGCTGTTCCAGCGCACCGGAGAAGCCCAAACCAGCCGAACTGACGCCCGCCGCCGGCTTGCGGTCCGTGCGTTTGGCGTGGACCTCGAAAATCGGTCAGCTCGACTCCGCGCTTGAGCCCAAAGCCAATTCAAATGCGGTGACGCTTGCCAGTTCGGACGGCGTGCTTGCGCGGTTTGATTCCGGCACCGGCGCAGAGTTGTGGCGCAGCGCCCTCGGTGGCCAGATTGCTGCCGGTGTTGGCGGCGACGGTCGGTTCACCGCCGTGGTGACGCGTGGCAACGAACTGGTGATGTTGGACGGCGGGCGCGAAGCATGGCGTCAAAAGCTGCCGGCACCCAGTTTCACCGCCCCGCTGGTCGCCGGTGGGCGGGTTTTTCTGCTGGCCGCCGATCGTTCCGTCACGGCTTTCGATGGCAGCTCGGGGCGCAAGCTGTGGAACCAGCAGCGTCCGGGCGAGTCCCTGGTGCTGCGCCAGTCGGGCGTCTTGTTGGCGGTCGGCGATACCTTGGTGACCGGCATGGGTGGACGTCTGGTCGGGCTCAATCCGTCCAATGGCGCGGTCCGTTGGGAGGCTCCCATTGCCTCGCCGCGTGGTACCAACGATATCGAGCGCCTGGTTGATCTGGTCGGGGGCCCCAGCCGCGTTGGCAACGTGGTTTGCGTGCGCGCTTTTCAAGCCGCCGTGGGTTGTGTCGACGCCGCCCGCGGCAGCTTGCTGTGGAGTAAGCCGGCCTTGGGTTCGGTCGGCGTGCACGGCGATGACAAATATGTTTTTGGCGTCGAGAGCGACGGAAAAATTATCGCCTGGCGCCGCGCCGATGGCGAGCGGGCCTGGGTCTCCGAGCGTTTGCGTTACCGTGATCTGACGGCGCCGCTGGTGGTCGGGCGGGCCATCGTGGTGGGTGATGGGGTGGGGCTGGTGCATTGGCTGTCGCGCGACGACGGGTCGGTGCTGGCACGCGCCGAGACCGACGGTTCGGCCATCGCCGCGGCGCCGGTGCTGGCGGATGGAACGCTGCTGGTGGTCACTCGCAAGGGTGGAATTTTCGGCTTCAAACCCGAGTGAACGTCTGGCGCCCTGAATGAAACCTGTGTTGGCCCTTGTCGGCCGTCCCAATGTCGGTAAATCGACGCTTTTCAACCGGCTGACCAAGTCGCGCGACGCCATCGTGGCAGATTTCGCGGGCTTGACGCGGGACCGTCATTACGGCAATGGGAGTCAGGGCAAGCACGAGTTCATCGTGATTGACACCGGTGGCTTCGAACCCGATGCCGCCAGCGGCATTTTCAAGGAAATGGCGAAACAGACACGGCAAGCCGTTGCGGAAGCCGATGTCGTCATCTTCGTGGTCGATGCCCGGGAAGGTATTTCGGCGCAGGATCACGAGATTGCCAAATACCTGCGCCGTCTCGGCAAGCCCTGCGTGCTGGCCGCCAACAAGGCCGAAGGCATGCTGGCCGGCGCGCAGCTGGTCGAATTCTTTGAGCTGGGTCTGGGTGAGGTGCACGCGATATCGGCGGCGCACGGGCAGGGTATCCACACTCTGCTGGAACTGGCCTTGGCGCCGCTGCACCTTGAGGAACCCGAAGATGTGCTGGATCAGCGCGAGCCCGGGGTCATCAAGTTGGCGGTGGCCGGGCGTCCCAATGTCGGCAAGTCGACGCTGATCAACACCTGGCTGGGCGAAGAACGCCTGGTGGCTTTCGATTTGCCGGGCACGACGCGCGACGCGATATCGGTGCCGTTTGAGCGGATGGGCCAGAAATTCGAGCTGGTTGATACGGCGGGCCTGCGTCGCAGAGGCAAAGTCTTTGAAGCGATCGAAAAATTCTCGGTCGTCAAAACCCTGCAGGCGATCGAATCGTCCAATGTGGTGCTGTTGCTGATCGATGCGACCCAGGGGGTTACCGATCAGGATGCCCACATTGCCGGTTACATTCTTGAAAATGGCCGGGCCGTGGTGTTGGCGGTCAACAAATGGGATGCGGTTGACGAGTACCAGCGGGAACTTGTCAAGCGCTCGATCGAGACCCGTTTGCCGTTCCTGAAGTTTGCCGCGATGCATTTGATATCGGCAACCAAGAGGCAGGGACTGGGGCCGCTCTGGGCCTCCATCGTGCAGGCCTACAAAGCCGCCAATTGCAAGATGTCGACCCCTGTTTTGACCCGTTTGCTGCTGGAAGCCGTCCAGTTTCAAAGCCCCAAGCGCTCCGGCATGTTCCGTCCCAAATTGCGTTATGCCCACCAGGGCGGCATGAATCCGCCGGTGATCGTGATCCACGGCAATTCGCTGGAACATGTGAGCGACGCCTACAAACGTTTTCTGGAAGGACGCTTTCGCAAGGAGTTCGACCTGGTCGGCACCCCCATGCGGATCGAGTTCAAGACCTCCAGCAACCCCTATGTCGACAAGGCGGGTTGATCTTTTTCGAACGGATACCCTGCAACTTTTTTATGGGTTTATGCCGCTGCGGCCAGAGAAACCTCCGGGCTGTGGTATCGTGACCCCCTCATCAATTTTTTGAACACGGAGAATATCGTGAACAACAAAGGTCAACTACTCCAGGACCCTTTTCTCAACGCACTGCGTCGGGAACATGTACCGGTCTCCATTTACCTGGTCAACGGGATCAAGCTGCAAGGTCAGATTGAGTCTTTTGACCAGTACGTTGTATTGCTTCGCAATACCGTCACCCAAATGGTCTACAAACACGCGATCTCCACTATTGTGCCGGGGCGCGCAGTGAATTTTGCAAGTGGCGAGGGTGAACAACCTGCCGCCGCCTGATCGTCTGCCGGCACCAACCATACTGGTAGGGGTCGATTTTGGATTGCCCAATTTCGACGCCGAACTCGACGAATTGGGTTTGTTGGCACAAACCGCTGGATTGAACCCGGTCGCGCGGCTGACCTGCAAGCGCAAGGCACCCGATGCGGCCCTGTTTGTGGGCAGAGGCAAAGCCGACGAAATCAAAATGCTGGCCGCCCAGATGGGTGCCGTGGAAGTGCTTTTTGATCAAAGCCTGAGCCCGGCCCAGCAGCGCAATCTGGAGCGCCATCTTGAACTTCCGGTCAACGACCGGACGCTTTTGATTCTGGAGATTTTCGGCCAGAGGGCGCGCAGTCACGAGGGAAAACTGCAGGTTGAACTGGCCCGCATGCAGTACCTGAGTACCCGCCTGGTGCGTCGCTGGTCGCACCTGGAGCGCCAGAGTGGCGGCATCGGCCTGCGCGGTGGCCCCGGTGAAACCCAGATCGAACTGGACCGCCGGATGATTGGCGACAACATCAAGAAGATCAAGGAGCGGCTGCAAAAGGTCAAACGCCAGCGCCAGACGCAGCGGCGCCAGCGGGAGCGCCGTGATGCCTTCAACATCTCCCTGGTGGGCTACACCAACGCGGGCAAATCGACGCTGTTCAATGCGCTGGTCAAAGCCAAGGCCTATGCCGCCGATCAACTGTTTGCCACGCTGGACACGACCACCCGCCAGCTTTATCTGGGCGAGGCGGGGCGCTCGGTTTCGCTGTCAGACACCGTTGGCTTTATTCGTGATTTGCCGCATGGCCTGATCGATGCCTTTCAGGCCACCTTGCAGGAAGCGGTGGATGCCGACCTGCTATTGCACGTGGTGGATGCGTCCAGTGCCAATTTTTCAGAGCAGATTGCCGAGGTCCAGCGTGTGCTGGCTGAAATTGGCGCGGCCCAGATTCCTCAAGTCCTGGTATTCAACAAACTCGACGCCATGGAACCGGAGCGACGCCCGCTGCAGTTGCAGGACACATTCGATCTGGCCGGAGTTCCAACACCCAGGATATTCTTGAGTGCCATCAACGGTGAGGGCCTGGCGGCCCTGCGCCAGCAGTTGGCGCGCCTTGTGAGCCAGCGCCCGGTGCCAGCGAAAAAGGACCAATATTTGCCGCAAAATCACGAGGCGGCTTCCTGATTGGGCACAATCCGGTAACGATACACAAGAGAAGATGAAATGAACCTTCATTTACGCAGCTTTCGCTGGGCGCAACTGCCCCAGCGAATCAGGGGCATGTTCAATCTGAATGATCCGCGCTGGGGGCGCAGCGACGACAAAGGGGCCGAGGGCGGCAAAGCCGAGCCCGACGCCCCGAAGGCGGATGCCCCCAACGCGCCGGCCAAGAGTGACAATGACCGCGGTCCCAGGCGCGGGCCGAACCAGGGGCCGCCGGATCTCGATGAACTGTGGCGCGATTTCAACCGCAAGTTGGGCGGCCTGTTTGGCGGCCTGAAAAATGCGGGCCGGGGTGCCGCGGGGGGTGGCTCCGGCGGTGGTTCGGGGGGTGGTTTTCAGCCTGACATGAAGAGTACCGGAATTGGCGTCGGGCTGATTGTCGGTGTGATGTTGCTAATCTGGTTGGGAACGGGATTTTTCATTGTCCAGGAAGGCCAGCAAGCGGTCATTACCCAGTTTGGCAAATACAAGTCCTCGGTGGGGGCCGGTTTCCAGTGGCGGCTGCCTTATCCGATTCAGCGCCATGAGCTGATTTTTGTGACCCAGATACGCTCGGTCGATGTGGGACGCGATAGCGTCATCAAGGCCACTGGTCTGCGCGAGTCGGCGATGCTGACCGAAGACGAAAACATTGTCGAAATCAAGTTTGCCGTTCAGTACCGGCTCAGCGACGCCCGGGCTTTTCTGTTCGAGAGCAAGAATCCCGGTGAGGCGGTGGTGCAGGCGGCTGAAACCGCTGTCCGCGAAGTCGTTGGCAAGATGCGCATGGACAGCGCCCTGTCCGAAGAGCGTGACCAGATTGCGCCCCGGGTACGCGCCTTGATGCAAAAGATCCTGGACCGCTACAAGGTCGGCATTGAAGTGGTCGGCATCAATTTGCAGCAGGGTGGCGTGCGGCCACCGGAGCAGGTGCAGGCGGCCTTCGACGACGTGCTGAAAGCCGGGCAGGAGCGTGAACGCGCCAAGAACGAAGCCCAGGCTTACGCCAATGACGTGGTGCCGCGCGCGGTCGGTTCCGCGTCCCGCTTGAAAGCCGAGGCCGATGCCTACAAGGCCAGAATTGTGGCGCAGGCGCAGGGCGATGCGCAACGCTTCAAATCGGCGTTGGCCGAGTACCAGAAGGCACCCCAGGTGACACGTGACCGGATGTACCTCGATTCGATGCAGCAGATTTACAGCAACGTCACCAAGGTACTGGTGGATTCCAAGCAGGGCTCCAATCTGCTTTACCTGCCACTCGACAAGATCATGCAGTTGAGCGCATCGGGTGCCGATGCGGCAGCGGTCGCTGCCACCAATCCGGCCGCCGTGCCCGCCGCTGCCGCCGCCACGACCCCTGATGCGCGCGCCCGGGATACCGCCCGTACCCGTGAACGCGAAACACGCTAGGAGCCAAGAATGAACAGACTAGGTTTAATTTTCTCCTCCCTGCTGGTGGTTTTCGCGCTGGCCAGCTCGATGCTGTTTGTGGTCGATCAGCGGCAATTTGGTGTGGTCTACGCCCTTGGGCAGATCAAGGAAGTCATCACCGAGCCCGGTTTGAACTTCAAGTTGCCGCCGCCGTTTCAGAACGTGTCCTATATCGACAAGCGCCTGCTGACGCTGGAAACCAGCGACACGGAGCCGATGCTGACGGCGGAAAAGCAGCGGGTCGTGATCGACTGGTACGTGCGTTGGCGCATTTCGGAGCCGTCCCAGTACATCCGCAACGTTGGCTTGACCGAGACCGACGGCGCCAACCAGCTCAACCGGGTGGTGCGCAATGCGTTCCAGGAAGAAATCAACAAGTGGACGGTGAAGGAACTTTTATCGACCAAGCGCGAAGTCATCACTGACGACGTCAAGGCCGAAGTGCTGAGTAAAGTCAAAGGTGCCAAGCCGTGGGGCGTGGATGTGGTTGATGTGCGCATTACGCGTGCCGATTACGTCGATACCATCACCGAGTCGGTGTACCGGCGCATGGAGGCGGAACGCAAGCGGGTGGCCAACGAATTGCGCTCGACCGGCGCCGCCGAAGGGGAAAAAATCCGTGCCGATGCGGATCGGCAACGCGAGGTGGCCGTGGCCAATGCCTACCGGGATGCCCAGAAGACCAAGGGTGAGGGCGATGCTGAAGCGGCCCGCACTTACGCCGAGGCGTTTGGCCGCGACCCCCAGTTTGCCCAGTTCTACCGCAGTCTGGATGCCTACAAGGCAAGCTTTGGCAAGAAGAGCGACGTCATGGTGCTGGACCCCTCGTCCTCCGAGTTTTTCAAGGTGTTGCGCGGCAACTTGGCGGCCCCGGCGGCCCCCACGCATCCCAGGAAGTAGCCCTTGGACAGCGACACGTTTTGGCTGGCCCTGGCGCTGGTGCTGGTGATCGAGGGTGTTTTCCCGTTTTTGTCGCCGGCTGGCTGGCGCCGAATGTTCGTCCAGATCATCAAACTCAACGACGGGCAACTGCGTTTTTTTGGCCTGTGCAGCCTAATTGCCGGCGGATTGCTGATTTGGTTGCTGTTGTGAAAAAAACCGGCGCTTAAGCCCGGTAAAATTGCGCTTTTAACAGCACCCCAATTTACATGTCCGCCTGGGTCCTGCCGGATCACATTGCCGATGTCCTGCCGTCTGAAGCGCGGCACATCGAGGAACTGCGTCGAGACCTGCTCGACAGCGCACGTTGCTACGGTTACGAGCTGGTCATGCCACCGTTGCTGGAGCATCTTGAGTCCTTGCTGACAGGGGCCGGCGAGGCGCTTGATCTGCAAACTTTCAAACTGGTCGATCAACTCTCCGGGCGCATGATGGGCCTGCGGGCCGACAGCACGCCGCAAGTGGCCCGCATCGATGCGCACTTGTTGAATCGCAGGGGAGTGACCCGCTTGTGCTATTGCGGCCCGGTGCTGCGCACGCGCCCCGATGGCCCGCACGCGACCCGCGAACCGCTGCAGTTTGGCGCCGAGATCTACGGCCATGCCGGCCTGGAGGCCGACCTGGAAGTGCTGCTGCTGGCGCTCGATTGCCTCAAGGTGGCCAAGGTCGAGTCTCCCAGCGTCGACATGGCCGACGCCCGCATCGTCAACGCATTGCTCGAAGGGGTGGCGCTGGAAGGCGATCTGCTGGCCCAGGTGCATGCGGCGCTGGCGGCCAAGGACCGCAGCGAGCTGTCGGCACTGACGCAAAAATTTCCCCCCCTGTCGCGCCAGGGTCTGTTGGCGCTGGTTGAACTCTATGGTGACGGAAAAGTCCTGCTGGAGGCACAAAAAGTGCTGTCGGCTTTTCCGGCCGTGGGCCAGGCGCTGTCGAATCTGAAGTGGCTGGCAGACCATCTGGAGGGCGCCAGGGTCACCTTCGATCTGGCCGACCTGCGCGGCTACGCCTACTACACGGGGGCCCGGTTTTCAATTTATGCCGAGGGCGCCAACGATGCCCTGGTGCGGGGCGGGCGTTACGACGAGGTTGGTGCCGTGTTCGGCCGAAACCGGCCGGCGGCCGGTTTCAGTCTGGATGTCAAGGCGCTGGCCGGCGTGGCGGCGGCGCGCCCCCTGCGCGCCGCGATACGCGCACCGTGGCGCCAAGTGCCGGACCTGCGCTCGGCCATAGCCTCGTTGCGGGCGCAGGGCGAGACGGTGGTCGGTGTGCTGCCGGGGCATGAGAGTGAAGTTGAAGAGTTCCATTGCGATCGCGAACTGGTTCAGGTCGCGGGGCAATGGGTCGTGCAAGCTGTTTGAGAACAAATGAAATGACTGCTATCAAAGGACGTAACGTGGTTGTCGTGGGTACCCAGTGGGGCGACGAGGGCAAAGGCAAACTGGTCGACTGGCTGACCGAGAGCGCGCAAGGCGTGGTGCGTTTTCAAGGCGGTCACAACGCCGGTCACACCCTGGTGATCAAAGGCGTCAAGACGGCGCTGCACCTGATTCCCAGCGGCATCATGCGGGTCGGGGTCAAGTGCTATATCGGCAACGGCGTGGTGTTGTCGGTGGCCAAGCTGTTTGACGAAATGGCGGCGTTGGAGAAGGCCGGTGTCGAAGTGCGTTCGCGCCTGCGTGTCAGTGAGCTGTGCCCCCTGATCCTGCCGTTTCATGCCGCCATCGACGTGGCCCGCGAGGCGGCTCGCGAGAAGGGCGGTAATGCCAAGATCGGCACCACCGGGCGCGGCATCGGGCCGGCCTATGAAGACAAGATCGCGCGCCGCGCCCTGCGTGTGCAGGACATGAAATTCCCCGAGCGCTTTGCGACCAAATTGCGGGATTTGCTTGACTTGCACAACCATCTGCTGACCACTTACCTGGGTTCCGCCGCCTTTGACTTCGGTCCTACGCTGGCGCCCTATATGGCCGACGGCCGGGTTCTGTTCCAACCGGTGTTCGATGAGGCGATGCGGCATGCCGAACTGCTCAAGCCCATGATGGCCGACGTCTCCCGCGAACTCAATGAGGCGCACCTGAAAGGCGCCAACCTGCTGTTCGAAGGCGCCCAGGGCACACTGCTGGACGTCGACCATGGCACTTACCCGTATGTCACCTCCAGCAACTGCGTGGCCGGCAATGCGGCGGCCGGCGCCGGCGTCGGGCCCGGTCTGCTGCACTACATCCTGGGCATTACCAAAGCCTATTGCACACGCGTCGGCGGCGGCCCGTTCCCGACCGAGTTGCAATGGGAAGTGCCGGGCACACCGGGCTACCACATGAGCACCGTGGGCGCCGAAAAAGGCGTCACCACCGGCCGCAGTCGGCGTTGCGGCTGGTTCGATGCGGCGCTGCTCAAACGCAGCGCCCAGGTCAACGGCCTGTCGGGCCTGTGCATTACCAAGCTCGACGTGCTCGATGGCCTGTCCGAACTGCTGTTGTGCACCGGCTATGAGCTCGATGGCCAGCTGGTCGACATCCTGCCGATGGGCGCCGATGACATCGAACGCTGCAAGCCGGTCTATGAAACCATTCCCGGCTGGAGCGACAGCACCGTGGGCATCACCCAGTTCGACAAGCTGCCGACCAACGCGCGTCTGTATTTGCAGCGCATCGAGCAGGTCACCGGGGTGCCCATCCACATGGTCTCCACCGGAGCCGACCGGGAGCAGACCATTCTGCTGCGCCACCCCTATCTGGCGGACTGATCCAGGAGCCAACCGATGTTGACGGAAGACGGTAAACACCTGTATGTCAGTTATGACGAATACCATAACCTGATCGAGAAACTGGCGATCAAGATTCACCAGTCCGGCTGGCAATTCGACACCATCCTGTGTCTGGCGCGCGGCGGCATGCGTCCCGGCGACATCCTGTCGCGCATTTTCGACAAGCCGCTGGCCATCATGTCCACCAGTTCCTACCGCTCGGACGCCGGCAAGGTGCAGGGGGCGCTGGACATTGCGCGTTTCATCACCACGCCCAAGGGCGAGATTGCCGGCAAGGTACTGCTGGTCGACGACCTGGCCGATTCCGGCCACACGCTGCAGGCAGTGATCCGGCAGTTGAAGAACAATTACCCGCCGATCACGGAGCTGCGCAGCGCCGTCATCTGGACCAAGGCCTTGTCCACTTTTACGGCCGACTATTCGGTCGAATTCCTGGCCACCAACCCCTGGATTCACCAGCCGTTCGAAAGCTACGATTCCTTGCGCCCCGCGCAGTTGATCGAAAAGTGGAGCGTTTGAACGCGCAGCCGACCATGACCGACATCTCGACCGCCCTGATCCATCACCCTTATGTCCCGCCGGAGGGCTTTGCCGCGCCGCAGCCGGGCGTCTTCAAGGCCTCCACGGTGCTGTTCCCCAATGTTGCCGCCATGCGCAACTTCGAGTGGAAAGACAAGACCGCCTACACCTATGGCCTGCACGGCACGCCCACCACTTACATGCTGGAGGAGCGTCTGTGCACGCTCGAAGGGGGCCTGCAATGCCTGCTGCTGCCCAGCGGCTTGGCGGCCATCGCCAACGTCGCCTTGTCGCTGCTGAGCAGCGGCGACGAAGTGCTGATTCCGGACAACGCCTATGGCCCCAACAAGGTGTTGGCGGCCGGTGAACTGAAAGCCTGGGGCATCAGCCACCGTTTTTACGATCCCCTGGATCCGCGGGATCTGGCCGCCAAGATCTGCGCGCAAACGCGCCTGGTCTGGCTGGAAGCCGCCGGCTCGGTGACGCTGGAGTTTCCCGACCTGTGCGAACTGGTGCGCGTCTGCAAGGCGCGCGACGTTGTCTGCGCCCTGGACAACACCTGGGGCGCCGGCCTGGCTTTTGCGCCGTTCGACCTGCTGCCGGGTTCCAGTCCGGCCCTGGGGGTCGACATTTCGGTGCATGCGCTGACCAAATACCCCAGCGGCGGCGGCGACGTCTTGATGGGCAGCGTCATCACGCGTGACCCGGCCCTGCACATGAAGCTCAAGCTGACCCACATGCGCTTGGGCTCCGGCGTTGGCGCCAATGACGCCGAAGCGGTGCTGCGCGCGCTGCCCAGCATGGCCTTGCGCTACCGCACGCACGACCAGGCAACGCGCCAACTGGCCCACTGGTGCCAGAGCCGCGCCGAATTTGCCCAGGTGCTGCACCCGGCGCTGCCGGATTCGCCCGGTCACCAACACTGGCGTGCCTTGTGCAAGCCGGATTTCGGTGGCGCGGCCGGCTTGTTCAGCGTGATTTTTCAGCCGCATTATGCTCAGCGCCAGATCGATGCGTTTTGCGATGCACTCCAGCTTTTTGGCATCGGCTACAGCTGGGGCGGACCGATGAGCCTGGTGGTGCCTTACGAGCTGGCTTCCATGCGCAGCAACTGGCCGGCACATTTGAAGCAAGGCATTCTGGTGCGCTTCTCAATCGGCTTGGAAGCGGTCGCCGATTTGCAGGCCGATCTGCAGCAGGCGCTGCAAACCGCCCTGGCGTGAAACAGCAAAATCGCGTCCGGCTAGCCGGGTACCGGTCGTGAAATGGTAAAGTGTCCCCAATAACTTGAAAGCATACCTTGGCTACACCCAATTACGGATACGAGAAGCGTCAGAAAGAACTGGCGAAGAAAAAGAAAAAAGAGGAAAAACTCAAGCACAAGGCCGAGCGCAAGGTCGGTGAAGCTGCCGAGGATGGCGCCCCGCAGGACGACGGCGCGAACCCGGCAGCGCCCAACTCCGGCGCTCCCGAGCAAGCCTGAGTCTGACTACCTGGGCATCCAGCCTAAACCCTTGGCGTGCAGGCTCTGGATGTAGAGCCGGTCCTTGGTTTCGGTGACGGCAGTGGTCTCCGGGTAGGCCCCGCTGGGGTCCTGCAGATCCGCCAGCACTTTACCGTCTTCCTTGAACGCCATCACGTGGCCATAGGCCTTCGGGATTGGCCACATGGCGCGCGGCAGCCGCAGCGTCAGCTTGCGCAGAAAGGGTAGGCTGGCCAGCTTGTCGATGGTCGGGTTGCGCGGTTTGGCAAAGCCGAGCCAGATCTTGCCGTCCAGGCCGCGCATCAGGTTGTCGGGATAACCCGGCAGATTGTCGAACAGAATACTGGCTTGCTTGCTGGGCTGCGTTACGTCCAGGTTGCTGGCCTGGGTGGCAATCTTCCAGACCCGGTATTTGCCGGTTTCATTGACGAACAAGGTCTGCTCATCCTGGCTCAGCGCCACGCCGTTGGCAAAGCTGAATCCTTTGGCGACGACGCGGGTGGCGCGGGTCGCGGGGTCGTATTCCAGAATCCGGCCGGTCGCCGACTGCTCCAGGATATCGAGCACGCTGGCCTCGAACGTGCCACCCCATTTGGCCGGGGCGAAACGGGCCGAGGCATCGCTCACGTACATCTTGCCGTTGCCGGCAATGATCACCGCGTCAGCGTAAAGAATCGGCTCGCCGCCGACCTTGTCGGTCAGCACCGTGATTTTCTTGTCCGGGCTGATGGACAGCAAACCTTTGATCGCGTCGGCGGCCACCAGATTGCCGGCCGCGTCGAAGTCGAAGCCCAGCACCCGGCCGCCGGTATTGACAAACACCTCTTGTGCGCTGCCGTCCGGGTTCATGCGCAAGATATTGCCGCTGGCCACCGCGGCGTAGAGCTTGCCATCCTTGGCCAGCACAATGTGTTCCGGGCCTTCTTCCGCGCCCAGCGAAATCAGCTTCAGGCCGCTCAGCAGCTTGTTGACCGTATGCGGTCCGGCATAGCCGGGCGCGGTCGGCGCGTTCCAACTGACGGGTTCTATCGGCACCGGCCACAAGCTCAGGTAGGCGGCCAGCGCCAGCACCATTGCCGCCACGGCCAAGACTGCTTTCTTCATTCTGTCTCCTTGATTAATTGTTGGGCCAATAGCGCCATGGCGTCGATGGAACGGTCTTCCGGTGCTATCATTTTTGCGTCTTCAAAGTGCCGGAAGTTGCGCTGCATGGACTTCCGGTAGGCCGGATCATAATGCTGCGTCAGCAGCGCCTGCACCACCGGCTCAATATGGCCGGCGCGCACCGAATCAGTCCAGGCATCGACAACGGCCTTGCCCAGAAACTCGGCCAAGACCTGCAGGCGTTCGCAGAACAACTCTCTGTCGCGGACAAAATAATCGTAGTCTTCCAGCAGCAGCGCCACCCGTTGGGCATCCGGCAGTACCAGGTTCAGGCACGCACTGGCGCGCATCGCCTCGACCAGCGCCAGCGGCAGCGCCAGGTTGCCCACTTTTCTGCTTTCACTCTCGATGAACACCGGACGCGTGCGGTCAAACTGACGCAGCGTTTGCCACACCAGGGTGTCGAAGCGTTTTTGCGTCGGTTGTGGCAAACCCGGAACGGCCCCCAGCACCGAACTGCGGTGATTCGCCAGGGCTTCCAGATCGATCACCTGCGCCCCCTGAGCCGCCAGGGCTTGCAGCAAGCGGGTCTTGCCGGAACCCGTGGTGCCGCAGACCACACGCCAGTCCAGGCCGCTGACCAGGCGCGGGATGTCTTGCACCACGGCGGCCCTAAATGCCTTGTAGCCGCCTTCGACCAGGGTCACGCGAAATCCGATCTGGGACAGGATCAGCGACAGCGCCCCGCTGCGCTGGCCGCCGCGCCAGCAGTAGGTGAGCGGCTTCCAGTCCTTCGGCTTGTCTATCACTTCACGCTCGATGTGCGCGGCGATATTGCGGGCGGCAATGGCGGCGCCGCGCTTTTTGGCCTCGAACGCGTTGACCTGCTTGTACAGCGTGCCGATGTCGCGGCGTTCTTCGTTGTTGAGCGTCGGCCAGTTGACGGCACCGGGCAGGTGATCTTCCGCGAATTCGCCTTCGCTGCGGGCGTCGATGACGCTGTCGAACTCGGCCAGACGAGCAATGACCTCGGCGGCGCTCAGGGTGCTTAGACTCATTTCAGCAGCTTCTTCAGTTCGGGCCAGACGTTGCCCAGCATCACCGGATGGGCCGCTTCGGTGGGGTGAATCCGGTCCGCCTGAAATAAAGCGGTGCTGTCGGGTCCGTCCGCTACGCCCTTGAGCAAGAACGGCACCAGGGCCGCCTTGTTGGCCTTGGCCACGGCGGAAAACATGGCGGCAAAGCGCGTGCCGTAATCCTTGCCGTAGTTGGGTGGCACCTGCATGCCGATCAGCAGCACCTTGGCGCCGGTTTTTTGCGCCGCCTGCGTCATCTGGGTCAGGTTGTCTTGCGAGAGTTCCAGTGGCAGGCCGCGCAAGGCATCGTTGCCGCCCAGTTCAATGATCAAATGGCTGGGCCGGTGTTGCGCCAGCAAGGCGCCCAGGCGCGAACGCCCACCGGCGGTGGTATGGCCGCTGATGCTGGCGTTGACCACGCTGGCCTGGATTTTTTCGGCCTGCAGACGCTGCTCCAGCAAGGCGACCCAACCGCTGCCGCGTTTCAGGCCATACTCGGCACTGAGCGAGTCGCCCAGCACCAGAATGGTTCTGGCTGGGGTGTTCACCTTGGCTTTGTTAGAGTCGAGCGTGCTGGCCTGCGCTAAGCCCGTCACGGCGGACAGTAAACCGGTCGCGATAAAGTGTCGTCGATACAAAGAATGCCCCATGTCTGATTCAATTATTTCTGTTCTGCATGTTTTCAAGTCGGTCACCGATTCCACCGGTACGCTCGACATTTTGCGCGATATCGATTTTGTGCTGAAGGCGCGCGAAACGGTGGCCATTGTCGGCGCTTCCGGCTCCGGCAAGAGCACCTTGCTGTCCATCATCGCCGGGCTCGATACACCCAGCAGCGGCACCGTGCAGTTGACCGGGCAGGACTTGTTTGCCTTGAACGAGGACCAGCGCGCCGCGCTGCGCGCGGAAAAAATCGGCTTTGTGTTCCAGAGCTTTCAACTGCTGGGCAATCTCACGGCCCTGGAAAACGTCATGTTGCCGCTGGAACTGGCGGGCCGGCGCGATGCCCGCCAAGCCGCCACCGAGATGCTGGCGCGGGTTGGCTTGTCGGAGCGTCTGGGTCACTACCCCAAAGTGCTCAGTGGCGGTGAACAGCAGCGCGTGGCGCTGGCGCGCGCTTTCGTCGTCAAGCCGGCCGTGCTGCTGGCCGATGAGCCCACCGGCAGCCTGGACTTTGCCACCGGTGAAAAAGTGATGGAACTGATGTTCGAGCTGAACCGCGAGCAGGGCACCACCCTGGTCCTGGTGACGCACGACAACGCCATCGCCACGCGCTGCGATCGGCGCATCACGATTGAGGCGGGGCGGGTGCTGGTTGCCGCGCCGGCTGCCTAAATCCTTTGGGTCGGTGGTGCGCCTACGCCTCGTGCCAGGCGGGCGGCGTGGCTTGCGGACTCCGGCCCACGCTCGCGGCGAGCGGCACTGGTAAGCCGGCGTTACTTCATTAACAAGAAGGTTGACTCGCGTACGCCGTGCCATCGCGAATGGGGCCTGCGCTCGCAAGCCGCACCACCCACCTTTGTGAAGGAGTGGGTCTCGCCTCGGTGTTCCAAATCGCCAGGTTCAAGTCATTGAAACCGGTGGGGCCGGGAAGCACAACGAAAAAACATGAATATCGGGAGTCTGACTCCGGAATATCCTGGTAATCAGTCAAATATCTTCAAGTCTGGATGTTCTTGGATTCGATACGCAAACTCGGTAGCGACCTTACTCTTTCGCTGCCTTGCAGGCCGCCAAGATCACGCCATCGGCAATGAAGTAACCAGCCGTGCGCAATTCCAGCAACTGCGGTCGCACACTTGAAATCAACCCCCGGCGTTTCGCTTCAACCAAAATTCCGGCGGTCCCCTTGACGTTCAGGCCATAAACCTGCTGCGCAATACGCCGACCACGGCGTTCGTCGATGATGGCCATGCAGGGCGAAAGTTGGCGGGCGAGGCTGATGACATCAGCTTCACCAGCATCCAACTCCATCACCAATAACGGATCAGGGGTTGGACTCATCCGCACACGTGCTTGCCAATCCGGGCTTTGCAGCGATTTCGAACCAGGTTTACCGATACCGGCTACGGCCACCTCGTCGTAAACTGTCTGTGGTACCCAGCATTGGGCAAACAAAGCGGGCAGCAGGTCAAGTTGGTCGAGCAGTGCCAACGCCACTAATGGCCCCGCGTTGATGACGGCACTGTCAATCATTCGGTGCAAACTCAGCGCTCAACTCATCGTCATCCAGGGCAACCACGGATGCCCCGGCGCGCCCGGCAGCGAACAAAAATTCCACTCGCCCCATGTCGCAAAGTTTCCCGGCCTTGCCGGAACTCAAGCGACCGACCTCGAACAACTTGAGCGCCAGCATGAATTTGGCCTCACTTGCCAGAGATGCGGGTGATGAGCCGGGCGAAGCCAGCGCTTCGATAGGGAATTCAAACATCACGGTATTCATAACTTGACCTTCAGGTGAGCACCGTCGCGGCGTGCGTCATTATGGCAGCGAAGGCTGGCAGTCCACCAGCCACTGTCCCTGACTGCGCCAATGCGTAACGACCGGAAGCCTCGACTTTGCCACTGGTGAAATGGTGGCGCGCGGACGCCTCGTGCCAGGCGGGCGGCGTGGCTTGCGGACTCCGGCCCACGCTCGCGGCGGGCGGCACTGGCCAGCCAGCGCTACTGCATCAACTACACGGTTGGCCTGCGCACGCTGTGCCATCGCGAATGGGGCCTGCGCTCGCAAGCCACACCACCCACCTTCGGGAAGGTCTTGGTTCCTCCCTCGATGCCCCAAACCGCTGGGTTGAGGTCATTGATGGCGGGGTCGCCAATTTTGTCTTTGGCGTGACGGCTGTAAGTCAACGATTGAGTCACCTTGAAAGCTCGCGAACAGGATGTTTTCCGAGTACGAAATTGATGAAAGGTGTCTTTGCCTCAGTGTAGGCCTCGCGATCAAGCCGAAACTCCATCGCGAGTCTGGCCTTTAGCCCGCATATTTCATGCAGCTCCACTGTATGACCAGATTTGCGTTGATTTTGGTGCTGGGTAGGGCTCAAGTGGACGTTTTGCAGGCATAGCCCGGTCTTTGGTTGGTAATCGAGCCGGTTTGGA